>NZ_CP151800.1:3600000-4200000 GCF_038449125.1 Kosakonia sp. BYX6 | reverse complement strand
GAAGAAGCGGTCACGCTGGCCGATCGGGTGGTGGTGCTTTCCCCACGTCCGGGCAAGATCCGTGAAGTGGTTACGCTATCGCTTTCCCATCCACGCCAGCGTGATAACGCGCATTTCACCGCCGCCTGTCGCCAGATTCGTACTGCGATCACTTCCGCCTGATGGCTTTCTAAGGAGCATTCTATGGGACACCCTTCTGTTTATCCGACCGGCGCGACACTTTACGATCCGCAACGCGCCTGGAGCGGCTACACCGTTTTTCAGGCCGCCGAACACGGCGCGGTACTGATTGATATGAATGGCACTGTGGTGCGTGAATGGCCGCAACTGCATGGTTTTCCGAATAAAATTCTGCCCGGCGGGGCGATTATCGGCCACAGCGGCGAGCGCGATCCGCGCTACGGTATGCAGGATATGCTGGATCTGATTCAGGTGGACTGGGAAGGCAATGTGACCTGGAAATTCGAACGTTATGAGCAGGTCAGCGACCCCGGAAATGCGACGCGCTGGATGGCGCGCGCGCACCATGATTATCAGCGTGCCGGAAACCCGGTGGGTTATTACGCGCCGGGGCTGGAGCCGCAAGTCGAAGGTGGAAACACGCTGATTCTCGCGCACACCAATTTAGTGAACGAGGCCATTTCCGACCAGGTGCTGCTCGACGACACCATCATTGAGGTTGACTGGCAAGGCAATGTTATTTGGGAGTGGCGCTGTAGCGACCATTTTCACGAGTTGGGTTTTGACGAGGCGGCGCGAACCGCACTGCGCAATAACCCCAATATGCGGGCAAGCGGTGGCGGGATGGGCGACTGGATGCACATCAACTCAATGTCAGCGCTGGGGCCGAATCCGTGGTTCGATGCCGGTGACCGTCGTTTCCACCCGGATAATATTATCTGGGACGCCCGTGAATCCAACATCATCGCCATTACCGATAAGCAAAGCGGCAACATCGTCTGGCAGATTGGCCCGGATTACAGCAAACCTGAACTGAAGCACCTGGGCTGGATAATCGGCCAGCATCATGCGCATATGATCCCGCAGGGGTTACCAGGCGCAGGTAATATTCTGGTCTTTGATAACGGCGGTTGGGCGGGCTACGGCGCGCCGAATCCCGCGTCGGCGGATGGGGTAAAAAATGCCTGGCGCGACTATTCCCGCATTCTGGAGATCAACCCGCAGACGCTGGATATTGAATGGCGTTATTCGCCATATGAGGCCAACATTCCCCATCCGACGGATTCGTCCCGTTTCTATAGCCCCTATATCAGCAACATTCAGCGGCTGGAAAACGGCAATACGCTGATTAACGAAGGTTCGAACGGGCGCATTTTCGAAGTAACCCGCGACCACGAGATTGTCTGGGAATATGTCTCGCCGTTCTGGGGTAAGACGCTGAACAACAATATGGTTTATCGCGCCTACCGCGTGCCTTATGCCTGGATCCCACAATTAACGCAGCCGCTTGAAACACCGATTGATGCCGTTGATGTGCGAACGCTGCGCCAGCCAGGCGCCGCGCCCTCTGGGCCTGCGCAAAGTGTGGTGCGCGTGGCAGGCGTTCAGGCGTACAGCAAAAGTGCCGACGCGCTATGCATTGCCACTGATAACGATTCGCTGCTGCGCAGCCCGAAATTGTTCCGGGTCGCGCAAAGCGCGTTCTTGCCCGTCAGCGAAAACGCGGATCTGCACAGTGAGCAGCCGATGTTGCTGTTTATCGGTGCAGAACGCTGCGTGCATTGCCGTGGGTTATGGCAACAGCTTAATCATCCGCAGCTCGCTGGCCAGATTAACTCGCTCCCCACGCGCTACCTGGATGCTGACCGTTACCCGGCGTTGGCGACGCAGCTTGGCGTGCGCGGCTTGCCGACGCTACTGCTGTTGAAGCAAGGTCAGCCCGTGGCGCGAGCGCCATCCAGTACGTCGGTTGAGAGCCTGCTCAGATGGTTACGCAGCGAGGCGCTGTAGCGGCACGTTACCTTGCATCTCCCACCGGGGTCACGCTGACTTTCTCTGGTTTCGCCATCACCGCGTAGACCACGCCGCCGACCAATAAAATGATGCCGCAAAGTGTCAGCAGCGGCGGCACACTTTTGCGCAACATAAAGGTATACAGCAGCCCGGCGAGGGTTTCGAAAACAATCAGCGGGCCGACAATCACCGTCGGCAATCGCTGGCTGGCGATGTTCCAGAACAGCGTCCCGACCCACGAGCAGAACACGGCTATCACGAACATCAGGGTGATAAACACCAGCGGTTGCGGGCCAAACGGCAGGTCAAAATCGGGTTGTTGCACGCCGAGCCACAAACAGACCGCGAGATAACCTACCAGCGACACCGGCAGTGTGACCAGCGCCTGCGCCGTGGCCCACATCATCGGATTTTTGTCCGGGTTTTCCCGCAGCCAGCTGGCATTGCGCAGCGCATACCACGCCCAACAAACAACGGTGGCAATCGCCAGCGCGATCCCCGAGCCGTAACGCCACCAACTGAAGTTCGGCAACCCGTGGCGCAGTTCGGCGATATTCACACACGCCAGACCAAGGGCAATGAAAGTAAGGGCAGGCGCCAGCCGACGCCAGGCGAGTTTGCCATCACGATGGCTATAAAGGAGGTTCGCGCAGATCGGGATCACCACCGGCAACGTTGCAACAATCATCGTTGAGATTGGCGCGCCCGTGCGCTTTATCGCGCTCGCCAGGCAAATGTAATAGATCTGATTACCCACCACCGATAGCCACGTGGCGGTCAGCCAGTCTTTGCGGGTGAGCTGGCGCAAGCGTTCGCGACCTAGCCATGCCAGCGGCAGGGCGATAATGCCAAGGGCAAGGTAGCGCCCGGTGGATTGGACCGCCGCCGGGTAATCCGGCACGATCAACGGTCCGACAAATACTAACCCCCATAACAGACCTGCTAACAGGGCATACAAGACACCACTAATCATCGGTTCATCCATCATATGTATCGTTCCGCAGCAGTTTAGGAAAACGACGTGCGGAAATATTGTATGAGATTGCCTTACTGGTGCCTTACTCCAGTTTTACCGTTTCTTTACTTTTTCTTTACTATTTTCTTACCTGTTTTTGGTAACGCACGGGTGTGATGCCATAACGGTGGGTGAAAGCGCGGGTGAGATGGGACTGATCGGTAAGGCCGGTAACGGCGGCGACCGCAGCGGCTGGCATCCCCTCGGTGAGGAATTGTTTGGCGCGCCATAGGCGAATGGCCATCAACATCTGGTGGGGAGTGACGTGAAAATGCGCCTTGAACTGGCGCTGGAAGTGATACGGGCTGAGCGCCGCGACGTTCGCCAGTTCATCAAGCGTCAGGCTGCGCATATAGTTGTCGTGCAGATAATCGCGCACCCGTTCGAAGCGGTGCGCACCTTCCTGTCGTTGCGGCGCATGGTGCGCCAGCGGACGGAACGTATCGATCAAATTCAGCAGAATCCCTTGCTGTGTTAACGGATCGTCGGTGTGCCAAAGACCGTGGATCTGCGTGCAGATCTGCTGGCTGCGCAGCGGATCAATGCGTGTGACATCGCTAAACCACCAGTGGCGGATGCCGGTGACCTGTTCGAGAAAATCGGGATCGAGGTACACCATGCGATAGCGCCAGCCGTCTGCGCCTTCGGCTTCGCCAGTGTGTAACTCATCAGGGTTCATGGTGACAACGGAATTTGCCGGCGCGACATATTGCGTGCCGCGATAGCGAAAACGTTCGGCACCGGCTTCAATCGCGCCAATGCCAAACGCTTCGTGGGTGTGTGGTTCAAAGGCGTAGCGAGAAATATGCGCATGATACAGCTCAACGCCCGGCAGCATGGCCAGATGGCGAAAACTCGCGCGATCTTTCTCATCAGTAAACTGTTCTGGTACGCCTTCCACACTCATCCTCCACCGGGCAAGACCGTTATTATTCAGGATGATCCGGCAGCAGGCCACAAAAATTAACCAATTTGTAACCTTTACAGGATGCCGTTGACGCTATCGGCGATCGGTGTCGTCGGGCGGCCAATCAGTTTGCTCAGGGTTTTGCTGTCATCAAACAGGCCGCCTTTTGCCGCACCTGCATCGGAATCCGCCAGCAGGTTAGCAAAGCCTTCTGGCAGACCGACCTCTTTCAACGCGGCGGCGAAATCGGCTTCGCTCAGGTTCTGGTACACCACGTTTTTACCGCTCGCTTTGCTCAGCAGCGCGGCCAATTCGCTCAGCGTCCAGCTGTTATCGCCCGCCAATTCATACACTTTGCCCGCATGGCCCTCCGAGCTTATTACGCGCGCGGCCGCGGCGGCGTAATCCGCACGGGTGGCGGAGGCGATTTTGCCGTCGCCTGCCGCACCAATAAACACGCCGTGCGCCAAAGCCGCCGGGGCGCTGGCCAAATAGTTTTCGCTGTACCAACCGTTACGCAGCAGCGCATAGGGAATGCCGGATTCGGCGAGCAGCTTTTCCGTTTCAACATGTTCAACATGCAGGCCGAGCGGGGATTTGTCCGCATGCAACAGGCTGGTGTAGGCAATGAATTTCACGCCTGCGGCTTTGGCGGCGTGAATCACGTTGCTGTGCTGGGCAGTGCGCTGGCCGACTTCGCTACTGGAGATCAGCAGCAGTTTATCGACGCCCGCCAGCGCCTGTGTCAGCGCGGCCTGGTCGTTATAGTCGGCCTGGCGAACCAGTACACCTTGTTTGCTCAGTGCTTCGGCTTTTGCCGGGTTACGCACGATAGCGACAATCTCTTTTGCCGCGACGGTTTTCAGCAATTCTTCTACCACAAACTGGCCCAGTTGGCCGGTCGCGCCGGTAAGTGCGATCATAACTTTTCTCCTGACGTGTTTGATAAGTGCTGTGGTACGCTAACACCCTAACTAACTTTTAGTAAGTACGTACAAAAAGGTAAGTATGAAAACAGATCCTCGCCCTCAGACGTTGAGTGAAAAAGTGCGCGACGGCAATTTGTTCTCCGAGCAGTGTCCTTCGCGGGAGGTACTAAAGCACGTGACCAGCCGCTGGGGCGTGTTGATCCTGGTGGCGCTCCGCGACGGCACGCACCGTTTTAGCGACCTGCGCCGCAAGATGGGCGGCGTCAGTGAGAAGATGCTGTCGCAAAGCCTGCAATGGCTTGAGCAGGATGGTTTCGTCAACCGCGTGGCGTACCCGGTGGTGCCGCCACATGTGGAGTATAGTCTGACGCCGCTGGGCGAGCAGGTGAGCGAGAAAGTCGCTGCGCTGGCCGATTGGATCGAAATGAATTTGCCGCAAGTGTTGCAGCAGCGCGAAGTTGCATAATCGGTAGGCCGGATAAGGCGAAGCCGCCATCCGGCGAACTGACTGGATGGCGGCTTCGATTGCCGGATGGCGCTGCGCTTATCCGGCCTACACGCGTTTTTACAACGCGAGGCGATAAATCGCGAAGCCAATGTCGTCGTTGGCCACTTTTTGCATCGGATACTGCGCTTTCTCTTTGATAAACGCGGCGGCTTTCTCTGTCGGCGCGGTTTCAAAACGAATATCTAACTGAGTGCTGGAGTGAATCGGCGCCAGTCGCCAGTTGTTGTCGGCCGCCGGGTGGATTTCGCCCGCGCGTTGGGTTTCATCGCCAATCCACTTCGCCAGCACCGCCCGGTTTTCATCCGGCGAGGCGAACGCGATATGGCTATCGCCGGTTCCGGCAAACTTGCCGCCGTAGGCGCGGTAGTTATTGGTGGCGACGAGGAACACCGCGTTCGGATCGATCGGTTTGCCGTTAAATGTCAGATCTTTAATACGTTCCGCCTGCGGGTTAAGGCTCTGGCATTCACCGTCGTAGCGTGCCGGTTGCGTCACATCAATCTGGTAGTTAACCCCGTCGATCACATCGAAGTTATAGGTACGGAAATCGTCCCAGTTGATCAGGTTTTGCGGCTTGTCGCTGTGTGGGTCGATCTGATTAAACTGCCCGGCGGAGCACTCCAACCACTCTTTCACTTCTTTACCCGTCGCTTTCACCACCACCAATGTGTTGGGGTAGAGGTACAAATCGGCGGCGTTACGGAAGGTCAACTGGCCCTTTTCCACTTCGACAAAACTGGCGGGATCGTTTTTGCGCCCACCGGCTTTAAACGGTGCGGCGGCGGAGAGCACCGGCAGTTTCGCCAGATCGGGATCGCCCTGAATAAAGTGTTCCACATAGGCTTTCTGCGCATTGTTCACCACTTGTACGGTCGGATCGTCCTGCACCAGCGACAGGTAGCTGTACATGTTGTCCGCCGATTTCCCGATTGGCTTGCCAACAAACTCGCGGGTGGCATCGTGGTCATGCTTGAGGATCTGCACCAGCTTGCTGTCTTCGCTCACCAGCGCCTTTTTCGCCGCCGCGTCATAAATCGGGCGCGCTTCGGCTTTCGACGCGCTGACCTGCCATTTACCGGCATCGTTGTTCAACACCAGATCGACCACGCCAAGATGATCGCCCCACATGCCCGGCATCACCGACGGCACGCCATTCAGCGTGCCTTTGTTGATATCCGCGCCCTTGATGGCGGCGAAATCTTTACCTGGGAAGACAGCATGCGCGTGACCAAACAGGATCGCGTCCACGCCCGGCACTTCGCTGAGGTAGTAAACGGAGTTTTCCGCCATTGCCTGGTAAGGCTCTGCCGACAGCCCGGAGTGTGCGACAACCACCACCAGATCGGCGCCTTTCGCGCGCATTTCCGGCACATATTTGCGGGCGGTTTCGGTGATGTCATTCACCGTCACTTTGCCGTTCAAATTGGCTTTATCCCACACCATAATTTGCGGCGGCACAAAGCCGATATAACCGATGCGCAAGGTGTGCGTTTTGCCGCCGTTATCAGTAACCGGCGTCTCTTTAATGAGGTAAGGCGTGAACAGCGGCTGTTTGGTTTTCGCATCAATAATGTTGGCGTTCACGTAGGGGAATTTCGCCCCGGCCAGCGCTTTGTGCAGGTAGTCCAACCCGTAGTTGAACTCGTGGTTACCGAGGTTGCCAACGGCATAATCGAGGGTGTTCATCGCTTTATACACCGGGTGGATTTCACCGTTCTTCAGCCCTTTCGCCGCCATATAATCGCCCAGCGGGCTACCCTGGATTAAGTCGCCGTTATCCACCAGCACGCTGTTTTTGACTTCTCCGCGCGCGGCGTTGATCAGGCTGGCGGTGCGCACAAGTCCGAATTTTTCCGTCGCCGAGTCTTTGTAGTAATCAAAATCCATCATGTTGCTATGCAAATCAGTGGTTTCCAGAATGCGTAAATCCACCGTCGTAGCCTGCACGCTGGCCGCAATCAGCGTGGTCAGAAGCGTTGCACTAAACTTAATCATCAGAGGCGTCCTTTTTACGATCTAAGCCACAAAAAAAATGTTGTGAACAGTTTGTTGCTTACAGAATTGTGAATACTGCCATAAAAGTGAGCAAAGAAAATGCAATCCCTCTCACAGATGGCAGATTCCACCGCAATGCGATATAAGTAAAACAACGAGTTACAACCACTGAACAGACAAGAGGTGGATATGTTAGATGCAATTTGCCAGCTCGCGCGGGAAGCGGGCGATGCCATTATGCAAGTGTACGAAGGTCACAAACCGATGGAGGTCACCAGCAAAAAGGATGACTCTCCGGTAACGGCGGCGGATATCGCGGCCCACAATGTGATTGCGCGCGGTTTGCAGGCGTTGACGCCGGATGTGCCGGTGTTGTCGGAAGAAGACCCGCCGACGTGGGACATTCGCCAGACGTGGACGCGTTACTGGCTGGTGGATCCGCTGGACGGCACCAAAGAGTTTATCAAGCGCAATGGCGAATTTACCGTCAACATCGCATTGATTGAAAACGGAAAACCGGTGATGGGCGTGGTTTACGCCCCGGTGTTGAACGTGATGTATTCGGCAGCCGACGGCAAAGCCTGGAAAGATGAAGCCGGCAACCGCCAGCCGATTCAGGTACGCGATGCACGCCCGCCATTGGTGGTGGTGAGCCGTTCGCATGCAGATGATGAATTAAAAGAGTATCTGCATCAGCTTGGTGAACATCAGACCACGGCGATCGGTTCGTCGCTGAAGTTCTGCCTGGTGGCGGAAGGGAAAGCGCAGTTATACCCACGTTTTGGGCCGACCAGCGTGTGGGATACGGCGGCCGGTCACGCAGTTGCGGTCGCCGCCGGGGCGCATGTTCACGACTGGCAGGGGCGCAGTCTGGATTACACCCCACGTGAATCATTCCTCAACCCCGGTTTCCGGGTCTCTATTTACTGAGTAATTTGTGCAGCAGGTCAATTACTTGCTGCACTTCCTGCTGGCTTAACCCGCCATCTTTCGCGAACTGTACGCGGCCCTCTTTATCCAGCACGACAATCGCGGAGCCCTCTTCTTCAAGCTTCCAGGCTTTGCGCGTCACGCCATCGCTGTCGACAATAAACTGCGACCACGGATAGAGCTTCTTGTTGCTTTCAAGGCTGCTGCGCACAAACATTGCGCTGCCCGGAATGGCGTCGTCGGTGTTAACGATGGTGGTGGTTTGGTATTTATCGTGCGGGAATTTGGCGGATTTTATCGCCTCGATCAGCGCGGCATTCTTCTCTTTCGCAGAGGTTCGCCCGGCAATATGCTGCACGACTCGCACTTTTCCTGGAAGCTGGGCGCTATTCCATTTTTTATAGCTAAACTTATCGTTATCCAGAATCAATTCCCCTCTGTCGGCTATGCCCACAGGCGGCACGCGCTGGTTGGTTTCGAAGCTATGCGCCGAAGCGACCAGCGGCAGTAACAAGCATGTCGCTGCCAGGATGTTACGTAGGGTCATGGTGTGTCCTTTTATCTTGTGTTTATGCAGGTGATCCGACCACTTAGTGCGTCATTTTAATCATAAGTGCGATCAATACGCTTTTCCCGCAATCCGGATGCCAGTTTGCGGGCGAACGCACATATCCATGAAAAAATGTGGATTTATACTGCTGAGTTCAGCGGGCTGAAAAGAAAATTCTGAATAATTGTCATCAAAAGGTAAATAAAGTTATTCACGCTATGTATTGATTCGGTTCTGAACTATAGTCATTGAGCATTAAAATTTGCGCTCACCAAAGGCTGGTCCAATTTTGGTACCGCAGGGCGTAATGCTTTACAGGAGAGATAAAAGAATGAAAATTTTCCAGCGTTACAACCCACTTCAGGTGGCTAAGTACGTAAAAATCCTGTTTCGTGGACGGTTGTACATCAAGGACGTTGGCGCTTTCGAGTTCGATAAGGGCAAAATCCTTATCCCGAAAGTGAAAGACAAACAGCATCTGTCTGTGATGTCTGAAGTTAACCGTCAGGTTCTGCGTCTGCAAACCGAGATGGCTTAACCAGTCGTGCTATGCAGTAGTTTAAGTACTATAAAAAACGGCCCCGATGGGGCCGTTGACATTTCTACGTTACGCCGCGCCTTTGTTTTCCGCGTCGGGCAGTTTGGGCGTTAACACCGCCGCGCGGGTGTCGATGCGGGTGACCAGCAGCTGATCGATGCGGTAGTTATCAATATCCACCACTTCAAATTTATAGCCGGAGAATTTCACCGCGTCGGTGCGCTTCGGGATTTTTCGCAGCATAAACATCATAAAACCGCCGATGGTTTCATAGTTGCCCGACTGCGGGAACTCATCGATATCCAGCGCGCGCATCACGTCATCAACCGGTGTACCGCCGTCGATAAGCCATGAGTTTTCATCACGGGCAACGATCATCTCTTCCACCTGGCCCACCAGGTCGCCCATCAGCGTGGTCATCACGTCGTTAAGGGTAATAACCCCCACCACCAGCGCGTATTCATTCATGATCACCGCGAAGTCTTCCCCGGCGGTTTTGAAGCTTTCCAGCGCTTCCGACAGGGTGAGCGTGTCCGGCACAATCAGCGTGTTGCGGATCTGCACACCACTGTTGAGCGCCATGCTCTGGTTCGCCAGCACGCGGTTCAGCAGATCTTTGGAATCGACATAACCGACGATGTGGTCGATATCATCGTTACAAACCAGAAACTTTGAGTGCGGATGCTCGGAAACCTTGTTTTTCAGGCTCTGCTCATCTTCGTGCAGATCAAACCAAATCACGTTCTCGCGCGAGGTCATTGACGACGGCACGGTGCGCGATTCCAGTTCAAAAACGTTTTCAATCAGTTCGTGCTCTTGCTTACGCAGCACCCCGGCTAACGCACCGGCTTCTACAACGGCATAAATATCATCGGAGGTGATGTCATCTTTACGCACCATCGGCAATTTGAAGATGCGGAAAATGATGTTCGCCATGCCATTGAAGAACCACACCAGCGGGCGGAAGACGAACAAACAGAAGCGCATCGGGTTGATGATGCGCAAAGCCACAACTTCTGGCGCAATCATACCGATGCGTTTCGGTGTCAGGTCGGCAAACAGGATGAACATCCCGGTCACCAGCGAGAAGGAGATAATAAAGCTGAGTTGCTCGGCAAGCTCCGGTGAAACGACGTTAATCAACATGCCGTGAAAAACAGGGGAGAACGCCGCGTCGCCGACAATACCGCCAAGAATTGCAACGGCGTTGAGGCCAATTTGCACCACGGTAAAGAAGGTGCCGGGGTTTTCCTGCATTTTGAGAATGCGTTGCGCATTGATGTTGCCATCATCGGCAAGCAGTTTAAGTTTGATTTTTCGTGACGCGGCGAGCGATATCTCGGATAACGAGAAAAACGCACTCACCGCGATCAGACAGAGTATGACTAAGATACTGTTTAACATAATTTATCCAGCTATTAACCGGATCCTCGGAAGGGGGTTTTTGAATATCCATGTGATAAACACAATGAAAGCCGGCCCGAAGCGGTGGACCGGCAATTTCGCCGTTAGTATAGCGTAAGCCTGTTACAGGCTACCAGCGGCGAATTTTTGCCCCTTTTTGGCGGCGATTTCCGCGCGATTTTAGGGGTTAAGTTGTGGTGGCAAACACACGCCAATGCCGCCAATTCCGCAATATCCCTGCGGGTTTTTATATAAATATTGCTGATGTTCATCTTCCGCGTAGTAAAACGGCGTCGCGCTGGTGATGTCGGTCGTTACGTTACGCGCGTCACCGGCTTCGCGCATTGCGGCCTGGAAGCGCTCGAGGCTGGCCTTCGCGGCGTCACTTTGCTCCGGCGTTAGCGGGTAAATCGCCGAGCGGTATTGCGTGCCGAGATCGTTACCCTGGCGCATGCCCTGCGCAGGATCGTGATTTTCCCAGAACACCTGCAACAGTTGCTCGTAGCTCACTACTTTCGGGTCATAAACCACACGTACCGCTTCGGCATGGCCGGTTTGCCCGGTACACACTTCACGGTAGGTCGGGTTTGGCGTGTAACCGCCCGTGTAACCCGCGGCGGTGCTATAAACCCCCGGTAATTGCCAGAACAGACGTTCAACGCCCCAGAAACACCCCATCGCGAACAGGGCGGTCTCCATACCTTCCGGAACATGGGTCATTGAATGCTCGTTAACGGCATGTAAACTGGCGACAGGCATGGGCGTATTGCGTCCTGGCAATGCATCCGATTGAGAAACAAGGTCTTTTTTATCGAGCAGACTCACGGTAATACCTCCCGGAGGATGTGATTGCGGTTAGGGTTGTGTTAAGGCGTGTGTTTTAACACAATAAACGGCATAAATCAGACTAGATTTAAACATAAGAAATTTTGGGGTAGTCGTCCGTTTTTCAACCCGCTTTGCGGGTTTTTATCAGCCTGCGTTTTGTCATTTAGGCAAAATTGGGCTCGGCGCGGAGCTGCGCTTACGTTTCCTTCCAGGGGTGGGAGCGAGGATATTCAGGAGAGAACGTGCCAAAGATCCGTCTTTTATGTTTTGCCGGTTTGTTACTGGTGAGCGAAACGGCTTTCGCCGCCAATGTGCGATTGCAACTAGAAGGGCTAACCGGGGAACTGCGTAAAAACGTGCGTGCCCAGTTATCGACTATTGAAAGTGATGAAGTCACGCCTGACCGACGTTTTCAGGCGCGCGTTGATGATGCCATCCGCGAAGGGTTAAAAGCGTTAGGTTACTACGAACCGACCATCGATTTTGAACTGCGCCCGCCGCCGGAGAAAGGACGTCAGGTGCTGGTGGCCCGTGTCACCGCAGGCAGGCCGATACAGATTGGCGGCAACAGTGTGATCCTGCGCGGCGGCGCGCGTACCGACAGTGATTATCTGGCGTTACTGAAAAAGCGCCCGGCGATTGGCACGGTGCTGAATCACCACGACTACGACAGCTTTAAAAAATCCCTCACCAGCGTTGCGCTGCGTAAAGGCTACTTCGACAGCCAGTTCAACAAAAGCCAGCTTGGCGTCTCGCTGGAGCGCCAGCAGGCATTCTGGGATATCGATTACGACAGCGGTCAGCGCTACCGTTTTGGCGCGGTGACTTTCGAAGGTTCGCAAATCCGCGAGGAGTACCTGCAAAATCTCGTGCCTTTCCATGAGGGCGATTATTACAAAACCCAGGATCTGGCGGAGCTGAACCGCCGTTTGTCGGCCACCGGCTGGTTCAACTCGGTCGTCGTCGCGCCGGAATTCGATCAAGCGCGCAAAACCAAAGTGCTGCCGCTCAAAGGCGTGGTGTCACCGCGCACCAAAAACACCCTCGAAACGGGCGTCGGTTACTCCACCGACGTTGGGCCGCGCGTGAAAGCGACATGGAAAAAGCCATGGATCAACTCTTACGGCCACAGCCTGACCACCAGCATGAGCGTTTCGTCGCCGGAACAGCAGTTGGATTTCAGCTATAAAATGCCGCTGCTGAAAAACCCGCTTGAGCAATATTACCTGGTGCAGGGCGGGTTCAAACGAACCGATCTGAACGATACTGAAGCCGATTCGACAACCCTTGCGCTGTCGCGCTATTGGGATCTCTCCAGCGGCTGGCAGCGCGCCATTAACCTGCGCTGGAGCCTCGACCACTTTACGCAGGCCAACGTCACCAATACCACCATGCTGCTCTATCCTGGCGTGATGATCAGCCGCACCCGTTCGCGCGGCGGGTTAATGCCCTCCTGGGGTGACTCACAGCGCTACTCGGTGGATTACTCCAACACCGCCTGGGGATCGGATGTCGACTTCCTGGTGCTGCAAGCGCAAAACGTCTGGATCCGCACGCTCTACGATCGCCACCGCTTTGTGGTGCGCGGCAATTTGGGCTGGATCGAAACCGGCGATTTCGATCGTGTCCCGCCGGATCTGCGCTTCTTCGCCGGGGGCGATCGCAGTATTCGCGGGTATAAATACAAATCCATCGCGCCGGAAAATGACGAAGGCAAACTGATCGGTGCGTCGAAACTGGCGACCGGTTCGCTGGAATATCAGTACAACGTCACCGGGAAGTGGTGGGGCGCGGCCTTTATCGACAGCGGCGAAGCGGTGAGTGATATCCGCCGCAGCGACTTCAAAACCGGCGCGGGCGTCGGCGTGCGTTGGCAGTCGCCAGTTGGGCCGATCAAGCTCGATTTCGCGGTGCCGGTCGGTGACAAAGAAGAGCACGGATTACAGTTTTACATTGGGTTGGGGCCGGAATTATGAGTTTATGGAAGAAAATCAGCCTCGGCGTACTGGTGTTTATCCTGTTAGTGCTGGGCAGCGTTATTTTTCTGGTGGGCACCACCAGCGGGCTGCATCTCCTGTTTAACGCGGCGAACCGTTGGGTGCCAGGGCTGGAGATCGGCCAGGTCACCGGCGGCTGGCGCGATCTGTCGTTGAAAAACATTCGCTATACGCAACCGGGCGTGGCGGTCAATGCCGGGGAAATCCACTTCGCGCTTAACCTGGGTTGCCTGCGCAACAGCAGCCTGTGCGTCAACGATCTGTCGCTGAAAGACATCAATGTGGCGATCGACAGCAAAAAAATGCCGCCCGCCGCACAGGTCGAAGAAGAGGAAGAGAGCGGGCCGCTGAACCTCTCCACGCCGTACCCGATCACCCTCAGCCGGGTTGCGCTGAACAATGTGAATATCAACATCGACGACACCACCGTGTCGGTGATGGACTTCAGTTCCGGGCTGAACTGGCAAGATAAAAACCTGACGCTGAAACCGACCTTGCTGCAAGGCCTGCTGATTGCGCTGCCCAAAGTGGCCGATGTGGCGCAACAAGAGGTGATTGAGCCGAAGATCCAAAACCCACAGCCGCAAGAGAAACCGCTGGGCGAAACGCTCAAAGCGCTGTTTGAAAAACCGCTGCTGCCGGAAATGACCGATGTGCATCTGCCGCTCAATCTCAATATTGAAGAGTTCCGCGGCGAGCAACTGCGCCTGACAGGCGATACCGACATTCTAGTGCGCAGCCTGTTGCTGAAAGTGAGCAGCATCGACGGGCAAATGAAGCTCGACGCGCTGGATGTTGACTCCAACCAGGGCCAGGTGAACGCCACCGGCAGCGCGCAACTGCGTGATAACTGGCCGGTGGATATCACCCTCAACACGACATTGAATTTCGATCCGCTGAAAGGCGAAAAAGTGAAGATGAAAGTCGGTGGCGAAGTGCGTAAGCAACTCGACATTGGCGTGAATCTCTCTGGCCCGGTGGACATGACGCTGCGAGCGCAAACGCAGCTCGCGGAAGCAGGCTTGCCGCTGAACCTGGACGTGACCAGCCAACAGTTGTACTGGCCATTTACCGGCGAAAAACAGTATCAGGCCGATGACCTGAAGCTGAAGCTCACCGGCAAAATGACCGACTACGCGCTCTCGTTCCGCACGGCAGTGAAAGGCCAGCAGATCCCCCCGGCCACCATCACGCTGGATGGCAAAGGCAACGAGCAGCAACTGAGCCTCGATAAACTGTCGATCGCCGCGCTGGAAGGTACCACCGAACTGAAAGCGTTGCTCGACTGGCAACAGGCCATTAGCTGGCGCGGCGAACTGACGCTTAACGGTATCGACACCGCAAAAACGTTCCCGGACTGGCCGGCGAAACTGAATGGCCTGGTTAAAACGCGCGGCAGCCTGTATGGCGGCACCTGGCAGGTGGATGTGCCGGAACTGAAACTGAACGGCAACGTGAAGCAGAACAAAGTGAACGTCGACGGGCAGCTTAAAGGCAACAGCTATTTGCAGTGGACCATTCCCGGTTTGCACCTGGAGTTGGGCAAAAACAGCGCCGATATCAAAGGCGAACTGGGGGTTAAAGATCTCAACCTCGACGCCACGATTGATGCGCCAGGTCTGAATAACGCCTTGCCAGGTTTGGGCGGCACCGCGAAGGGCGTGGTGAAAGTGCGCGGCACGGTAGATGCGCCGCAGGCGCTGGCCGATATCACCGCCAACAATTTGCGCTGGCAGGAACTTTCCATCGCGCGCGTGCGCGTGGAAGGCGATGTGAAATCCAGCGACCAAATCGGCGGCAAGCTGAACGTGCGTGTTGAGCGCGTCGCGCAGCCTGGTGTCAATCTCAATCTGATTACATTGGATGCCAACGGTAACGAGAAGCAGCATAAGTTACAGTTGCGCGTGCAGGGTGAGCCGGTGTCTGGCCAGTTAACGCTGGCAGGCAGTTTTGACCGCCAGCAGCAGCGCTGGAAAGGCACGCTGAGCGATACGCGCTTTGCCACGCCGGTGGGGCCGTGGACGCTCAGCCAGCCGATTACGCTCGATTACCGCAATCAGGAACAGAAGATTGCGATCGGTCCGCATTGCTGGCAGAACCCGAACGCCGGATTGTGCATCCCGCAAACCATTGATGCGGGCGCGCAAGGCCGCGCGATAGTCAATCTCAACCGCTTCGATTTGGCGATGCTGAAACCGTTTATGCCGGAAACCACCCAGGCGAGCGGCGTGTTTAGCGGTAAAGCGGATGTAAGCTGGGACACCACCAAAGAGGGCTTGCCGCAGGGGCAGGTCACGCTGTCCGGGCGAGGGGTGAAAGTCACGCAAATCGTGAATGGTTCGCCGCTGCCGGTGGCGTTCGACACCCTGAACCTTAACGCGAAGCTGCAAAATAACCGCGCCGATCTCGGCTGGTTAATCCGCCTGACCAATAACGGCCAGTTCGACGGCCAGGTGCAGATTACTGATCCGCAGGGGCGGCGCAATCTTGGCGGCAATGTGAATATCCGCAACTTCTCGCTGGCGATGGCGAACGCCATTTTCAGCCGGGGCGAAAAAGCGGCGGGCACGCTGAACGCGAATCTGCGCCTGGCGGGCAATGCACAAAGCCCGCAACTGTTCGGGCAACTCGGCCTGACCGGGCTGGATGTCGAGGGCAATTTTATGCCGTTCGACATGCAACCCAGCCAATTGGCGATGAATTTCAACGGGATGAGTTCGACGTTGCAAGGTGTGGTGCGCACCGGGCAGGGGCAGATCAACCTGAGCGGCGACGCTGACTGGAGCCAAATCGACAACTGGCGCGCGCGCGTGGCGGCGAAAGGCAGCAAAGTGCGCATTACTGTGCCGCCGATGGTGCGCCTCGATGTGTCGCCGGATGTGGTGTTTGAAGCCACGCCGAGCCTGTTTACGCTAGATGGTAATGTCGATGTGCCGTGGGCGCGCATTGTGGTGCACGATGTGCCGGAAAGCGCGGTGGGTGTTTCCAGCGATGAAGTGATGCTCAACAAGGATCTGCAACCTGAGGAGCCGAAAAGCACCTCGATCCCCATCAACAGCAATTTGACTGTGCATGTGGGCAACAACGTGCGGTTGGATGCTTTCGGCCTGAAAGCGCGGCTGACCGGCGACCTGAAAGTGGCGCAGGACAAGCAAGGGCTGGGGCTGAATGGGCAGATCAACATCCCCGAAGGGCGCTTCCATGCTTACGGGCAGGATCTGATTGTGCGCAAAGGCGAGCTGCTGTTCTCCGGTCCACCGGATCAACCGCTGCTGAATATTGAGGCGATTCGTAATCCTGAATCGACCGAAAACGACGTGATTGCCGGGGTACGTGTGACCGGTTCTGCCGATGAACCGAAAGCGGAGATCTTCTCTGACCCGGCGATGTCGCAACAGGAAGCGCTTTCTTACCTGCTGCGCGGGCAAGGTCTGGAGAGTGAGCAGAGCGACAGCGCGGCGATGACTTCTATGCTGATTGGCTTAGGGGTTGCACAAAGTGGGCAGGTTGTGGGTAAAATCGGCGAGACATTTGGTGTCAGTAATCTGGCGCTGGATACCCAAGGCGTCGGTGATTCTTCGCAAGTAGTGGTCAGCGGCTATGTGCTGCCGGGTCTACAAGTAAAATATGGTGTAGGAATTTTTGACTCACTGGCGACTCTCACGTTACGTTATCGCCTGATGCCTAAGCTGTATCTTGAAGCGGTGTCTGGCGTAGATCAGGCACTAGATTTGCTCTATCAGTTTGAGTTTTAGCAATGCGAATATTTGTCTACGGCAGTTTACGACGCAAGCAAGGCAACAGCCACTGGATGACTAACGCTCAGTGGCTGGGGGACTTTGTTGTCGAAAATCATCGGCTATACAGCCTCGGGCATTATCCCGGCGCGGTGCCGGGGGAAGGCAGCGTCATGGGCGAAGTCTATCGCATCGACGCGGCAACGCTTGGTGAGCTGGACGCGCTGCGTACCGCAGGCGGCGAGTATAAACGTCAGTTGATCCAGACGCCGTATGGCAGCGCCTGGATGTATGTCTACCAGCGTTCGGTTGAGGGTAAAGTCTTTATCGAAAGCGGTAACTGGCTCGACCGCGACCAGTATCAGAAGTAATCAGTCACAGAGAACCGCGCCGGAAGGCGCGGTTTTTTTATGCACGGGTGTGTTGGCAATTGCCCGGTGGTGCTGCGCTTACCGGGCCTACAAACGGCGCCAGCAGTCTGTATTATTGGGATTTGTAGGTCGGATAAGGCACAGCCGCCATCCGACATCCAGCCGTAACATCCCAAAACGTAGCCAAAAAAAAGCCCCGGCCGCGTAACCGCGCCAGGGCTTTTTTCAGATAAACCGTATTACTTCTTAGCTGCGCGCTCGAAGGATGCAACGATTTCAGCTTTTGCTGCTTCAGCGTTGTCCCAACCGTCCACTTTCACCCATTTGCCTTTTTCGAGATCTTTGTAGTGCTCGAAGAAGTGAGTGATCTGCGCTTTCAGCAGTTCCGGCAGGTCGTTCACATCTTTAATGTGATCGTACTCTTTGCTCAGTTTGGTGTGCGGAACGGCAACCAGTTTCGCATCTTCGCCAGATTCGTCGGTCATTTTCAGCACGCCAACCGGACGGCAGCGAATAACAGAGCCTGGCTCCAGCGGGTACGGCGTCGGCACCAGCACGTCTACCGGGTCACCATCCAGGGAGAGGGTGTGGTTGATGTAACCGTAGTTGCACGGATAGAACATGGCGGTGGACATGAAACGGTCAACGAACAGCGCGCCGCTTTCTTTGTCGACTTCGTATTTGATCGGGTCAGCGTTAGCCGGAATTTCGATAACGACGTAGATATCTTCTGGCAGATCTTTACCCGCCGGGACGTTGAGTAAGCTCATGTTTGTTTCCTTTGAAATGTGTGGCAAACAAGTGCCGGGTATTATAGCCAACTCGCGGTGAAAGTCTTGATGTGTTTTACCTTCCTCACACTTTTCAGACCCTTTTCCTCTGCCGTTTTTCAGTCGTTTTGTCCATAACGACAGCAGCATCCTGAATAATTTTGTGAAACCGATTACAACGCCATTTCGTTGCGATGTTGCTGCGGTAAATTCCTGCAATTTCAAGGGAGATTTATGCTGCGTTTCAGACGGTCATTTCGCGTGCCAGATCGCAACTGGCAATCAACAATTCATTCACTTTTCGGATTTGTGATGTAACTCATTCTGTTACATCGCCCATTGTCTATAGTTTCCCCGCAGGTGAAGTTGTAGCCAACAATAACCCTACGAGGATTCTCTTATGTGGAAGCGCTTACTTCTTGTCACAGCAGTTTCGGCAGCCATGTCGTCTATGGCGATAGCCGCCCCGTTAACCGTAGGATTTTCGCAGGTCGGATCAGAATCCGGCTGGCGAGCCGCTGAAACCAACGTCGCGAAAAGCGAAGCCAGCAAGCGCGGCATTACGTTGAAAATTGCTGACGGCCAGCAAAAACAGGAAAACCAGCTCAAAGCGGTGCGTTCGTTCATCGCTCAGGGTGTCGACGCCATCTTTATCGCCCCGGTGGTCGCCACCGGCTGGGAGCCGGTGCTGAAAGAAGCGAAAGAGGCCAAAATCCCGGTTTTCCTGCTCGACCGTTCAATTGATGTCAAAGACAAATCGCTCTATATGACCACCGTCACCGCCGACAACATTCTGGAAGGCAAGCTGATTGGCGAATGGCTGGTGAAAACCGTCGATGGCAAACAGTGTAATGTCGTTGAACTGCAAGGCACCGTCGGCGCGAGTGTGGCAATCGATCGTAAGAAAGGCTTCGCCGAAGCCATTTCCAAAGCTTCTAACATCAAAATCATTCGTTCGCAGTCCGGCGACTTTACGCGCAGCAAGGGTAAAGAGGTGATGGAGAGTTTTATCAAGGCGGAAAACAACGGCAAAAACATTTGCATGGTTTACGCCCATAACGATGACATGGTGATCGGCGCGATTCAGGCTATCAAAGAAGCGGGTCTGAAACCGGGCAAAGACATCCTGACCGGTTCTATCGACGGCGTACCGGATATCTACAAAGCGATGATCGATGGCGAAGCCAACGCCAGCGTCGAACTGACGCCAAATATGGCGGGTCCAGCGTTTGACGCGCTGGAGAAATACAAAAAAGACGGCACGATGCCGCCGAAGTTGACCATTACCAAATCCACGCTCTACCTGCCGGATACGGCGAAAGAGGAGCTGGAGAAGAAGAAAAATATGGGTTACTGAGTCCCGAAAACCCTCTCCCTGCGGGGAGAGGGTCTTAGCGTAAGGGGTCAACAATGAACGCGGAAGCACACCAGGAAATCCTGCGAACCGAAGGCTTAAGTAAATTCTTTCCCGGCGTAAAAGCGCTCGATAACGTGGATTTCACGCTGCGACGCGGCGAAATCATGGCCCTGCTTGGGGAAAACGGCGCGGGAAAATCCACGCTCATCAAAGCATTAACCGGGGTTTACCACGCAGATAAAGGCACTATTTGGCTGGAAGGCCAGGCCATCAACCCGAAAAACACCGCCCACGCGCAACAACTCGGCATTGGCACGGTGTACCAGGAAGTGAACCTGCTGCCGAATATGTCGGTAGCGGACAACTTATTTATTGGCCGCGAGCCGCGACGTTTTGGCTTGCTGCGCCGCAAAGAGATGGAAAAGCGCGCGAGCGAATTGATGGAGTCCTACGGGTTTTCGCTGGATGTGCGCGAGCCGCTCAACCGCTATTCGGTGGCGATGCAGCAGATTGTCGCCATTTGCCGCGCCATTGATCTGTCAGCGAAAGTGCTGATCCTCGACGAACCGACCGCCAGCCTCGACACGCAAGAAGTGGAGATGCTGTTTACTCTGATGCGCCAGTTGCGCGATCAGGGCGTCAGCCTCATTTTCGTCACCCACTTTCTCGACCAAGTTTATCAAGTCAGCGACCGCATCACCGTGCTGCGTAACGGCGGTTTTGTCGGCTGTCGGCCCACCCGCGAGTTGCCGCAAATCGAGTTGGTTAAAATGATGCTCGGCCGCGAGTTGGACACCACCGCGCTGCAACGCGCCGGGCGCACGCTGTTGAGCGACAAACCGGTGGCGGCGTTCAATAACTTCGGTAAAAAAGGCGTTATCGCGCCGTTTGATTTGCAGGTTCGCCCCGGTGAAATTGTTGGCCTGGCAGGGTTGCTCGGTTCCGGGCGCACCGAAACGGCGGAAGTGATTTTCGGCATCAAACCGGCCGACAGCGGCAGCGCGCTGATCAAAGGCCAGCCGCAGACCTTGCGTTCCCCGCACCGGGCATCTTGCCTGGGTATCGGTTTTTGCCCGGAAGACCGAAAAACCGACGGCATTATCGCCGCCGCATCGGTACGGGAAAATATCGTGCTGGCGCTTCAGGCGCAGCGCGGCTGGTTACGACCAATTCCGCGCAAAGAGCAGAACGCCATTGCCGAGCGGTTTATTCGCCAGCTTGGCATTCGCACGCCCAGTGCCGAGCAGCCGATTGAGTTTCTCTCTGGCGGCAACCAGCAAAAAGTGTTGCTCTCGCGCTGGCTGCTGACCCGCCCACAATTCCTGATCCTTGATGAACCGACGCGCGGCATCGACGTGGGCGCGCATGCTGAAATCATTCGCCTGATCGAAACCTTATGTGCCGACGGGCTGGCGCTGCTGGTGATTTCGTCCGAACTGGAAGAGCTGGTGGGGTATGCGGATCGGGTGATCATCATGCGCGATCGCAAACAGGTGGCCGAGATCCCGCTCGCTGAACTGTCGGTTCCGGCGATCATGAATGCCATTGCGGCATAAGGAGTAGAGTGTGATGCCTCAATCATTGGGCCAGACGACGCCGAAGCGCCGCTTTAACTGGCCGACCGGGACACCGCAACTGATAGCGCTGCTACTGGTGTTGTTGGTGGACAGCCTGGTCGCGCCGCACTTCTACCAGGTGGTGCTGCAAGATGGCCGCCTGTTCGGCAGCCCCATCGACATTCTCAACCGCGCCGCGCCCGTCGCGCTGCTGGCGATCGGCATGACGCTGGTGATTGCCACTGGCGGCATTGATCTCTCCGTTGGCGCGGTGATGGCGATCGCTGGCGCCACGGCGGCGTCATTAACCGTTGCCGGGCACAGCCTGACGGTGGTGCTGCTGGCGGCGCTGGCAACGGGCGTGCTGGCCGGTTTGTGGAACGGCATTCTGGTGGCGATCCTCAAAATTCAGCCCTTCGTCGCCACGCTGATTTTGATGGTCGCCGGGCGCGGCATCGCGCAATTGATTACCTCCGGGCAGATTGTCACCTTTAACGCGCCGTCGCTGGCGTGGATCGGCAGCGGCTCGCTGTTGCTGTTCCCGACGCCGGTGATCATCGCGCTGGTGACGCTGATTCTGTTCTGGCTGTTTACCCGCAAAACCGCGCTCGGCATGTTTATCGAAGCGGTGGGCATTAACATTCGCGCGGCGAAAAATGCCGGGGTGAACACGCGCATTGTGGTGATGCTGACCTACGTGCTGAGCGGCGTTTGCGCGGCGATTGCCGGGGTGATTGTCGCGGCGGATATTCGCGGTGCGGACGCCAACAACGCCGGATTGTGGCTGGAGCTGGACGCCATTCTGGCAGTGGTGATCGGCGGTGGTTCGTTGATGGGCGGGCGCTTTAACCTTGTGCTTTCGGTGGTGGGCGCGCTGATTATTCAGGGCATGAACACCGGCATATTGCTCTCCGGTTTCCAGCCGGAACTCAACCAGGTGGTAAAAGCGGTAGTGGTAATGTGCGTGCTGGTGGTTCAGTCGCCGCGCTTTATCGCGCTGCTTAAAGGAGTGCGCGGGCATGATAAAACGTAATTTACCGCTGATGATCACGCTGGGCGTTTTCGTGCTCGGCTATCTCTACTGCCTGACGCAATTTCCGGGTTTCGCGTCAACGCGGGTGATTTGTAACATCCTGACCGACAACGCCTTTTTGGGGATAATCGCCGTCGGTATGACCTTTGTGATCCTGTCTGGCGGCATCGATTTGTCCGTCGGGTCTGTCATTGCCTTCACCGGGGTATTTTTAGCCAAAGCCATTGGCGATTGGGGCATTTCGCCGCTGCTGGCGTTTCCGCTGATTTTACTGATGGGCTGCGCCTTCGGCGCGTTTATGGGGCTCCTGATCGACGCGTTAAAAATCCCCGCGTTTATCATCACGCTGGCCGGGATGTTTTTCCTGCGCGGCGTCAGTTACTTGCTTTCCGAAGAGTCGATTCCTATCAACCACCCGATTTATGATTCGCTTTCCAGCCTGGCGTGGATGATCCCCGGCGGCGGTCGGCTGAGCGCCATGGGGCTGCTGATGCTGCTGGTGGTGGTGATTGGCATTTTCCTCGCGCATCGCACCCGTTTTGGCAACGAAGTGTATGCCATTGGCGGCAATGCGACGTCGGCCAATTTGATGGGCATTTCCACGCGCAGCACGACAATCCGCATTTATATGCTCTCCACCGGGCTGGCGACGCTGGCGGGCATTGTCTTCTCGATTTACACCCAGGCGGGTTACGCGCTGGCGGGCGTTGGCGTGGAACTGGACGCGATCGCCTCGGTGGTGATTGGCGGTACGTTGCTGAGCGGCGGCGTTGGCACGGTGTTGGGCACGCTGTTTGGCGTGGCGATTCAGGGGCTGATTCAGACCTATATCAACTTTGACGGCACGCTCAGTTCATGGTGGACGAAGATCGCCATCGGCATTCTGCTGTTTATTTTTATCGCGTTGCAACGTGGCCTGACCGTGCTGTGGGAGAACCGCCAAAGTTCGCCGGTTACCCGCGTCAGCACAACCGCAACAAAGCAATAAACATAGAACTGACTGTTTCCCCTAAAGTAATTCCGGTAGTGGCCGATAACTGACGAATCCGGCGTAATTTACGCCAAAAGTCTCTTCGCTACCGGAATTCTTATCATGCTTAAAACGCTTTCGATCCGTACTGGCTTACTTTCTCTGCTGGCTTTAATGACGCTTCTGCTGTTGCTGGTGAGCGGCATTGGCATTTACGCGCTCAATAAAAGTTCCTCGTCACTTGAGCGAATCAGTCAGTTGCAGGGCGAGAAGATCGCGCGTCTGAGCGAAGGTTATACGCTGATCCTGCGTGCGCGGAACGAAGCCGGCCAGGCGGTGCGCATGATGGAAGTCGGTTTGCTCGACGATGCGGCAAAATCCGTGAAGATGATCAACAGCGAAATCGAGCAGGGCGAAAAATCCCTTTCCGACGTGATCGCAACGGGTGTTGATGATGAGCAAGGTGCAGCCCTGCTGGCAAACGTGGCGAAAAGCTATGGCGACTACGTCAGCCAGGGCATCAAACCGATGCAAAATGCGCTAAATCAGCAAAGCGCTGACACGTACTACGATCTTCTGGAAACCAAGCTGATCCCCATTTCCCGCCAGTTCGACAACGATATGCAGGCTTTTCAGGTGTGGGGTGAAGCGCGCGGCAAAGCGGAAGTGGTGGACGTACAGAACAGCAAACGTTTCGTGATGATGCTGATTATGGTTGTCGCGCTGCTGGTCGCCGGGATTATCGTGCTGGCCTGGCTGGCGCTGCGCCATATGCTGCTGAAACCGCTGGATGCCTCGATTGAACAGCTTGAACTGGTCGCGGCGGGGGATTTGACCGCAACAAATACCAAAGTGGCGAGCAAAGAGTTTGCTCGCCTGAACGCGGCTATCGAAGAGATGCGCCAGTCGCTGGTCGGCTCGGTAATGCGCGTGCGCGATGCCAGTTCGCAAATTGATACCGGCAGCCGTGAACTGGCGGCAGGTAATGTGGATTTATCCCAGCGTACTGAATCCACCGCCACGTCGCTGGAACAAACGGCGGCAAGCATGGAGCAAATTACCGCGACGGTGAAACTGAATGCTGACAACGCCGAGCAGGCGCATAAACTGGCGAAAACGGTCTCCGACACCGCCGATCGTGGCAGCGAAATGGTCTGCTATGTGATTGAAAAAATGCGCGATATTTCCAGCAGTTCCGATCGTATCGCCGATATTCTGAGCGTGATTGATGCCATTGCCTTCCAGACCAATATTCTGGCGCTGAACGCCGCGGTTGAAGCCGCGCGCGCCGGGGAGCAGGGCCGTGGTTTTGCGGTGGTCGCCGGGGAAGTGCGTAACCTCGCCAGCCGCAGCGCGGAATCCGCCAAAGAGATTCGCCAACTGATCAGCAGCTCGCAGACGCAAGTTTCCGAAGGCAGCGACCTGGCGATGCAGGCGGGCGAAACGATGGACGAAATCGCCGAAGAAGTGTTGCGCATGACCAAGTTAATGCGCGAAATCGCCAATGCATCGCAAGAGCAGAGCCGTGGTATCGAGCAGGTGAACATTGCCGTAAGCCAAATGGACGAAACGGCACAGCAAAATGCGGCGCTGGTACAACAATCGTCTGCGGCGACCCGTTCGCTTGAAGAACAGTCGCGCGAGCTATTGCAAGCAATGGCGTCATTCCGTTTGCAGGCACAAGGATAAACAGGGAAAAGAGATGGGTGTGTGTATTCAATGCGACAACGACGCGCTGAAAGGCAGTGATTTTTGCGCGGCTTGCGAAGAGCGCGAGTTCAAAAAGATTCGTGGCTGGCTCTACCTTCCGGCGCTGGGTTTAGTGCTGACGATCCTCGCCAATATGATGGCGGTGAACTTCTCTGTGCGTTTGCTGATGGAGCATTACGACGTCATCAGCAATACCCGTAAAGCGATCGTTTTGTTCGAGCTGTTCGCGTTTATCGGCATGTTTGTGTATGCGATTTTTGTCAGCAGCCTGTTCTTTCGCAAAAAGCGTCAGCTTCCGCGCCATTACATGGTGCTGGTGGCGACAGGAACGGCGTTTGTCGCCATTGACTTGCTGTTAGGCCATCAATATCTCGACGTACCCTACGTTTACGATACGGTGAAACCGCTGGTGCGCAATGTGCTGAGCGCGTGCATCTGGATTCCGTATTTCATCGTTTCCGAACGTGTAAAACGCACGTTTGTAAGGTGATTTTGTAGGCCGGGCGGCTTCGGCTTATCCGGCCTACAACGCTGCTTGACGAAACCCTTATAAAAAATCTGAAAAAATGCCTTTGCTGCCGCAGCGCCCCGTATTGATGATGTGACGGCAGTAGAATCGCGCTCGTCCGTTCAAAGGAGAGGAATTAGGGATGAGCAAGCGCGAGGACATTATTGATGGGCGTGAATACAGAAACCGCACTTACGGATTGATTTATACAGAGGTGCTGGGATGGATTGATTTAGGGCATGCCCAGGGCACTGACATTGTTAATCTGCTGAAACAAATAAATGAAGGAGAATCCTCCGGCGAGGAACGCTATAAAGTGGTTTACTCGCAATCCATGACGGACCCGACTCGCACCATAAAAATGGGAAAATTCATCACCTGGATTGTCAAACGGGGACGTTCGTATCCCGAACGAAAAAGCATTGCGCTGGCGATGATGATGACTCTGGCACGAAAATTCGAAGGGCTGCAGGCTTCATTTCCGGTTAGCCTTACAACAGACAGTGGATTCAGTGGCGAAGATTTAGTTTCAGACCTCCTCGGCTTTTATCGCGTAGTCTCCATTGATAATCCTTTTGAAATGCTCCGGCCGGTAAGCAAAGCTGAAGCACTCAAGCGGTGGGATTTTTACGGAAAAACGGGTTCCTGGAAAAACGCGTCTTTCACGCCATTATTATTCCCGGACCCGGAGAAATTTCCTTCGGTGAGACCGCGCAGAGGAGTGTTACCCAACTTTATGCAGTCCGTACGTCCATGGGATGATTTCCGTTCAGGGATTGTTGGCATTCAAAGTGTTAATGGCAGTTACATGGACCGTGCAAAAGGAGGCACGTTGCCCTATGCGTAAATCAATAAAGGTACTCAGCGCGGTTGTCGTCGTGATTGCCGTTCTATTCACTTTTGCCTGGCCATGGATCGAAATGGAGTTTGCTGGCAGCGCGCATTACACAGAGCAAGATTTGCGGGAATATAATTTCTATACCCCTGATATATTGAAAAAAATGCCGCGGATATCCCCACGCTATGACTTCGATTTCGCCAACATCACAGGGCCTGCAACGCATGTGTATGCTGTAAAATTCTATGACACGGAAGATACCCGTCAGATTGATGCATACCTTACGTCGGAAGGATACCAACGCCAGGGTAACTGTAATATCGACAATATCTGCTGGCACGGAAAGGATCCCGACGAAACCGTCATGGTCAGTTTAATGAAGAGCGAAATAGGCGTGATTGTTCAGGTAGTCTACGACTTTACCTAGCATTCATTAGGTGATTTTTGCCGGATGGCGGCTTCGCTTTATCCGGTCTACGTGTGATTTTGTAGGCCCGGTAAGCGGAGCGCCACCGGGCATTCATTACAGCGGCAAATGCGAATTATGCGTCCGGGAACTCACGCATAAAGCGTTCGACGTCATCCACCATATGCTCATTGCCGACGAAGAACGGACGGCGCTGGTGCAGGCTTTCCGGCTGAATATCCAGAATCCGTTCTTTACCGTCGCTCGCCTTCCCGCCGGCCTGTTCAGCAAGGAACGCCATCGGGTTGCACTCGTACAGCAAACGCAATTTACCCTGCGGGTGGCTTGCGGTGCTCGGGTAAAGATAAATGCCACCTTTCAACAGGTTACGGTGGAAATCCGCCACCAGCGAACCAATGTAGCGTGTAGTGTAGGGGCGCAGTGTGGCCTTATCTTCTTCCTGGCAGAACTTCAGGTATTTCTTCACGCCCTGTGGGAATTTGATGTAGTTACCTTCGTTGATGGAGTACGTGTTGCCACGTTCCGGGAAGCGCATACGCTCCTGGCTCAGGCAGAAAACGCCGAGTGACGGGTCGTAAGTAAAGGCGTGAACGCCGCAACCAGTGGTGTAAACCAGCATGGTGGACGAACCGTAAACCACATAACCGGCGGCAACCTGTTTGTTACCCGGCTGCAAGAAATCTTCCATGGTGACGGGCGTACCGACAGGCGTAACGCGGCGATAAATAGAGAAGATTGTCCCGACAGAAACGTTAACATCGATGTTGGATGAGCCGTCCAGGGGGTCCATCAGCACCACGTATTTGGCGTGTTCGCAACCTTCGAAAACGACAATTTCATCTTCTTCTTCAGAGGCGATCCCAGCCACGATATCGCGGGCGCGGAGAGCGGACTTCAGTTTTTCATTCGCAAACAGGTCGAGTTTTTGCTGAACCTCACCCTGCACGTTTTCAGCGCCGCTGGCACCCAGGATATCGACCAAACCGGCCTTGTTGATATCACGATGAATGATCTTGGCGCCCAGTTTTATTGCCGACAGCAAAGCAGTCAGTTCACCCGTTGCATGCGAGAACTCATGCTGCTTCTCAACAATAAATTCACCTAACGTTTTCATAACACTTTCCCTGCATTTTGAATATGGAGTAAAGCGATCGTAGCCTGTGGTTTTCAGGTTGCTGGTTACAGCAAGTTCCGGATAGTAAACAGCCGAAGCGGTAACGACCAGAGCTTTCGCAATCGAAAACGCGGCGGACATGCAACAATACTAACAAACATTCAAAACTTCGCGCACAGGTGAATCGCGCCAGCAACATACGGATTATCCTGAAATGCATTTCTCAGACGTTAAACATATGCGTAAAATGTGCGCCAGTTTAAGTAAGGATAATGACGTATGCGCATTCATATTTTGGGGATTTGTGGCACTTTCATGGGCGGTCTGGCAATGCTGGCGCGCTCGTTGGGTCATCAAGTAACGGGTTCGGACGCCAATGTTTATCCGCCGATGAGCACGCTGCTTGAAAAGCAAGGTATTGATTTAATTCAGGGATATGACGCAAGCCAGCTTGATCCCGCGCCGGATCTGGTGATTATCGGCAATGCGATGACCCGTGGAAATCCGTGCGTGGAAGCGGTGCTGGAGAAAAACATTCCGTTTATGTCCGGCCCGCAATGGCTGCACGATTTTGTCCTGCGCGACCGTTGGGTTGTGGCGGTCGCCGGTACCCACGGCAAAACCACCACGGCGGGTATGGCGACCTGGATCCTCGAAGCCTGCGGCTACAAACCGGGCTTTGTGATTGGCGGCGTACCGGGGAATTTCGACGTTTCCGCGCGTTTGGGCGACAGCCCGTTTTTCGTTATCGAAGCCGATGAATATGATTGCGCCTTCTTCGATAAGCGTTCCAAATTCGTTCATTACTGCCCGCGCACGCTGATCCTTAATAACCTTGAGTTCGACCACGCGGATATCTTTGACGACCTGAAGGCTATTCAGAAACAGTTCCACCACCTCGTGCGCATCGTACCGGGGCAGGGGAAAATCATCTGGCCGGAAAACGACATCAATCTGAAACAGACGATGGCGATGGGTTGCTGGAGCGAGCAGGAGCTGGTAGGCGAACAGGGTCACTGGCAAGCGAAAAAACTGACCACCGACGCATCGAGCTGGGAAGTCTGGCTGGACGGCGAATGTGTCGGCCAGGTCAACTGGGGCCTGGTGGGCGAGCACAACATGCATAACGGCCTGATGGCGATTGCCGCCGTGCGCCATGTTGGCGTAACGCCGGCCGACGCGGTAAACGCGCTGGGTTCGTTTATCAACGCCCGCCGTCGCCTGGAACTGCGCGGTGAAGCCAATGGCGTCAACGTGTATGACGATTTCGCCCATCACCCGACGGCGATTCTGGCGACGCTTGCCGCGCTGCGCGGGAAAGTCGGCGGCACCGCGAAAATCATCGCTGTGCTGGAGCCGCGCTCGAACACCATGAAAATGGGCATCTGCAAAGACGATCTGGCGCCGTCACTGGGCCGCGCGGATGAAGTGTTCCTGCTGCAACCCCAGCATATTCCGTGGCAAGTTGCGGAAGTGGCGGATGCCTGCGTGCAACCGGCGTACTGGAGTGCCGATGTCGATACGCTGGCGGAGATGATTGTGAAATCCGCCCAGCCGGGCGACCACATTCTGGTGATGAGCAACGGCGGTTTTGGTGGCATCCACCAGAAGTTGCTCGACGGGTTAGCCAAAAAAGCGCAGATCGCCGCAGAAAGCGTTTGATTGCGACAAGCTGAAAAAAAAACGCGCCGGTTTACCGGTCGCGGTTTTTTTATGGGCAGAAATGCCGTTTTGGCGCGAAATCAGTTTTCGTTAGCTTCGGCGAGTTCACGCAGATACTGGAAGATCAAACGCGCGGTTTTTGGCGGCTTGTTGCCTTCTTTCTCTTTTTTGGCATTGCGGATAAGCGAACGTAATTGCTGACGATCGGCATTCGGCCACAGGTTCAGCACTTCCGGCACCGCATCATCGCCTTCTTCAATCAGGCGATCGCGTAGATTTTCCAGCTTGTGGAAAAACGCCACCTGTTGGTTATGACGGTTTTTCAGCTTATCCAGCGCCTGGCGGATTGGCTCCACATCGCGCTGGCGCAGCATTTTACCGATCAACTGCAATTGACGGCGGCGGCCCTCTTTCTTAATGCGCTGCGCCAGTTCAATGGCGTCGCGCAGATCCTGGTCGAGCGGAAGTTTATCCAGCGCGTTTTTACCCAGGTCTACCATTTCCGCGCCAAGCTGCTTTAACTCTTCAGCATCGCGCTTAATTTCACTCTTACTGACCCAGATGATCTCGTCATCTTCGTCTTCAATATCATCACCGGGCACGTCGTCGAGCCAGTCGTCGGGCTGCTTTGTCATCTCAGGCTCCTTAAAAAAGAGGCTAATGTTACCAGTTAAGGCGCGCACTGAAAAACGGTTCTCTGTTAGACTTCAAAGATTCTCTCCCTTAATTATGGCATTGGCGATGAAAGTAATCACACAAGTTGCACAACAACGCAAAGTTCTGGAAGAAGCGGTTTCTACCGCGCTTGAGCTGGCCTCGGGCAAAGCGGACGGTGCGGAAGTTGCCGTCAGCAAAACAACCGGCATCGGCGTGAGCACGCGTTACGGTGAAGTGGAGAATGTAGAATTTAACAGCGATGGCGCACTCGGCATCACGGTTTATCACCAAAACCGCAAAGGCAGCGCGTCATCCACCGATCTCAGCCCGGACGCTATTGCCCGCACGGTGCAAGCGGCGCTGGATATCGCGCGATACACTTCGCCGGATCCTTTCGCGGGCGTGGCCGAAAAAGATCTGCTGGCCTTTGACGCGCCGGATCTCGATCTTTTCCACCCGGCAGAAGTGACGCCGGATGAAGCCATCGAATGGGCGGCGCGCGCCGAACAGGCTGCGCTAAAAGCCGACAAACGCATCAACAACACCGAAGGCGGCAGCTTCAACAGCCATTACGGCATCAAAGTCTTCGGCAACAGCCACGGCATGCTGCAAAGCTACTGCTCTACCCGTCACTCCCTGTCGAGCTGCGTGATCGCCGAAGAAAATGGCGATATGGAGCGCGATTACGCTTATACCATTGGCCGCGATATCAACGACTTGCAAACGCCTGAATGGGTCGGTGAAGAGTGTGCGCGCCGCACGCTGTCACGCCTGTCGCCGCGTAAATTATCGACCATGAAAGCGCCGGTGATTTTTGCCAATGAAGTGGCGACCGGGTTGTTTGGTCACCTGGTGGGTGCCATCGCGGGTGGCGCGGTGTACCGCAAATCCACTTTCCTGCTGGATTACCTTGGCAAGCAGATCCTGCCGGAGTGGCTGACCATTGAAGAGCATCCGCACTTGCTGAAAGGGCTGGCTTCCTCCCCGTTCGACAGCGAAGGCGTGCGCACGGAACGTCGCGACATTGTTAAAGATGGCGTGTTGATGCAGTGGCTTTTGACCAACTACTCCGCGCGCAAACTGGGGCTGAAAAGCACCGGCCACGCGGGCGGCATTCACAACTGGCGTATCGCCGGGCGCGGTTTGAGTTTTGAGGCGATGCTGAAAGAGATGGGCACCGGCCTGGTTGTGACGGAATTGATGGGGCAGGGCGTGAGCGGCATCACTGGCGATTATTCGCGCGGCGCGTCCGGTTTCTGGGTCGAAAATGGCGAAATTCAGTACCCGGTGAGCGAAATCACCATTGCAGGAAATTTGAAAGATATGTGGCGCAATATGGTTACCGTTGGTGACGATATTGAACAGCGCAGCAATATTCAGTGTGGTTCAGTGTTACTTCCGGAGATGAAAATCGCCGGGCAATAACTCCGTGGCGCAAAGACTTGCGCCTTGAGCGTGAATAATAAAAAAGGAAGTGAGCAATGCGTAAAAACCTGTTAGCGATCCTTGCTGTGTCGTCGTTGTTTGTCGGTTCGACGGTGTTCGCCGCCGATCTCGAAGATGATATGGATACCCTGAATGAAAATCTCAAAGTGGTGCAGAAAACTGATGATGCCGCTGAGATGAAAGACGCGTTAAGCAAAATGCGCACCGCGGCGCTGGATGCGCAAAAAGCGACGCCGCCGAAGCTGGAAGACAAAGCGCCAGACAGCCCCGAGATGAAAGATTTCCGTCACGGTTTTGATATTTTGGTCGGCCAAATCGACGGCGCGTTGACGCTGGCGAATGAAGGTAAGGTGAAAGAGGCGCAGGCCGCCGCAAAAGATTTCGCCACTACCCGCAATACCTACCACAAGAAGTATCGTTAATCGGCTTCGAGGGTGAAAAAGCCGCAACCTGACCGTTGCGGCTTTTTTTATTGCACGATCTCGTAGGCCGGATAAGGCGCAGCCGCCATCCGGCGAAATGCCCGATGTTGCTGCGATCGCCTGATGGCGCTTCGTTCATCAGGCCTACATGATTATTCCTCCCTGCGGGATCAATATCACCTTCCCACTAAACAACCGGTTTTCCAGCAAATTATGCGCTTCCTTCCCGCGAAACAGCGGAAACGACGTGATCGGCGGCAGTGTAATATGCCCGGCCTTCAGCAGCCCAAAAAGGCGGTCGGCGCGGCGCTGGCGTTCCTGTTGCGACGTCAGATACGTCCACAGATCCGCCCCGACAACGCCGGTGGATCTGAGCATAAGCTGTTCCGGGTTCAGCGTAGGCAGCTCGCCGCCGGACATCCCAAATAGCACCACGCGCCCACCGTCTCTCAGGCTTTCCAGACTTTGCAGCATCGTGCTGCCCAGCGAATCAAAAACAATATCGCACCCTGGCGCGTACCAACCGCGAAGCCGCTCAGGCCAGCAATAATAATCTGCCGCCGCCTCGGCGCCGTTGCGCAGGCTAAGGTTCTGTTTTGTCAGGCTGGAAGCGACAGCGAAAACATGCACGCCGTGATGCGTCAACATTTGCGTAAGCAGCCTGCCGACGCCGCCTGCGGCAGCCAGCACCGCGACATGCATGCCGCGCGTCACGGGTAACACATCATGCAATAAATAATCGGCGGTGAGCCCCTGAAGCAGTATCGACGCGGCTTGCGCTTCGGATAACCAGTCAGGCAGTTGGATGGCGTTATCTTGCGGCACCACAATATGGCTGGCGTGCGCCAGCGGCACATCGGCAAAACCGATCCGATCGCCGCGCCGCCAGCCGCGCACGCTGCTGCCCACGTCGACAACCCGGCCTGCGCCTTCGTAGCCCGCCACCCACGGCGCAACGCCGGCCAGCGGATAACGCCCCTGGCGGCGATAAATATCAGCAAAGTTCAGCCCGGCGGCGGAGACCTCCACCAACAGTTCTCCCGCGGCAGGCTCCGGTGTCGGGCTGCTGTGCAAATAGAGCACTTCCGCGTTACCAAAATCATCAAAAACCAACGATTGCATGATTCAAAAATCCGGCAGACGATAATGGGACTATTATTTCTGCTCATCGACGGCGGATAAATGCCGCTTTGTTATCTTCATTTGATAATCAAAATTTAGAATGAGAGCGCAATATGGACTACCTAAAGTGCGTCGAATCGTTTGTTAGCACAGTTACTTATGGCAGCTTTACCGCCGCCGCCGACACGCTTGGCATCACCCCGGCGATGGTCGGGAAACACGTGCGCGAACTGGAAGTCAGAACCGGCTGCATGTTGCTGCACCGCACCACGCGCCGCCAGGGGTTAACGGAAGCCGGCCAGCGTTTCTACCAGTACGGCCTGCAAATCCTCTCTACGGTACGTGAAGCCGATGGCCTGGCGAACCTGCTCTATGAAAACGTCTCTGGCCTGCTGCGCATCAGCGCGCCGGTTGCCTGGGGCAACCATGTCCTGACACCAATCCTGTCGCGCTTTTTACAGCAATACCCCGGCGTGGATGCAGAAATGGTGCTCAGCAACCGCAAAGTCTCATTGATTGAAGAGCGCTTTCAGCTCGCGGTTCGCGTTGGCACGCTCAGTGACGATGGCGTTATTGCCATTCCCCTGGCGCCCTATCACATGATTCTCGCCGCCTCGCCGGAGTACCTCGCTCGCTACGGCACGCCGTTAACGCCGGGCGAATTGAAGCAGCATCACTGCATCAGCTTCAGCCAGTGGCGATCGGATCGCGGCTGGCTGCTGGAGGGGCCAGGCGGCAAAGAGGAAGTGGTGATCACGCCCCGGCTGCGGGTGGATTCCGGTGAAGCAATCCGCCAGGCGGCGCTTGCCGGGCTTGGGATCGTGCAGCATTCCCTGATCACCTTGCAGCAAGATATCGACGAAGGGCGTTTATGCTACGTTCTGCCGGACTGGCAGCCGCCCGCAAGGCCGATGCATTTATTGCGCTTGCCCGGCAAACAGCAGCTTGCGCTGGTGTCGTCGTTTACCGACTTCTTGCTGCGCGAGCTAAATGATAAGTAAACCTTATTGACCTCACACTTTCCGCTTTCTTACTGGCGATTTTTTGTGCTTTTAAATCGCCGCTTTTCCGTGTTTTTTCCGCAAACCTGTGACCGCTGCACAGTGAAAAATGCCTGGCCTGTCAAATTCTGTGGTGCAGATCACTAAAGCCCTCTTCGTTTCCACTTCGAAGTGGAAAACTCCTCGCTACAAACTCGTCACCCGCGCCGTTAGTTTTAGTGTGAAGCCATTAACGGGGTACGACGAGTGAATAACGGAGCGGTAATGAACGACGCGGCCATGCAGGCCGCGCAAACGGCAACCCTCGCAGAGCGCATGCTGACCGAGGTTTACACCTTACTTCACGAGCAAAACATCATACCGAACGCGGTGCAGCAGCAGATGCTGACGTCGCATCTTCGCGCCATGGCACATCGGTCGGTTACCGGCGAACCGTTGCCAGAAGTGGACGCCAGCCTGTTTGACGAAATCTCGGCAGAATCAATGCGCCTCGCCCGCGATGTGGTGGCGGCCTTTGGCAACCTCCCGGAAGAAGAAGCCTGGCTGCTGTCGGTGCACTTCGAAGTGGCGAAAGACAACCTTTAAGGAGCAAACGATGGAACAGATTACCGTAGTGATTGGCGACCGTCTGGGCAAAGGCCAGAAAGTTGCGGCGGGGGTGGAAAAAGCCGGTGGCCGCGCGATTGTCGTGCCGGGCGTGGCGGCGGATATGAAGCTTGGCGATGTGATGAAAGCGGAAAACGCCACCTTCGGCATTTCGTTTTGCGGCAGCGGCGGCGCAGGCGCCATCACCGCGCAGAACAAATATGGCTACAAAGCCAAATACGGCATGCGTTCTGTCGATGAAGGCGTCACCGCCATTAATGAAGGTTGCAATGTGCTGGGCTTCGGCTTTATGGACAAAGAAGAGTTAGGCGAGCGCCTGGTGCAGGCGTGGCAGAAAAAATACGGCGCATAACCATGAAAGAACAGTTCACCACCACGGTCAGGGTAAAGGGAAAGGGCGACGCCAAAGCGCGCGCGTTTTCTGATGCGCTGAACCACGTTCAGGCCGCGGTGATGAAAGCGTCGCCGCACATTTTACTGCGTATTGAGCCACAGGATGTGCAGGTTGTTCAGGCGCAGGAAACGACGCGTAAAGAGGCTTTTTTGTTCCTCTTTTTGCGTCGCGAAAGACGCACGTACAGCGTGGAGCTGGACGTTACCGTCAACGTGACCGCCATCAATCTCGATAAAGTGGATTTCGTCACGAAATAACTCAACGCATACCCCGCGAGCCATTTTTGCAGGGTAGAAGAGGGGCAGACTGATGTTCTTAATCATACTAATAAAATCGCTCATTATCGGCGGCCTGGTCGGCGTTGGTGTGGGCGCAGGGGCTGCACGCATGTTCCACGCGCCAACCACTCAAGGGATGGGCGCGTTTCGTACGTTGGGCGAACTGAACTCCTGCGAAGGGGATCCGGCATCGCACTTCTCCTTCGGCTTAGGCTTCTTCTTTAACGCCTGGGCCTCGTCCGTTGCGGCGGGTTCGTTCACCCAGGACGTAGACCACCGCATCATCCCGAACTGGGGCGCGGCGGCATTGATGGTGAAAAACCGCAATGTCGGCGAAACCCTGCACGACCCGAAAAAGATGGCCATCGCCTGTGGGTTGATCGGCATGGTCGTGGTGACCTTCCTGAACCTCACCGCGTCATCGGTTCCGGCGGCATTACAAGTCACCGCGGTGAAAGTGCTGGTGCCAGCGGCGAACCTGCTGGTCAATACCGTGATGCCCGTCATCTTCTGGCTGGCGGCCATCGACGCGGGCAAAAAATCCGGTTTCTGGGCCACCGTGTTCGGCGGTGCAGCGCAGTTGATTATGGGTAATGCCGTTCCCGGCCTGGTGCTCGGCATCCTGATCGGTAAAGGCGTTGAGGAAAGTGGCTGGAACCGCGTCACCAAAGTGATGATGAGCGCCATTGTCGCGTTGTTTGTGCTGAGCGCGTTCTTCCGCGGCTTCGATCTGAAAATGATCGAGTCCTTCCATTTGAGCGCGCCGAACTGGCTGGAGCTCATCCACAACTCGCTCAGCGGCAAATAAGGAACCGAAATGGAACAGAATAAAGGCTTCTGGTATGCCGACTGGTCATTCCCGATTTTTGTCGGCCTGCTCTCATCCGGCGTCTTCGCCGGGACGCATATGTATTACCTGTATGGTATTGGCGCGTTTAACGAAGTGGCGTTTGTCTCGATGCTGCGTGCCGGTATGGATACCGGCGTTTACGGCGCGGTGGCGGCGTTTGGCGCCAGCTTCCTGTTTGCCCGCATCATCGAAGGTTCGCTGGTCGGTATTCTCGATATCGGCGGCGCGATCCAAACCGGCGTGGGGCTTGGCGTTCCGGCGCTGCTGCTCGGCGCGGGTTTTGTCTTCCCGGTGGCGAACTTTGTGGCTTCGCTGGTCACCGGCCTGGTGATTGGCGTGGCGATTGGCTACCTGATTATTCTGGCGCGTAAGTTCACCATCAATCAGAGCGACTCCACCTACGGCGCGGACGTGATGATGGGCGCGGGCAATGCGTCCGGCCGCTTCCTGGGCCCCTTGATCATTCTCAGCGCCATGACCGCCTCGATTCCGATTGGTATTGGTTCGCTGGTGGGCGCGCTGCTGTTTTACCTCTGGCAAAAGCCGATCACCGGGGGCGCGATCCTTGGTGCGATGCTGCTGGGTTCTATTTTCCCGGTAGCCCTCTGAACCACACGGACGCTGCGGCGTCCGTCACTTCTGGAGATACGCATGTTTGATTTACTCCTGCGCCGGGCGCGTCTGGTTGACGATACGGTGGTGGATATCGCCATCCGCGCGGGTAAAATCGCCGCGCTGGGCGACATTAGCGGCCCGGCGGGCAAAACCGTTGATTTACGTGCTGAGCATTACGTCAGCGCCGGGTGGATTGATTCCCACGTGCACTGCTATCCAAACTCCCCGATTTACCACGACCAGCCAGACAGCGTCGGCATTGCCACCGGTGTCACCACGGTGATTGACGCCGGCAGCACCGGCGCGGACGACATTGATGATTTCTATGCGATTACCCGCCAGGCGTCGACGGAGGTCTACGCGCTGCTGAATATCTCCCGCGTTGGACTGATCGCGCAAAACGAACTGGCGAACCTGAGCAATATTGATGCCGCCGCCGCGCGCGCCGCGGTGCAGCGCCACCCGGATTTTATCGTCGGCCTGAAAGCGCGCATGAGCAGCAGCGTGGTCGGCGAAAACGGCATCACGCCATTGGAACGCGCAAAAGCGATCCAGAAAGAGAATGGCGATTTGCCGCTGATGGTACACATCGGCAATAACCCGCCGAACCTCGATGAGATCGCCGAATTGTTGACTTCCGGCGACATCATTACTCACTGCTATAACGGCAAACCGAACCGCATTCTGACACCGGGCGGCGAACTGCGCGCCTCGGTGACCCGCGCCATTGCGCGCGGCGTGCGCCTGGATGTCGGCCACGGCAGCGCCAGTTTCAGCTTTGCGGTGGCAAAGCAGGCGATCAGGTTGGGCATTTTGCCGCAGACCATCAGTTCCGATATCTACTGCCGCAACCGCATCGATGGCCCGGTGCGTTCGCTTGCCAATGTGATGTCCAAATTCCTCGCTATCGGCCTGTCATTGCCGCAGGTGATTGCCTGCGTGACCGAACACGCCGCCGACGGTTTGCGCCTGAAACACAAAGGGCGCCTGGCGGTCGGTTTAGACGCCGATCTGACCATTTTCGACTTGCGTCGCCAGCCGGTGCTGTTCGCCGACGCGGAAAACGAGACATTGCAGGCCGAACAGTTACTCACGCCGCTGGCCGCCATTCGCGCGGGCAAAGGCTATCTGACCGAACAAGGGAGTGCAGAACATGCCTTCGATTTATGACAAATATCAGTTGAAACAGGTGATTAACGCTTCCGGGCGTATGACGGCGTTAGGGGTTTCCACCCCGCGCCCGGAAGTGGTCGAAGCGGTGTTAAGTGGCATGAATCACTACTTCGAAATGAAAGATCTGGTCAACAAAACCGGCGAGTACATCGCGAAGCTGCTGGACGTGGAAGGCGCGACCGTGGTGTCGTGCGCCTCGGCGGGCATTGCGCAATCCGTTGCCGCTGTACTGGTAAAAGAGAGCGACTGGCTGCTGGAAAACCTGCACAGCACCGCAATTGAGAACAATGAAATTGTGCTGCCGCGCGGTCACAACGTTAACTTTGGCGCGCCGGTCGGCACGATGGTGGCGCTCGGCGGCGGCAAAGTGGTCGAAGCGGGTTACGCCAACGAATGCTCCGCCGATCAACTGGCGGCGGCGATCTCACCGCGCACGGCGGCGATTCTCTATATCAAGTCTCATCACTGCGTACAAAAAAGCATGCTCAGCGTCGAGCAAGCTGTGGTGGTCGCGCGTAAACACAACCTGCCGTTGATTGTCGATGCGGCGGCGGAAGAGGATTTGCAGTGTTATTACCGCGCTGGTGCCGATCTCGTTATCTACAGCGGCGCGAAAGCGATTGAAGGGCCAACCAGCGGGCTGGTGATCGGCAAAACCCAGTATGTGGAGTGGGTGAAACGCCAGACGGCGGGCATTGGCCGCGCGATGAAAGTGGGCAAAGAGGGCATCCTCGGCCTGACGTGCGCCATCGAACACTATCTCTCGGCCGCCAAAGAGAGCGGGGCGGAGATGGTCGCCAAAATGACGCCGTTTATCGAACAACTGAATACCCTCAACGGCGTCAGCGCCCGTGTGGTGTGGGACAGCGCCGGGCGCGACATCGCGCGCAGCGAAATCAAGTTTGACGAAGCGGTGACCGGCATCGCCACCGGCGAACTGGTCAGCGCCCTGAAACAGGGTGAATACGCCATTTACTTCCGTGGCTACAAAGCCAATGAAGGCATTATTGAAGCCGATGTGCGCAGCGTCAGCGCTGAGCAATTGGCGATTGTTTATCGCCGCATCGCCGAAGAATTAAACAAGGAGCAACGCGCATGAAACTGACGCCGAATTTTTACCATGACCGTGTCTGCCTGAACGTGCTGGCAGGCAGCAAAGAGAACGCCAGCGCCATTTATGAAGCTGCCGAAGGGCATGTGCTGGTGGGCGTGCTGTCGAAAAACTACCCGGACGTCGCCACGGCAGTCGCCGATATGCGCGATTACGCCACGCGCATCGATAACGCGCTCTCGGTCGGCCTGGGCGCGGGCGATCCGAACCAGTCGGCGATGGTCAGCGCCATCTCTCGCGAGGTGCAGCCGCAGCACGTCAACCAGGTGTTTACCGGCGTAGCAACCAGCCGCGCGTTGCTCGGGCAAAACGACACTGTGGTCAACGGACTTGTATCGCCAACCGGCACGCCGGGACTGGTGAAAATCTCCACCGGGCCGCTGAGCAGCCAGGCGGCAGACGGCATTGTGCCGGTGGAAACGGCGATTGCGCTGTTAAAAGATATGGGCGGAAGCTCGATTAAATATTTCCCGATGGGCGGGCTGAAATGCCGCGACGAGTACAAAGCTGTTGCTGAAGCCTGTGCGCGCCACGACTTCTGGCTGGAGCCGACCGGCGGTATCGATCTGGAGAACTTCGGCGAGATCCTGCAAATCGCGCTGGATGCGGGTGTCAGTAAAATCATTCCGCATATTTATAGCTCTATTATTGATAAGGTGAGCGGGGATACGCGCCCGGCGGATGTTCGCCAGTTATTGGCTATGACCAAAGCGCGGGTGTAATAACATCGCCGGCCTACAAATCGCTCTGGAACACCGTAGGCCGGATCAAGGCGCAGCCGCCATCCGGCAAAAAAACGGGCAAAAAATAATACGAGGACAACGACGTGCGATTTCCGAACCAACGTTTAGCGCAACTGTTCACAATGTTGCAAAACGAGACGCTGCCGCAGGATGAACTGGCGCAGCGGCTGTCGGTTTCGACGCGTACCGTCCGGGCAGACATCACCGCATTAAACGCACTGTTGGAGCACCACGGCGCGCAGTTTATTTTGAACCGGGGCAGCGGTTATCAACTGAAAATCGACGATGCCACGCTGTATCAATCATTGCAGGCCACGCGCCCGCGCGCGTTGCGCATTCCGCGTAGCGGGCCGGAGCGTGTGCACCATTTGGTGGTGCGTTTTCTCACCTCGGCTTTTTCCCTCAAGCTTGAAGATCTCGCCGACGAATGGTTTGTCAGCCGCGCCACGCTGCAAAACGACATGACCGAGGTGCGCGAATGGTTTTCCCGCTATCGCTTAACGCTGGAAACCCGCCCGCGGCACGGTATGAAACTGTTCGGCAGCGAAATGGCGCTGCGCGCTTGCCTGACCGATCTGCTGTGGGAACTGGCGCAACAAAACGCGCAAAACCCGTTAATTACCGAAGAAGCGCTTAATCCGGGCGTGCCGGAAGCGCTGGCCGCTTTCCTGCACGACTGCTTTAACCGCCACCACATTCGTTTGACCGATGAAGGCGATCTGTTTATTCGCCTCTATTGCGCCGTGGCGGTACGTCGCATCAGCGAAGGTTATCCGCTTTCTGAATTCACCGCCGAAGATGGCGATGACAGCGTGCGTGACGCGGCGCGGGATATTACAGCGGCGCTGCAACAACTGGCGGGCAAACCGCTGGCGGCGGCGGAAGAACACTGGTTACGCGTGCATATTGCCGGGCGACGCGTGCAGGAACTGGCGCCGAGCGCTATCAGCGCCGACGACGATGAAACGCTGGTGAACTACATCCTCGGCTATATCAACACGCACTATAACTACAACCTGCAAAACGACGCGCAGCTTCATGCGGACCTGCTGACGCATATCAAAACCATGATCACCCGCGTGCGCTACCAAATCATGATCCCCAATCCGCTGCTCGATAACATCAAACAACACTACCCTATGGCGTGGGATATGACGCTGGCGGCGGTTTCAAGCTGGGGCAAATACACGCCGTATGTGATCAGTGAAAATGAGATCGGTTTTCTGGTGCTGCATATCGGTGTTGGGCTGGAGCGTCATTACAACATCGGTTACCAGCGCCAGCCACGCGTGTTGCTGGTGTGCGATGCCGGAAACGCGATGGCGCGCATGATTGAAGCGGTGCTGGCGCGTAAATACCCGCAGATTGTTGTGACCCGCACGGTGACGCTGCGCGATTACGAGCAGTGCGACGACATTGGCGAAGATTTTGTGATTTCCACCGCCCGCGTCAGTGAAAAAGACAAACCGGTGGTCACCATCGCGCCGTTCCCCAGCGATTATCAACTCGAGCAGATCGGCAAACTGGTGCTAGTGGACAGAACGCGCCCGTGGATGCTGAAAAAGTATTTCGACGCCGCGCATTTTCGCATTATCAACGGCGCGATGGACCAGCAAACGCTGTTCACCACCCTGTGTGAACAGTTGCAGGACGAAGGGTTTGTTGACGCCGGGTTTCTCGATTCGGTGGTCGAGCGTGAAGCGATTGTCAGCACCATGCTCGGCGAAGGCATCGCGCTACCGCACGCCCTTGGGCTGCTGGCGAAAAAAACCGTCGTCTACACCGTGCTGGCGCCGCAGGGCATCGCCTGGGGGGATGAAACTGCGCACGTTATCTTTTTGCTGGCGATAAGCAAGAGCGAGTACGAAGAGGCGATGGCGATCTACGATATTTTTGTCACCTTCCTGCGCGAGCGCGCCACCGCCAGGCTCTGCGCCTGTGCGGATTTCGCCACCTTTAAAAGCGTGGCGATGGCGTGCGTCAGCCGTTTTTGATTAACCGTCGGTGGAACGCGTCACCGCTTCCCAGGCATTGATTTCCTGGCTCAGCGTCGCCAGTTTTTCGCGCACCAGCGCGAGCGCGTCGCTGCCGAGCAACAGATGCGCGGGCGGCGTGTCGCTGCCGATAACCGTTAAGATGGCGCGCGCCGCTTTAACGGGATCGCCAAGCTGCTTACCGCTTTTTTCCTCGCGCGCCTGGCGAATCGGCGCGAAAAGGGCATCGTAATCGGCAATGGATCGCGGCGTGCGAACCATTGAGCGCCCGGCCCACTCGGTACGAAACGAGCCCGGCGCGACCGCCGTGACATGGATGCCGAACGGATTTACTTCTTTGCCTAACGCCTCGGAAATCCCTTCCAGCGCGAATTTACTGCCGCAGTAATCCGTAATCCCCGGCAGGGTAATAAAACCGCCCATCGACGTGATGTTGATAATGTGCCCGCGGCGGCGTTCACGCATGCCCGGCAGCACGGCTTTGATCATGGCCACCGCGCCAAACACATTAACGTCGAACTGGCGGCGAATTTCCGCGAGCGAAGACTCTTCCAGGAGACCTTCATGACCGTAACCGGCGTTATTCACCAGCACATCGATTGGCCCGACGGTCGATTCGATGTCGGCCACCACGTTATCGAGATGCTCGAAATCCGTGACATCCAGCAGGTGCGCAACAGCGCGATTCGCATCAAGCGCTTCAAAAGCCTGTTGCGCTTCACGGTTGCGCACCGTACCAATCACCCGATGGCCGGCGGCCAGCGCTTCCTGCGCCAGGGCCTGACCAAAACCGCTGCTGACGCCGGTAATCAATATCGTTTTTACAGATGACATAAAACTGACTCCCATGAAAAATGGAAGCTGCATAGTATTCTCTGGCGTGATGGCTTTTGAGGCCGTATCTTCTCTTTTTATTGCCTGATTTTATGAGGGAGCACGATGGCAAATATGATTGAGTTGTTAAAAAAACTGGCGGTGCAGGAGGGATATAACCTGACAGCGCTGGACGATGTGCGCATTCTGCGCTCTGACCGCCCGCTTGCCAGAACGCCGGTGCTTTACGATCCCGGCATTGTGATTGTCTGCCAGGGCAGCAAGCGAGGGTATTTCGGCCAGCAGACCTATTTATACGATGAGCAGCATTATCTGGCGGTCTCCGTTCCGGTGCCGTTCGTGATGGAAACCGATGCTTCGGCAGAACATCCGCTGCTGGCGATTTATATGCATCTCGATTTTCAGCTTGCCGCCGAGTTGGTGTTGCAGATTGAGCAGCATGAGTTTTCGCCCTTTTACGCCACGCCGCAAAGTATGATGTCCAGCCCGATGGACGACGCGGTAAGAAGCGCGGTGCTGCACTTGCTGGAGGCGCTCAATGACCCGCTCGATGCAGCGATCCTCGGCCCCGCGCGGGTGCGTGAGCTCTATTTCCGCATCCTGACCGGCGCGCAAGGGGACGCAATGCGTGCCGCGCTGGCCTTGCAGGGGCAGTTCGGCAAAATCGGCAAAGCGCTACAGCGCATTCATGCGACCTATGCCGAGCCGTTAAAACTGACGCAACTCGCCCTCGAAGCCGGGATGAGCGTACCGACCTTCCATAGCCATTTCAAAGCGATAACCCAATTGCCGCCCATGCAATATGTCAAATCGGTACGTTTACATCAGGCGCGGATGTTGATGGTGCGCCAGCAGATCACCGCCGCCGCCGCGAGTTACGCCGTGGGTTATGAAAGCCCGTCGCAATTCAACCGTGAGTTCAAACGCCTCTTCGGCCTGCCGCCCGCCGAAGAGGTCAGACGTATGCAGAGAAGTTTTGCCGTTCCGCCACTTCATTCAGCATCGGTATACATTTCGTCGCACTGAACGGAGTTTTTGGGAGGAATACTATCAACGCAGATGATGCACGACCTGGTTGCTGCTGCCGCGCCAGATAAGCATCGGGTCCTTGAGATCCTGCACAAATTTACCGTCGATCAACACGTTGATCAGCGCGACAACCTCTTGTTGTGCGGCGTTGAGTTCATCGATTTTGTAGCCGGTCCACACCCAGATATCTTTGCCGGGACACTCGGCGCGGATGCGGGTGACCAGCTTTAAAATCTCCGGCACGTTTTGCGGGTGCAGCGGATCGCCGCCGGAAAGGGAAATGCCCTGGCGTTTCACGCGCGTGTCGTTGAGATCCGCGATAATGCGGTCTTCCATTTCTTGCGTAAACGGCACGCCGGAGTTCAGCCGCCAGGTGCTTTTGTTGTAGCAGCCGGGGCATTCATGCACGCAGCCGGAAACAAACAGGGTGCAGCGCGTGCCGGGGCCGTTGACGATATCGACTGAATAGTACTGATGATAATTCATATAATTTAGCCATTGCCGGGTGGCGCTTCGCTTACCCGGCCTACAACTTATCCGGCCTACGTAATAACAAACTGGTGTAGGCCGGACAAGCGAAGCGCCACCCGGCGTTCAACGTGTTAACCGATCTGCCCGTTGCCGAGGTGTTTCACGCGGCGTTTGACCTCTTCCTGCTTACCGGCGTTAAACGGACGTGCGTCCGGGCTGCCGAGATAACCGCATACGCGGCGGGTCACCGACACACGAGATGCGTCGTGGTTGCCGCATTTCGGGCAGGTAAAGCCTTTACTGGTGCACTCGAACTCGCCGGTAAAACCGCACTCGTAACACTCATCGATCGGTGTATTGGTGCCGTAATACGGCACATGCTGATAGCTGTAATCCCACACATCTTCCAGCGCGCGCAGGTTGTGCTGAATGTTCGGATACTCGCCGTAGCAAATAAAACCGCCGCTGGCTAACGGGGGATATGGCGCTTCGAAATCGATTTTGTCGTACGGGTTAACCTTTTTCTCCACGTCGAGGTGGAAGCTGTTGGTGTAATACCCTTTATCGGTCACGCCTTCGACCACGCCAAAATCGGCGGTATCGATACGGCAGAAGCGGTCGCATAGGTTCTCGCTCGGCGTGCTGTAAAGGCTGAAACCGTAGCCAGTCTCTTCCTTCCACTGATCCACCGCCTGGCGCAGACGCTCAACAATCGCCACGCCTTTTGCCCGAAGTTCTGCACTGTCGTAGATGTGCTTATTGCCGGAGAGCGCATTGATGGTTTCGTGAATGCCGATATAACCCAGCGAAATCGACGCGCGGCCGTTTTTGAAAATCGGCGCGATATCATCATCCGCTTTCAGACGCACACCGCATGCGCCTTCCATATAGAGGATCGGCGCCACGCGCGCTTTCACCCCTTCCAGACGGGCGATACGGGTCATCAGCGCTTTACGCGCCAGTTGCAGGCGGCTATCCAGCAGTTTCCAGAACGCCGCTTCATCCCCTTTCGCTTCCAGCGCGATGCGCGGCAGGTTCAGGCTGATCACGCCGAGGTTATTACGCCCGTCGTGCACCATTTCGCCATTCTCTTCATACACGCCGAGGAAGCTGCGACAACCCATCGGCGTCTTAAACGAACCGGTCACTTTCACCACTTGATCGTAGTTCAGGATGTCCGGGTACATGCGCTTGCTCGCGCACTCCAGCGCCAGTTGCTTAATGTCGTAGTTCGGATCGTTAAACTTGTGATTCAGCCCGTCGCGGATCGCGAACACCAGTTTCGGGAACACGGCGGTTTTGCGGTTTTTACCAAGCCCTGCAATGCGGTTACGCAGGATCGATTGCTGGATCAGGCGCGATTCCCAACTGGTGCCCAGACCAAAACCAAAGGTGACAAACGGCGTTTGGCCGTTGGCGGTATGCAGCGTGTTAACTTCATATTCCAGCGACTGGAACGCGTCGTAACACTCTTTTTCGGTGCGGATGTGCGCATAGCCATCGGCATCCGGGATCTGCCATTCCGCCGCCACTTTGCGGTGCTTTTCGAAGCTGGCGGTCACAAACGGCGCCAGCACTTCATCGATACGGTTAATGGTAGTGCCGCCATAAATATGGCTGGCGACCTGGGCAATGATCTGCGCGGTCACCGCGGTGGCGGTGGAGATCGATTTTGGCGGTTCGATCTCGGCGTTACCCATCTTGAACCCGTGCGTCAGCATACCTTTCAGATCGATCAGCATGCAGTTAAACATCGGGAAAAAGGGAGAGTAATCGAGATCGTGATAGTGAATTTCACCCCGTTCATGCGCCTGCACCACGTCACGTGGCAGCAGATGTTGGCGGGCGTAATGCTTGGCGACAATCCCGGCCAGCAGATCGCGCTGTGTTGGGATCACTTTACTGTCTTTGTTGGCGTTCTCGTTGAGCAGCGCCGAGTTGGTCTGCTCAACCAGACCACGGATTTCCTGGTTCAGACGGCCACGTTTTTCGCGCGAGATATCGCGGTCATGGCGATATTCAATGTAAGCGCGAGCCAGCTGTTTGTACGGCCCGGCCATCAGCTGGTTTTCGACGGCGGTCTGGATTTCACTGATATCAACTTGCGAGCGGCCCTGCATCTGACCACTAATAACCTCTGCGACGGTGGCGCAATAGTCTGCGTCATCGACTCCCGCTGCTTTAGCTGCACGCAAAATTGCCTCTTGGATGCGCTCTGATTTGAAAGGCACTTTACAGCCATCTCGTTTCATCACATGCGGTGTCATGATCACTCCATTTAGAAAACAGGTTATCCACAATAAAAGACGCGCTGACTGGCTGGTTATTCATTACTAAAACCAATGAGTTTGTCCTGTTTTGGCCCGTATTATCCACAACGAAAATTCCGCTTACAGCGTTCGGCTTGTGTGAATAATAGACGATTAATACAACATATAGGGGCGGGGTGCATTCTAAATTCTATATATAGTGATTTGCATCAAACATGTTTGCGATTTTATTGATGCAGAACAAAGTAAAAATTTGATCGCAGCGAGGGCAAGGCATTCACGTGACTAGTCATTTTTCTCATTTTCATTTTGGCGATAAATACAACAAAAACAGCAAGATTAGGTTCGCCGTTGTGTTTGCAATAGGCTGCAAAAGTGCTGAGTTTTCTGCGCTTAGACCAGCCGGGCAGGAACCACTATCTGACGCGGCGAGGCGCGATCGTTAATTTGATCGATTAGCTGCGCGGCAGCCTGGCGACCCGCCTGGGCATAACCGGGATCAACGGTGATAATTTCCGGGTGCAGAAAAGTGATGAGCGGTGTATTGCCCACGCTGGCAAGCTGAAGGTTGTCGATGCGCTGCTCCTGCAAATACTTGCTCGCGCCGAGGGCGAGGCTATCGGTGGCGCACAGCAGCGCGGTGGTATTGGGGGACAGCACCTGCGCGACATGCTCGTAACCCTGCTTCATCCCGAGGCCTGGCAGCACCGAGCGCGGTTCAAGATGATGCTGTTGGCAGAACGCCAGATAAGCGTCATGGCGGCGTTTGCCGGTGGTGATGTCGCAGTGCGGCACGCCCAGAAAGCTGATGTACCGATGCCCGCGCGCATAGAGATTTTCCATCAATATACGAATGGCGCCCTCGTCGTCATAACAGACCGAAGAGATGCCGTTGGCGTCGCGCGCCAGCAGCACCAATGACGACTGCCAGACGGCGAGCAGTTCTTGCGTCACGCCGGTAAAGCCAAACAGCACAATACCGTCGACATTGCGGCGGCTCAGCATCTGCAAATGTTCTTCAACCCGTTCTGTTGAAAACTGGCTCTCCATCATGATCGGGTCGTAGCCCTGCGCGTAAAAAGCCGGGAGCATGGTTTGCACCGCCAGGTTTTCCGAGCGGGAATCGAGACGCGAAACAATAATCGCCACCACTTTATCGCTCTGCCCACGCATGGCTCGTGCGGAGCGGGAAGGCGAAAACCCATGCTGATTAACCACCGCCTCGACGCGCTCACGGGTGTGCTGGCTCACGCCGCTTTCATTATTGAGCACTCGGGAAACGGTCGATTTCCCCACGCCGCTCAAGCGCGCAATGTCTTTGATGGTCAACCGGTTTTGCATGGGTGCTGTCCTGGGCCTTATTCAGACTGTTTACGGAATAGGGGAGTTTTGTCCTGAATAAGGCTTAACGGCAATGAGTAAAGTCTGGTTTATAGGTTTCCATTCATATGATTGCCCTGCGGCGTTGCAAATAGTCGTGTGTATACGTTCTGTTTAATTCGCCAGGGCTATGATACCGCTGCGTAATAATTCACCCTTCAATAGCTTACCGGAGGCCACATGGATCCTGATCCCACCCCTCTCCCGCGATGGAGACACTTTTTCCGGTAAGCCCGCTTTTGCTGCCTTACCGGATGCGTAAGGCAGCGACGTTATTTTCGTTTCTGCCCCACTAAAAACGCCCGCAGGCGCGGATTTGTCGCGCCCGCAGTAATGCACCCGCGTGATGCGGGGGCAAGGACAGACTTATGCTGAAAAACATGACCCGGCAGCTTTTCGCTCGCCTGAACCGCCATTTACCCCGTCGTTTAGTGCAGCGCGATTTGCTTCCCGGCGAACCGAACGTCGCGCCGGGCGACATTTCCCCGTCGATGAGCGCGCGCTGCCTGAATATTGCCGCGATGGCGCAGGACGTATTGTGGCAAACCTTCAACAGCCACCCGGAAGGGTTAAACCCGTGGGAGGTTGCACTGGCGCGGGAAACGCACGGCGAAAACCTGATTCCGGCGCAAAAACCGTCACCCTGGTGGGTGCTGTTGTGGGTTTGTTATCGCAACCCGTTCAACCTGCTGCTCACCTGTTTGGGCATTGTCTCTTATGCCTCGGAAGATTTGTTCGCCGCCGGGATCATTGCGCTGATGGTGGCGATCTCCACGCTGCTTAATTTCCTGCAAGAAGCGCGTTCGACCAAAGCGGCGGACGCGTTAAAAGCGATGGTCAGCAACACGGCGACGGTGCTGCGCGTGATTAATGAGAAGGGCGAAAACGGCTGGTGTGAATTGCCCATCGACCAGCTTGTCCCGGGCGATATCGTCAAACTGTCGGCGGGCGACATGATCCCGGCGGATCTGCGCGTGATGCAGGCGCGGGATCTGTTTGTCGCTCAGGCGTCGCTCACCGGTGAATCCCTGCCGGTGGAGAAAACCGCCATTACTCACCAGTCGGCGCAGCGCAACCCGCTGGAGTGCGACACGCTTTGTTTTATGGGCACCAATGTGGTGAGCGGCACGGCGCAGGCGTTGGTTATTGCCACTGGCGGCGACACCTGGTTCGGGCAGCTGGCCGGGCGGGTCAATGCGCAGGAGAGCGAACCGAACGCGTTTCAAACGGGTATCAGCCGCGTCAGTATGTTGTTGATTCGCTTTATGCTGGTGATGACGCCCATCGTGCTGTTGATCAATGGCTTTACCAAAGGCGACTGGTGGGAAGCGGCGCTGTTTGCGCTCTCTGTCGCCGTTGGTCTGACGCCGGAAATGTTGCCGATGATTGTCACCTCGACGCTGGCGCGCGGCGCGGTGAAGCTGTCGAAACAGAAAGTGATCGTCAAACATCTGGACGCCATTCAGAACTTCGGCGCGATGAACATCCTTTGCACCGATAAAACCGGCACGCTAACGCAGGATAAAATCGTGCTGGAAAATCATACGGATATCAGCGGGAAAGTGAGCGAGTTAGTGCTGCACAGCGCATGGTTGAACAGCCATTATCAAACCGGGCTGAAAAACCTGCTGGATACCGCTGTGCTGGAACGTGTTGACGCCGACATGGCGCAAACCCTCGCCGCCACCTGGCGTAAAGTGGATGAAATCCCTTTTGATTTTGAACGCCGCCGCATGTCGGTGGTGGTCGCCCAACAGGCGGATGTTCATCAACTGATTTGCAAAGGCGCGTTAACGGAAATGCTCAGCGTCTGTGCGCAGGTACGCTTTAATGGCGAGATTGTCCCGCTGGACGACACCATGCTGCGGCGCATTGAGCGCGTGACCAATTCGCTGAACCGCCAGGGGCTGCGGGTTGTCGCCGTTGCCACCAAATATCTGCCTGCGCGCAGCGGCGATTACCAGCGCGCGGATGAATCCGATCTGATTCTCGAAGGCTATATCGCCTTCCTCGATCCGCCGAAAGAGAGCACCGCGCCGGCGTTAAAGGCACTGAAAGCCAGCGGCATCGCCGTCAAAATCCTGACCGGCGATAGCGAACTGGTCGCCGCGAAAGTGTGTCATGAAGTTGGGCTGGACGTGGGCGACGCGCTGATCGGCAGCGACATTGAGCACCTGAGCGACGATGAATTGGCGCAAAAAGCAAAAACGATCACGCTGTTCGCGCGCCTGACGCCGATGCATAAAGAGCGCATTGTCCGCTTGCTCAAACGCGAAGGGCATGTGGTCGGTTTTATGGGGGACGGCATTAATGACGCGCCCGCGCTGCGTGCGGCGGATATTGGCATTTCCGTCGACGGCGCAGTAGATATCGCCCGTGAAGCGGCCGACATCATCCTGCTGGAAAAGAGCCTGATGGTGCTCGAAGAGGGCGTTATCGAAGGGCGTCGCACGTTCGCCAATATGCTGAAATACATCAAAATTACCGCCAGTTCCAACTTCGGCAATGTCTTTAGCGTGCTGGTGGCCAGCGCCTTCCTGCCGTTTTTGCCAATGTTGCCGCTGCACTTGCTGATCCAAAACCTGATCTACGATGTGTCGCAGGTGGCGATCCCGTTTGATAACGTCGATGAGGAGCAGATCGCCAAACCACAGCGCTGGAACCCGGCGGATCTGGGGCGCTTTATGATCTGCTTCGGCCCGATCAGTTCTGTCTTCGACATCGTGACGTTCTGCGTGATGTGGTGGGTGTTCAAAGCGAATGTGCCGGAAGCGCAGACTTTGTTCCAGTCCGGCTGGTTTGTGGTTGGCCTGCTGTCGCAAACGCTGATTGTGCATATGATCCGCACCCGCCACGTGCCGTTTATTCAAAGCCGCGCGGCCTGGCCGCTGGTGGTCATGACGCTGATTGTCATGTTTATCGGCATTGCGCTGCCGTTCTCCCCGCTGGCGGATTATCTGCAATTACAGGCCTTGCCGCTGAGCTATTTCCCATGGCTGGTGGCGATTCTGGGGAGTTATATGGCACTGACCCAATGGGTGAAAGGGTTTTATTACCGCCGGTATGGTTGGCAATAAACGCCGGAAAAGCCGCGTAGGCCCGATAAGCGAAGCGCCATCGGGCATTTCGCCGGGTGGCACTGCGATATTGGCCGGGAGATCCTCCTAAAAACAATAAGTTGTGATCCCCGTCGGGCCGTGCGCTTGACGCTAAAAATGGGCGCATGTTAACTGGATGTTTTGCTTCGCTTGCCGCTGCCTAAGGAACATTCATGTTACGTTACAGCCTCTTAACTGCCGGGCTACTGCTCGGCACTTCTGCCCTTGCCGCACCCGCAGGCGATCTTCCTCTCATGCCCTGGCCCGCGAGCGTTGAACGCCCGGCGAAGCAGGGCGCATTGGTTTTGAATAATCACCTTTCCATTAGCGTGAGCGGCGACGACCTTGACGATGCGGTTGGCCGTTTGCGCCAGCGCATTGCCCTACAAACCGGCTGGACGCTGCAACCGCAGGCCGATAATCCGCCGAACGCCACCATTGCCATCACCATTGCGCAAAAAGTGGATCCACTTCCCAAACTCGACAGCGATGAGCGCTACACGCTGACGATCGACGCCAATGGCGTCAAAATTGCCGCCAATACCCGCTTTGGCGCATTACGCGCGATGGAAACGTTGCTCCAGTTGATACAAAACGGCACCGAGAACACCTCGCTGCCGTGGGTGACCATTGCCGATTCGCCGCGCTTCCCGTGGCGCGGTTTGTTGCTCGATTCGGCCCGCCATTTCGTACCGCTCGACGATATCAAACGCCAGATTGACGGCATGGCGGCGGCGAAACTGAATGTGCTGCACTGGCATTTAACCGACGATCAGGGTTGGCGTTTTACTTCGAAGCGCTACCCCAGACTGACCCAGCTTGCCAGCGATGGGCTCTATTACACCGATGCGCAGATGCGCGAGATTGTGCGGTATGCCACGGCGCGCGGCATCCGCGTGGTGCCGGAGATCGACATGCCAGGCCATGCGTCAGCCATTGCCGTGGCCTACCCGGAGTTGCTCAGCGCGCCGGGGCCTTATGCGATGGAGCGCCACTGGGGTGTGCTGAAACCGGTGCTCGATCCGACCAAACCGGCGACATACGCCTTTGCTGAAGCCATGGTGAGCGAACTGGCGGCCATTTTCCCGGACGCGTATTTGCATATTGGCGGGGATGAAGTTGACGACACGCAGTGGAAAAACAACCCGGCAATCCAGCAGTTTATGCATGAGCATCAGCTTGCCGACAGCCACGCGTTGCAGGCTTATTTCAACCGCAAGCTGGAAACGATTCTTGAAAAACACCATCGGCAGATGGTCGGCTGGGATGAGATCTTCCACCCGGATCTGCCCAAAAGCATCCTGATCCAGTCCTGGCAGGGGCAAGATGCGCTGGGTGACGTGGCGAAGCAAGGTTACAAAGGTATTCTCTCCACCGGTTTTTACCTCGATCAACCGCAATACACCGCCTACCACTACCGCAATGAAATTGTGCCGCAGGGCTTAAACAACGTGGATGTGATTGCCGATAACGACAGCGCGCAGAGCTGGGCTTTCACCTTGCCGCGCCTGAAAGGCAGCCCGCTTGAGGGCAGTTTTACGCTGATAAAAGGCGAGGGGAAATGGCGCGGATTTATTGATTTCAAAGGCAAATCACGCCGTGCGGTGCAGGACATTGACTGGCGCAGCGACCGCCAGGTGAGTTTTAGGGTCGATACCTGGATGGGGGAAACTCGCCCGGTCATCACCATCAATGACGATAAGATCAGCGGTTATTTCCTGCTCGGCAACGTGCGTTACCCGATTAGCGGCGCGCGGCTTGATGACGTGCCAAAAGGCATTGCGCCGGTGGTGCCCGACGCCAGCCAGCAGGCGAATTTGCTCGGCGGTGAAGCGGCGCTGTGGGCGGAAAATGTGGTCGCGCCGGTGCTGGATATCAAACTGTGGCCGCGCGCCTTCGCGGTGGCGGAACGGTTGTGGTCGGCGCAGGACGTGAACGACAGCGACAATATGTACGCGCGGTTACAGGCGATCGACAGTTGGTCGGCGGTGTCGGTCGGCCTGCAACAACACAGCCAGCAGCAGGTGCAGTTCACGCGTCTGGCAAACAATGCGGATACTGTGCCGCTGCATATTCTCGCGCAGGCGATCGAACCTGCGCAGTATTACACGCGCCAGCATCTGAAATTCCAGGCCGGGAATTATCATCAGTTCGAGCCGCTTAACCGCTTTGCCGACGCGTTGACTGCGGAAAGCAGCACCGTGCGCCAGATGAACCAGTGGGCTAACCGGTTGGTCAGCGACGCGGAAGACAGCGCCAGCGCCGGGGCGTTGCGCCATGTGTTCAATCGTTGGCAGAACAATACCAGCGACGCGTTAGCGCTTTGCGAGAGCAATTATCAGCTTAAAGCAATGAAGCCGGTGGTGCAGGAAGTCGACAAGCTGGCGTCAATTGGTCTGCGATTGACCGATTTGGTTGCCCGCCAGGGCACGCTGGATGATGAGGAAATCGCCGCTATTCAGCGCGAACTGGATAACGCCGCGCAAGTTCAGGACGAGGTGGTGATCGCGGCGGTCTATCCGCTGGAAAAACTGCTGCGCGCCACGGCGAATCGGTAAAAAATTGGGCCGCCGTCATCAGGCATTTTCGACGGGTGGCGCAGCGCCACCCGGCAAAAAAACGCTTAACGACGCACAGCGATGGCTTCGATTTCGATTTTCACGTCTTTTGGCAGACGCGCCACTTCAACGCAGGAGCGCGCCGGGAACGTGGCGTTGTGCTCGGTGAAGAACGCTTCGTAAGTGGCGTTAACGGTGGCGAAATCATTGAGATCTTTGACGAAAACGGTGGTTTTCACGATGTCGCCGACTTTCAGGCCCGCCGCTTCAATAATCGCTTTCACGTTATCCAGTGACTGACGCGCCTGGGCGGAAACATCGTCCGGCACGCTGCCGGTTTTCGGATCAACCGGGATCTGACCGGAGGTCAGGATCATGTTGCCGAGATCGACGGCCTGAACATAAGGGCCGATAGCGGCTGGCGCGTTTTCCGTGGCGATAACTTTGGTCATAATGACTCCTGTTTTTAACAGCGGTAATGAGTTTCCGGCCCATTATAGGGAGGGCGAGAGGTCATTACCAACCGCAATTAATTGGCCAGCACCACATGGTGCGAGAACTCTTTTTCGCAATATTTGCACTTCAGGGCGATGTCGTTTTCGCGCGTTTTGACCGCAAAACTGGAGGAAACTGGCTCCGCGTGGCTGATGCAGTTGCTGTTCGGGCACACCAGCACGCCGACGATACGCTCCGGCAAACTTGGGCGGGATTTGCCCACCACTTCATACTCATCAATACGGTTGACCGTCGCGCGCGGGGCGTACAGCGCCAGCTGGTTCACCTGCTCGTCGGTCAGAAATGTGTTCTCGATCTTGATCAGGTCTTTGCGGCCCATTTCACCCGATGGCAGGTTCAGACCGATGGTGATGCGCTGATCGGTTTCCGTCAGCTTAAACAGCGTCAGCAGCTTAAAACCCACGCGCGCCGGAATGTGGTCGATCACGGTGCCGCGTTTGATGGCTTCGACTTGCAGTTTATTATCGTGAGTCATTGTCGTTTCCCCTTACAGAACCAAATCGCGATTAAGCACCAGCGCCAACAGGGCCTGGCGGGCGAAAATGCCGTTACCGGCCTGCTGGAAATACCAGGCGTGCGGCGTTTTATCCACGTCGGTCGTTATCTCATCAACGCGCGGCAGCGGGTGCAGCACTTTCATATTGCTGCGCGCGCTGTCCAGGTCGCTGGCGCGCAACACAAACTGCGCTTTAACGTTGGCGTATTCCGACGGATCCAAACGCTCTTTCTGCACACGCGTCATATACAGAATATCGACTTCTGCGATCACTTCTTCGATGCTGGCGTGCACGCTCCAGGCCATGCCTTTTTCGTCGAGCATATCGAGAATGTACTGCGGCATCGCCAGCGCATCCGGGGCGATAAAGTAGAAGCGGTTGCCGCTGAATTTCGCCAGCGCTTGCGCCAGAGAATGCACGGTGCGGCCATATTTCAGGTCGCCGACCATCGCAATGTTCAGGTTTTCCAGGCGGCTCTGGGTTTCCTGAATGGTGAACAGATCCAGCAGGGTTTGCGTGGGATGTTGATTTGCGCCGTCGCCCGCGTTCAGCACCGGAATGCCGCCGGAAAACTCGGTCGCCAGACGCGCCGCGCCCTCTTGCGGATGGCGCATCACAATCGCATCCACATACGTGCTGATGACGGAAATGGTGTCGGCCAGCGTTTCGCCTTTCTTACCCAGCGAGGTGTTACTGCTGTCAGAGAAGCCGACCACGCTCGCGCCGAGGCGGTGCATCGACGTTTCAAACGATAAACGCGTGCGGGTGGAGGCTTCAAAGAAGCAACTGGCGATCACTTTGTGCTTGAGCAGCTCCGGCTGCGGGTTGGCTTTCAGCCGCGCCGCCGTGTTGAGTACCAGTTCAAGTTCTTCGCGGCTGAGATCGTTTATGGAAATGATATGTTTCTGATATAGCGGGTTAGCCATGGTTATCTCCTGACGACTGCGCAAAAAAAAGCCCCTCAATAGAGGGGCTGTGGAATAGGGTGGCAACGGGAAAGGAAAACGGCAGGTCTGCGCCTTTTTTCAGACGCGGCAAGACAGAGTGTCGTACGCAATTGACCATGCTTCCTCCCGGCAAATTGTCCCGGATTATACGCAGCTGTTTGCCCGGATCAAGCGATTGATGCACATTTTAAGCAATGCAATCGGTTCTCTTTGAATATTAATGCGTTCTGAGTAAATAACTAATCTTCTTATGCACCAGCGCGGTGTGCTTAACGACGCGCGGTGCCACCCACACAATACTGCTGCCAGCGACCACGCCAAGGATTTCAGGCAACTGATGGTAATCAAGAATTCGCGCGACTGCGCGGCCATATCCCGCCACGGTGTGAATAAGGATAAATTCGTCGTTGTGCTCCACGCTGATGACCATTTCCGAGACCGTACGCGCAGCATCTGGCGCTGGGCGCAACTGTGGATTGAGCGAATAGATTTTATGCCCTTTGGCATTGCGTATTTTTATGACGCCGAGCAGTTTCAGCAGGCGGGAGACGGTTGACTGGCTGATGGCATCAAAGCCGTGATCCTGCAAATCACGGCGGATTTCTTCCTGCGAAAGATAGCTTTTTTCGCTGATCAAGCGCTGGCAGACCGCCAACTGGAGCTGCTCTTTCGGTGAATATTCTCCGTACTCTTTCATCGCTTCATTTCCCTCGGTGTTGCCTGAATGATCCCTGCTGACGGCTGGCGTTGCTTACAGCAGGGCGCCTAAACTCAGTGCCGCCATGATCACCACGGTCAGGACCGCCAACAGCGGAGCTACCCATTTCAGGTAACGCACGTAGGGAACATGAGCGATTGCCAGCCCGCCCATGACCACGGCGGAAGTGGGCGTGACCAGGTTGACGAGACCGGAGGCAGATTGATACGCGGTGACCACCAGATCGCGGTTGACGTTAGCGAAGTCGGCGAGCGGCGCCATGATTGGCATCGTCAGCACCGCAAGCCCGGATGACGACGGCACAAGAAACGACAGCACCACTTCCAGCCAGTACATCACGTTGATAAACACGACGGTGGATAACCCGCTGACCATCTCTTCGGCACTGTGCAAAATAGTATGCGTAATCATGCCTTTATCCATGATCACCACGATACCGCGGGCAATGCCGATAATCAGCGCGACGCCCAGCAAATCGCGCGCGCCGTTAATAAATGTTGAGGTCAGTTCCTCTTCGCTCATGCGGGCTATCAGGCCGACGATAATGGCGCTCGCCAGAAACACCGTCGAGATCTGCGCCATCCACCAGCCGAGTACCGCCACGCCGTAAATCATCACCGCAAAGGCCAGCGCGAAAACCAGCAAAATCAGTTTGCGAACCGGCGTGAACACCAGCATCTCCGGGGAAACATTACCGAGGAAATACGTCCGATTCTCTTCCGCTTTGTCGGCAACGATCGAGAGCGCCGGGTTTGCACGCACTTTACGCGCATAGTGCATCACCCAGGCGACACAGATAACCCAGCCGATCACCAGCAGCGCCACGCGCAGGGCGATACCGTGGGTAAAGGGGATTCCGGCGGCGTTGGCGGCGATCACCGTTGCAAAGGGGTTGATGGTGGAACCCAGCGTGCCGATCCCCGCGCCGAGCAGCACCGTAGCGGCGGCGACCACCGGATCAAAACGGGCGGCCAGCATCACTGGCACCAGCAAGGTGTAGAACGGTAAAGACTCTTCCGCCATGCCGTAAATGGTGCCGCCCGCGGCAAACAGTGCCATCAGGATCGGGATCATCCACTCTTCGCGCCCGCGCAGGCGGGCGGTGACGCGTTCGATCCCGGCATCGATCGCCCCCGTTTTGCCGACGATGCCGAGAAAGCCGCCGATGATCAAAACAAACAGCGCCACGTCGATGGCGCCAGCCTGGCCGGTATCGGGATCGTAAAGGCCACCGATCGGTGCCATCAGCACCGCAATAATGCCCTGCGGATGTGCGGCGACATGCGCGTAAGTGCCCGCCACCGGCACTTCTTTACCGAGGGCGTCGTTCATCGCCATTTGGTACTGCCCGGCGGGGATCACCCAACTCAGCGCCGCGACAACGGCAATCAATAAAAAAAGAATGGTATAAGCGGAAGGGAATTTGAACTTGCCCATGATGTGCTCCTTGAACCCGGCGCACCCCGTGATGCGCCGGGGAGGTGGTTAGTCGCCGAGTGTTGCCACCATGACCGCTTTGATGGTGTGCATCCGGTTTTCTGCTTCGTCAAAAACGATTGAGTTGGGCGATTCGAAGACCTCTTCGGTGACTTCCAGCCCTTTTAGCCCGTACGCCATTTCGATTTCGCTGCCGACTTGGGTGTGCTCGTTATGGAAGGCGGGCAGGCAGTGCATAAATTTGACGTTCGGGTTACCGGTGGCTTTCACCACCGCGCCATTGACCTGGTAGGGTTTCATCAAGCTGACGCGCGCCGACCAGGCCTCTTTTGGCTCGCCCATCGACACCCAGACGTCGGTGTAGAGGAAATCGACATCCTGCACGCCTTCTTCCACATCGTCGGTGAGCATGATGCGTGCGCCCGTCTCTTTGGCGATGGCGCGGCACTGCGCAACGAGTGCGGCTTCAGGCCAGAACGATTTCGGCGCAACCAGGCGGATATCCATGCCCATTTTCGCCGCGCCCACCATCAGTGAGTTGCCCATGTTGTTACGCGCATCGCCCAAATAGGCAAATCGCAGATCCGCCAGTGCTTTGCCCGGTGCGTGTTCCAGCATGGTCATCAGGTCGGCCAGGATTTGCGTGGGGTGAAACTCGTTGGTTAAACCGTTCCACACCGGGACGCCCGCATATTCACCCAGCTCTTCCACGATGTGCTGGCCGTAGCCGCGATATTCGATGCCGTCATACATGCGACCGAGTACGCGGGCGGTATCTTTCATCGACTCTTTATGGCCAATTTGCGAACCGCCAGGGCCGAGATAACTGACCTGGGCGCCCTGATCGAATGCGCCAACTTCAAAGGCGCAGCGGGTGCGAGTAGAGGTTTTTTCAAAAATCAGCGCGATGTTTTTGCCCACCAGGGTTTGTTTCTCGCGCCCGGCTTTTTTGTCTGCTTTGAGCTGAATCGCCAGATCGATCAGGTACTGAATTTCCGCCGGGGTGTAGTCCAGCAGTTTGAGAAAATTACGGTTTTTCAGGTTGATGCTCATACAGTCTTCCTTTTGAAATCAGTAGCGAATTAAGGTGCCTTTGTCCCCGGCGAGAATGGCCGGGCCATCTGCCAGCGCGCCGATTCCGGCGATGCCGTGGCAGGCTTCGACGAACTGGCGGCAGGCGGCGACTTTCGGCCCCATCGAACCGGCGTCGAACAGCATGTCACGCAGCATTTCAGGGGTGACTTGCGTAAGCGGGCGCTGCGTCGGTTTGCCCCAGTCGAGGTACACCGCATCGGCATCGGTCAGGATTAGCAAGGCATCGGCTTCTATCTGCCGCGCCAGCAGCGCTGCGGAAAGGTCTTTGTCGATAACCGCTTCAATGCCGTGGTAACCGTCGGCGTTTTCCACCACCGGCACACCGCCGCCGCCGTTGCAAATCACCAGATGATCGCGGGCGATCAACGTGCGAATGGCGTCGCTTTCAACAATGTGTTTCGGCTGTGGGGAGGGAACGACACGGCGAAAAGCGTTGCCGTCGGCTTTAAATAACCAGCCTTTTTCCTGTCGCAGGCTCTGTGCCTGCGCCTCGCTGTAGATCGGACCGATGTATTTTGTTGGGTTGTTGAACGCCGGATCGGCAGGATCGACGGCCACTTGCGTCAGCAGCACGCTGATTTCCCGCTGCGGCAGGCGGTTTTTCAGTGCCTGTTGCAGCATGTAGCCGATCATTCCCTGGCTTTCGGCGCCCAGAATGTCGAGCGGGTAGGGAGCGACGCTGGTGTAGGCGCTGTTTTGCAGCGCCAGCAGCCCAACCTGCGGTCCGTTGCCGTGAACCAGTACCACGCGCCACTGGTTGGTTAGCCCGGCGATCGTGCTAGCCGCGAGTTCAATGTTCTGGCGTTGAAGGCTGGCTTCCAGTGGTTCGCCGCGTTTGAGCAGCGCATTGCCGCCGAGGGCGACAACGAGGGTCGGTTTTCTTTCCATGATGGCTCCTTTAAATGCCGTCGCGTTCCAGCGGGCAACTCATGCAGCGTGCGCCGCCGCGCCCGCGCCCCAGTTCATCGCCCGGAATGGGCAGCACGGTGATCCCGGCTTTGTCGTATTTTTCGTTGGTCCAGGTGTTGCGCTCGTAACCCACCACCACGCCGGGACGCAGGGTGAGCACGTTGTTGGCGTCGTTCCACTGTTCGCGTTCAGCTTCGAAAGCGTCGCCGCCAGTGGTGATAAGCCGCACCTGATCAACGCCGAGCGCTTTCTCAATGGCGTGCAGCAGGCTGCTTTCCTGGCGGCGTTGCAGGCCGCCGCGCCCGTCCGGGGTCAGCGTCCAGCAATGCACATCCTGGCGAACCACTTCGGGATAGACCGAGAACGTGTCCAGATCGATGTGGGTCATCACGGTGTCGAGATGCATGCACGAGCGATGTTTTGGCAATTCAACCACCACCACGCGCTCGGCCTGGCGATGTTTAAACAGGCTGGTCGCCAGAAATTCAACACCCTGCGGGGTGGTGCGTTCAGAGAGGCCAATTAATACCGCGCCACGGCCAAGCACTAATACATCTCCGCCTTCTAACGTGGCGTGGTCATAATTAATATTTTCGTCGCCAAAATATTTAATAAATTCCCCATCGGAGAAGGCGGGATGCCAGCGATAAATAGCACGCAGATTATTGGTTTCTCGCTGACGGGCCGGTTTTGCCATCGGATTAATCGATACGCCGTTATATATCCAGCATGACGTGTCGCGGGTAAATAAATGGTTGGGCAGCGGTTTCATAATAAAGTCATTCGCTGTGTGGGTATCAACCACCATATTTTTAATCGACGCGGGAATTTCGCCGTAGGTCAGGCCGCCGCTGAGTCGCCGCGCCAGTTCGCGGTGAGGCATATCCGCCAGCCAGCCGCGCACGTCTGCGGCAAATGCTGGCCCGAGGCGGTAATCAGAGATCTGTACTTCTAATAGCCAGGATTTGGCCTCTGCAATATCAAGAGTTTGCGTCATAAGATCGGTCAACAACAGGACTTCCACACCCTGCTCGCGCAGCGTGTTTGCAAACACATCATGCTCTTCACCGGCGCGTTCAACGGATAACACATCGTCAAACAGCAATTCCTGACAATTCGACGGCGTTAAGCGTTTCAGACTTAAATTAGGGCGGTGTAGCATAACGCTACGCAATTGGCCTATTTCAGAACCGACGTAATGCTTTTCCATAATTATTCCTTTAGCTGTATTTTCAGAATAAATAGGGGCCGGGCAATGAATAATGGTTAATTTCATTGCCGGTTAGTCTCAATTAATTTCACGGCTAATAGTAGAAGCCGTATGAATTAATAATGTGATGGTGCGCACGTCGAATCAGATATTAAAGACCCGTCTTTCGAATGCATGATGTTTATCAGAAAAGTGATAATTAGCTATTTTGGATATTTGAATGGCTACGCATTAATGGCTGAACTTATTCATGGGTGTTATCGATTTGTGGCTTTTTATAAAATCCTATGATTTTATAACATATTGATTTTATTATGATTGCCTCTTTTATTAGAATAACTATGCAAAAAAATGAATTAACCCGTTTCGTTTCGCCATAAAAACAGAAATAACACGCGAATAAATGCGGCAAAAAACGAAATGGCAAAATGTGAGGGCATAACGTGTTTTTAATTAAAGGCTGAAAAATCAAAAGGTCAGCATGCTTCTTGGGTCAGCTAATTTCTGTTTTATGCACGAATATCGCATACTTTCCGCTCATGGCTTAACAGGCAGATAACATCTCCGCGATAAACATGCGCTGACACAAATCTCGCGCAAAAAGTGGTGGTATGGCAGAGGGAATTCTCGTATAAAAGCTGAAAATGAAACGACGTTTTATCTTGAGGGTTAAATCATGATCGTTGGCAATATTCACAATTTACAATCCTGGCTGCCGGCAGAACTGCGCGAAGCCATTGAACACGTTAAACAGCACGTTACCGACGCGACGCCTACCGGCAAACATGAGATCGACGGCAGCCGCCTGTTTTATCTGGTTTCAGAAGATATGACGCAGCCGTTTGTTGAGCGTCGCGCCGAATACCACGCGCGTTACCTGGATATTCAAATTGTCCTGAAAGGCCAGGAAGGGATGACCTTCAGCACGCAGCCTGCGGGCACGCCGGATACTGACTGGCTGGCGGATAAAGACATCGCCTTTTTAGCGCAAGGCGAGCAGGAAAAAACCGTGGTGCTGAGCGAGGGGGATTTTGTGGTGTTCTATCCAGGCGAAGTGCATAAACCGCTGTGTGCAGTGAATGCGGCGGCGCAGGTGCGCAAAGTGGTCGTTAAATTGTCTGTGGCCTGATTTTTTCCCCTCTCCCGAAAAGGAGAGGGGAAAGCATTACTTGCAGAGTGTCGCGACCATCACCGCTTTAATGGTGTGCATGCGGTTTTCCGCCTGATCAAACACCACGCTTGCCGGTGATTCGAATACTTCATCCGTGACTTCCATGCCGCCGTGTAGACCAAACTCTTGCGCCATTTTCTTGCCAAGCGTGGTTTTGTCGTCATGAAACGCAGGCAGGCAGTGGAGGAATTTCACCTGCGGATTGCCGGTCAGCGACAGCATTTTGCTGTTGACCTGATAAGGACGCAGCAGCGCGATGCGCTCGGCCCATTTCTCTTTTGCTTCTCCCATCGACACCCACACATCGGTGTAGATGAAATCGGCGTCTTTCACCCCGACGGCGATATCTTCCGTCAGCAGAATATTCCCACCGTTTTTCACCGCTAACGCCTGGCATTCCGCCACCAGGCTCGCTTCCGGCCAGCAGGCTTTCGGCGCGACCAGGCGCAGATCCAGGCCAACTAACGCCGCGGCTTCCAGCATCGAGTTGCCCATGTTATTGCGCGCATCGCCCGCGTAGACCAGCGTCATCTGGCTAAAAGCTTTGCCTGGCAATTGCTCGCGCATGGTCAGCAAATCCGCCAGCAACTGCGTTGGGTGGAACTCATCGGTTAAACCGTTCCACACCGGCACGCCAGCGTATTGCGCCAGCGTTTCGACAATCTGCTGGCCGTAACCGCGATATTGAATGCCGTCATACATGCGGCCTAATACGCGTGCGGTGTCTTTGATTGATTCTTTATGCCCGATTTGGCTGCCGCTTGGGCCGAGATAAGTGACGCGAGCGCCTTGGTCATATGCGGCAACTTCGAAAGAGCATCGTGTACGGGTTGAGTCTTTTTCGAAGATGAGCGCGATATTTTTGCCGGTAAGTTTCTGGACTTCCTGGCCTTTTTTCTTATCAGCTTTCAATTGTGCGGCAAGTTGCAGCAGAGCGTTGATTTCAGCGGGTGTAAAATCGAGCAGTTTTAAAAAATGTTTTTGATAAAACGCAGACATGTTTCCCTCACATGGCTTAGGCCACTTATTGAATTAAAATTCAATTTATATGTATGAATATTCATTTGCAACCCCGGGTGAGAAATCTTTTCGGCGAAGAGTGGAGGCAATGGCGGCGGTGTGTGACAATAAGAGTATCTGCCACTTTGATGAGGAACATGCCATGGCGAACCCGGAACACCTGGAAGAGCAGCGCGAAGAAACGCGTTTGATTATTGAAGAATTGCTGGAAGACGGCAGCGATCCTGATGCGCTGTACACCATTGAGCATCACCTGTCGGCAGATGATTTCGAAACGCTGGAAAAAGCCGCAGTTGAAGCCTTTAAGCTGGGTTATGAAGTGACCGAGCCGGAAGAGCTGGAACTGGACGAAGGCGAAGTGGTTATCTGCTGCGACGTGCTGAGCGAAAGCGCGCTGAATGCTGACCTGATCGACGCGCAGGTTGAGCAATTGATTAATCTGGCAGAGAAATTCGACGTCGAATACGACGGTTGGGGCACTTACTACGAAGACCCGAACGGCGAAGAAGGCGAAGAAGGTGACGATGACGACGAAGATTTCGTTGACGAAGAAGACGACGGCGTTCGTCACTGAGTGAATGTTGCGGCAGCGCTCGCTGCCGCAAAGTAAGGAAACGCCATGGATTACCCGCAAATACTCGCCCCGGTTTTCGCTTTTCTGCACTGCCCAACCCCTCAATCCTGGATAGACAAAGCCCGCGATCCGGCAATGTTGCCGCTGCTGTTGACCGATCATATGGTCTGCGAACTGAAAGCCGCCCAAACCGCGATGCTGCTGGTGCGCCGCTATGTGGCGGATAAAGGCGGCTCGGATGCGTTGCTGGCATGGCTGAAACCTTACGAAGAATTCGCGTTTCGCGAAGGGCCGGAACCCGATTTTGTCGCTTTGCATAAGCAGATCGGTAAAAGCGTAATGCCGCAAACGGATGATGCCTGGGGCCAGGCGTTAATCGACAGTATGGTGTTGCTGATTAAAGAGGAGTTGCACCATTTCTGGCAGGTGCGGGAAGCGATGAGTGCCCGCGATATCCCCTACGTCAAAATCACCGCCAGCCGGTATGCCAAAGGGATGCTCAAAGAAGTGCGCACGCACGAACCGCTGACACTGGTGGATAAACTGATTTGCGGGGCCTATATCGAAGCCCGCTCGTGCGAACGTTTTGCGGCGCTGGCGCCGTGGCTGGAGGATGATTTGCGGAAGTTCTATATGTCGTTATTGCGTTCTGAAGCGCGTCATTATCAGGATTATCTGGCGCTGGCACAGCAGATTTCGGCGGTTGATATCAGCCCGCGCGTGCGCCATTTCGGCGAAGTGGAAGCGGCGTTGATTTCCTCACCGGACGCCGAGTTCCGTTTTCACAGCGGCGTCCCGGTGTAAAAAAGCGCTGTGTTACAGCGCTTTCAGCATGCGGACTTCGCAATCCACATGGCCGGTACAGCCCAGCGGCCCGTCGATATGCTCAAACCCAAGATGCTCGTACAGGCCGATGGCGTCGGTTAAAAACGCGGTGGTTTCCAGGTAACAACGCCTGAAACCCTGAGATTTCGCGTGTTCCATCGCCATTTGCGCCAGTTTCTTCGCCAGTCCCTGGCCGCGCGCGGTGGGCAGGAAATACATCTTTTGCAGCTCGCAGATATCCGATTCACTGCATTTCAACGGTGCAACACCACCGCCGCCGACAATTTCTCCGTTTTGTTCCACCACCCAATATGCGCACCCCTGGCGGCTGTAGAGCTGATAAAGCTCGTCCAGCTCAGGGTCGGCAACGGTGTAGCCTTTATCGGCGGTGAGGCCATATTCCGCGGACACCTTGCGGATCACGGATGCGATTGCTGCGTTATCGGCAACAGCAATCCGGCGCATTTTTACCTCTACCGGAACGGTCACATTCATCTTCGTACTCTATTTATTGCTTTTTACGTGATCTTGCTTAATACCACTCCAGGCGCGTTCTGGCAAGACCAGGAATATTGGGCGCTATTTTTTTGACCATAAGCTATTTAGACTGCATGGTGGAGATAATTCTTAAGCAATATTGTTGTGCTTTACTCCGTTTGGCTTGTCTTTTTTACGATAAGGATTGTTATGACTTCCGAAACTCATGGTTCCGTGGCCGCTCCCGTGCGCCATTTTCTATTTCAGGGCAGCGGGAAAGGTTATTTCGTGATATGGCTGGTAAATATTCTGCTTACCCTAATAACACTAGGGTTATATTTGCCCTGGGCGTTAGTGCGTGCGCGTCGTTATTTCTACGCGAATACTGACCTCGACGGCGCGCGTTTTTCTTATCACGCAACGGGCAGTTCTATTTTCATTGGCTGGCTGTGTTTGCTGGCGTTATATGTGATCTTTTTCATTAACGTGATGTATCAAAACATGGTCCTGCAACTGTGCATGATTGGCTTATTCCTGCTGTTCTTCCCGTGGTTGATCACCCAGGGCCTGCGTTATCAAATGTTGATGACGGAAATTAATGGCGTGCGTTTTAACTTTTACGCCAGCCCGCTGCGCGCCTGGTGGGTGATGATGGGCTGCCCGCTGCTGATTATTATCGCGTCGGTGGTGGTGTTCTCTCTCTTTACCACCTCGGCCATGAGCAGCACTTCCATCGGCGCTATTATCACCCTTATTGGTCTTGGTTCGCTGGTATTACTGCTGGGTGTGGCCATTATGCAAGGTGTTTACACGGCGCAATGGTTTGGCATGCTGGTGAATAATTTGCAGTATGGCAAATTGAAATTCTCCGGCACCTTTTCCATCAAAAAATGCGTCACCATCATTGTGCTGTCGATGCTGCTGTTTGTGCCGTTTATCGCCCTGATGCTGTATATGATTGTTCCTGCTTTCTACATGATGTCGCAGTATACCTACGCGGTGGGCGGCGATCCGGAGCAGTTAGCAATGCTAATGGGACCTTTCTACGGCAAATTAATGCTGGCCTATTTGATTTATATTGCCGGAGCGATTGTGTGCTTTATTTTCGCCTTCGTGAAACTGCGCAGTTATCTCTATAGCCAATTAGCGCTGGAAGGGGATATTCGCTTCTCTTCAACGGTGACCGTGGGTCGCATGTTCTGGATTTCCATCAGCAACATGCTGGTCTGCTTCGTGACGCTGTTCCTGGCGTGGCCGTGGGCGAAAGTGCGTATGACCCGCTATCTGCTGGAAAACACGCATGTTTATGGCGATCTGGAAGCGTTGACGTTAGAGGATCACGGCGAGAAACCGGCAAAAGATCCGGCGAACTTGCTGGCGCGCGGTTTGTCATTCTATCCGGCGGCGTTTTAAGAATTTTCAAGATAAATAAAAAAGCCGGGCATTTTAATAGCCCGGCTTTTTTTATGCTTCACGATTACAGCGCGGCGATAACAGCCTGCTGTTCAATCAGCTTCGCTTTGGTCTGCGCGTAGCCATCGAGCTTCTCACGCTCTTTGGCAATCACCGCTTCCGGTGCGCGAGCCACAAAGCCTTCGTTGCCGAGTTTGCTTTCGATGCGGCCAATTTCCTGCTCAACTTTCGCCACTTCTTTCGCCAGTCGCGCCAGCTCGGCGTCTTTGTCGATCAGACCCGCCATCGGGATCAGCAACTCTGCGCCATCAACGATCTTGGTGACCGAAACCGGACCTTTCTCATCGCCAGACAGCACGGTGATGCTCTCCAGACGCGCCAGCGTTTTCAGGAAGCTCAGGTTGTCGTTGACACGACGCTGCGCATCGGCGCTGGCGTTACGCAGCAGCAGTTCCAGCGGTTTGCCCGGCGAAATGTTCATTTCAGCACGAATATTACGTACTGCAATAATCGCCTGCTTCAGCCATTCGGTATCGGAAACCGCGTTCTCATCAACCTGAGAGGCGTCATATTCCGGGAACGGTTGCAGCATGATGGTATCGGCATTAATGCCTTTCAGCACTTTCACGCGCTGCCAGATGGTTTCCGTGATAAACGGAATGATCGGGTGCGCGAGGCGCAGCAGACCTTCCAGCACCGTTACCAGCGTATTGCGCGTGCCACGCAATTCCGCTTCTGAACCGCCGTTCATCACCGGCTTGGTCAGCTCCAGATACCAGTCGCAGAACTGGTTCCAGGTGAACTCATACAGAATGCCCGCCGCGATATCGAAGCGGAAGCTGTCCAGCGCGTCGCGGTAGGCTTTGATGGTCTGATTGAATTCCGCCAGAATCCACCTGTCCGCCAGCGATAACACCCTTTCGCCGCCGTTGAACCCGCAATCCTGCTCTTCGGTGTTCATCAGCACAAAGCGGCTGGCGTTCCACAGCTTGTTACAGAAGTTACGGTAACCTTCCAGGCGTTTCATATCCCAGTTGATGTCGCGACCGGTCGAAGCCAGCGCCGCCAGGGTGAAACGCAGGGCGTCGGTGCCGTGCGGTTCAATGCCGTCCGGGAACTGCTTCTCGGTGCGCTTGCGGATTTTCTCCGCCAGCTGCGGCTGCATCATGTTGCCGGTGCGTTTTTCCAGCAGATCCGCCAGCGAAATCCCGTCGACCATATCCAGTGGGTCAATCACGTTGCCTTTGGATTTCGACATCTTCTGGCCTTCGTCATCGCGAATCAAACCGGTCATATAGACGGTTTTAAACGGTACCTGCGGCTTGCCGTTTTCATCTTTGATGAAGTGCATGGTCATCATGATCATGCGCGCGATCCAGAAGAAGATGATGTCGAAGCCGCTGACCATCACGCTGGTCGGGTGGAACTGACGCAGCGCGTCGGTGTTTTCCGGCCAGCCGAGGGTCGAGAAAGTCCACAGCGCGGAGGAGAACCAGGTGTCCAGCACATCGTCGTCCTGGCGCAGCGCGATATCGGCTGACAGGTTGTTTTCCTGGCGCACTTCTTCTTCGTTGCGGCCAACGTAGACATTGCCTTCGTTGTCGTACCACGCCGGAATGCGGTGGCCCCACCACAGTTGGCGAGAGATACACCAGTCCTGAATGTCGCGCATCCAGGAGAAATACATGTTTTCGTACTGCTTCGGCACGAACTGGATATCGCCGTTTTCCACCGCTTCAACCGCCGGTTTCGCCAGCACATCCGCGCGAACGTACCATTGATCGGTGAGCATCGGTTCGATAACCACGCCGCCACGATCGCCGTACGGAACGGTCAGGTCGTGCGGTTTAACCTCTTCCAGCAGGCCAAGCGCGTCAACGGCGGCAACCACCGCTTTACGCGCGGCAAAACGCTCCAGATTCTGGAACTCGGCCGGGATATCAGCCGGATAAACGGTGGATTCGTTGCCATTGGTGTCATACACCTGCGCGCTTTCACGGATATCGCCGTCAAAGGTCAGGATATTGATCATCGGCAGCTTGTGACGACGGCCAACTTCGTAGTCGTTGAAGTCGTGAGCCGGGGTGATTTTCACGCAGCCGGTGCCTTTTTCCATATCGGCGTGTTCATCGCCAACAATTGGAATACGGCGGTTAACCAGCGGCAGGACGACGAATTTGCCAATCAAATCTTTATAGCGCGGATCTTCCGGGTTCACGGCCACGCCGGTATCGCCCAGCAGGGTTTCCGGGCGAGTGGTCGCAACAACCAGATAATCTTTACCGTCGGCGGTTTTCGCGCCGTCGGCCAGTGGGTAGCGGATATGCCACATTGAGCCTTTGGACTCGCGGTTTTCCACTTCCAGATCGGAAATCGCAGTGCGCAGTTTCGGATCCCAGTTCACCAGGCGTTTGCCACGGTAAATCAGATCTTCTTTATACAGGCGGACGAACACTTCTTTCACGGCATTGGAAAGACCTTCGTCCATGGTGAAGCGCTCGCGCTCCCAGTCCACGGAGTTACCCAGACGGCGCATCTGGCGGGTAATGGTGCCGCCGGATTCCGCTTTCCACTGCCAGATTTTGTCGATGAAGGCATCGCGACCGTAGTCGTGGCGGGTTTTACCTTCTTCGGCGGCAATTTTACGCTCAACCACCATTTGGGTTGCGATACCCGCATGGTCAGTACCGGCCTGCCACAGGGTGTTTTTCCCCTGCATGCGCTGGTAGCGGATCATGGTATCCATGATGGTCTGCTGGAAGGCGTGGCCCATATGCAAACTGCCGGTGACGTTCGGCGGCGGGATCATGATGCAGAAGCTTTCCTTACTTTCATCACCGTTCGGCTTGAAATAGCCCTGCTTTTCCCACTGCTCGTACAGCGGCTGTTCGATATCTTTGGGGTTGTATGTCTTTTCCATTATTTCCAGGTTGCCGTGTTCAGGTTGAAACCGGCCACGCGGTAGGCTTTGTAGCGTTCGCGTGCCAGTTGTTTCAGAGAGTCTTCGTGAGGGACGAAGTCTATCACTTCTGTGAAAGCGGTGGCAAAATCTGCAAATTCCGCGCGCAGGCTGATTAAGATGTCCCGCGGGCTGCTGTTGCGCTTCTGCGGCCAGGCAATTTCAACCGGCGCGCCACCGCGCGGGCCTTCACCCGCCAGGTTGTGTGGCACAAAGCTTTCCGCCGGGCGCGCCCACAGCGCTTCATCAAGGCGAATCGCCTGTTGCTCATCAACACACGCAATCAGCACGCGTTTGCCGTTACGCCAACGTTCTGCGGCAATTTCACACACCAGTTGTTCGACGGCGCTTAAGCCATCTTGTTGTGTGTCGTTGTCCAGAAGATAGAACGTTGCATTTTTCATATATGGGGCTTTTGGTTGAGGATTTAAATGCTAAGCCCGGTGGCGCTACGCTTACCGGGCCTACGGAATGTTTTACGCCCAATTGCCGACCGAATCTGTAGGCCGGATAGGGCGTGGCCGCCATCCGGCAATCAATTCGCATTAACGACAATTACTCTTCGCCGTTGAACCCGGCGCGATTGAGCAAGAACTGGGACAACATCGCCACCGGACGACCCGTTGCGCCTTTCGCTTTACCGGAACGCCACGCAGTACCGGCGATATCAAGGTGCGCCCAATTGTACTTGCGAGCAAAGCGCGACAGGAAACAACCGGCGGTAATCGCGCCGCCAGGACGCCCGCCAATGTTCGCCATATCGGCAAAGTTGGATTCCAGCTGCTCCTGATACTCATCACTCATCGGCAGACGCCACGCGCGATCGCCCGCCTGTTCGGACGCGCCAATCAGCTCGTGTGCCAACGGATTGTGGTTCGACAGCAGGCCGGTAATATGGTGACCCAGCGCGATAACGCATGCGCCTGTTAATGTCGCCACATCAATCACCGCTTCCGGCTCGAAGCGCTCAACATACGTCAGCACATCGCACAGCACCAGCCGGCCTTCGGCGTCGGTGTTCAGCACTTCCACGGTTTGGCCGGACATGGTGGTCAGCACATCGCCCGGACGATACGCGCGACCGCCAGGCATGTTTTCACAGCCCGCCAGTACGCCCGTCACGTTGATCGGCAGTTGCAACTCAGCCACCATGCGCATCACGCCGTACACTGCTGCTGCGCCACACATGTCGTACTTCATCTCGTCCATGCCTTCGGCCGGCTTGATGGAGATACCGCCAGAGTCGAACGTCAGGCCTTTGCCGACCAGCACAATCGGGCGCGCGTCTTCCGACGGGTTGCCTTTGTATTCGATAACCGACATCAGCGATTCGTTTTGTGAACCCTGGCCAACCGCGAGGTAAGAGTGCATGCCCAGCTCGCGCATCTGTTGCTCGCCGATCACGCGGGTCATCACATTTTTACTGTAAGTATCCGCCAGTTGACGCGCCTGCGACGCAAGGTAGGCCGCATTACAAATGTTGGGCGGCATATTACCGAGATCTTTCGCCGCTTTAATGCCAGCCGCAATCGCCAGACCATGCTGGATGGCGCGCTCGCCGCTGGTCAGTTCGCGGCGGGTTGGCACGTTGAACACCATTTTACGCAGCGGGCGGCGCGGCTCGCTTTTGTTGGTTTTCAATTGGTCGAAGCTGTAGAGCGTCTCTTTCGCGGTTTCCACCGCCTGGCGCACTTTCCAGTAAGTGTTGCGCCCTTTGACGTGCAGCTCGGTCAGGAAACAGACCGCTTCCATTGAGCCGGTATCATTCAGCGTATTGATAGTTTTCTGGATAACCTGCTTGTACTGGCGCTCATCCAGTTCCCGCTCTTTTCCGCAGCCAATCAGTAAAATACGCTCGGAAAGCACATTTGGTACGTGGTGAAGTAACAGGGTCTGTCCAGGCTTGCCTTCCAGTTCCCCGCGACGCAGCAGCGCGCTGATGTAACCGTCGCTGATCTTATCGAGCTGCTCGGCGATCGGAGAGAGCCTGCGCGGTTCAAAGACACCGACAACGATGCAGGCACTCCGCTGTTTCTCCGGGCTACCGCTTTTTACACTGAACTCCATGCACTACGCTCCTGAATCTTAAAGACAACGGCGGCGGCTACGGATAGAATTGCAACCTTACGTAACGCATGTCCGCTGTTGCGGTGACTTCGTGTTAATCTTAATGTTACTTCGGTTTCGGCACGTCAGAATCGGGTCTCACGCACGTATCCGCTGAGTATATTAATCTTAGCGATGATTTCGACGACTCAAGAGAATAAATGACGTTTAAGCCATGAAACAAGCGATTTTCCAGGAAAAAGACTGGTTTTTACGGGCGTATTTAAAGTGATAATCACAAGATATCTGGTGCGGGAGACGCTTAAAAGCCAGCTTGCGATCCTATTCATCCTGCTTCTGATTTTCTTCTGTCAGAAATTAGTCAGGATTTTGGGCGCAGCCGCCGACGGCGAAATCCCCACAAACCTCGTTCTCTCTCTGTTAGGCCTTGGTGTGCCAGAAATGGCGCAGCTGATCCTGCCATTGAGTCTGTTCCTCGGCTTGCTCATGACGTTGGGCAAACTCTACACCGAAAGCGAAATCACGGTTATGCACGCCTGCGGGCTGAGCCGCGCGGTGCTGGTGAAAGCTGCGCTGATTCTCGCGCTGTTTACCGGCGTGGTCGCGGCCGTCAACGTGATGTGGGCTGGTCCGTGGTCATCCCGTCATCAGGATCAAGTGCTGGCAGATGCCAAAGCGAACCCCGGCCTCGCCGCGTTAGCGCAAGGCCAGTTCCAGCAGGCGACAGACGGCAACTCGGTGCTGTTTATTGAAGGCGTTGAAGGCAGCAAATTCACCAACGTTTTCCTCGCGCAACTTCGTCCGAAAGGTAACGCGCGCCCGTCCGTGGTGCTGGCGGATTCCGGTCATCTTTCACAGCATAAGGACGGCTCGCAAGTCGTGACACTGAATACCGGAACGCGGTTTGAAGGCACGGCGATGCTGCGCGATTTCCGCATTACGGATTTCCTGGATTATCAGGCAATTATCGGCCACCAGGCGGTCGCGTTGGATCCGTCGGATACCGAGCAAATGGATATGCGCACGCTGTTTAATACCGACAACGATCGCGCCAGCGCAGAGTTGCACTGGCGTTTAACGCTTATCTTTACCGTGTTTATGATGGCGCTGATGGTCGTGCCGCTGAGCGTGGTGAACCCGCGTCAGGGCCGCGTATTATCCATGCTGCCTGCCATGCTGTTGTACCTGGTTTTCTTCCTGTTGCAGACCACGCTTCGCTCAAACGGCATGAAAGGGAAGCTCGATCCGCTGGTGTGGATGTGGGTGGTCAACGTGATCTATCTGGCGTTGGCGGTGGTGCTGAATATGTGGGATACGGTGCCAATGCGCCGGGTTCGCGCCCGTTTTCTGCGTAGAGGAGCGGTATAATGCAGGCTTTTGGCGTACTCGACCGCTATATCGGTAAAACCATTTTTACCACCATCATGATGACCCTGTTCATGCTGGTGTCGCTCTCCGGCATTATCAAGTTCGTCGACCAGTTGAAAAAAGCCGGGCAGGGGAGCTACGACGCCCTCGGCGCGGGGATGTACACCCTTCTCAGCGTGCCGAAAGATATCCAAATCTTCTTTCCGATGGCCGCGCTGCTTGGCGCGCTGCTCGGGCTGGGCATGTTGGCGCAGCGCAGCGAACTGGTAGTGATGCAGGCTTCGGGTTACACCCGTATGCAGGTGGCGCTGTCGGTGATGAAAACCGCCATTCCACTGGTTTTGCTGACCATGGCTATCGGCGAATGGGTTGCGCCGCAGGGCGAGCAGATGGCGCGTAACCAGCGCGCGCAGTCGATGTATGGCGGCTCGCTGCTCTCCACGCAGTCCGGTTTGTGGGCAAAAGACGGCAATAACTTTATCTATATCGAACGCGTGAAAGGCGATAACGAACTGGGTGGCGTCAGTATCTACTCGTTCAATAAAGAGCGCCGTTTGCAGTCCGTGCGCTATGCCGCTTCGGCGACGTTCGATGCGGAACACAAAATCTGGCGTTTGTCGCAGGTGGATGAGTCTAACCTGACCGATCCAAAACAGGTCACCGGTTCGCAGACCGTTAGCGGCACTTGGAAAACCAACCTCACACCGGACAAACTGGGCGTGGTGGCATTGGATCCGGATGCGCTGTCCATCAGCGGCCTGCACAACTATGTGAAATACCTGAAGTCGAGCGGCCAGGATTCCGGGCGCTACCAGCTCAATATGTGGAGCAAAATCTTCCAGCCGCTGTCGGTAGCGGTGATGATGCTGATGGCGCTGTCGTTTATCTTTGGCCCGCTGCGTAGCGTGCCGATGGGTGTGCGTGTGGTCACCGGTATCAGCTTCGGCTTTGTCTTCTACGTAATGGATCAGATTTTCGGCCCGCTAACGCTGGTTTACGGCATTCCGCCGGTGGTGGGTGCGCTGTTGCCGAGTGCGACGTTCTTTTTGATCAGCCTGTGGCTAATGATGCGTAAAAATTAATCGTGAAAAGAGAGGCTGCGGCCTCTCTTCTTTTTTCTGCAAGGAGCACAGCTTGTTTCGTTTCGCAACGCGCACTGCGCTTGGCTTTTCCGCCGTGCTTTTCTCCGCTGTACTGAATGCCATTTTCACCGCGCTGGTTGTCGGCGGGCAGTGGTTAGCCTCGCTGGGCGGCGATAGCGCGCTGCTGTCGTTCGAGCTGCTGGTCACGCTGTTGTCGCTGGGGCTGCTTAGCGGGTTGATTAACCGGGCGGATAAGCTGGCGCGTGCCGTTGGAACCGTGCGTCGCGGTTCGCCAGAAGAGAAGCAGGCCGACCGCGTGATGGCGCGCTTCAAAGCGGTAGATACCGCGTTTGAGTACCTGTTCTACGCCTTTTTTCCCCCGGCGATCGCCGGGTTTATCTTTCTTGATGCGCATCTCGCGCTATACCTGCACAGCGGTCTTTTGGCGCTGGCAATGGCGGGCGGGTTCTGGCAAGCGTATCGTGTTGATCGCCTGCAAAAAGCGCGCGGTTATGCGGAAGATTTTGGCCGAACCACGCCGTAACGCCTCTCAGTAAAATCTGTTCTTTGCCCCGCTGCGCATTGCGCGGGCTATGCTTGAAGAACGATTCACAACATATATTCGGAAGACTATGTCCAGATTCTTTTTCAATGACCGCAAACAGTTGGTCAATGATGCCATTGAAGGTTTAGTGATTTCTGCACCGCACGGCAACCTCGTTCGACTCGATATTGATCCTGCCATCCGTATTGTGGCTCGCGCCGACTGGGACAAAAGCCGCGTGGCGGTAATTTCCGGCGGTGGCTCTGGCCATGAACCGGCGCATGCCGGGTTTGTCGGCAAAGGCATGCTCACCGCTGCCGTTTGCGGTGATGTTTTCGCATCGCCAAGCGTCGACGCGGTGCTGAACGCCATTGTGGCGGTGACCGGTGATCGTGGCTGCCTGCTGATTGTCAAAAACTACACCGGCGACCGGCTAAACTTCGGTCTGGCGGCGGAAAAAGCCAAACTCTACGGCCTGAAAGTGGAGATGGTGATCGTCGCCGACGACATTGCGCTGCCGGACAACAAACAGCCGCGCGGTATCGCCGGAACGGCGCTGGTGCATAAAATTGCCGGCCATGCCGCTGAGCATGGCAAGTCGCTCAGCGAAGTGCGCGATATCGCCCAGCAAGCCTGCGATAACGTCTACAGCCTCGGGCTGGCGATGGAGACCTGCAACCTGCCGGGCAGCGACAGCGAGGAAGGTCGCATTCAGCAAGGCCACGTCGAGCTGGGGCTGGGGATCCATGGCGAACCGGGCGCGACCACCGTGGACACCCACAACAGCAAGGAACTTATCGAGACGCTGGTCAAACCGTTAAAAGCGGCGGTGGGCGACGATCGCGTGGCGGTGCTGATCAACAACCTCGGCGGCGTTTCCGCGCTGGAAATGGCGCTGCTGACCAAAGAGCTGGCGCACTCTGCGTTGAAAGACCAACTTGCGTACTTAGTTGGCCCCGCGCCGCTGGTCAGTTCGCTGGATATGAAAGGCTTTTCGCTGTCGTTGCTGCGCCTGAACGACGAGTTCGAACAGGCGATTTGCGCGGATGTGCAGACGGTCGGCTGGCAGAAGCCGGTGCCTTTCGCGCCGATGAAAACCGTGTCACATAGCGCCGTTTACGATGGACTCGAAATCGAACCGTCTGATAACCCGCAGGTAAAAGCGCTGGTCGGCACGGCGGCGCAAATATTGATTGATCTTGAAAACCGCCTAAACGCGCTGGATGCGAAAGTGGGCGATGGCGATACCGGTTCGACCTTTGCCGAAGGCGCGCGGGAGATCAAACGCCTGCTGGAGAACGATGCGCTACCGCTGAACAACACCGCGCAGTTGCTGCAACTGGTCGGCGAACGTCTGGCGACGGTGATGGGCGGTTCCAGCGGCGTGTTGATGTCGATTTTCTTCACTGCCGCAGGCCAGGCGGTGCATAACGCCACCGCGCTGCCGGACGCGTTGCTGTTGGGATTAAAGCAAATGAAGCATTACGGCGGGGCAGATCTGGGCGATCGCACGTTGATCGACGCGCTGCAACCGGCGCTGGAAGCGCTGCGCGACAGCGGGATGGCAGCAGCGGTAGACGCCGCGAAGAAAGGGGCGGAGAGCACCGCCACCATGCAAAAAGCCGGTGCCGGGCGCTCATCCTATGTGAACAGTGAAAACCTGTCCGGGGTCACCGACCCAGGCGCAGTGGCGATTGCCGACGTGTTTGCCGCCATCGCCAAATAAACCCAATTGCCCGGAAACTTCCGGGCAATTTTGCCGGATGGCGGCTGCGCCTAATCCGGCCTACAAACCTTGAGTCTGTTAAAAATCCGCTTTCAACACTACGCGATAACGGGCTTTGCCATCGCGCAGATGCTGCAACGCGTCATTGATTTGCGACATTGGGAACATCTCGGTGGTCGGTGCCACTTTCGCCCGTCCGGCAAACTTCATCAGCTTACGCAATTCAAACGGCGTGCCAGTTGCGGAACCGGAGATGCTGCGATCCCCGCTAACCAGAGTGAGAGCCGGTACTTCCAGCGGTTTCAGCACAATACCGACGGTGTGAAAATTCCCGCCGTGCGCCAGTGCTTCGAAGTAGGGCTGCCAGTTCAAATCGACATTAACGGTGTTAATGATCAAATCGTACTGACCCGCCCGCGCTTTCAGCGCTTCGGTATCCCGGCTGTTCACCACGTAATCTGCCCCCATCAGGCGCACTTCCGCCTCTTTTGCGGGGTTCGAGCTAAACGCCGTCACTTCACAACCCATGGCATGCAGCAGTTTGATGGCGATATGCCCGAGCCCGCCGATACCGATGACACCGACGCGGCTGGTGGCGGTGATGTTGTGCATCAGCAGCGGTTTAAATACGGTGATCCCACCACAGAGCAGCGGCCCGGCGGTTTCAACATCAATGCTGTCCGGCAGCGGAATGACCCACTGCCAGTCGGCGCGGAGCTTATCGGCAAAACCGCCGCGATTGATAATGGTCGGCACAGTGCCTTCCAGGCAGTTAACGTGATTGCCGTCGATACAGGCATCGCAGTGCCCGCAACTGCGCGCCGTCCAGCCGATGCCGACGCGCTGACCCACTTTGAGGCCTTTGTCTTGCGCCGCGCTACCCAATTCCACCACGCGGCCAATCACTTCATGCCCGGCAACCAGCGGGTACTGGGAAAAGCCCCATTCGTTGTCGATCATCGACAGATCCGAATGACAGACCCCGCAGTAATCCACCTGTACTTCCACATCTTCTGCCGCCAGCGGGCCAGCATCATATTCCTGTAGTTCGAGTGCGGCACCCGCCTGCGGCGCGACGTAGTTTTTGATGATGCTCATCATGGATTCCTTTGTTGGAGGGAGATGGATGAAGTGTAGGGCATCAGATGATTCCCCGGTGATTAGACGGCGCACATAAAGCCCGTTTCGTTAATAGATCGCTCGCAAAGGCGCGATTTTAGGAATTTCCATACTGCTAATTCGGCGCGGCGACTTTGCAACATGATATGTCCGAACCATCCTCAAAGAGTGACATAAAACAACAGCAGGTTCGATAAACAGGAGCGACGAGCATGGCAAATCAACCGCAATTTACCGGCGAGGCCGGGCTGGCGTTAATTAAAACTTTTGAAGGACTTAGACTTGAAAAATACAAAGATGCTGTCGATAAGTGGACCATTGGCTACGGTCACTTGATTCTACCGAACGAGAGTTTTCCCTACGCGATCACCGAGGCGGAAGCTGATTCGTTGCTGCGCGCCGACTTGCGCATGACCGAACGCGGTGTGCACAGGCTGGTGACCGTCGATCTCAATCAGAACCAGTTCGACGCGCTGGTAGCGTTCACCTTTAACCTCGGCGCGGGCAATTTGCAGACCTCGACGTTGCTGAAACTGCTGAACCAGGAGGAGTACGCACAGGCTGCCGAGCAGTTCCTGCGCTGGAACAAAGCGGGCGGTAAAGTGCTGGTCGGCCTGACGCGGCGGCGCGAAGCGGAGAGGGCGCTGTTTTTGAGAGCGGTTTAGCCTTTCTCAGAAGCACATTCAGCCTGGTTCCGTGGCGATCGGGCCGCTTATCTTGTGTGGTCCACATCGATTCTGCATTGATGGTTGGCAACGCAGCAAGCAAACCGGCAAGCCGTACTTCATTCATATCACTAAAACGGCGGCCTGCTTGCTCGCGTTCCCCATCACCATATTTAAACGACAGATACCAGATGCCGCCGGGTTTCAGCGCGCGCCAGATTGTTCATGACATCCGGCAGCCCGGCATTGGGCACATGCAACAGTTCATCCTGCGCAATCTCACCCTTATTAAAGCGCAAGCAGGCGGTGATAAATGGGCCTGGTTTTGTGGTGTTGAGGATCTGTTTTAGCGACTGTTTGAGATGCGCACAGATATGCTGGCGAAATGGCAGCGCCATATCCTGCAACGAAATGTATGCGTTGCTGCGCTCGATATCATACAGCGCATGCGCCAGCGCGAATTTATAGGCCGCGAAGTTGTTGCCAAAGAGGATCACGCCCCGCCAGTAGTTTTCCTGCGAGGGATCGACTTGGTAAAAACGCATAGGTTTTCCTGGGGCAGAGTAATGGTAAGTGTGGCGAGATCACATAACAAATGCGCGGTGATGTAAACCACCAAGGGATAGGTTTGGTGAATTTGTAGATGCGAGATCAGGGGGGTAACGAGGCGGCAGCGCTGAAAATTTCAGCACTTGATATAACTTACGTGTGGCGCTGCTTGCATGGACGCGTGTGACAGGTATAATCCAACACGTTTCCGCATCCCCTTCAGTGCCGAAGTGGCGAAATCGGTAGACGCAGTTGATTCAAAATCAACCGTAGAAATACGTGCCGGTTCGAGTCCGGCCTTCGGCACCAAGACCTCTTCCAAGACCATCCGAGAAAGTCCATCAAACCCTTTAAAATCAAGGCTCTCAGCGGTTTTTGTATCCGGCGTTGTCCGAGTCCGTCCGTTGAAATCCAGGGGGTACTGGGGGCATAATTGGGGGCATCTTAACTTCGATTAGAAATGTGCCCCCAAAATGAAGCTCAACGCCAGACAAGTAGAGACCGCAAAGCCAAAAGACAAAACCTACAAAATGGCCGATGGCGGCGGTTTGTATCTTGAGGTTTCGGCCAAGGGCTCTAAATACTGGCGCATGAAATACCGACGACCCTCTGATAAAAAAGAAGATCGCCTTGCTTTTGGTGTCTGGCCTACTGTTACGCTTGCTCAGGCTAGAACTAAGCGCGATGAAGCTAAAAAGCTGTTAGTACAGGGCATCGACCCAAAAGCTGAGCAGAAGGAAGCACAGGCCGAAAACGCTGGGGCATATACTTTTCAAACCATCGCCCTCGAATGGCATGCGAGCAATAAGCGCTGGAGCGAAGATCATCGATCGCGCGTTCTTCGTTACCTTGAACTGTATATCTTTCCTTATATTGGCTCGTCTGATATCCGGCAGCTTAAAACCAGCCACCTGCTTGCCCCGATTAAGAAAGTTGATGCCAGCGGTAAGCATGATGTCGCGCAGCGCCTACAACAACGTGTCACGGCCATTATGCGCTATGCCGTACAGAATGATTACATCGACTCAAACCCGGCCAGTGACATGGCTGGCGCGTTATCAACTACCAAAGCGCGACACTACCCCGCTTTACCCTCAAGCCGTTTCCCTGAGTTTCTTACTCGTATTGCTGCATATCGTGGTCGTACGATGACTCGGATTGCAGTCGAGCTTTCTTTACTCACTTTTGTGCGTTCAAGCGAGCTACGTTTTGCGCGTTGGGATGAATTCGAATTCGATAAATCTCTTTGGCGCGTACCTGCAAAACGAGAACAAATTAAGGGTGTGCGGTATTCGTATCGTGGTATGAAGATGAAAGAAGAGCATATCGTTCCTCTTAGTCGGCAGGCGATGCTCTTGATAGAGCAGCTTAAGCAAATCAGTGGTGATAAAGAGCTTCTGTTTCCAGGAGATCATAACTCAACGAAAGTTATGAGTGAAAATACCGTAAACAGCGCATTGCGTGCGATGGGGTATGACACGAAGACTGAGGTCTGCGGGCATGGGTTCAGAACTATGGCGCGCGGTGCGCTTGGTGAGTCAGGCTTATGGAGTGACGACGCAATAGAACGTCAGCTTAGTCACTCAGAGCGTAACAATGTGCGTGCAGCGTATATTCACACCTCTGAGCACTTAGATGAACGTCGGTTGATGGTACAGTGGTGGGCCGATTATCTTGATGCAAACAAAAAGGAATTTGTTACTCCATTCGATTATGCGAAAATTTATTCATATTGATGTTTAGGAGCCTTAGCCTCTCTTTTTCTAAGAGAGGCTAAGCTATTTAAGCAGAAACAATCCTTCTATAACGTTGACTGAATGCGTCTCTGCCACCTTCCATTATGTCACAGATGTTTTCCCTTACTTCACGTTCTTGTAATCCCCCAAAGGAGAGGAAATCGGTACTACCTGACTGCTGGCTTAATGCAACAACAAGTTCCGAATCTCCATTCACAACAATATTAGGATTATGAGTTATGATTATTATTTGCCTTTTGCATTTGCTTTCTTTTATTTTTTTTACAATAAGCTCATAAACTAGCTGGTTATCTAAATCATCCTCAGGTTGATCTAAAATTATAGGATCATCTCCATAGGAAAGTAAAAATGCAAGAACAGTTGCTGCCTTCTGGCCTGCTGAGCCCTGAGATAAATCTTTAAACCTTCTACCATCATTATATTTTACTGTGATTGAATCACTTGGGAACCAGCATATTAAGGCGGTTATCCCTTCATCAGATAGTGAGTTTTTAAAATCGAAGAAACGCTTGCTTAACTTCACATCAAGTATTGTGTTAGCGGTTTTATCAAAAAAACCATCTTTTAGTTCTTGGATTTTCTTTATAATGCCATCATTGTCTTCTGAAATTTCTTTGATCTTAGCGTTTAATATGTTTAAAAAACCATTATCGTCTTCATTGTATATTTCATTGCTGAATGTAGTGTCATTTTTATCGATGACGTTTCTAAAGTCACTTTCAAGGAATTGTTTATCTCCACAAAAATCAACATTAACTTTAAAATTAGCATTGTTATTATTTATGTCGACAAGGAATTGTCGTCTTCGGGCTGTAAGCTCTTTACGAAGCTCAACTAATTTATTGTAACTTTGAATAAGTTCTGTTTTTTTTTGTTCTATAGTTTTTTCATCGGCAGCGATTTTACTTAATCGTTCTGATAGTGCTTTCCTTGTGCCAATGAGGCTTTCATATTCGCTTGGGTTATTAACCCCACTAGCTTGTAGACTAGTTACTAATGTGGTGTATTGACTTTTATTGGCAATAATTTCTTGCTTCAATGCACATGAGTCAAACCAATTGATTAATCCTTTAATTTCGGTAGTGACATTATTGATTGTCTTATTGAAAGCGCTAATACTATCTTCAACTTTTTGTTGAAGATCCAGTATTTTGTTTTGGGTCGTGGTTTCATTTTGATTGCTAAAAAGCCCAGCGTTAGTTTCAAGTTTTATTGGTGTGGTTTGAGAAATGTATGTAGTTATATTTTCTAAAAAGGTAACATTTTCTGTAATAAAATTATTTATTAAATTATCTTGGTTTAAAGATTTCTGATAATTTGCCAATATGCTGGCATGGCTAGATCTTTCTATAGATGCTATTTTTTGATTAGTGTCATTTAATTGTCCAGTTAAGGTACTTTTATTGGATATGTTCGCCTTTAAATCTTTAAGTTCTCTTCTTAGCTGAAAAATAGTGCTTACTTCATTCTCCCATTTATAGTTCCACTCAGTTAAGTTAACGATATTTGATTCATCAATAAGGTTCAAAAGATAATTTGGTGAACGAGATATTTCATATATTTGTTTTTGACTAAATATTTTTACAGGAAACCTGCTTATTACATTACCTTCTTCTAGGATAATGTTCTGTTCATCAATTCGGTTTATGGATATTTGTTGATCTCCATATCCCCATTCTAACCTGTAATGATTTTCGCCTTTTAAGTATTCTACGTGAATGCTACTTTCCGCCAAAAACACACCATCATCGTCTCTATTTTGAGCTTTTCTAGCGAGTTTAGAATAAGAGTTAAACATTTCTTTATTAGATGATAACTGTTCCAGCTCTTTCTCTCTTCCCAAAGCAGTTCTCAAAAATTCTAATATAGTTGATTTACCGCTTCCTCTTCCCCCTATAATACAATTTAACCATGGGTGGAATTGTATTGAAAATTCATTTACTCTTCCGCAGTATTTAGTTTTGTTTATCTTTATGGATATAATTCTATTTTCCGCGTAAATATTTGGAGAGTTCGGGTGTTGATCTGATCTTTTCAATGAGTCATCACCATCAAATAGAGCAAGCTTTAAGCCATCAATTGATGGTGTACCCATTTTTATCCATGTAAAAGCTCTCCCAACTGTGTTTGGGTGGTGAGAATCAGAACCAATTACCTCAGGAAGTCCTGTTTGCAACGAAACATACCCACGCAGTGGGCTTGAACCTGGCTGGATGATTTCATATTCATCGTGCGTTTTTATTATTTCAACTGCGGAAGCATTAGTAAGTATCTGCTCTAGGGTCGCGCCTGATGAATGAACGGTGCAAAGCCCGCTCGCTTTGTCAATATGCGCTGGAATCGCCACTCCCCCTCGACTAATGATTAAATCAATAACACCTTGTGGGCTGATTTGAGTTACTGCATCACTATCCCCTTCTGTACCAGAGTAGTTTGTTGCACCAATTATCTGAGATATAAAGCTAGATGTTTTATCAACATCGAATATACCTAAGATGTGAATGTTACCATGTGCTGTGATCTCTATACTTGGGAATATGTATATTGAATGCCCTTCTGATCTTAAGTTTTCTGCTTCTAGTTTTAAGCTGTCGATCCAAGACCCTGTGTTATGGTCAGTCACTGCGATGCATTCAATTCCTTTTTGAATATAATCCAACAACCATTGCCTCGGAGTCATGGTTTGTTTTAGTTGATGGTCTGCTTTACCGTAATCCATTGATGCGGGTGTGTGTGTATGGAAATCAAACTTCCACCATTTTGAACCTATTTGCTGCATGACATCCTCCTGTTTGACTAATGGTCTATCATGATTTTTAGTTTTTCGGTGCAATCGGGCTTACTTTAAACCTTTTTTTTGTCTCAAACATCCTTCTAAATATATTTAATAAATACTTATCGCGCGCAGTGCTTTCCCCTCCTCGCCTGCCCGCTTCACAGGTCGGTTTACATGCAGGTGCATGACCGGGCTCAGGCCGCGCCGGGACTGGTGCGGGCGGGAATGTGACGGGTGCAGAAATAAATGCAGTTAAATGCAGCATATGCATGCAGGGTATTTTTTTAATTATTTAGGGATTTTTCGGCTATTTTTCAGGGGCGGGAGGATGCGCCCGGCAGGGGATGACCGGGGCGCATTTTTCGGGGATTTATTGCTGCTGGCTGTCCGTGCGCGACGCTTTATCGGGTCTGATTCCGACGGCATTCAGCACCGCGCAGCCGTCAGGGTTAATCCCGTTACCGGCGGCCAGCCAGGAGGCGAGGGCGTCGCGCAGGTGGTGCGTTGCCCGGTCGAGCGCCCGGTGTTGCAGGTGCGCCGGGAGGCAGCGGATATGTACCAGCTCCGGGGCAAGAATGGCGGCCAGCTCTGCGCCGTGCTGATGCATGAAGCCATCAAGCCGGTGGCGGATGCTGAGCGCCTGGACGGTCTCATGGGCGCGGATATACTGCCGTGCGGCCTGCCGTGTTTCCTCCGGGGCACCAGGTGTTTCACGGCGGCTCAGCCACACGGCACGGTGTTGCAGGCAGGCCTCTGCGGCCTGCGTCAGGATGTTGGTCATGGTGTCTCTCCTGCGGTTAAAAGCGCCACGGCGTTTTCCGGCATGGCGGGCTGACGTATCACCCCGTCGAGCGTCTCGGAGGTGCGGAACGTGGCCGAGCATTCAAGGCTGGTGCACTGGTGATAGCGCTGCTTGAGGTTCTCCGACACATACCGGCTGGTACGGGTATGTGCGGGTTGCTTGCAGTACGGGCAGTGAAACATGGCTCAGCTCTCCGCCTGCTTTTTCCGGGCGGCCAGCTCCGCGGCAAGCTGCATACGTCTGGCAGGGCTTTTATAGAGCGTCATGTCCACGCCGGTCAGCGGCGGGCGGTGCAGGCCGAGCTGAGAGATTACCGGCTCATTGTCCATGTCGAAGGTATAGAACTGTGCCTGTAAGGCAACATGCTGTTGCAGCTCCTCACCCAGCACATCACCCGGACGTGGCTCACCTTTCAGCTCCAGCTCACGCAGGCGCAGACGGTAAGCGCGTACCAGCGCCGGGCTGATGGTGTCCATCGCTTCTGTCCAGGCCGCCTGTGCGCAGACGGTAAGTGCGGTCGCATGCTCATCGACATACTGTCTGCCGGTCGCACACGCCTCAAGCATGGCACGGGATTTGTCTGTTTCCAGTTCGGCAATCAGGCCGGTGAACTCCTCTGCCAGCTCGCGCCCGGCCATGCGGCGGCCATGTTCGGCTTTCAGCTCCGGTGTCATGGCTCCGCCCAGGCTGCGCAGGCGGGTACGCCAGCTTTTGTCAGCCTCCGCACTTTCCTCGAGCGCAGTCTGCCGTTCCTTTTCGCTGCGTGTGATGGCTGCGTTGATGTCGTTCAGCGTCATCATGCTGCCGGTGTGGGCGGCTTTCGCCTCTGTAAAGCGGGAGAGCGCTTCACTCACGGCGGCGGCATTCTTCTGCGCAGCCTTTTCAGTGGTGACCGCAACGGCATTCTCGATAAGGGCGCGGTCGGGGGCAGGCCGGGTGCCGGCAACGGTTTTCATCAGGGCGGTGATAATTTCAGTTTTCATGGCAGGCTCTCTCTTTTCAGTGTGAGGGCATTCTGCCGTGGCCTGCACAACAGGACGAGCTGTTGCTGTTGTGACCGGGATGGGACAGAAAGCCGCTGAAAAAACCGGCTCGCCAGAAAGAGGTCGCAGGAAAACCCCTCTCCCTGTTTGTTTTTCTGTGTTTAACTCTTCACACTGTTCACTAAGAATATAAAAAGTAAGTAATACAGTAAGTTAAGGGGTGAACAGTTGAAGGTCTGACTGTTCACCCACTGTTCACCACTGTTCACCGGCTGTTTTTAGAGACACTTACGGCATGTATACTTTATTGCGATAAAAGAATGTTTATTTATAACCATAAATAATTAGCAATGTGCCAGACTGTTATCAGGAAATGCCAGAGATTGTCAGAGTTTGCCACTGTTTGCCATTAGCATGTTACCGGATTGTTAAACGAAGAATGACAGCAAAATAACCTGTTGCTCCCGCTGAAAATATTCACAAAATAGAGCGCTACCTGACGCCGGAAAGACATGACCGGCACCACACGGACTTTATGAGGTAGCCCGATGCACACCGCTTTTTCTTCCCCGATTTCCGCCCCTGCCGCCCCGTTAATGCCGGGGACTGAGCCCGCTCAGGAGCGTTTTCTGCGCCTGCCCGAAGTGATGCACCTCTGCGGTCTGTCGCGCTCCACCGTTTACGATCTCATCAGCCGGAATGCCTTTCCGCAGCAGGTCTCCCTGGGCGGCAAAAATGTCGCCTGGCTGCACAGCGAAATCACGGCCTGGATGGCTGCCCGCATCGCCGACCGTAACCGGGGCTGTGACGCATGATGACGTTCGACCTGCAAAAACTGCCTTTTCCTGGCTTGCTTCTTCTGGCCTTTTCCAGGTATAGTTTTCCCGCTGCCGCAAAATCGGCAGCCGGGCGTAGGAACCCGAGCGAAACAAAGGCGACACCAGACGCGCCAGGCGTCTTTTTTTGTGTCCGTGCCCTCGTGCATCCATTATTTGCGAACCGGTTTTTTTGCCGTTGCCGCATTTTTACAATGGTGGCTCGGGCGGGGCAGCCCTCGGGCTGGCCGGTTTCCTTTGTTGCCGGTATTCCTACCCCCGTCCGGGCTACCACCCATGAGCGTAGGAACTCCGGTGGTAGCTTTTATAAGCTAACAAAGGAGGCTGCCACCATGGCTACCCACCTCACCCTGTCACACCCGCAGTTTGTCTATGTCTTCGCAGCCGTTCGCCGCGCAGACCGCACACCCCGTATCTGTATGCTCCGCACCGTTGCCGGTGACGAGCACGCTGCACGCCGTTCCCTTGTCCGGGATTACATTCTCAGCTTTGCCGGGCGTCTGCCGGTGGCGGAGGTGTGCGCGTGAAAGACCTGACCCTGACGCTCACCCGTGATGAGCTTGCGTGCCTTGAGCACCTGCGTAACGTCGGCCAGTTCGTGAATGCCATGACGCTGTTAAATGACAGCGTGACGGTCAGCCGGGAACCGGTGCACCAGGCGCAGCTCTCCTCCGTGATTTACCTCATGACCACCCAGCTCGACGGCGTGGTGGAGCGCTGCATGCAGCGCTGGCTCACAGAGGAGGTCAGCGCATGAAAACCCCGCTAACACCCGTGCTGCGCGCCGCGCTTTACCGCCGCGCCGTGGCCTGTGCCTGGCTGACCGTGTGCCATCGTCAGCACCGTTACCCCCACCTCACCCTTGATGCGCTGGAGTCGGCCATTGCCGCCGAGCTGGAGGGCTTCTACCTGCGCCAGCACGGCGAGGAGAAAGGCCGCCTGATTGCCTGTGCCCTGCTGGAAGATTTAATGGATGCCGGCCCCCTGAAAGCCGCCCCGTCGCTGTCCTTTCTCGGTCTGGCCGTGATGGATGAACTCTGCGCCCGCCATATCAGCGTGCCTGTCCTGCACTGAGGAACACACCAATGAAAATGAACGTAACGGACACCGTTAACATGGCGTGCGGCCACTGGCCGCGCATTCTCCCGGCGCTGGGCGTGCCGGTCATCAGAAACCGGCATCAGGCCTGCCCCGTCTGTGGCGGCTCTGACCGCTTCCGCTTTGACGATAAAGAGGGGCGCGGAACGTGGTTCTGTAACCAGTGCGGCGCGGGTGACGGGCTGAAACTGGTTGAAAAGGTGTTCGGTGTGTCTGCATCCGAGGCCGCCGGGAAGGTGAATGCCGTGACCGGCACCCTGCCGCCGGTTGCCCTGGCAGCCACCGCGACCGCAGATGCCGGAACGGACGCCGCGCGCAAAGCGGCGGCAGCACGGGCGGCTGAGCTCGTGGCATCTGCCCGCCCGGCCACCGGTAACGCCTACCTGACCCGCAAGGGGCTGGCCGAACGCGAATGCCTGACCCTGACCACCACGCACAAAACCGGGGGCGTGAGCTACCGCGCCGGGGATGTGGTTGTCCCCCTGCATGACGACACCGGGGCGCTGGTTAACGTCCAGCTCATTAATGCTGACGGGGAAAAGCGCACCCTGAAAGGCGGGGCGGTGAAAGGCGCATGCCATATCATCGAAGGCCAGAAACAGGCCGGAAAACGTCTGTGGATAGCAGAGGGGTATGCAACCGCGCTCACCGTGCATCACCTGACCGGCGAGACCGTGATGGTGGCGCTCTCGTCCGTGAACCTCCTTTCTCTGGCGAGCCTTGCCCGTAAGCAGCACCCGGCCTGTCAGATTATCCTCGCCGCCGACCGTGACCTGAGCGGTGACGGTCAGACAAAAGCCGCAGTGGCCGCAGATGCCTGCAACGGGGTGGTTGCGCTGCCGCCGGTGTTTGGGGACTGGAATGATGCCTTTATCCTTAACGGGGAGGATGCCACACGCCGGGCAGTTTACGACGCCATCCGCCCGCCGGTTGCAAGTCCGTTCGACACCATGAGCGAGGCGGAATTTACCGCCATGAGCTCCAGCGATAAAGCCCTGCGGGTGCAAGAGCACTACGGTGAGGCGCTGGCGGTGGATGCGAACGGCCAGCTCCTGTCCCGGTATGAAAACGGTATCTGGAAGGTGATACCACCCTCAGACTTTGCCCGCGACGTGGCCGGGCTGTTCCGGCGCCTGCGCGCCCCGTTCTCGTCGGGGAAAATTACCTCGGTAGTGGAGACGCTGAAACTGATTATTCCGCAACAGGAGGCACCGGCGCGTCGCCTGATTGGCTTCCGTAACGGCGTGCTGGACACCAAAACCGGCACGTTCAGCCCGCACAGCAAATCACACTGGCTGCGCACCCTGTGCGACGTGGATTTCACCCCGCCGGTCGCGGGCGAAACGCTGGCATCCCATGCCCCGCATTTCTGGCAGTGGCTCGACCGCGCCGCCGGTGGCAGTGCTGGCAAACGCGATGTGATACTGGCCGCCCTGTTTATGGTGCTGGCGAACCGCTATGACTGGCAGCTCTTCCTCGAGGTGACCGGGCCAGGCGGAAGCGGGAAAAGCATTCTGGCCGAGATTGCGACCATGCTCGCAGGCGAGGACAACGCCACGTCGGCGACCATCGAGACGCTGGAATCACCGCGGGAGCGCGCGGCGCTGACAGGCTTCTCGCTCATCCGCCTGCCTGACCAGGAGAAATGGAGCGGGGACGGGGCAGGACTCAAGGCCATCACCGGGGGCGATGCCGTGTCGGTTGACCCGAAATACCGCGATGCGTATTCCACGCATATTCCGGCGGTCATTCTGGCCGTGAACAATAACCCGATGCGCTTCACCGACCGCAGCGGCGGTGTCTCCCGTCGCCGGGTGATTATCCACTTCCCGGAGCAGATAGCCCCGGCGGAGCGCGACCCGCACCTGAAAGACAAAATCGCCCGCGAACTGGCGATAATAGTGCGCCAGCTTATGCAGCGGTTCAGCGATCCGATGAGCGCCCGCACGCTGCTCCAGTCGCAGCAGAACTCAGACGAGGCACTGAGCATCAAGCGCGATGCTGACCCGGCCTTTGATTTCTGCGGCTATCTGGAGGCGCTGCCGCAGACTAACGGGATGTTCATGGGTAATGCCAACATCGTGCCGCGCCAGCCCCGCAGCTATCTCTATCATGCCTACCTGGTGTATATGGAGGCAAACGGGTTTAAGCATGTGCTGAGCCTGAAAATGTTCGGAACAGGGCTGCCGATGATGCTGAAAGAGTACGGCATAAACTACGAAAAGCGGCACACAAAACACGGGACGCAGACCAATCTCACGCTCAGGGAAGACAGTAACAGTGACTGGCTGCCGAAGTGCGACGAACCCTCAGCGACATAACCTCACCAGACCGGCAGCCGCCGGTCTTTTTTTATCTGACATCCCAGGTGGTGAACAGTGCACTGTTCACCCTTCACCTTCTGTTCACCACTCAAGTCAATGAAAGTAAAGGGTAAAAGAGGAGGGTGAACAGTGTGAACAATAAAACCAAAAAAAACTTTTTACCCCCCCTCACTGCACATCCGTATACAGCATTCCTTTGCCTCAGTACGTAAGTCCGCGCACAGGTGAAGAGTCGAGTGTTCACTGTTCACCAACTCATCACCTCCTATCTTTATGAAATTTAATGGAAAATTATCGAGGTGAACAGTGTGAACAGTTAGGTGCAAAAAAACTTTTTTTGCATATGATGATGCTATGCACATCATGGGAAGATTTAAGCAATGGATAAAACCAGAGATTTCATTCTAGAAGGGCTCTCCCGATTTGGATTGGCTGATTTGCCGGGTCGACCTTATGACTGCGCCTTTGACCTCCTGGCTGCAAAACCATCAAGAAAGCGGCTAGTTGTGATGGGCTTTAATGGCTCGTTAGCTGATTCATGTATGACAAATCGCCAATCTATTCTTGAAGATTATGCTCATCCTTTTATCTCCGGGGTTCAACAAGGAATAGAAGGAAAATGGGGGATCACGCATCTTGCAAAACGATTACAACAAATACCTGTTTGCCTCGGTTATAGGTGGGAAGACGTTATTTATACCAATGCATTTATGATGTGCTCTCAGAATGCAGTAACCCTAAAAAAAGAAGCAGCTTGTCGAAATATGACAATGAACGAGATCGAAACAAAATCAATGGCATTTTTTGAGCATGTGACCGCCAATTTGAGCGAACCAGATCTCATCGTTGCATACAGCAACAGTCTTCAGTCCATCTCTGCTGCAAGCCTGTTGCTAAAACACTTTGGCGATGCAACTACTCTCAAATTTTCTCACCCCAAGGGCTACCACACCACTTTCGCTTTCATGGCCAATATTAGTAGTAGAAGTATCCCGGTTGTCTGCGTACGCCACATGTCACGATTCAAACCTGAAGAGGGTTATGTAAGGGCGGCTCTGAAATTAATGGAATGTTAATTTTTGTTCCGGTAAGGATCCTGACAGCGGAACCTCACCGGCAGGAAGTACCACCCTTAAAAGGTATATGCTCCTACCTATTATCAATGCTATAGCATCAAAACGTCTGGGGGCACAAAAGGGGGCATATATTAATTATAAAAATTAAAAATCATTATAAATTAGAATGTTAATTCGAGATTTGAGTCCGGCCTTCGCACCATCGGAACATCAATAGACGTCAACGGACGTCTTTTTTTGTGCCTGAAATCCAGTATCTGTAAGGCTTTCCGCCAAATTTCATTCAACTGATGTCAACTGTGTCTATCCACATCAAGTCGCTTGTGAGTATAGAACCGAGTATATATGCTGGTTCGATAATGGTTGTATACTCACAGCGGCACATGGAAGGAGAACTTTTATGGCTCTGACAGATATCAAAGTGCGTTCTGCGAAACCGCAGGAAAAGGAGTACACCCTAGTCGATGGGGATGGCATGTTTTTGCTGATTCACCCCAACGGCTCAAAATACTGGCGGTTCCGCTTTCGCTTTGGCGGTAAGCAGCACCTAATGGCGTTTGGGGTTTATCCTGAAACGTCATTAGCTGATGCGAGGCAGAAGAGGGAAGAGGCAAGGCGGCTTGTAGCTGCTGGAATCGATCCTCGCGAGCATAAACGTGCTGTGAAAGAAGAACAGGCGAAAGAGGCTATTACCTTTGAGTCAGTTGCCAGAGAGTGGCATGCAACTAACAAGAAATGGTCAGAGGAACATAGCCGACGGGTGCTGAAGAGCCTGGAAGATAATTTGTTCCCAGCAATTGGGAAGCGGAGTATTGATAGTTTTAGTACTCGCGATCTCCTTGTTCCTATCAAAGGAGTTGAGGCTACAGGGCGTCTTGAAGTAGCTTCGCGTCTTCAGCAGCGTACCAATGCGATTATGCGTTATGCAGTGCAAAGCGGTTTGATCGATTACAATCCTGCTCAGGAGATGGCTGGGGCAGTTGCTTCAAGTAATCGTGTCCATCGACCAGCACTTGAACTGAAACGCTTACCTGAACTACTCCACCGAATTGATAGCTACTCCGGACGACCTTTAACCCGTCTGGCTGTTGAGCTCACGTTATTAATCTTTATTCGTTCCAGTGAGTTGCGCTTTGCCCGTTGGTCTGAAATCGATTTTGAAAGGGCAATGTGGACAATCCCGGCAGAACGAGAAGCTATTGAAGGAGTGAAGCATTCGGAACGTGGCTCGAAAATGCGTACTCCTCATTTAGTGCCGCTTTCTCGTCAGGCACTGGCAATCCTTAAACAGGTTCATAAGCTTAGTGGCGAGCGCGATTTTGTTTTCGTTGGAGATCACAATCCTTGTAAACCGATGAGTGAAAATACAGTGAACAAGGCGCTGCGCGTGATGGGATATGACACTAAGATTGAGGTTTGCGGTCATGGCTTCAGGACCATGGCATGTAGCTCGTTGATTGAATCAGGGCTGTGGTCTAGGGACGCTGTTGAAAGGCAGATGAGCCATATGGAGCGTAACTCTGTACGTGCTGCTTACATTCATAAGGCTGAACATTTGGATGAGAGACGATTGATGCTGCAGTGGTGGGCGGATTTTCTGGATGTAAATCGGTTGAAGGGAATTAGCCCATTTGATTTTGCTAAATTAAATGCGAGCTGATTAAAAAGAGTTTCTATAAGGCATGCGTTGAGCATGCCTTATTGTGTTTGCTAATTTATTATTTAGAGACTCATAAATCAGCTCGGGCAATGCTGTAAATCGCTTGAGCAATTTGTGAAGGCTAAGAAACTTTCATCTTTGTTTTATAATAAAATTAACGTAATGGCTACGACTCCCTTAGGCTGATTAGGAGGTGGATTACGCATGAAAAAACTAAATTAGATTTTCCGAAAGACATTGACGACTTTATTTATACTATTGTCTATGCGGCAAAAAACAATTATCTGCATGACCCTTACGCAACTCATGCGTGGTGAGATTACTGTAAGTATTCCGTATAACCGGACTATTCACTTTTATCGAGTTCATGTGCAGAATCTCTGAAAAAGATCACTCAGCATAAGTATGATAGGGCCTCATGCTGAGGGACGTCCATCACTTCACATCACCAACAACATCTGTGTCACTTAAAAAATCATTTTTTTGTGCAAAAATAAACTGTTTTAAAAACTGTTCAATGCGTATATTAAGCTTAAATAGAGGTATGGTTATGCCATCTTGTTTTTCAAAATAGATTTTTGCTTTTGCCTTGTCTACCGATTCTTTTAATGCATCGAAGCGACCAAAATCGTTTAGATTTTTTTCATTAACACTATCAACCATTAATGCTATGAGTAGTTCTTTATCTACACCAAGAGCGCTAATAACTGCGTTTATTTGCGCATTTTCAGCGTTATTTTTGTAGATGTTGATGTAGTCTCTGAAAGTATGGTCTTCAACGAGCTGAGCATCGCCGCGCTGCAAGTCGTGCAAGAAGAGTTTGGCGTATTTCTGCTCAATTTGGGTGAGTGTTGCAAACGACTTGTGCAGTTCATTTAATGTGGATTCAATGCTTGCAGGGTCCTGGTGTTTGTTCAGCTCTTTTAAATATTTATCGAATCGGCTATTCATATAGTCGGCATCGATTTTGCCGGTATCTATTTCAGTTAAATAACCACTGATATCAAAAGGCACATCGCCACCACCTGCACCATCGTGCTCACCTTTGGCTGTTAATTCTTTATAGCGCAGGACCAGACTCAGGTAAGTTTGTTCGTCCATAGCTAGCGTTACTTCATGTTCTGCATTATTTTCAGTAAAGGAATAGACCGACTGTTCCCAATGGAAGCCTTGTACTTTAGCCGCTTCCAGGTGCTGGTTAAAGGTATTAAACAACTTGGCAAATTGGGCACAGGCATCTATATCGTCTGGCAGTTTTTCAAAATTCTCCACGTCAGCGGTAACAAACAGCTCAGTAATGTCAGCTACTAATTCATTTATGGCTTTAAGATTGCTTTCTAACTTGTCAACAAACAAGCCGATAGGTTTATCGCCGGAATAGAGTTTTACCGCAGCATTAATGTGCTGCTCCATTGTATGTGGGTAGCGGTAATAACGGATGATGCCGTGGGGTTTGTCGGGACCAAACAAGCGATTGGTGCGTGAGAACGCTTGAATTATATTTTGGTATTTTATCACCTTGTCTAAATACAAAGTATTAAGCCATTTAGAATCAAAACCAGTGAGCATTTGATCCACTACAATCAATAAATCTAATTGCTTTGAAGGCTCGGTATGAATGCGTTCGTAAGGTTTTTTATGAGCAAGGCGTGCCGCTAAATCTTTTTTAAAAGCGGCGTGGCGGGCAAAATCAAAATCGTGGCCATAACGCTTATTGTAGTCACTCATGATTTCATCCAGCCCATCGCCTTTAAAGGTTGGGCCTCGGTCACCACTACCGTCGTTATCAATATTTGGGTCAAACAAGGCTGAGATTTTTAGCTCAGGTTTGGCCGCTTTTAAACGCCGGTAATAGTCAATCGCTTCAGCGATACTATTTGTGGCTAAAATCGCGTGAAATTTATTGCCTTGACTGAGTACATCCCATTTATCTAAAATGTCACTGACGACTTTTTCCTGGTGGGTAGCCGTTAAATATTGGCTTTTAGGTACATAATCTTCAATGCCTTTATGGTATTTGCCAGTGGCATCTTTATAGCCAGCCATCGGTACGTCATTTAAAAAGTGATTAAACTTTTTCTTTTTTGCTGGATCAGCCATCGCATCAGCAACCGATTCAGCCCTGGCTTGTTCTAATGCAACTTCTTTCCTTAGATCACTATCTCTAAAAGTAGGTACTTTGTAAGGATCAAATCCCAAAACGTTACCATCACGTATACCATCTGCTATGCTATAGCGATGCAACTCGTTACCAAAAACATCAGCGGTAGTATTGCTATTGATTTTATTTTCATCATGAATCGGCGTGCCGGTAAAACCAAAAAAGAGTGCCTTAGGGAATGTTTTTTTAATGCTTACCAGCATGCCTAGTTTATTTTCTTTGCCTCCACTCATCGTTGAGCGATGTGCTTCATCAATAATAAATACCAAGCGCTTAGCACGGATTTTATCTATATCAGCTGCATTTGTTGCTGTTCCCTCATCATTAGCTTCTTCAAAAATATTACTCATTTTTTGAATGGAGCTAACAATTAACGTATCGGAAGTTGCACTGCTTTTTAATTTGGTAATGAGTACATGAGTATTCTCTGTAGCTTGAACGGTTTCACCATCGCTAGCAAAATTGCGATATTCCGTCAGAGATTGGGTACCCAGCTCAATCCTGTCCATTAAAAAAATCACTTTATCGGCATCTTTCGATTGTGCAATTAACTGTGCCGATTTAAAACTGGTCATGGTTTTTCCCGAACCGGTAGTATGCCACACATAACCCCCGAGACGATCAGGGTTATTAGCGCTACCCAGCTGTTGCCAGTTGGTTTTGGCTACTTTGTCTGATATCGCATTGGCGGCGTAATACTGATAACTGCGCATTACCTTAAGCACGCCGTCGGTATCGTCGGCGACGGTATAAAAGCCAATCAACTGATGCGCCATAGGGATAGAAAGCAAGGTAGAGGCGATGTCTTTCCAGTAGTTCATGGGTTCGTTATTAAAATCGGCCCAGTTAAACTGATAATCGGGGTTAAACTTGCCGTCTAGTCCGGGGTTGGCAAAGTATTTGGTCTCGTTTGGCTCCATAGCTACAAACACCTGGATGAGCGAAAACAGGCCGTTAAATAAGCCTTCTGTACTGTACTTTTCAATTTGGTTTACGGCCTGGCTAACCGGGATCCCGCTACGCTTTAACTCTACATGGATCACCGGCATGCCGTTAATCAGTAGCAACACGTCACCTCGTCTGTCGTTACGCAAAGGGCTGCCGCGTTCAAATTTAGGCTGCTGTACAATTTGGTAACGGCTTTGACCTGCGGCAATTTCCTGGCGATCGTATATTTTTAAGCTAACTTCTTTACCCATATGCAAAGTATCGGCTGGGTTATCGCGCTTAATGGCCACGGTTTTGCCGTTAATTAAGCCGTTGAGCTTGAGTGGTGTTTTAAGTTCTTTAATTTGCTCAATAATTTGCTGCATTTCAGTTGCAGTAAGCGGGACATCGTTTAGGCGATCTCGCTGGCAATTGTTTTCAAACAAAATGTCTGCCCAGTTTTGCAGTAAATCGGCCTCGGTTTTGTTTTTGAGTATCTCCGACTCCCAACCTTTGTTGGTGAGTACCTCAATAAAGGCCTGCTCAAATTGTGCTTCGTTTTTGAAGGTGATCATGTGCACTCCCTATACAAACATTTTGTTCAAGCAAGCCTGCTTGATGTTATTGAGTTTGGTGATTTGTTGCTGGTGTTGGTTTATTTGTAAATCCAGCTTTTGAAAATATTTACCGATCATGATTTGCTCTTCTGTCTTCGCAGGCGTTTTTAAACTGATACCAGCTAAATCAGAATTCACAAGATGCTTTACCGATGTGCCTTTAATTAATTTTATGAGTTCTTTTTTATTAGCATTAATACAATAAGATAAAAATTTACCATTAATGTTTTTAACTGGGCGAAGAATATTTATATCCCCGCCGAGAAGTACATTATCTAGTTCAAGACATGCTGCTCTCGCTATCCCTGTGGGCGTGGTGTCTGAACCTGGAATTAAAACGTCTCCGTGGCGACTTCTTGGTATGGAAGCATTATCATTATTTGTCAAATAGAGGATTTTATTAATCGACATTCCATAAGTTGTATACAAATGACCGTATAGTATGCATGGTTCTTTTCCAGCGTCATCTATATCTTTCCAGCTTAATGATTGACCCTTCATAAACTCGCAAATCTCACCTAAACGAACACACATCCAATCTTCACTAAATCCTTTAAAGCGAACTTCTGGGATGGATTCATCTTTTTTTGGGAACATCTTTTCCAGCATGGATTTTTTTATATTGCTGAGCTTGTCATGCTTTTGTTGGTGTTGGTTGATCAGCACGTCTAGCTTTTGGAAATAGTTGCCGATTTGGGTTTGTTCTTCGTCGCAACATGTATTTATTGGTGTTGCTTTCGCTTGTTCAATTGTGTAGTGCGCAATCGTTCCCGTATGAGAAATACTTTTAATGTGTTTTTTGAAAGGTTCGCTAAAGAAAAATGTATATAGGAAGTATCCATTGAACTTTTCATTGTTCTTTAGCCAAAGCAAATCAGCATCCTTGAAATATAAAGGATTATCATTCGGAACCAGATAAGGAATACCTATCGAACCACCTCCAGTTATAAGTAGATCATTTTTTGTTACCTTTCCTATTTTCTCGGATAGACCGTGATAAACCTCTTTGGAAATATAGGCTTTAGTGTTTTCCTGTCCCTTGTAAATAGATACGACATCGCTTGTTCTAAAAAATGGTATGCCTGCTTCAGTCCATTGCTCTTTATGAACTCGTGCGGCAGATCTAATATCTATTAACCCACCTAAATTACTTCCAACCCACTCCTCACTAAACCCTTTAAAACGGATTTCTGGCACCTTTCTATCCATACTCATCTTATTTATCCTTCAGTAAGTTGGTGAGTTCAGTCAGGCCCTGTAAATCAAATTCATTACCCGTGAGCTCAGCCATCATCTCCGCCAGTTCTTGCTCGGTGGTTTTGATATCATTAGCAACTTGCGAATAGGTGACGGCGTATTTATCGGCAAGGGCTTGCACTTGGCTAGTGAGTTGGCTAATCACTGCGTTTGGCATGGCTGCGAGTTCGGTGCTTAATGGAGCAATCCATTTAAGGTGCAGCAGGTTGTTAACTTGCTCATCAGTTAATGTTTCGATGGTCGTTTTGGTTTTTGAGTGCAAGGTAGTTGCGGCATCTTTGACCGTTTTTTTCAGAGTTTTTTCTTCATCAATTAATTCGTTCGCGCGAATGATTTTGGCTTCATAACTTTCATCTGCGAATTTAACTTTGCTGTCTTTCTGTTCTTTCAGGAAGGCCTTAGCGGCTTTGCTTAATTCGGCATTGGCAAAGCCATCTTTGTTTTCTTTGACCGTATCTTGTTCTTTTTCTTCTTCGCTCAGGGATTCTAAAATTTCTTCCAGCGCGCTAGCCATTTCCGCCAAGCGGGTTTCTTTAGCTGCCAGGGCGTTTAAGTCATCACTTAAGTAAGTTTTCAGCACTAAATCAAAGGGCAGTATGTGGCCTTTCCAGCCTTCTTGTACTTCGGTGTCCTGGCCGTTTTTTTTCTTTATAACAATATTGGGGTCAACTTGTTTGGTGGCGGCAAATCCTTCGGTTTGCATCATTTCTAAATCAGCGCTGATGATTTGCCATTGGTTGTTCAGACATTGGTAGGCCTGGTATTTGTCGATTAAGGCGATAGGTGCTAAGCGGGCAAATAGCTCAGCACTTAATACTGCTTCTTGCTGGTTACGCTTTACGCTTTGCCAGTTTTGTATTAACTCGGTGTTTAAGTGGTCATTAAAGCCATTAAAAGCCTGGTTGTAGGCGCTGATAAACTCTAACACTTGCGGGTGCCCGCTAATGCGGTCGTTGACGTCCTGTTTATCAATGGCAAGCTCACTGTAAGCAGCTGATTTTGGCGTAAACAAAGTACTGCGCAATTGAGGGAAGGCCTGCCAAAAGTTGTCTAACTCGGCAATTTCCCTATTGGGAATACCGCCGAGCATGGTGGCGTGTAAATCCCAGCTTTCTGCCGTCGCAGAGGAATCCACATAGCGCGGTATGTTGAGGTTGTAACCATTGTCGCGTAGGGTTTGTTTGCTCACCAGTTTCGAGAACTTGTCGATACTTTCGCGGTTAATCACCGCATCAGTAATGCGCTTGATATCACTGGCTTGCAGTTTGTTGTTTTTGCCTTCTTTCATAAAGTGTTTGGAGGCATCGACCACCAATACATCGGTATTTTGGCGTTTTTGCTTGAGTATCAAAATCACCGTAGGAATGCCGGTGCCAAAAAAGATATTGGCCGGTAAACCAATAATGGCATCAATATGATTCTGTTCAATGAGTTGCTTGCGAATTTCACCTTCTTCACCACCACGGAACAAGACACCATGAGGTAGCACGATAGCCATAATGCCATCGGGCTTTAGGTGATAGAGGTCGTGCAGTAAAAAAGCAAAATCTGCTTTGGTTTTAGGCGCCAGGCCAAACCGTGAATAGCGTGGATCGCTGTCTTTAAAGCTGGGGTCCCAATTTTGTGAGTAAGGAGGGTTGGACACCACGGCATCGACATGTAAGGCGTAGTATGAGCCTTGAGGATCACTGTCATCAAAATACGGCCAATCCTCTTCCAAGGTGTCGCCATTACGGGTTTTAATGTTGCTGGCTTTAATTCCTCGCATGATGAGGTTCATACGGGTTAGGTTGTAGGTGTTAGCTTTTAACTCTTGAGCGTAATAGGTGATGCAGTCTTTATTTTTCGCGTATTTCTCGAATGCTTCACCGATATTGATCAGCAACGAACCTGAGCCAGAAGTAGGGTCGTAAATTTTGATGGTATCTTTGTGTTTCAACTCATGTGCGATGATGTTCGATATAAGTACCGAAACTTCATGAGGCGTATAAAACTCACCCGCTTTTTTACCAGCATTGGCGGCAAATTTTTCAATCAGGTATTCGTAAATATAGCCCAGTACGTCATACCCTAGATTGCCATTCATGGGGATGCTTTTAATCAGGTGTAGTAAGTCGCTGATAGCTTTGGTACGTTTACCCGCACTTTCACCCAGTTTGCTTAAACCTGTTTCTAAGGTGGTAAAGATACCGTCAAACAGTTTTTTGTAAGTTGGTGAAATCAAACGGCTAAAGGCCGAAAGCGCATCACGTACGTTAGATTCGTTAAATTCGGACGTTGGATCAATCCATGTAGAAAACAGATTATCGTAGGCAATAAAGTAGCCCAGGTTGCTTTGCACGTATTCAACGGTGTCGGCGTCTTCTTCATTCAGGGCTTTGATGTCTTCGGGTGTCATCCCTTGTCTGCTGACAAACTGCACCAACTGGTCGCTTAGGTACTTGTAGAAGATAAAGCCGAGTATGTAGTCTTTGTATTCGTTGGCTTCAATTTTAGACCGCATCTGGTTGGCAGATTCCCAGATTTTTGCCGCAAGTTGTTGTTTATTCACTATAAATCCTGTTGAAAGCAATTCTAATTCGAAAAGGGCTGTTTTAGGGTCTTGATTGTACTTTTGATAAGAGCTTCTTGCTAGCGGCAGGGCCTTCGAGTCAGGGTTAATGAGGGACTACTGTCTCCATTCCTATCAACACAACCACTTTGTCTGAGACAGCGTCGATGTTTTGGACTGACCCATTCCAAATGGCTTAGTCACTATGTAGTTAACACATCACTCGCCCACATCATCCTTTCACCGCGTTTTGCCATTATCCGGTATGGCACAACCCATAATTTTAAAGTCTCTGAAAAAGCAAAGTGCTGCGGTATCGGTTGGCTAAAGTCATCATGCGCAGGGTAAATCAGGTACATTTCGCCTGTTCCGCCAAGGTATTTTTGGCCGTAAGCAAACATTTGATAGAAGTCGGATTGCGCTAGTCCATAAAGTGATTTTTTTTGCTGGCTGCTATTCACCTGCTTCCATTTTGTATCCATCACCACTTTGGTTTGAATCGGTTGCCGAGATTGAATCAGCAAGTCTGGGCGAAGCTTAAAGCAATCTTTAAGTCCATGCTTTACCAAAGAATAAGTTGCTGCTTGAGGAAAAACTTTTAGGTGAGAAGGTAATTCGTAGGGTAGGGTCTGTGCCACAAAGGATTCAAATACCGCTTCCATAGGAAACAAAAGTGATATCGCTTTGGTGTTTCCCTGCAATGCACTTGGGCTCATTCCTCTCAGGATCAACTGCGCCCAAGCCATTGGCTCGCTGTAATGAGTCATACCACGCTCAATGCGTAAGCTGTTCATATCGCTCTCAATATCCCTACTAAGTGGAATACCGTCAAAAGCAAAGCGCAGTTCGTAAAGCCAGCGTTGATTCTCTGATGACAGCTTCAGACTAAGTAACTTATCCAGTGTGGAGTGTAAGAGCCGATTGGCAGCACAATCAGGCATATACTCATCATAATTGACACAAAACTTATGGCGATTTACCGCGTTATGTCGTAGCTGTGCAGAGAGCATCAGCTTGCCCTTCATAAAAGCCAGATTACCTTGCTCGCTCACATAGTCGGAGCGTAAACCTTGTTTAAGCAATTGGCTGACGCTTTGCAAAAATTGGCTGATAAAAATCTCGAGCAAAGGCATGCGTTGTGCCTGAAGAGTGGCCTGCTGGGTTTGAATATGTCGAAACCCAGGCAAGTGACTTAGCATCGTAATGAATGTTTCTCGCGCACTCGCAACCGTGAGGTTTTTACCAATCTTGGGCAGTATCTCAAGCTGGAAACCGTGAGGTGTAGAAAGCATCCCCGCGTAGTTTTGCACCTGCAGCAATTTGAAACCTGTACGAGAGGTGAGTTTGAGAAACTGGCTTCCTTGATCATTTGTTAGGCTAAGTGTTTCTAAATAATCAAAGACCTGTTGAGGCACCAGCTTTGCGCCAACTGAAGCCGCTTTTCCACTCCCCAGCAGGTCATATTCAAAAACTGAGATAACTTCACCCATGGTTTACGGCCTGCTCATCAGGAGTGGTCTGCTGTGGCTGATAAATTGAACGATAAGCCTGTGGCATATTCCAGACCTCTTGATCAAATGCTTCGAGCTCGTAAGCTGTCGATTGCTGATCATGGCGTCGTAAACCATGGTTGTTACCAAAAAGCGTATCGAGATCGTCGGTTTTCTCAATCACGAATTGCAGGCTGTCGTCTTGTTTCTGGTTGTCTGCCAGCACTAGCCTGATCTTGTTCCAGTCATCGAAAAAGTATTCCTGCAACAGGGGAATGATTTTTTTCTGGAATACGATCTTCAATTGTTTAAACGCAGCTTCTTCATCGCCGGTATCGAGTGCATTTTTTACCGGCATAAAGAATGCATGTCCCAGTGTATGTTCACGATCGTAAAGCTCTTCGATGCGGCTATTGAGTTTTTCTAACAACGACTCAAGCTCTATGCCTTTCACCTTAGCTCCACTCAGTAAAGAGAGATCAGGCATCATTTCGACAAAGTCAAAGCGACGGCGCAAAGCCGTGTCCATCAGAGCTAAAGAACGGTCCGCTGTATTCATGGCTCCGATGATGTCGACATTGGCGGGTACGCTAAAGTGATCACCGCTATAAGACAGTTGCAGGCTCATTGCATTGGACATACCCGCACGCTTGTCTACTTCAATGAGTGAGATCAGTTCACCAAAGATCTTGGATATGTTTCCGCGATTGATCTCATCAATGAAAATGGCGTAGCGATGTGCTGGATCGGCATTGGCACGCTGACACAGCCGCATAAAGATACCCGGCTCAATAGGGTAAGAGATGTTGCCACTTTCGTCAGAGCGAGCGCGGATACCCTCAATAAATTCTTCATAGCCGTAAGATTGGTGGAACGTAACCACCGCAAAACGCTGGATGGCTTCGGTAGATTTAGGGCCTTGTTTTAATTCTGCGTACAGAGTAAGTAGCTCATCCACTTGCTCTAACTGGGATTCGACCAAAAACCATTCACTATCGGCAGTTTTGTCGAAGATCGCAGGTTCACGACGACCTTTGTACGCAACAGTAGTTGATCCTGGAATGGTGAAGGATTGTAACGTCGCCCAGGTAGTTTGAGAAAAGTTGCTACTACGGCCATTTAGCAGCGCTTTGCGTTGGAACCAGTCGTGTTCCGTCATTTGGCGAACTTTGGCTCGTTTCCCAAGATCGAGCAGCACCAGCGTTAAAACCTGCATCCAGTTCAACGATTCAAGGCGAGAATCCAGCCAGGCATCACGATCAGCAGGAACAGCATGAGAAGTGTAATCTTTCATTTTTTGCTGCAACGTGAAGGTCTTGCCTGTGCCTGGGGGGCCAAAGAAGATCACGTTAGTTGGTGAATGTGGAATGGTCTTGTTCTCGATGGGCTCACTGCAGGTTGTGGATGTAGTGCTAGCTACTTTCTCCTGCTTTTGTTCATTATCGCGTTCACGGAGCAATTCATAGAGATGCCAGATGGCCATATTCACGTAATAAGGATCTGTGTTAGGAGATTGGGCGTGTATGGCTTGTTTCAATTCATAGTTTTTCTGTAACCAATTTCCGGTCAGTACCAAACCGAGATTGAAGTGCTGATTTAGGAATTCTGCTGCTTTATTGAAAGCATTCTCATCCACAGTGCTGGTGTAGTTTTCTGGGGAGAACGCGGCAAAGACACGATTTCTTAAACTCCAATACATGCGCTTAAGCTGTCCGGTCTCTTTGGCCTGCTGCAGCGCACTGCCTACATATTGGTAGGTAGCTTCATTCGGTTGCTGACGAACACGTTCAGTGAGTTCTCTAAGCAATGGGAGGCTTTGCTGATATTCTGCTAATGATGGAACGCCCTGACGAATACTGGCAATACCGTTATCACGTTCATACCAGAGCCTCTTAACTAAATCATCCGTTTCAGGCTCAGCAAAAGTTGAGGTTTGTTGTAGCAAGGTCGTAAATTCACGGTATCGCTGATCCCACTTGGAAGCTGAGTAATTTTTATCTTTCGCCAGGGCATCAATCAATTCACTGATCGTCAGCTTGCCTGCTTCGACACTATCTACAAGATCCATCGTGATATTTCCTATGCTATTACATTACTTACCAGGCAGCTAGTCTGGTGTTTTATAATCTATATTACCAAGCATGCAATTGTAGCCAAGCGCAATAAGTAAGATTTTCAATGTACAGTACATATTTTTCATAAAAATGATTTTGTGCTCTCGAATGGATTTTTGGCACATTCACCTTCAGCCGCGCTTCTTGTATTTCTTTATCATGCAGAAGTGATTTTGCTATCAGTGGAGCATTGGTACTATGAGAATTAGTGCAGGGCATGCCATTTTAAGGCGTGATGGCTTGGAGTTGAAAGATAAAAGGGAGAAACTGAGTCGCCACGGGCTTCCCAGAAACCTCTGAGTCATTTATGTAATGTTCGTTGCCAAAGAGGGCTGAATAGTGAAGTGTGCATGCTGTGAGAGTGAGTAGGTTGCATCAACTGCCTCGTGAGTCCGCAATGCGTTCTTCTAGCCAGTCTTCGACTTCACTCCGTAGCCAGCGGGAACTGCGACCTAGTTTAATGGGCTTTGGGAATTGGCCATCTTTTATAAGCTTGTAAAACCACTTGTCCGTAAGCCCTGTAAGCTTCGTGATGAAGCGCATATCCACCAGTTGGTCATCAAGCAAAGAAATATGTTCTGTCATGATGCTGTCTTCCATTGTGGGATTATCCTGAGCTGGTAGTTGATTTCTTGTTACCACCAGCCCTTCCACATCAATGGATTGATACGTAAAAAAGTGCAGAATGTGCGTTATACCGTGCGAGGACGCCCCAGTCCGCTGGGCGGCGGTACCTCACTGGCTCCGTAATGATAATGACCGTGCTTTTGCTCTTCTTTGGCAAGGTAGCTGATGATGTAGCGCAGGTTATCGATGGCTTCGGTATCACCGTAGTTCACCGGCCTATTAATACTGACTTCATAAGTGGGTTTGTACTCGCAGCGGTTGTAATAGCCTTCTCGTTGCGTTATTTCCCGCCATATTGTTCCTACTCTCTCAGCTATTGGGTAGGTAGCTTGGTTAAGGTGCCTGTCGAGATAGAACACGATATGGGCATGGCATCCGTGGTCTACAGAGTTCTCGAGTACCCAGAAATACCCTGCCAGATTTGTGTGCTGCAGGGTGCGTTCAACCAGCATACGTACTTCTCGTTCGGTTTCGTTCCATGAATGACGTTTATAGCGCTCTGTACCTTTCTGATAGAACAGGTCGAGTCTGAGTGCCTGTATTCGGGAGTATCGGTTCATTAGCTGATTCAGGTGGTCATTGATCAGAGACAGTAGAAACCAGTTCATTGTGTATCTGGGGTTGAAGGGGTAAGGTGTGTGCATTGATTTTTCCTTTGTGAGGTGGAGTACAAAGGATTGGGATGAGATGTAATTTTGTAGTGGCACAGTAAATTTGGCCACCTGATTAAAGGTGATATTCTCACCACAACATAAAACAGGTGACTTAATGAACAAGAAAACTAAGCGTACTTTCACCCCTGAGTTCAGGCTGGAATGTGCACAGCTGATTGTTGATAAGGGCTACTCATATCGACAAGCCAGTGAAGCGATGAATGTCGGTTCTACCACGCTTGAGAGCTGGGTGCGCCAGCTCAGGCGAGAGCGGCAGGGGATTACGCCCTCTGCAACTCCCATTACTGCAGAGCAGCAACGTATTCGCGAGCTGGAAAAGCAGGTTCGCCGCCTGGAGGAACAGAATACGATATTAAAAAAGGCTACCGCACTCTTGATGTCCGACTCACTGAACGGTTCACGATAGCCGCCAGACTGAGTGACAGCCACACGGTTGTCAGCCTTTGCTCCGCGCTGGAAATACACCGTAGCAGTTACCGGTACTGGCGAAAACGACGCGATACTGTCAATCCGGCGCGAGTCAGGTTGTACAGCGAAATACGCCGGGCGTGGAACCAGAGCCGGGGCTCAGCAGGCGCACGCACGCTTGCTGAAATGCTGGCTCAAAATGGCGTTCCGATGACCCGTTACCGTGCCGGGCGTCTGATGAAATACCTAAGCCTGAGCAGTTGCCAGCCCGGAAAACATCAGTACAAAAATGCCCGTCAGGAGCATACCTGCCTGCCGAATCTGCTCGAGCGTCAGTTCGCTGTACCGGAGCCAGACCGGGTATGGTGTGGAGATATTACGTATATCTGGGCTGGAAATCGCTGGTGCTATCTGGCGGTTGTTATGGATCTTTTTGCCCGCAGGGTTATCGGCTGGAGTCTGTCAGCGAATGCCGATACCGCACTGATAAGCAGTGCTCTGCGGATGGCCTATGAGACGCGTGGTCAACCGCGTGATGTCATGTTCCATAGCGACCAGGGAAGCCAGTATACAGGCCTTAAATATCAGCAAGTTCTCTGGCGTTACAGGATAAAGCAAAGCGTCAGTCGTCGGGGGAACTGCTGGGATAATAGCCCCATGGAACGCTTCTTCCGTAGTCTGAAAACAGAATGGGTGCCGACGAATGGTTACGCAGGTAAGGATGAGGCCCGGCGACAAATCGGCGGTTATATCCTGAATTACTACAATAGCGTCAGACCTCATCATTACAACGGGGGGCTAACGCCGGAAGAATCAGAGAACCGATACCGTTCTTACTGTAAAACCGTGGCCAGTATTACTTGACCACTACACAACGGACCATCCGCCGCGCTATCAACCTGCTGGAAAAATATCTGCGCCAGCCCGGCATATCCTTTACCTCAAGTACGGCAGCCCGTGACTGGCTTCGGTTACAGCTGGCAGGACAAGAACGGGAAGTGTTTATGGTGCTCTATCTCGATAACCAGCACCGTTTACTGGAGAGTGAAACGCTGTTTGCCGGTTCGATTAACCATGTCCAGGTCCATCCTCGAGAGGTAGTGAAGTCAGCGCTTCGCTTCAATGCTGCGGCCGTTGTGTTGGCGCATAACCATCCATCCGGTGACCCAGAGCCCAGTCAATGTGACCGCAACATTACGGGCAGGCTTAAAGAAGCGCTGGCACTGGTTGATGTGAACACTCTCGATCATCTGGTTGTCGGTTCAGATGGCATTGTGTCGTTTGCAGAGCGAGGCTGGATATGAGGGTACTTCAATGAAATCTACTGGCTCAGAGAACGATTCATTTCTCCAGTGGGGGCTGAATCGTAATGTGACGCCTTGCTTTGGCGCTCGTCTGGTACAGGAGGGAAATCGGCTGCACTATCTGGTTGACCGGGCCAGCATTACCGGTGAATTCAGTAACGCAGAACCTTTGAAGTTGGATGAAGTATTCCCACATTTTATCAGCCAGATGGAATCGATGCTGACTACTGGTGAAATGAATCCTCGCCATGCCCACTGTGTCACCCTGTACCACAATGGTTTCACCTGCGAAGCCGATACCCTTGGCAGTTGCGGCTACGTATACATCGCCGTTTACCCCACTCATCGTTAACTACTTTCACAAGAGCAAATATGAAAACTCTACCTGCAACAACTCCGCAGGCGGCGACGCTATGTCTGTCGCCCGTGGCAGTGTGGCAAATGCTGCTTGCACGCCTGCTGGAACAACATTATGGCCTGACACTCAACGACACACCATTCAGTGATGAAACGGTAATTCAGAAACATATCGATGCCGGTATATCTTTGGCCGATGCCGTTAATTTTCTGGTGGAAAAGTACGGGCTGGTTCGTATTGATCGCAGGGGATTCGACTGGCAAGAACAGTCCCCATATCTGCGGGCAGTCGATATTCTGCGGGCACGGCATGTCACTGGCTTGTTGCGACGAAACCGTAGTAACTCTGGATTGTGAATTGTCTTCCCGGTGTACACAGCCGACCTTTCTTCCTTGTTTATTCATTAGATAATATGCCTGCCAGTATTGGGGGCATTTGCTTTTATAGGAAAAAATACCATGCAAACTGAAGTTTTAACTGACCGAAACATTATCCTGGGAGGCTACCTCTCGATAGTAAAAAACTCCCTGGCTGAAATGATGCTATCGGGTATAATTGCTGCATCATATCTGAGTTGGTTTATATACTCTGTTACTCGGTGATTTTGGAAAGAAAACTGTTGAGTATATAACTGAGTATACATAACCAATTAATTAATAATAATTTACTTACAATTCAGTTTGTTAATATTTAAATTCGAGTCCGGCCTTCGCCAAGCCACTAAATTCCTTACAATACAGCTAGTTAGACAACAAAATCTGTCTCTTTTGCCTGTAAGAAATGCTCTGTTATGTCCCTTGAAAAGCCGCTGTGGTTGATAGTGGTAATTGGGATGTTAACTCATAGTGGCGTGTAGTTCCATGCGTCAAACACGTACCGACTCAACTTGAAAGCTATGACGTAGCCACCGTCTCTAAACAATCCCCAAAACTTTTAGTGAAGCGCATTTTAGCCCGATGCTCCCGTTCTGTCGCCGTCGCGAGTCGCCGCAGGGGATAAACAGGTTTACCAACGGGCCTTATATGATGCTATTGCTTGCCGTCTGGACTGCCTGAAAAATAGGCTATACCATTGACGGTCAGAGTTGATATGGAGATGAAAGCGTGAGCACCAGAAGAGAGATAAAGGACGGGGCATTATTTGACGTACTCGACAGGGGAATAGTTTACACCGAGGTACTCGGCTGGATTGATATGGGGCATGCCCGTGGCAATGACGTGGCTGTACTTAGAAATCAATTTCTTGAGGGGGAACGTAGCGGTCAGCCATCTTATGTAGTCATGTATCGGCAGGATATGGGCATCATCAAGTTCAAATCGCGGCTTGGGGTCGGGAAGTTCTCTCGCTGGGAAATTAAACGTGGCCGGAGCACCGAAGACATTAACAGAATCATGCTGGCAATGATGATGAACACTGCATCGAGATTCGAGGGGCTGCAAAGCTTACGATCATTCTCTTGGTATACGGACAGTGGCTTTAGTGGCGAAGATTTGGTTTCTGATCTGTTTGGATTCTATCGGGCTATAATACCGGGTCGGTATGGTTATCGTGTCAAGCCTGTGAATTATGAATCAGCCGTCCGCCGCTGGGATTACTACGGCGCTATAGGTTCCCATAAAAATCGTGGGTTCCGTCCGATTCTGTTTCCTTATCCAGAAGATCCGTGTGTGCGACATCAGGCGTATACGGTGAATCTTCCGCATTTTATGACATGGCTTAGGCCGTGGGACGATTTCACATCCGGAGTGGTTAAGGTCATTACAAATGATGGTACATCGCTCTCGTTCATGGGGGCGAAGCAATGACAACTCTGTTAAAAGTCATGAAGTGGTGCGCACTACTGGCTGTCACCGTGCTTATTCTCGTATGGCTGTTTGTCTGGCTCGTTGCATCTGGCTCTGATGAAACAACTGTCTACAAAGAAAATGATTTCTTCAACTACCACACTCTGACAGACAAGGACATTGAAAACGCCCCGCGTATGACGGACGACTTCTATTTCGAGTCGCACCCCGGCGATGGTTATGCGCCTTCAAATAGCATTATCTTCAAGGGAGCTGCCGGGACTGCACCGTTGCGCTCTTACCTTGAAAAGCTGGGCTACACCAAGGAAAAGCGTAGCTTAGGGGAAAAGGAAATATGGTCAAAACCTGATCAGTTGAATGGGGATCTTTTCTATCTGTACTTTAATGCCGCAACGGGTGAAGTTGAGCTGACAAAGGTTCTGAATAACTGAGCCTCCCCGGCTTGAAAAATTGAACGCTTATGGTTGCGCCTTCCTCAACTGTAAAGCTTGCCCGCACCCCCGTGCGCATATGCGTGCCCGTGCGTCAGGGGGCGCTGTGAAAACCCTAAGATTTTGCTCATCCGAGACAACCGTTGCAGGCGCGAGTTACCGGGGGAAATCGCCAGTGTTCGATGGTGTCATCAATCGTTCAGAATATGGTGGTGCGGGAAATGACATCCCGGAAGATGAAAACGAATACGCTACCAGCTACCTGTGGAATGAAGTGCTACTGCCGGACAATCTGCTGAAAATTCTCGCCAGCTTTGTGCATCTGCAAATCGAAGAAAAGGAAAATTTCGAGGGGCTGAAGTACAAGAAAGAGGGCCTGATTTTTCCGCGTTATCATCAATGGGATGTGGTAAACAAACTGATCACGCCCGCTGTGGTTGAAAGGACCGGCATAAGTATCTGATTCAGCACAGCGCCGGTTCCGGTAAATCCAACTCCATTGCCTGGACTGCCCATCAGCTTTCCCGACTGCATGATGAGAATGGCGAGAAACAGTTCTATTCGGTGATTGTCGTTACAGACCGCACCGTCCTGGACGATCAATTGCAGGACACTATTTATTTATCAGTTTGAGCATCAGGATGGTGTGGTCGGGCGCATCAACAATAAAGAAGGCGAGGGTTCTAAATCAGAAAAGCTCGCCAGCGCGCTGGAAAACTCGCAGCCGATTATTATTGTCACCATTCAGACCTTCCCGTTTGTACTAAAGGCAATTGAAAACAGCGTTAGCTTGAAGCAACGAAAATACGCGGTCATTGCCGACGACGCCCACTCTTCGCAAAGTGGTTCCACGGCGCGTCAGCTTAAAGAAGTGTTGATGACCGACGAGACGGATGATGATGTTGAACTCTCATCGGAAGATATTCTTGATGCCACCGTCGCTGCACATAAAGGCAGCAATAATCTTAACTACTATGCCTTTACTGCGACGCCGAAAGCGAAAACCCTGGAGCTGTTCGGTCGTCGTCCTAACCCGCATGAATCTGCTTCAAAAACCAATAAACCCGAAGCGTTCAATGTGTACTTCATGCGCCAGGCTATAGAAGAAGGTTTTATTCTTGATGTCCTGAAGAACTACACCAACTACAAAGTGGCCTACAGGCTATTGCAGAAACTGGGTGATCCGGATCGAGAAGTCGACAGCAAAAAAGCCAAGATCAAACTGAATCAGTGGGTTACGCTTCACGACCATAATATTTCCCAGAAAGTAAAAATCATCGTTGAGCACTATCGCAAGCATGTCATGCATCTGCTGGCCGGGCAGGCCAAGGCGATGGTTGTCACCAGTTCACGTAAAGCGGCGGTGCGCTACAAATTGGCATTTGATAAATACATCGCTGAAAACAACTATCAAAAGATTAACGCGATGGTGGCGTTTTCCGGTGAAGTGGAATTTTTTGAAAGCGACCACAATAGCCTCAGCGCTGCTGAACCAGAAGTTCACTGAAATTAATATGAACCCCGGGTTGAAACGCCGCGATTTGCGTGTCGCTTTTGATAGCGATGATTATCAAGTGATGCTGGTAACGCTTGAATAATCAACGCGGTTGTTAAAATAAAGCACCAGCATTGCTTTTTACAGCAGAAATTTATCAGTGCCTTGATTAAAAGGCACTGATTTGCTTTGGTTACTTAGCCGAAACTTGATCACGTGAGCGTATGCTTATCCGGATCTCTGATAATAAGAAAATAGGGCGTAATTTCCCCCTCACGCTGCCATCTTTCCAGCAATCCTTCGCGCTTAACACTGATATATCCCAAGGAGGACAGATAATTCCTGATAACGGTAATGTCAGCATCCAGGCCGTAAACAATGCTGCTGTCTCCCGGCTGAGAGCCATCTTCTGCGGTGAAGGTAAAGTGATACTTCTCTGATGTTCTTGGCGCATTGCGAATATCGCTGTCGGTATACAGAAAATATGCCCACAGATTTGCGCGCGTATAACCTTCTTGCCGTTCTGCGATCTTCTGCATGCTGCAATCAATCAGCAGAAAACCATCCAGGAAGGCATACTGAAAACGGTCAGCAAGCCCTGGCTCGATCTGGAAATCAATGGCCAGCGTTATCCAGTGCAGTACTATGGTTTTGAAGGGCAGTAGGGGAGGCTTTAGTTCTGCCGAATGACGATATAACAAGCGGGGGATAAGGCCGATATGGATCCGAGGTTAGAAGACGTTATCGCTTTTGTGCGCGAATTTTCGGGTTGGCACAGCAAAGCGATTGATGAAAATACGTTGCTGGAAAACGATCTGCATATCACCGGGGATGACGGCGTGGAGCTTCTGGCAGAAGCAGAAGCTGTTTTCGCTGTCAGTTTCGCGACGCAAGAAGACGATTTTCGCGCGCTCTTTTCCCTGAGGGACAACGAATACCTTTTCACCAGCGAAGGTCTCGATTTATTGGGCATCGGCTATTTTTGCCGATGGCTTCGCGGCATACCGCACCCTGTGGTCCGCGATCTCTCTGTCGGCCAGCTACATAGGGTGCTGGTTAAGCTTCGCGGCAGAAAAAGCGTTCACCTTGAAAAATCAGATCAAACGCCGCAGCCTTGATCTCTGCCATCGTCAAAATGTCAGGCCACTCCCTGGCCCGTTCATTCACACCTGCGGATAAACGATATTCGTCCCCGGCGCTTCCCTGTGTAAATGGATAAAGTTCAGGTGGCGTTCATATTGATCGAGAATATCGATAATCACCTGTTCTTTGTTGTAATCCATCAAATCGTTGCCCTGGCTGCCTTCCAGTAGGAAGGTTTCCAGACGGAAATAGTGCGATTTCCCGCTGCGCGCGCGGTAGGTAAAGCCCGGAACGGAATATTGCTGCGGCCATACCTGATAGACAAAATCCTGCTCCTCGCCCAGATGTACGCGCAGATCCAGGTGCCCCAACAGTTCACCTTCAGCCGCCGGCACAAACTCTAGCGACACGCGGCCGCCGCGTAGCTCCAGCTCTTTTGCCACATCCTGCATGGCCGGGAAAATGGTGGTTTCCATCATCTGTTCGGTGTAGCGCGTACCGGGGTAGTTCATCAGGCGCGACAGACGTTTTTTCCAGCTCAACCGATCGTTGCTCGCCGGAATATAGGGCGCCGTTTCACGGCTGGCGCTGGCGCGACGATGATCTTCCACCTTCAGCGATTTATACAGCCCGGCCATGATGAAGAAGATCACAAAACTGAACGGCAAGCCCATGATCACCGTGGCGTTTTGCAGCGCGGAAATCCCATTGGTCATCAGCATACCCATCGTCAGCACGCCAATCGCCACCGACCAGAAAATACGCAGCCAGTTCGGCGCATCGCTGTTGATGTCTTTCAACTTCGAGGTGAAATTGCCGAGCACCAGCGAGCCGGAATCGGCCGACGTCACATAAAACAGCAGGCCGGTAATGGTCGCGACAGAGGCGCTTAATTTAAAGGCCGGATACTGCGCCAACAGGCTGTAGAAACCGCGTTCGGCGTGGTTAATCACTTCCTGGGCAAAGCCCGCATCGCCATGAATGATTTCATACAGCGCGGCGTTACCGAACACAGACAGCCAGAGCAGGGTAAAGGTAAACGGAATGATCAGCGTGCCGAGCACGAACTCGCGAATGGTGCGCCCGCGGGAAATGCGCGCGAGGAACAGGCCGACAAACGGCGACCAGGCAACCCACCAGGCCCAGAAGAAGAGCGTCCAGCTATTCATCCACTGCGTCGGGCGGTCAAACGCAAAGGTGTTCAGCGTCATCCCCATAAAGCGGTTGATGTAATCGCCAACGTTGAGCACCAGCGCATTAAGCAGAAACTCGGTTTTGCCCATAAAGAGCACGAACAGGATCAGGCCAAGCGCCAGCGCGACATTCAGTTCGGACAGAATGCGAATGCCTTTATCCACGCCGGAAACCACAGAAATAGTGGCGATCACTACCGACAGCACAATCAACGCCATCTGCGCCGTTAGCCCTTCCGGCACATCAAACAACACCTTCAAACCGTAATTCAGCTGTACCACGCCAATGCCCAGCGTCGTCGCGATACCAAAAATGGTACCGATCACTGCGGCGATATCCACCGTGTGACCGATCGGGCCATTGATACGTTTACCGAAAATAGGGTAGAGGGCCGAGCGAATGGTGAGCGGCAGGTTGTAGCGGTAACTGAAGTAGCCCAGCGCAATGCCCATCAGCGCGTACATCGACCAGCCGGTTAAACCGTAGTGGAACAGCGTCCACACCATCGCCTGGCGTGCGGCTTCCAGGGTTTCTCCGGCGCCTTCCGGCGGTTGCATATATTGCGTTACCGGTTCCGCCACTGAGAAAAACATCAGATCGATACCGATCCCGGCAGCGAACAACATTGCTGACCAGCTCAGCAAGCTGAACTCGGGTTTGGACTGCTCCGGGCCAAGCTTGATGGCGCCGTAGCGTGAGCACGCCATATAGATAACAAAGACGATATAGAGCGTGGCGGCCAGCATGTAGTACCAGCCGAAGGTGGATGAGACCCAGTTAACCGTGGTCTGGATCCAGGCCGCAGCGAGCTCGCTATAAAAAAGGGTGACAAGTGAAAATGTCAGAATCAGTCCGGCGGAGGTGTAAAACACCACAGGATTGATTCTGTCTTTTTCACTGGCAGGTGGATTAATCATCGGGTTCCTCTGGTTAATTTCCTGTTAATTTTCAGATGAGTGCCTTAATTCCTTGCTTGCCTTTTAGTTTTATCCCCCTCTGTTTATACGGCTTTGTTCGCCTGCGTTAGCATGTTCACTACCGCTTCGATTTTTAACAATTAAAGCACGACATCTTAACAAAATCCTTTTTTATATTGAACGTGCAATCAAAAAAAGATTAAATATGACCCTTACATTGCGGTGGAGATGGAGTCATGCCAAAGGTGGGAATGCAGCCGATACGCCGTCGGCAACTGATTGATGCGACCCTGGATACCATTAACGATGTTGGGATCAACGATGCCACCATCGCGCAGATTGCGCGTCGGGCGGGCGTATCGACCGGCATCATCAGCCACTACTTCAAAGACAAAAACGGTTTGTTGGAAGCCACCATGCGCGATGTCACTCGACAATTGCGCGACGCGGTGGCCGCGCGGTTGCAACCGTTAGCGCAAGCCAGTACCGAAGCGCGTTTGCTGGCGATTGTCGAAGGCAATTTTGATGACACCCAGGTACACAGCGCGGCGATGAAAGCCTGGCTCGATTTCTGGGCTAGCAGCATGCATCAGCCGCAGCTTGGCCGTCTGGAGCGCGTCAGCAGCCGCCGGTTGTTCTCCAGCCTGGCCGCCGAGTTTCGCCGCGAACTTCCGCGCGAACAGGCAAGGCTTGCGGCACACGGGCTGGCCTCGCTGATTGATGGCCTCTGGCTGCGCGCAGCACTGAGCGGCAAACCTTTCAATCTGGCGATCGCCAAGACGCTCACCACCCAATTCATTCGTCAGCAACTGGCTGGCGCGAAGAATCACTGAGGAAGGAGGAATCATGTCCCGATTCGCAGAACAACAGCTTTATATTGATGGCAAATACGTTCCGGCTGCGGCTGGTAAAACATTCCAGACCATCAACCCGGCAAATGGTGACGTGCTGGCCGAGGTTCACGAAGCTGAGCAGGCCGATGTCGACAACGCCGTGGCGAGCGCGCAAAAAGGCCAGAAAATCTGGGCAGCGATGACGGCGATGGCGCGCTCGCGCATTCTGCGCCGCGCGGTGGATATTCTGCGTGAACGCAATGACGAACTTGCCGCGCTGGAAACCCTCGATACCGGTAAACCCCTGAGCGAAACCCAGTCGGTGGATATTGTGACCGGCGCCGATGTGCTGGAGTACTACGCCGGTCTGATCCCTTCGCTTGAAGGGCAGCAGATCCCGCTGCGCGATACTTCCTTCGTTTACACCCGCCGCGAGCCGCTTGGCGTGGTGGCCGGTATCGGCGCGTGGAACTACCCAATCCAGATTGCGTTGTGGAAATCGGCGCCCGCGCTGGCGGCCGGTAACGCAATGATCTTCAAACCGAGTGAAGTGACACCGCTTACCGCCCTGAAACTGGCGGAGATTTACAGCGAGGCTGGCCTGCCGGATGGCGTGTTCAACGTGCTGAACGGTCGCGGCGCGGTCACCGGGCAACTGCTGACCGAACACCCGGGCATCGATAAAGTCTCCTTCACCGGCGGCGTCGCCAGCGGGAAGAAAGTGATGGCGAATGCCGCAGGTTCAACGTTGAAAGAGGTGACCATGGAGCTCGGCGGTAAATCGCCGCTGATCATCTTTGACGACGCGGATCTCGATCTCGCCGCCGACATCGCCATGATGGCCAACTTCTACAGCTCCGGCCAGGTCTGCACCAACGGCACGCGCGTGTTTATCCCAGCGGCATTACAGGCGGCATTTGAAGCGAAGATTGCCGAACGTGTGGCGCGCATCAAAGCAGGCGATGTGAACGATCCGGCCACCAACTTCGGGCCGCTGGTCAGCTTCCCGCATCGCGATCATGTGATGCGCTATATCGAAACCGGCGTCCGCGAAGGCGCGCGCCTGCTGTGCGGCGGTAAGCGCCTGACCGGCGCGGCATTTGACCACGGTGCCTGGGTCGAGCCGACCGTCTTCACCGATTGCCGCGATGAGATGACGATCGTGCGCGAAGAGATCTTCGGGCCGGTGATGTCGATCCTCACTTATGCGCGCGAAGAGGACGTAATCCGCCGCGCCAACGCGACGGACTACGGTCTGGCCGCAGGCGTGGTGACGCAAGATCTCAACCGTGCGCACCGCGTTATTCACCAGATTGAAGCGGGGATCTGCTGGATCAACACCTGGGGGGAATCCGCCGCCGAAATGCCGGTCGGGGGCTATAAACACTCTGGCATCGGCCGCGAAAATGGCCTGATGACATTGCAAAATTACACCCAGGTGAAATCTGTGCAGGTCGAATTAACCCGTTTTCAGTCCGTATTTTGAGTAGCGTAGTCACCTGAGGAGCGATGAATGGAATTTGATTACATCATTATTGGCGCCGGATCCGCAGGGAATGTGTTGGCCACAAGATTGACGGAAGACAGCGACGTCAAGGTGCTGCTGCTGGAAGCGGGCGGCCCTGACTATCGTTTTGATTTCCGCACGCAGATGCCGGCGGCGCTGGCTTACCCGTTGCAGGGCAAACGCTACAACTGGGCGTACGAAACCGAGCCTGAGCCGTACATGAATAACCGCCGCATGGAGTGCGGGCGCGGCAAAGGTCTTGGCGGTTCGTCGCTGATCAATGGCATGTGTTACATCCGCGGCAACGCGATGGATCTCGACAACTGGGCGCAGCAGCCTGGCCTTGAGCGCTGGAGTTATCTCGACTGCCTGCCTTATTACCGCAAATCGGAAACGCGTGATATCGGCGCGAATGATTACCACGGCGGCGACGGCCCGGTCAGCATCACCACCTGCAAACCGGGTAACAACCCGCTGTTTGCGGCGATGATTGATGCAGGCGTGCAGGCGGGGTATCCGCGCACCGAGGATCTGAACGGTTATCAACAGGAAGGTTTTGGCCCGATGGATCGTTTTGTGACGCCGAAAGGTCGTCGATCCAGCACTGCGCGCGGTTATCTCGACACCGCAAAAACGCGGCCAAACCTGAAAATCATCACCCATGCCACCACCGATCGCATTTTGTTCGACGGCAAACGCGCAATTGGCGTGCAGTATCTGCAAGGTTCCAGCGACGCGCCGCATCAGGTGCATGCGCGCCGCGAAGTGCTGCTCTGTGCGGGTGCGATTGCCTCGCCGCAGATTCTGCAACGTTCTGGCGTCGGCGCCGCCGAACTGCTGGAGCCGTTGGCGATTCCGCTGGTACATGATTTACCCGGCGTAGGTGAAAACTTGCAGGATCACCTCGAAATGTACCTGCAATATGAGTGCAAAGAGCCGGTTTCGCTTTACCCGGCGCTGAAGTGGTGGAACCAGCCGAAAATCGGCGCCGAATGGCTGTTCAACGGCACCGGTATTGGGGCCAGTAACCAGTTTGAAGGCGGTGGTTTTATTCGCAGCCGGGAAGAGTTTAGCTGGCCGAATATTCAGTACCACTTCCTGCCGGTGGCAATTAACTACAACGGATCGAACGCGGTCGAAGCTCACGGCTTTCAGTGTCACGTTGGGTCTATGCGCTCGCCGAGCCGCGGTTTTGTGCGCCTGAAATCGCGCGATCCACGCCAACATCCGGCCATTCAGTTTAATTACATGGCGCACGAGCAGGACTGGCATGAGTTCCGCGATGCTATTCGCATCACGCGGCAAATCATCAACCAGCCGGCGTTGGATAACTATCGCGGGCGGGAAATCAGCCCCGGCCTTGAATGCCAGACCGATGAACAGCTGGATGAGTTTGTGCGTAATCATGCGGAAACGGCTTATCATCCGTGCGGAACCTGCAAAATGGGCAGCGATGACATGGCCGTGGTCGACGGCGAAGGGCGCGTCCACGGGCTGGAAGCCCTGCGCGTGGTGGATGCGTCGATTATGCCGCTGATTATCACCGGCAACCTGAACGCCACCACGATCATGATCGGTGAGAAAATTGCCGATAATATTCGTGGACGCACGCCGCTGGCGCGCAGCGACGCGGATTACTTCGTGGCGGGCGATCTCCCGGTACGGGGTGAACCCCTGCGGGTTTAACAACACTCTCGCCGGTGAGCACTCTCCTTACCGGCTCAATTTTCACTCAGATCGTTTTGATCCTCGCTTTCGATCCTACTTGCCTGAAAAACCAGCAAATGGCCTGTTTGGCACTTCAGCAAAAATGCAAAAAAAAATTATTTAAATTAAATTTCGGGTTCTTTTGGTCGATTACTCATTCACGGCTAACTCATTCTGCGAGGTGCCAGTCGTTATGTAGCTCAATCATCCAAGGGATCATTATGTCAGTCAGGCGTTTTTCATTACTCGTTTTCGGTCTATTACTCTGTATCTTTCTCCTCAGCTCCGCATCCAACCTCTGGTCGCTCACCCGTAGCAATCAGTCGTTAGATAATGTGAACAACGACATTCACGTCGTGCTGTCGGTCATCGACCCGATTAACCACAGCCGAACTCTGCGGGTGCGCCTGATGGAAGCGATGATTAATGCCTCGCTGGGTGAAACCCAGAAAGCGCAGACGTCTATTGCCAGCGCAAATGAAGTGATGCAAAAGGCGACAGCGGCGTTTGAGGCTTATCAGTCCACTCCCCGTGTCGCGGGCGAAGACGATCTTGCGACGCCTTATCGCCGAGCCTGGAAAGACTATGTCGATAATGGCCTGCGCCCGTTGATGGACGCGGCGAAAAGTAATGACATGGCGCATTTCAACCAACTGATTAACATCACGATCCCGCAGCTTGATCGTCAGTTTGAAATCTCACTGGATAACCTGCTGGCGTTTCGCGAAAAGCATGCACAGCATCTGAACAATCTCGCACAGACGAGCTTTGTAAACAGCATACTGACTCTTGGGGGCTTCGCTGCGCTGTTCACGCTGATTATTGCCGGCATTTTTGTTCTGCTTCGCCGTCGCGTGCTGGCACCGCTGGATATGGCGCGTTTGTACTGCCAGAAAATGGCGGCCGGTGAATTGCATACCCCGATCATTTCCAGCACGAAAGATGAAATTGGCGACATGCTGAGCGCACTGGAGCAGATGCGTCACTCTCTGATGGAGATCATCTCGCAGGTACGCACGTCCAGCCAGAGCGTGGCCTACGCCGCTGAAGAGATCGCCGATGGCAATACCGATCTCTCCGCGCGAACCGAAGAACAGGCGGCTTCGCTGGGGCAGACCGCTGCCAGCATGGAACAGCTGACTTCTACCGTGAAGCACACCTCAGACAACACCCAGCAGGCAAACAACCTTGCAGGCAACATGCGCAGCGCTGCGCAGGAAGGTCACGTGATTGTTGGCGAGGCGGTGGTGTCGATGAAAGAGATTGAAGCCAGCTCCAGTAAAATCGGCACTATCATTACCATCATTGAAGACATCGCTTTCCAGACCAATATCCTGGCGCTCAACGCCGCGGTCGAAGCCGCCCGCGCAGGAGAGCAGGGACGTGGATTTGCCGTGGTCGCGACGGAAGTGCGTAACCTGGCGCAGCGTTCATCCGTTGCGGCAAAAGAGATCAAAGAGCTTATCGAGCAGTCTGGCCGACAGGTGTTGGTCGGTAGCGAACGGGTAACCAGCGCGGGTGCAAGCATGCAGCGCATTATCAGCGCGGTTAAGCAAGTATCGGAACTGATGGCGGGAATCGCCCTGTCCACCGGTGAGCAGAGCCGCGGTATTGATCAGATCAACCTGGCGGTAGCGCAGATGGATACCGTGACGCAGCAGAACGCCGCGCTGGTGGAGGAAGCCTCCTCCGCCGCTCACTCCCTCAAACAACAATCCCGGTTGCTGGAAAAAGCGGTAGCTGTATTTAAACTTGGCTGATCTTATGTCGGGTTCGGTTCGAGGCCGGTCATATGAAGTGATCGGCCGCTTCGTCATTTTCCCTACACACAGGCGTCATACAGTGGCGCTATGTGTGATGAGGGAAAATATGATGAAGCTTGTTAAATTGGCCGAAACTTGGATCGACCCCAGTGTGCGCATGCGTGAATGCGAGATTGGAATACAGTGTGAAGTGCTGGCGAATAGCCTGCTGGAATACAGCTCGCTGAGGGATTTCTCTTACATCGGTGAATATTGCACCGTTGCCGATACGAAGATTGGAAAATTCGTCGCCATCGCCAATCATGTGCGCATTGGCGCGCCCAATCATCCAATGGCGCGCCCGTCACAGCATCGCATCACATATTGCCCGGAATATTACTCAGCCAGCGCCACACGCGATCACGACTTTTTTGCCCGCCGCCGCGCCGACAGCGTCATCATCGGTAATGATGTGTGGATCGGGCATGCTGCGATTGTGCTACCCGGTGTGACGGTTGGTGATGGCGCGGTGATTGCTGCCGGCGCTGTGGTCAGTAAAGATGTCGCGCCTTACACCATCGTCGGCGGCGTACCCGCCAAAACCATCCGTTTGCGCTTCTCGCCGCAAATTGGGCGTCAGTTGCAACAGATCGCCTGGTGGGACTGGCCGCTGGAAACCATCATCGAGCGGCTGGCTGATTTTCAGGATGAAAATATTGATGCGTTTTGTGAGAAATGGGGAAATCAACGCTAACGCTGCCCGCACGCACATATTGCAGCCAGCATTTTAAGTTAAGCGCTGGCTGGCAACAGTGTTCGCAATGAGAGGGGTCAACCCTCAAGGTATTTATTCACCATATTCGCGGTGTGGGCGCTCAGCATCAGGATATCCCAGCACCGCATGGCAAACGCTTCATCATCAGGAATTGCTTCGGTGATCATAGCCCTGAATTCGGCCTCGGTGACAGATAACCCGGTTCTGTAATCGGGGTAATCTTTAAAGAACTGTTCGACAGTGATATCGCCATTCGCCAGTTTTGCCACATCCTCAAGCGTATTCTCAAAAATATCGGCGCTGCGGCGAACCCGCTTAACGGCAATTTTCTGTCGTAACTGCAGTAACTTTGCCCAGAAATTATGGTTGCGGCTTTGCTGTTTCATAAGTTTCTCGAGGTCAACGGCAGACAGATCGGTGGGGATATAGGTTCGGGCACGGGTAATAATATTCGTCGTGTCACGCATTTTTTCACTGAAGTAGAAGGGATAAGCAGTCACTTTTTTATTCAAAATATTCGCCAGCACTTTTCCGGTCGGCAGTGTTCCGAAAGCGCCAAAACAGGATTTGAGTTCTATTTCTTTGATTTGTGCCCAGTCCACTTTCGATATTTCACTTAACCCAAGGCCACGGATAACCTCTGCAAGTTCAGTCGCATCCAGGGAATTTACGCTGGATGGAGCACCATGCGCAGTAAGGGTTATTTTACTGCCGCTGACGGTAAATTCGGCGTCCTGCCCCAGCAGGGATGTCACCCGCAGATTGGTGAGCGAAATTTTGCCCGCATAAACTTTGCGATTTTTAAATATTTCATCGGAAAATTGATCGGCTCTGACGATGGCTTTATCCGCGGGCAGGCCCGCATCAAGATGTCTTGGATTAACCATGAAAAACTCGCCGTTTCCCAGGCTGTATATCACATGCCTTGTCGATGAGATATCGGACGTTTTATCAAAAATAACCAGTTGCCCCTCCGGCAGGGTTGCCAGCTGTTGCTTAGTGATCGAGGCCGCATCCGTCAACAAACCCGTCACAGGTTTGGTGCTCGTTGATGACAGCAGGGGCGTGAGCGCGTGCTTTAATGCGCTGGCCTGCTCTTCTGCCAGTTCTCCCGACTTACTGAGTAATTCTGCGGTTGTGGTCGCGATATCCGTGTTGTCCGTGACTGATAAAGCGGCATTCTCAGCCAACGATTTTAGTGAAGGGGAATCAGTCAGCAGGTCTTTAGGCCGGCCAGCGATAAGCTGCAGACCCGGTAACTGCGCATTTCCCCTGCGTCTGAAGGTCCCGTTCTGGAACTCGCCCAGCTGCTCTGCTGTTAAGATTTGCTTGCCATCGCCAAAGCTGCTGTTAAGAACGCTGTTTTTCATGCCGGCAAAGCGGCCATTACCCAGGCTGACCATGGCATGAATCGGGCGTGGACCCTTGCCCGGTAAATTGGGATCAACTTCCATAAAAACCAGTATTCCGCCCTGTTTTACATGCAACAGGTTCTCCTGGCTGTTAATCACCTGATTACTGGCAAACAGGCCATCCAGGGCGCCAGGCGAAGCGGCACTTTCCCGTTGATACCTGGCTGCCTGACGGATGCCAGTGCGTAAGGTTGTGGCCGGGCCTTTACCCAGTAATTCAGCATTTTCAAGAAGATCGACAGCATAATCCCAACAAACGCCGGATGTTTGCGTTGTCAGTCTGCTGCGTCTTGCTGCCTCGCGTACCGGGTTGAGACGTATTGTACCTCCAGCCTTCCTGGTATTTGTCGTGGCTGCGGGAGGGTCATCGACGGTTTTTTTAGGGAAATACCAGACAGGTCGCTTGATGACTTTCGCGTTAGGTACCTGGCAATTAGGCCCCTCGCTTAAATACTTATAGGGGCCAAAATCGATTTTTGCGTCCGATGTTTTTGCCAAATCATAGTCAGCGTAAATAATCAGTTTTCTTTCTGACGTGACATTGGCATATTTCTGTGCCCACATCTCCTCAGGCATGATAATAGGACCGCTTAATTCTTCAAATTGGCCATGAAATTGTCCGGCGGTAATGTCAAAAGCGTAATCTTTGCCCTCTTTAGTGCCGATAAGGAGGAAATGGTTACCGGCGTTGGTATCCATGCCGTTAACAAAAATTGCCATCGCCCGGCACCGAATATCGGTAAAACCATTTTCATTCATGTATTTGGCAACCGGAGCGATGACGGATTCGCATTTTTCCTTGGGTGATGATATCGCGCTGTTTAATTCACTGATTTTCTTGATTTCATTCAGGTGTGCCTGGGCATCAACGTCAGGAGTACTGATAAGGTTCTCGGTTACTTTCTCCGACGGAAGTCCCTCTCTGGAGGGTTGTTCACCCATAATATATTTCGTGTCGTTTATTCCCCCTCCGCGCAGTCCGCCGTAATTTTTATTTATCACCCATTTGCCATCTTCATAGACAACCGGTTCTCCATAGCTAAATCGTCCCGGGTTTTTAGGGTCGACGGTTCGCCATGTTTGCGCGTAATCATCCCAGCGTATCTGGTAGATATTGTCATCTGATTTGATGTAATAATTCCCCTTTCTTTCTCCACTCGCCTTTGTTATATAAACTTTCACTCCACGTACGTTGGTCTCAGATAAGTCGTCAAGAGATATCTCTGTATTAATATATTTTCTGTTAATACCTCTGCTATTTATTGCGCCGGGAATATTCGTGTTAATAATGTTGTCGAAGCCGGAGAATAAATTTTTCTTTGGCATGGATATTTTTATTAAGCTTTCGACATTAACCGGTAAGACAAGATCCAGGAGTGAATTGACGCTTATTTTTGCCAGTTTTGTTGCACTGATGAGACCTTGTTTTCCCATTTCCTTAATGACATATTTTTGTAACTCTTTACCCAATAATCCTTTTTGGGTTCCTTCACCAATAATTTTACCAATTCCTTTTGCATTTTTGAGTAGTGATGCTGTTTTGGTTCCCGCCTGAGAGGCAACAAAGCAAACACCCACCACATCGAGCATAATCGATGCGGCGTCAACCTTGTGCTCCGGATCATTGATTGCGCCACGTATCTCAGCATAAAACGGGACGAGAACATCAGTTATTTTCTGAAAGATTGTTGACTTATATAGCGAACTTTTTCGATTGGTGGCGGAACGGTTCAGTACATCACGAAAAGCTTTATTCAGGGTTTCAATTAATGTTTCCTGAGGTTGGTCTGAATTAAGTTCAGAATCATAGGTCAGACCATAGTATTGTTGTTTTTTGAAAGGATTGTTATAAGTGACATCATCGCTGCCTTTGTATAAGGTATTATCAATCAAATCTGTTAACTCTTTATTTTTCCTGGCTTCAAGGCTGTGATATTTTCTGGTCTTGCTGTCTTTATTTTCAGGATCAAAGTTTTCGTTGAAGAAAAGTTCGAGAAAGACGGACTCAATACCATGGTAATGCGTTTTTTTCGGGGTAAGGGAGGCTATTTTTCGTAGCCAGATATTATCCATCATTTCTTCAGGTGAGAATATCCGGCTAAAAAGCGCGTCGGGAAAAATCGAGAAAAATACCCATCGCCCATCTTCTAACTCGATAAATAACATCGCACCATCATGTTTATCCTTAACATCACTGGATTGAAGGACATTGAAATAGAAACGTTTTTTGACTTTGGAAGTTATTTCATTTAAGGAGAGGTCAGATAATAAAAGTAGACTTTTTGTATTCTCACTGGCTTCATAATCGCTAAATTTTTCCTTGTAGGTGATAAATTGCTGATAAAATTCGCTGTCAGAGGCGAAATACTCGCTACCCAATAAATCAGACAACGGCATATAACCTGCAGGCATTTTTTTAATTTGCTGGAGTGGGTTTAAAGAATGGGCGTCGGTATAATAAACATCGATGACATTATCAATGTCTGCGGATCGCAGTGCGTTATAATCTTTTTTGTTCTTCAGTAACCAGTAGATCAAAGGTGCCAACAACTGGTTCGCTTCAGCATTATCATCAGCAGGAAACATCTCATTGTAAATACGCTCCGCTTCGGTATTGCTCCATTCTATATCCTGGTAACTGTTCTTCAGTGTTGGAAATTTAACTGACGATTCTGATATTTTTTCTATCAGTTCCTGCCCCAGGGCATGGCGTTCGATTATTTGCATTATCACTGTTTGCGCTACGCTCAATACCTTTAATTTATCGAGATCTTGTGTGGTATAAGCATCTATTAGCGCACTTCTGATGGCAATTTTTTGCAGGGTAAGATCGATTAATGACGATTCAGTGATTTTCAGTTTATCATTGTTGCCTGAAAACGTCTTTTGACGCTCAAGTGATTTTTTCGCTAAATCAATACCAATATTTGCGGTCTTATAATTTTTTTCATAGTTGTCGATAACCTTCTGATATTCAGCTTTGCGGTTTAGAACCTGCTTTCCTAGCGAATTAAGTTGAGTGATTCTAATTTCATGTTTTTTGATTTCTGCCTTTGAAGCATCTATCTGAGGCTGTACTAACTGAAGATGTTTATCCATCGGGCCACTTGCAGGTAAAGTGAGCCAGTAATCTAGATCTGCTTTTCGCGTTGTGATCGCATAATGTCGTTTCTTGATCTCTTGAACAATGGTTGCGGTGTTGAATTGTGTAACCCTTGTTTTTGCCTGTTCTGCCGCAACGAGAGCCTGTCGTGCGGTATAAATATAAGTGCTTTGCCCTGTGGCGTTTGAGAACTCTTCCCGATATAGAGCGAGTAGGTCTTCGTTCCAGTTATATTGATTTTGTGCATTATCTTCGTCCGGTTGATAGTAAGCAAAAGATTTACGAAACTCAGATATTCTATTACTTAAAAAGATAATATCCCTGAGCTCACTACTGTCAGGTTTTTCATAGTGCAGATAAAATGCATCTTCAAGTATTTTTTGTACATCGCGCAGGAAATTGTCCAACGAAGTGAAATGATCAGTCCATAATAATGACTCTATTTTTGCTCGTGAATTACTATCAAGATTTGCATTATCCAGATCACTTAACAGGATATCCATATCGAAATCATCTGTTATAATTTCCTCATCAAAATATTGCCATTGATTATTGTCCTTACGGAGGATAATAAATTTACGGATACCATTGACTGTGATTGTCACACCACCGACTTTATCGTTTATCCAGCTAAACTGCCAGTATCGATTTTGCATGTAAATATAATATCTACCCGTTTTGTCTTTATATACTTCTCCTTCTGAACCAGGACCTGAGTCATCTGGACGTACCGATGAACTGCGATCCCATCTTTTCATCTCGTTAATCAAATCCGCAGGCAATAAGTTATTTGTTGTTCTCTCGTTTTTATCAGTTTCATCATCTTCGATTCGTAATGGTTCCCATGTATTGGTGCCTTTATTGTAAACGACATCAAGATGTTCCTTACCTCCGGTTTCAATAATTTGTGAAGTTTCTCTGCCATACTTTTCGTTAAATTTTAAAGGTGTGATATGCCAATAATATCCATTCGCCAATATATAAAACTTGAGAGAGAAAAAGTCAAAATAGAGTCCGCTATCTAATTTTGGTAAAGTGCGGTTTGCGAATGTGACTGCGTGACTAGTATCAAAAAAATCTCTGATATAAGTTTCAATACTGAAATTCCCGGCAGTTTTTTTCGGTATAGGCCAGGATTTAATCGTTGGTGTCAGTCTCCATTGCTCATTAATTTTCCTGATGTTGACAAATTTTTTCTGTTCCTGGTCATTATTTTCCAATATGACAACCGCTGTTGAGTTACCTGTAATAATAACGGGCCAGTATAGGCCATTAAGATAGATATAGTTTCTTTGAGTTTTTCTATCCTCATAAATTTGCACCTCTGTACCGGAATCCATATTGGTATAAGAAAAGGCACTGTTTTCTGACCAGCTTTTTGCCTGTTCATTAAGTTCGGTTGATGCCGTACTGGCGGGGGATTTTACTGCTGATTCCGTCTGACTACTGGCGTCTGAGTCGGTTTTATCCCCCTCAGATGCCGGGCTTTCTGGCTTCACGGGCAGCGCAGGATAATGACCTTTCGCATCGTCTGCTGCGGTGGGTATCCATGTGTTTTCCTTATGGTTAAGCGATATGCCTGTTCCGGGGCCTTCGCCTCTGAGGTTGGATCTTTTTATCCGCTTGCGACGTACTGCAGTTATTCGTTTTCCCTCTTCTTGGGGTTCATCAGTGACGGCTGACGCAGGCTTTTCACTCTCACCGGTTTTTGTGCTCTCATCCTGCGCAGTCGCTTGAGTCGTATCAGTCGCTTCTGCCGTTTCAGCGGTTTCGTCCTGACTGGCTTCGGCAGTACCTTCTTCTTCCTGCATATCCGTCGTGCTGAACTGCTGTATTATCCGGTCAATTTTCTCACGCTGTTCACGGGCAGCCTGCTCCCAGACTTTCTGCATCGCACTTTCCGCGCTGGCCCTGACCGCCGCGTTGAAGGCGGTATAGCCGCCGGAAGCAAGGCCGAACCACATTGCTTCCTGCGGCAGGTCAGCCACCACTTTTTTCGCCAGATTTTTCGCGTAGCCTGCTTTCCCGTTCATCAGTTCGCTGCCAACGAGGGTGGCGGCCACGCCATAGGCGCCTGCCGGTGATAATGACAGGGTGAGCCGGAAGGCCAGTTTTGACAGTTCCTGATTGATAAGGCGGTTTCTGGCGCCGGTTGCCGGCCCCTCACCGAGCCGGACACGGCTCATGGCCTTAAGGTTTCGGTTCAGTGTCCAGCCGGTTCTTGCGCCCCGCAGGGCAATCCGCACGGGCAGGGAAACAGGCCCGGTGAGCAGTTTAAAGCCGCCTGAAACGGCGGCGGACAGGGCGCCGGTGAGGATTTTTTTCTCGGCCCAGTGCTGAATATCCGCCGGTACGCTGCGTGTCCCGGCCAGGATTTCCTCGGCCGTCGGCGGGTAGACCGTTGTCCCTTCGCCCGCATGTTTCAGCGCGATGGAGACCCGCTTCAGCAGGCTTTCCCCCTGAAGATCGATACTGTCGGCAAAATGGTGGCGGTGCCCGCTGAGCAGTTCAGTGAATAACGTGTCGAAAAGCGTGCCGGCGCTGGTTTGTTCATTAACGGGAAAGTCTGCCAGGTAGTCCTGTTTAAGACTTTCAGCCCATTCACTGATGCCGCGGGCCAGCATGCCGCTTCGCGAGAAGTTATCCGGCGCATGGCCGGTGAGCCGGATGGCCTGCGTCTTGACTTGGTTCTTGAGGGTTTTCAGTGCCATCAGCCAGTGACCGGTTTTTTCCTGCAGCGCTTTTCCGCCTTCATGCCCGTGCCCGCTCAGCCGTACGGCGGACGCGCTGAGCTGACGGCCAATATCCGCAAGCTGTTCAACAGCGGTGGTCATCGTCTCATCCATGCTGCTGAGGGCCTCGCCGTTTCCCGGCTCCGGGCGTGCCCGCAGCTCATCACTCAGCACAAAGTAAAACTCGTTCGCCCACGTGTTATCCGCAAGCCGGGTGAGGGGCGCGACCAGAGTTTCAATCTGTCTGGCGGCATTCTCTGCAACGTTCTGCCAGCGGGTGGCCTCCTCGCCGAGGCGCAGGGAAAGCAGCTCACTGAGCAGCGGTAATTCCTGCGGATCGGCGATTTCCCGGCTGATGCGTTGCTGCTGCTGCACCGCTTCCTGGCGCATCCAGGCATAACCTGGCAGAAGTTTAATGCGCCGCTCGGCTTGCTGAATTTCATCCAGTAACAGCAGGGCGGTGTTGGTAATGGCCTGGCGGGTACCTTCCGTGACCGCCGGTGTGCGCTGCAGGGTATGCCGGGCTTTGTGGACCAGCCTGCTGAGCCGGCTGCCGGTGGTCTGCGCCAGCCCGGCGGAGGTGGCTTTTATCCTGCGCCCTTTTTTGCGGCCCCGGTCCCGAACATATTTTTTGAGGGTACCCGTTAAACCTGCACCTTCTTTTTGCTCCGGGGGAAAATTGTCCGGCGCCGGTTCAGTGCGCTGTTTTTCCTGCAGGAGACGAACGGCAACGGCGCTGAGTGCTTCGGCCACCGGCACAATACTGCCGGCGAGCTTCGCCCTGGCCGAACCGCCCCGGCCGGCGGTTACGTGCACGGCGGCAATCAGCGGGTTTCCCACAATGGCATTGCGATCGGGTGCATCGTCAACCGCCTGAAGATAGCCGGCATACAGCTGGTAGCCCTGGCTCCAGTGCATTATTTGCTCGGCGCTCATCTGCCCGACATCAGACTCAGCAAGCAGCATGTCCAGCGCGGCGGCGCGGGCTTCCCGGGCGCCCTGAAGAAGCGACAGCGCCCGGGTCTGCAGATGCGCGGTCAGTCGCTGGCGGGTGATGCGGCTCTCGGTGAGCAGGGATTCTTTCAGCAGGCTGAATTTTTTGTATTCGGCCGAGAGCGCATTGCTCTGTGCAAACATCAGACTTTCTATCCACTGGCGGCCGGCCTGGCGTTCTGTCGCCGGCATATCCTGCTGAAAAAGCCTGTCCGCAGCGCCTGTGACCAGCTGCTCCCTGTGTCTGCGCGCTGTCTGTTCGACTTCGTCTTCCCAGTTCAGGGTGCTGACTTTCCGGATGGCGTGAATATCGTCCAGCGCGGCACCAAGCTGGTGGATCACGGCATTCACCACGGGCAACGCCTGTAATAGTTCAGGCGGGGAAGTCTCTTCGGTCATCACGACGGAAGTCAGGATATGAGTAAAGCGCTGCGCAGGTTTCAGCAGAGCGTCGGGGATGTCGGGACGGTTTTTCTGCAGCGTCGCCTGCACTTTTTGTAAGGCATTTTTATCCAGCCCGGGAAGGTTGTACCCCTTTTCCTGATATTCCAGCAGCTGTGGCAATTTCTGGTTTAACGCACCGGCAATAAACTCCCTGAGTTCGTCTTTTGTATTTTCAGTGATCTGGTTACTACTCTTCGTATTATTTTCTGAATGTTCGCTGATAGTTTCGCGGAGGCTGTCGAAAAACATTTCATAAATATCGCCGGGAAGTTCCCTGAGATCATATTTTGCTGAGGGGCTGAAACCCGCTTCTGGCAGTTCTGAATCAAATACGTCTGCGTATTCCGGTGCAGTACCGGTCAGTATCCTGGGCAGGATGTCATGGTCAGACATATTAACCTCTTGATAAAGATGTACTCTGGTGACTTCCCTGAAAGGGGCGGGAAATAATCGTTCTGAAGATAATTTAATTTGCGTGGGAATTTTAATTAATAGCAAAGGGGGGAAGGGATTCAAGGTGAAGGATTTTTTTTAGGATGTTTCATTCGTTTTATATCAAAGCGGTAAGTCCTGTAGGGAAAGTGTTGACGATAATCTGTTATATCTCCCGACAGGAAAATGTTTACCGGTATTTGATTTTGTTGTGGTTGCCGGAGGGGAATGCACCAGGACGCACCCCGTCTATCAAATAGCGTCATCAGAGGCTTATCGCAGGGATCCACACAAAAAATCTTCGCTAATTTTTTGCATAAGTAAAACGATCGGTTTACTTTTTAATGATGCAAAAACGACAAGATATCATTCAGGCCGCCGAGCGGCTGTTCTATTCCAACGGTTTTCACGCCACCAGTACTGACCACATTTGTCGTGAGGCGGGCGTTTCCACACGTACACTTTATCGCCATTTCCCTTCCCGCGAACAACTCACCGAAGCCGTGCTCGAGGCGCGCCAGCAGCGGTTTTTTGCCGAACTGCAAACGCCGGATCACCCGCAGGCCATCAACACACTTTTTACTGTGTTGGGAGAATGGATGGAGGAGTACGGCGCAGGCGGATGCTTTTTCCTGAAAGCCTGGGGGGAATACGCTCAGGAAAACGTGCGGTTGTCAGCGTTGGCGCTCGATTTCCGCTATGCGCTGCGCGATTACATCGCCGCCTGTGTGAACAATCCCGCGCGGGCGGACGCGGTCTGGATGCTTTTCGAGGGCGCCATCACGTCAGCGCTGGTTGTCGGCCCGCAGTCTGCTTATCGCGCAGGTGACGCTGCTGTGGCCTTGATTGCCAGCGGGGAGGGCCAATGAAAACGTCTCATTCAGTTGCGATTACCGGCTTCGCGCTTATCGCCGTTTCTTACGGGCTGGCGCGCTTTTCATGGGGACTAATGCTGCCCGCGGTGGCGCAAGATATCCCGTTCAGCCCGCGTCTGGCGGGCGTGCTTTCTGCCTGTAGTTTCGCGGCGTATTGTTTGTCGGTCAGCGCCGCTTCGTTGCTTAGCGATCGTTACGGCCCGCGCCTCCCGGCAATGGCTTCCGCGCTCAGCGCGACGGTGGGACTGCTGATGCTTGCCATTGCCACGTCGCCCATCATGCTGGCCATTGGGCTGTTTATTGCCGGGCTTAGCGCCGGGCTTTCTTCGCCTTCGCTGGCGGCGGTGGTCAGCCAGGCTATTCATACGCATCGCCAGACGCAGGTGAACACCATTATTAATGCCGGGACCGGAGCCGGGATCATTCTTTCGGTACCGTTGCTGCTGTTTTTGCCCTGGCGCGTCGCCTGTGCTGTGTTTGCCGTTATTGCGCTGCTGAGCCTGATTCCGGTACTGCGTTATCTGCCACAGGCAGCCAGCGAGCGAGCCGCCAAACAGGGGGGCGAAAGTCTCTTGCAACGCCGGGTGATGCGCCTTGCGCTTATCGCTTTTATCAGCGGTATGGCGAGTGCGGCGTGGTGGAGTTTTGGCCCGGATGTATTGCGCCAACATGCTCATGTGGCAGACAAACTGATCAGTCTGTTATGGCTAATCTGCGGCGGGGCGGGGATCCTCGGTGCGCTGACCGGGCCAGTCGCGCGCGCTATCGGCATGCGACAGGTTTACCGTCTGGCGCTGTTATTTATGGCTGCTCCGCTGTTATTGATCGCCTTCAGCCATGCCTTTTCCTGGTGGCTTTTCCCGGGGGTTGCGCTGTGCGGCATCGGTTATATCACGCTCTCCGGTGTGCTACTGGTGGGCGGTGCTGACGCCACGCCCGCCGCCCCGGCCTCGGGCGTTGGTGTGGTGTTTTTTATGCTGGCTGCCGGGCAAGTCGCCGGTTCAATGCTTTTTGGCATCCTCTATGCGCAGGCTGGCGCGGCGCTGGCGCTCATTACGTTCTCTTTGCTGGCGGTCGCGATGGTGTTTTATACGCCTGCAATATCGTCAGGTTCGCGTTAATACGCGCAACCAATTCGTCGCCACTGCCGTCATGTGCCAGTTCATGTAACGGCATTTTAAAGCCGATACCCTTTAGCTGATCTTCATCAGAAAGCGCGACGCTGCCATCGGTTTGCGGGTAGCCGCTGTAACTGTCCCACAGCGTATAAGGCGAATCGTAAACGCCTTTTTTGTCGGCGGCGAAAAGGTAGACGCAAAGGTAGCTTTCCGCGTCTTCGGGCGCGGTGTTTAACGCACTGGCGATGGGTTTTTCGTTTTCACCATAGTGCTTAGCGCGTTGTTCCCAGCTCAACTCGCTGTCGGTCACCAGTTTGAAGTCGATAACAAAATCCTCGGTTCCCATCGCCGCGCCAGGTTCCTGCTGGCGACTAAAAACAAACGAGAGATCCATGATCGGCAGGAAATCCCACTCCCATGAGTTAAAGGGATTTTTATTGCGCTGAGGCGGCAGGTTAAAACTCCAGGTATCCCACTGCACAAATACGGTATCGAGGCGATGCGCGGTTTCATTCAGTAACGGAAGGATCTGCTGATAGTAAGCGGCGCAAATACGGTGCGCCAGGCGCACCACGCTAAAAGGATCGGACATCATTGTTTTCCTTGCAAAAAAGAGAAGCCTGCCGAAAGGTCGGCGTTATCGAGGAAAGTAGTGAACAGCGGCCAGGGCCGCAAAGGTGCGCGAATGCCGTATAAATCCAGCGCGTTCAGGCAATCCGCAATGACGCGCTGGTCTTGCTCTGTCGACCAGTCATTGGTGGGATGTTCCATTTTCGCCCGCACATCGCGCCACTCAACGCCGTAAAAAGCCACATCGTCGAACAGATCCGCTAGCTCGGCAAATAGCGATGCGGCGCGGTTAGGCAGGTTGCCGACGGCCAGAAAATGCAGTGCGTGTTGCGCATCTTCGCTATTTTTCCACGCGTAAATTTCTTTGCACCATTGCTGCTGATACTGCTGGCCGCCTTGCGGTGGCTTCACCTCAACAATCAACGTGGCGTGCTCAAACGTCAGCACCACATCCGGCTCGGCAAATTCATCTTTTTCATTTACCCAGTGGCGCACGCCGTCATCAATGACCTCGGGAAAAGAGTATTTGGGCCAGAAGACGAGAGAGTCGAATTTGCCCCACTGTGCGGTATCGGTTACGAGCAAAGCGGAAAGCAGGCTGCGCATGGAGGCATCTGACAGGTAGCTGATGCGGCCCCAGAATGCCGCCGTCAACAGGTCTTCGTAATGTTGAAACACCGTTCGCCAGCTTTGCGAGCCCTCATTATTCAGGTTCACGCGTCTGGCTTTACCGTTAAGAATGGCGTGGAGCATCGTCGTCCCTTTCACAAAATCAGTGTGATAACTCTACGGCAAGAGCAGGGATTTCTTTAGGGTCGGCGCGGCAAAACGCACCATTTTGGTAGGTCGAGATCGGCAAGGATTGCCTTACACTTTCCCCTTCACATCGCAAGGAGAACGTAATGACAGAGTATTGGTGGAAGGATCTTCGCGATCGCAAAGACCGCTGGCAGGGGCTGGAGCTGATAGTGCGTGAAGGCACCGGCCAGGCGATGGAGATGCAAAGCGGGCATAACGGGCGCATGGCGTTGCAGGTTAACGGCGAGGCGCTGTTTTGGGCGACGATGCTAAAAGATCACTCCGGCGTCTGGCTGGTGTTTAACGCTGAGCATCCCGGCCAACAACCGCTGCTGCCAGCGATGACTTCAGCGGACGTTGAAACCGCGAAACGCGCGGGCGAACAGAACGGGATAAGCCACTGGTGCCGCTATTTCGCGCGTCAATTGATGGAAGCGTCCGTGCCATTGTTGCCGCCGCGCCGCTGGCTGCTGCGACCGATGTCATTGGTTAAACCGAAAGCGCCGTATGTCTGCAACAAGACACTGCCGCTGGCGCAATGGCGTTTCGAAACGCCCGCCAGCAATAGCGATATCAGCGTGAATTGGTCGCTGTACGGCGAAGATTTTCCCGATCTGCAAAACCCGGAAAAAGTGACGCACGTGGACTGGTGGTGGGGCGGCCATCTTTTGCTTGGGCGCTACCCGGTGGATGCCGATTCCGGGCGCGTAAAATGGTGGCGCAAGAAGTGCCGCGAGAACGCGCTGCCGCCGATTCTGGTGTGGTATATCGCCGGGCTGGCGTCGTTTGTCATTCTCGACGGGCACGACAGATTGCAGGCCGCGCTGACCGAAGGCATACCGCCGCAATTTCTGGTGCTCAGTGAACTCAGCGAGCAGAGCTGGACGCCGGACGAAGAGACGCGCCAGCGCGTTTTGCGGTCGCTGGCGATTCAGCAAGAGAGGTGCAAGCAAACGCCTGCAAACATCGATGCGATGAATCAGTCGCTGATGAATCTGTACGACACCCGTTATCTCTATGCACCGACGCACAGCCGCGCCGTGCTGGGCGATGGCGCCGACTGGGAACGCGAAGTGAAAGCGTATTTACAGCGCCATCAGCTTGATGAATATCTGGAGAAGATTCTGAGGCGGGAAGAGTGAAAGGGGTGTGTTGCATCTAAAAACGGGCATTAACGATTTACTGCACGTTTAAAGGTGCAAAAACGCCAGGATCAAGCCATGCGCAGTGCCAGCAAAGCGGCGAAGTGGATTTTCAGCGTGCTAAGGGGGCATTTTATACGCTGTGTTATGACCCCAAAGCCCGGCAAGCCAGGCTGAGTACGAGTCTGTAAGTTAGTAAGTGCTTACGGGAGCATTAGCGATTGCGATGGTTTATCCGTTTATCGCGGTGGCTTTTGTAACCAACGCACTCCCCGGTTTCTGGGTTCACGTAGTACTTCATCGGCGATGGTAAGAATTGCTCATAAAATGGGGTATCAGGAGGCGAGGCCACATTGGTATTAATTTCCCAATACCGCACCCCATCGATCTCCACAAGCGCAGCATTGTGAATGTCGTAATCCCAGCAGTTCGTGAAGTTTTTTAATGCGTAGGCTTTGGCTGCTGCTAATGCTTTTTGCTCGTTAATCATTGGCTGTTTCCTTACAGAATATCCGGCTTATCATGAACCGTTTCAGTCGTTAAGCAAGCCAACCCCGCTTCCCTGCGGGGTACGCCACACCTTATTTCCCCGCTTGCAGCGCGGTTTTTTCAACGTACGGTTTCATCAGCGTGTCCGCCTCTTTCTGCGCCGCGTTGGCGGCGGCTTCCGGGGTGACTTTCTCGTCGTTCACCACGGCGGCGAGCTGGTTTTCCATCGCTTTACGCACAGCGACCGTTTCGTAAGTGGAATACCACGGGTGCGCGTACTGCAACTGTTGCAGCGCGATGGCGGCGCGCGGATCCTGCTTCAGATAGTCCTTCATTTCCGGCGTATCGTACGCGGCTTTACGTGGGGAGAAATACCCGGTAAAGCGGCTCCACGAACCGTTGACTTCCGGGCTAATCAGGTAGGTCAGAAACTGGTAGGCCGCTTTTTTCTGCGCATCGGAAATGCCTTTAAAACTCACCAGGCTGGCACCGCCAATCGGCACCGCGCGTTGTTCTTGCGCCGGCATCATTGCCACGCCCAGTTCGAAATCTTTGGTGTTTTCGCGCATAAAGCCCAGTGCGCCGGTGCTGAGTATCGCCATGCCCAATTTGCCGGAGAAAAACGCGGCGCTGATCTGTTTAGAGTTCAGCACGCCCGACGGCATCACTTTATCTTTGTAGATCATGTCCTGCCAGAAACGCAGCGCGCCAATAGTGGTCGGCGCGTTGTAATAGACTTCGCCGGGGTAGTTTTCGTTGAAGTAGTTGCCGCCGTTGGCGCGCACCAATGACGAGAAAATCCAGCCGCCGTAATCATCGTTGGTGGAGGGCAGCATAATGCCCCACTGGCCTTTGCTCTGGTCGGTCAGCTTTTTCGCGTCTTCGAGCAACGCTTTCCAGTTTTGCGGCGGCTGCGTGATACCCGCTTGCTCAAACAGCGTTTTGTTGTAGTAAAGAATGGGCGTCGAGTTATGGAACGGAATCGCGTAAGTGACGCCTGTCACCTGCGCGTTTTTACGCATCGCCGGCCAGAACTCGTTTTGCAGGAAATCCCCCGCTTTTTTATCGCCATATTTGAACAGCTCGTCCATTGGCAGAATTTCATCTTTCAATGCCAGGTCGGTGGTGAAGTTGGCGGACATAATCACCAGCGCAGGCGGCTGGCCCGCTTTCTGCGCGGACTCGGCTTTCATCTTGGTGGTGTCGTAGTTACCGGTGAAAATCCCGCGCACTTCCACCTCGTTTTGTGAATCATTGAACGCTTTGATGACGCGTGTCATCTCCATCGTCAATTTGCCGTCCACCGGGGCGGGAAACATAAAGTCGATTTTCTCCTGCGCAGCAGCAGTGCCGCTTATCGCAAGGGTGATGCCGTAAGTAAGCGCTCGCAACGTCTTTGTCAGAGGCTTATGCATGGTCTGTCTCCTGGTGTAAGTTAAGCTGCGTTTGTGCATCAAAAAGATGGCTATCAAGGGGGAAAAAACCGACGCTGAGGGTGTCCCCTTTGTTGGGTACATCACCCCGATGTCGGCGGATAAAGCGCAGGTTGCCGATTGGCGTGCTGACATAAAGCTGATAGTCCGCGCCCATCAGTTCCCGCTGTGTCACGGTGGCAGGTAAAACCAACTGGCCCGCTTCTGGCGTGTCGGTGATATGTTCCGGGCGAATACCAAACCATACTTCCGGTAAATGGCTGGCGTGAGCCGGCAACGGCAGGCGTTGCTCACCGAGTTGCACCTCGCCGTTCGCACACGGCAGCGACAGCAAATTCATCGCCGGGGAACCCATAAACCCGGCGACAAACAAGTTGGCCGGATGGGCATAAAGATGCTCCGGTCGGCCAATTTGCTGCACGTGGCCGCCCTTCATCACCACAATGCGGTCGGCCATCGACATCGCTTCGGTCTGATCGTGAGTCACGTAAATAGTGCTGGTTTTCAGTTGCTGGTGCATCGCCATAATGCTGTCGCGCACTTCGGTACGCAGCCGCGCATCCAGGTTGGAGAGTGGTTCATCCATCAAAAACAGCTTCGGATTACGCACGATGGCGCGCGCCATTGCCACGCGCTGACGCTGGCCGCCGGAGAGTTTCGCCGGTTTACGGTCGAGCAAGGTGTCAAGCTGCAACATCTGCGCCACGCGATCCAGCCGTGGCTGCCAACTGGCCTTCTCTTCATTGCGCACTTTCATGCCGAACGTGATGTTGTCGCGCACGGAAAGATGCGGAAACAGCGCGTAGTTCTGGAAGATCATCGCGAAGTTACGCTCGCGGGGCGAAGAAGCTGTGATCTCGTCGCCGTTGAGCCAGATCTCGCCATCGCTGACGCTCTCCAGCCCGGCAATCAGGCGCAGTAAAGTACTTTTGCCGCAACCGGACGGGCCAACCAGCACCACAAATTCGCCGTCACGAATCTCCAGCGACAGCGCGCTCAGCGCCGCTTTGCCATCGAACAGTTTGCTGACGTTGTTCAGTCTCAACATGGCTTTAGCGCTCATCCACCGGGCAACTGATGCTCTCGCTGTAAAGCCACGGGCCAGCGTAATGGGAGAGCGGATGCAAATAGCTCACCCACTGTTCGCCCACCTGGCGGTGCATCAGGCAGGATGGCGGCGACATGTCGTAATACGGGCGGTTATCTTCGTGGCAGTACGGCACCTGGTGCACGGTAGCCGGAATGGTGGCGATGGTCGCCTGGCGGTACTGTGTCATGGTCAGGCTGTGATTATGGCCGCAGAAAATACGCGTCAGCGCCGGGAAACGCGCGACCAGTTCCAATAAAAGATGGCCGTTTTCACAGGCGATGCGATCCATCTGCGCGTTGCCGAGCGGCAACGGCGGGTGGTGCATAAACACGGCGGCGGGTTTGCTGCCGCTACTGCTGAGTTGCGCTTCCAGCCAGTCCAGGGTTTCGCGGGTCAACCAGCCTTTCGATTCCCCGGCAAGACTTGAGTCGATAAACAGCAGGCGGGTGGCGAAGTCATCAATGGCGTAACGCATGTTCTGCGGGTCGCTGCCAAGCTGTGGGCAGAGCGGGTGCAGGTATTCCAGAAAATGGGCTTTGTCGTCGTGGTTGCCGGGAATAACAAACAGCGGGTAGTCGAGGCCGCCCAGGATCTGGCGTGCGACGCGGTACTCTTCAGGCCGACCACAGTTCACGATATCGCCGCTCACCACCACGGCATCCGGGCGTTCACGCAGGGCGTTCAACTGACATACCACATCGGCGTTGCCCGCGTTGATATCGATAAAACCGTACAGCTTCTCGTTCTGGCTGCGGAAATGGGTATCGGAAATTTGCGCTAAAAACATTACTACGCTCCTTATTTAATGCCGGAGAAGCCAAAGCTTCGGAGAAACTGTTTCTGGAAAGCGATAAACGCGACCATCAAAGGCAGGCAGACCATCAGCGTTCCGGCGCTGATCATTCCCCACTGGCCGCCGGATTCCGCGCCCATCGCAAAAGAGACCAACCCGACCGTCAGCACCTGTTTGTCCGGGTCATTGAGCATCATCAGCGGCCATAAATACTCGTTCCAGTGGTAGGTAATGCTGACGGTGGCGAAAGCCAGCACCGACGGCCACGACATCGGCAACATCACGCGGAACAGCACTTGCCACCAGCGGCAACCCTCCATCAGCGCGGCTTCTTCAATCTCTTTTGGGATGGCGAGAAACGCCTGGCGCATCAGAAACACGCCGAACGCCGAGGTGAAATAGGGCATCATCACGCCGGTCAGGGTGTTGAGCAGGCCGAAGGTTTTGAGTGTCAGCATGTTGGGGATCATCATCACCACCGGCATGATCATTAGCTGCACCAGAAACAGGATGAACAGCGTCTGTTTGCCGCGAAATGCGTGGCAAGCGAAGACATACCCGGCGGTGGTGATGGTGAAAAGCTGCACGAAGAAAGTGCCGAAGGCGAAAATCAGCGTGTTGGCGTACAGGCTCAGCCAGTTGGCGCTGTCCCACGCATCACGAAAGTTATCCAGCGTCAGCGGGAAGCGCGGCAGGATTGACGCCATCTCTTCGCCAAAGGTCGTGGCGCTGAAAGCTGATGAAAGCATCCAGATAAACGGGCTAATCCACAGCAGCGCCAGGCAACTCATCAACAGCGCAAGGGTGATCGGGCGCGACTGGCGCAAGCGCAGCCACCGCGGGCGTGGCGTGGATGCCGTGCGGTTGATGGCGGGTGAAACGTCAACGCTCATAGTGCGCACCTCTTTCCAGTAATTTCAGGTTAACCAGCGAAAAGACGAACAGCCCGACCAGCGTCAGAAAGGTGGCGGCCGAGGCTTTCCCCAGATCGTGCGTGTCCCAGGCGAGGTTCTGGATGTAATAAAGCAGCACGGTGGTGGCGTTATCCGGCCCGCCGCGCGTCATGACCGCCACATGATCAATTTGCGTAATCGAGTAGATAAGCGCGGTGGTGACGACAAAACTAAGGGTCGGGCGCAGCAAAGGCAGCGTGACCTTGAAAAAGACCTGTGTTGCTGTCGCGCCTTCCATCACCGCCGCTTCGCGGGTGGATGCCGGGATGCCCTGCAATCCGGCGAGGAAAAACAGCATGTAATAGCCAGCGAATTTCCAGACGCCAATCAGCGCCAGCGCAAATAGCGCGCTGTTGCTGCGGCCCAGCCAGTTGTTATTCATCGGGCCGAAAAGTTGCGCCAGGTAATGGTCGAGCATGCCGAGGCCGGGCATAAAAATGAACAGCCACAGCGCAGCGGCGCTGACCATCGGGATAATCATCGGGAAGAAAAAAGCGGTGCGCAGCCAGCGGTTAATGCGGTGGTTTTCCCACAGCGTGACCGCCAGCAGCAACGCCAGCGTCACGCCCGGAATGACGGTCAGCAGGATATACACCAGGTTATTGAACAGCGACTGCCAGAACACCGTATCCGCCAGCAAACGGGCAAAGTTTCCCAGCCCGACAAAAGGCGCGTCGCCGCTTGCCATGCGGGTATCGAACAGGCTGTCATACACCGAACGCAGCAGTGGAAAGTAGGTAAACAGCGCCAGAAACAGCAGCGAAGGCGACAGAATCAGCCAGGGAAGCCAGTATTTTTTCATCAGTGCCTGAAAACAATGTACGGGTTTCGAAAGCGGGGATTGTGTGAAAAAAATGCTGCAAAAGGATGGCGGGAAGGTGACTGTTTAATGAACAGGTGTTCATGGGGGATTTGCCGGGTGGCGGCTTCGCCTGACCCGGCTGGAGAGAAAGGGAGGCCCCATAAGCGAAGCGCCATCGGGCAAAAAATCAAAAATCCATCTTAACCGTGAACTGCACTTCGCGCGGATCGCCAATCTGGTTGCCGAGGTTGTTAGTGGCAATTGACGAGGTGTAATAGGTCTTATCGAAGATATTCTTCACATTCACCTGCAAAGTGACCGGGTATTGCAGCTTCATTTTGTACGCGGCAAACGCATCAGCAACAACGTAGCCCGGCAGATAATAATCCGCGCCGTTGGTGGCGGAACGACGGCTTACGCCGTGGCCGCCGCCGCCGAGGGTTAGCGTATTCCCGGCAAACGCATTGTTGATGTCATAAGTCAGGAACAGCGAACCGGTGTGGCGCGGCACGTTCGGCAGCGGTTTGCCTGCGTAATCCGGATCTTCCAACACTTTCGCGTCGGTATAGCTGTAGCTGGCGATCACATTCATATTCGGCGTCAGCGAACCGGCCAGATCCATTTCCACGCCTTGAGAACGCACGCGACCAGCGGTTTTCGCCACCGTGTCGTCGCCAACAATTTCGTTGTACAGCACATTGCGTTTGTGGATATCAAACATGCTGATATTGGCGGTAACGCCGTCGAACAGGTCAAACTTCGCGCCCACTTCGTAAGATGTGGAGGTTTCCGGCGGTAAATCGCCAATGTAGCTGGCAATCGACGACTGCGGCATAAAGGCTTTCGCCACGTTACCAAACAGCGAAATCGACGGCGTGAGTTTGTAGACCAGGCCGAATTTCGGCGTCCACTTCTCATCGCTGCTGTCGGTGTTGACGTTGAACGGGCGCCCTTTGCCGGCGTACTGGGTGTAATACTGATAACGCATCCCGGCCACGGCGATCCATTTGTCGGTCAGATATAACGCGTCCTGCGCATACGCTGAATAACTCTCTTGTTGGATCGTCTGGTCGCTATCCGACGCGGAAACCGAGGTGCATTTGCTGGCGCTGCCGTAGCTCGGGTTATAAATATTGAAATCCTGCGTGTTTTTACAGCGGATCATATCGGTGCGCAGCAGATCGTAATATTCATACGAAACGCCGGTGAGGATCTCATTATAAAAGCCGCCAATATCAACATTGCCCTGCAAATCCGCCCGGCTGGTATGCATACGCTGTGTTGAACCCTGTGTGGCATCGACGCGGCGGGTTAAATTGCCGGTCGCCGCATCATAGGCCATCACACGAGACTGGTTGTCGCTGTATTTATCCTGGCTGAAACCGTACTCCAGTTTGCCGGTCCACTGGCTGTTGAAGCGGTACTCCGCGTTCAACTGTGCAATGTCGGATTCGCCATCGGTAATGTTAAACGGCTCATCGAAACGGGTTTTACGATCCACATTCACCGGCTGTTTGGTGGTGAGATCGAAGATCGTGCCGCGATCGAAAGGCGTCTGATAATCGCGGTGCGAATAGAGCACATTCACCGTGGCGTTATCACCAAACCAGGTCAGCGACGGCGCAATAAAGGTGCTTTTCTCTTTGCCGAAATTGCGCCAGTAATCCTCGTGTTGATACTCGCCGATCAGGCGATACGCCAGCCGTGTGCCTTCAATCGGGCCGGTAACGTCAAACTGCCCGGTGCCGCCGCCAAAGCTGGAAGAGGTTGCGGAAATGGAACCGCCGAATTTTGTTTCCGGGCGCTTAGTGACAACATTGATAAGCCCGCCGGGATCGAGAATGCCATACAGCGTCGAAGCCGGGCCTTTTAGCACTTCCACGCGAGAGGCGTCGGCATTAAAACTGCGCGGCACCACGGTGCGCAGGCCGTTGGTCATGATCGAACCGTCACGGTTTGCGCCAAATCCCCGTCGCACAAACGCGTCCTGCGTGCCGCCGAGCGTGTTGGTTTGCACCACATTACTGACGTTATACAGCGCTTCGTCGAGCGTGGTGGCGTGCTGATCTTTCAGCACTTCATCGCTCACGGTGTTGACCACTTGCGGAATATCCAGCAGCGGCATCGACGTTAGCGTGGCGGTGGACGAACTGATCGGCTGGTAGCCGGACGTCGCCTGTTTATCGGCAGATGACGCATCTGCCAACACCGTTAAGGTATCGCCGTCTTTCGTTTGATCCGGCTTGTCGGCCGCGTGCGTGAACGGAGAGAAAACCGAACCTAAAAAGAGCGCGGAAAACAACGCGCGACCTTTCAGCCCGGAAATACAACGAGTTAACTCAGCCATTTAATCTACTTTCCCGAAGAGATCCTGCGTAAAAAGGCAGGCGTGAACATTTTTATATTTATTGCTCGATTGCGTGAATCTATCCGTTAGCCGCACATATTGGCATCGGATATGTAATTGAGAATCATTCAATCACGAGCGTTTGTAGTAGTAAATGCAAAAACTGAGAAATTTGCTACAGCGAATCTGGGCGATGAAAAACCTCCTGTTTTTACCATTAATGATTATTTAACTTATTAAAAATAAATAAATTAATTGGTAATAAGAAAAGGGTTTTTGCCTGTAGTCACACCAGGAAAAGGGTTGTTGGATTCACGCTCGACGATGCTTGACTACTACAGCGGCAAATTGCAAAATCTCAAAAGAGAATGATATTTATTTTTATTTGAAAAGATTAACGTACGTGGGTGAGTCCACGATGTTGCGGCGCAGGAGCCAACATGCCACAGCGAGTGGAACAACAAACTGAAGGACACGGCATTGTTCTCGACAGCCTGTCGGCGGGCTATCACAAACAGATTATTGTTGATGACATCAGCCTGACGATCCCATCGGGCAAAATGACCGTTCTGGTCGGCGCGAACGGTTCCGGCAAATCCACACTGCTTAGCACCATCGCCCGCATGCTGAAACCGCTCGGCGGCAGCGTGCTGCTTGATGGCAAAGCCATTCATCAACAACCCACCAAAACCGTTTCCCGCCAGTTGGGCATTCTGCCGCAATCGCCGATTGTGCCGGAAGGTTTAACAGTGTTTGAACTGGTGTCGCGCGGGCGTTTTCCGTGGCAAAGCTTTATGCGCCAGTGGTCGGAAGAGGATGAACTGGCGGTGCTGGAAGCACTGAATTTGACCGGCACCGCCGAATTTGCCCATCAAACGGTCGACAGCCTTTCCGGCGGCCAGCGTCAGCGCTGCTGGATTGCCATGGCGCTGGCGCAACAAACGCCGGTGATCTTGCTGGATGAACCGACAACATTCCTCGATCTGCGCTACCAGGTTGAGATCCTCGAACTGCTGCATTCATTGACGCGCGATCATGGCCGCACCGTGGTTGTGGTGCTGCACGATCTCAACTTTGCCGTGAACTACGGCGACACACTGGTGTTCCTCAAACAGGGGCGTTTGCAGGGCGTGATCCACGAAGGTGACGACTGTACGCCGGAACTGATCAAAAACGTGTTTGATGTCGATGTACAGATGTCAGTTAACCCATTGACCGGCAAACCCTTCTTTATGCCGTTTCGCAAACTTTACGGTTCCAACGCATGAGCGCGCGTTGTACCGGGCGCGCCAGCATCGCGTTCTTCGGGCTGCTGTTATGCGTGCTGGCGGCGGCCATCGCGCATTTAGGGTTTGGCGCACGCGTTATCGCGCCGCCCACGGTGGTGCAGGCGCTGGTGGATTTTGACCCACGCAATTTTGATCACCGCGTGATTATCAGCCTGCGTTTGTTGCGGCTGGTGGCGGCACTGTTCACCGGCGCGGCACTCGGCGTTGCTGGCGCGCTACTGCAATCGGTGATTCGCAACCCATTGGGTGAGCCGCATATTCTCGGCTTAAACGCGGGAGCGGCGCTGGCGGTAGTGGCGACAACCGCGCTTGGCATCAGTATAGGTGATGCGTCATTCAGCCGTCCGTTGATTGCCGCAGGCGGCGCGGCGCTGCTCTTTTCGCTGGTGATGCTGCTATCCGCCGCTGGCCGTTCTGGTTTTACGCCGATGAAAGTCACGCTGTGCGGCGTGGCGCTGTCGACCTTTGCCTCATCCATTACCGCCGCGATCCTGATCCTTGATGAGCAAACACTGCTGAGTATGCGCACCTGGCTGGCAGGCGATCTCGCCGGGCTGAGTTGGGGGCAAATCCAGCATGCGGCAATCGCCGCTGTGGGCGGGTTTGCGCTGGCGCTGTGGCTCACTCCGGCACTGAATATGCTGGCATTGGGCGACAATATGGCGAAAGGGCTTGGCGTATCGCTCACGCGTACGCGTGTGCTGTCACTGCTCGCCATCGCACTGCTGTGTGGCGCGGCGGTCTCGGTCGCTGGGCCGATTGGTTTTATTGGCCTCGTGGTGCCGCACATGGTGCGCCGCCTCGCGGGAGAAGATTTACGCGTTGTGGTGCCGCTTTCAGCGCTGGGCGGCGCGCTGTTGCTGCTGGTGGCGGATATCACCGCCCGCACGCTGCTTTCGCCGCAGGAATTGGCGACCGGTGTGATGACGGCGTTGGCGGGCGCGCCGCTGTTTATCCTGCTGGCCGCGAGGTTTTTCAAATGAACACGCTCCTGCACCGCGCCGGGCTACGCAGATGGCGGGTTGGCGGCTTTTCCCGGCTGCTGCGCCCGCAGGCATTGTATTGGATAACGGGTCTTACGCTGCTGGCTCTGGCGTTGCTGCTTTACGGCGTGACTCAAGGGTCGCTGGCGGTTCCGGCGTCTGCCATCGGCCGGGCGCTCTTTTTCCCCTCAGCGCTTAACCCGGAACAGCACTATGTGGTGTGGGATATTCGCCTGCCACGCGTATTAATGGCGCTGTTGTGCGGCGCGATGCTCGGTATGGCGGGTGCGGCGATGCAGTCGATCACCCGCAACGGACTGGCCGATCCGGGGTTGATCGGCGTGAAAGAGGGGGCAAGCGTGGTGGTATTAACGCTGGTGCTCAGCTTTCCGGCGGTGGGCTTAGTCTGGCGACCACTCGCGGGCATGGCGGGCGGTTTGCTCGCCGCCGTGCTGGTGATGGCGCTGGCGCGGGATGTGTCGCGTCCGCGTTTTGTGCTGCTTGGCATTGGCGTTTCCTGGACTTTTGCCGCCGGGATCGGCGTGTTTATGACCACCGCCGATGTGCGCGATGTGCAAACCGCGATGATGTGGCTGGCAGGCAGCCTGCACGCCGCCACCTGGCCGCTGTTGCTGGTGGCGCTGTGCTGGGCGGTGCCGGCAACGCTCATTTTACTGCTCACCGCCCGCGCCGCCGATGTTGCGCTGCTCGGCAACCCGGCGGCGACCGGGCTGGGCGTGCGTCTGGCGCGGCTTGAACTGCTGCGCTTTTTCGCCCCGGTATTGCTGACCGCCGCCAGTGTTTCCTGCGTCGGCAGCCTCGGTTTTGTCGGGTTGATTGCTCCGCATATGGCGCGTTTTCTGCTGCGTGGCGGCCAGCGGGCACTGCTGTGGGGCAGCGCGCTGCTTGGTGGATTGCTGGTGCTGCTGGCGGATTCGCTCGGGCGCCTTGCCTTTGCGCCGCTGCAAATTCCCGCCGGGATCGTGATTTCCCTGGTCGGCGGGCCGTTTTTCCTGCTGCTGCTGTGGCAGCGGCGCGATCGTTTATAACGCTTAAGGATCTGTATGCGCTTACTTTTTTCGCTGCTGTTGCTGGTGGGGTTGACCGCCAGTGCCGCCGAGCCAACGCACTCATTCACCGACGATTTAGGGCGCGTGGTGACCGTGCCGCTGCACCCGAAACGCATCGTTTCGCTGCACGACCTGGATATCACCATTCCGCTGATCGAGCTGGGTATCCCGCCCGTTGCCAGCCACGGGCGCACGCGACCGGACGGCAGCCATGTGCTGCGATCCAGCGGGATGCTGACCGGCGTGGATTTTGATAATTCCGACATCAGGTTTATCGGCTCGGCGGATATTGATATTGAAGCGATCGCGGCCGCAAAACCGGACCTGATCATTACCGAGCCAAGCCGTAACACACCGGTGGAGCAGCTTGAAAAGATCGCGCCGACGGTCAGCATCGATCATCTGCAAGGCGGCGCGCCTGAAATCTACCGCAAGTTGGCGCAACTGACCGGCACGCAGGCGCGGCTGGCGATCCTTGAACGTCGCTACCATGAGCAGATTGCCGCGCTGAAAAACACCCTCGATACCCGCAAGATTACGGTGTCGGTCATTCAGGCCAATAACGGCAAAATCAACGCCTTACACAGTTACCACTCACTGGGGCGCGTATTGCGCGATGCCGGTTTTCGTTTTCCAAAACTGATCGATAGCATCCCGGATGGCGGGCGCATTGATGTCAGCGCCGAACGCTTGCCCGAACTGGATGCGGATTTCGTGTTTGCCACCTGGCGCGGCGATACCGGCGGCAAACCGCAGGATGAAATCGCCGCCATGGACGCGGTGATGCCCGGTTGGTGCGATTTCCTCACTGCCTGTCGCAGCGGGCATTACGTGCTGATTTCACGCGAAGAGGCCATTTCTAACTCCTTCGCTTCGCTCAGCCTGATGGTGGCGCAGGTGCAATCGCAAATCGCCGGGCGACCGCTACCGGCGGCAAAATAGGGAGAAAGCGTATGCTCAACACCAAAAAAGCGAAGAACCGCGTGGATGTCTACGGTGAGCGTTTCCGGGCGCGGGCGCACACGCTGTCGCCGCGTTTGCAGGCGGTGGCGCGCTATATCAACGAGCACCGTGACGTGGTGCTGGAGCATACGGCGATTGAAATCGCCGCCGCGACGCAGACCTCTGATGCCACCGTGGTGCGCGCCATTCAGGCGTTGGGGTTTGCCGGGTTAAGGGATTTGAAGCAGACGCTGGAACACTGGTTTGGCCCGTCCATTTCGTCGGCGGAAAAGATGAGCACCACGGTGAATGCGCTCTCTTGCGACGTTAATTCGGGGATCGATTTTGTGCTGGAAGGGCATCAGCATACCTGTGAAGTGCTTTCTGCGCCGGACAACCGTTATGCCATCGCGCAGGCGGTGGCGTTACTGGTTGAAGCCCGGCAGGTGGCGATTTTTGGTATTGGCGCTTCGGGGATTTTGGCCGAGTACAGCGCGCGGCTGTTTAGCCGTATCGGCCTGCCCGCTTCGCCGCTTAATCGCACGGGCATTGCGCTGTCGGAGCAGTTAATCACACTCCAGCGCGGCGATGTGTTGATCATGATGGCGCAAAAATCGGCGCACCGGGAAGGGCTGACCACGCTTAAAGAAGCGCGGCGCTTGGGCATTCCGGTGATCCTGATGACCAATGCTGTGGATTCACGCTTCAGCCAGCAAGCGGATGTGGTGATTCACGTTCCGCGCGGCGGCGAAAAAGGCAAAATCCCGCTGCACGGCACTGTACTGCTGTGCCTGGAGATGATCATTTTGTCGGTGGCTTCTGCGACATCGCAGCGGGCAATAAAAACGGTGAAACGCATAAATGAGTTTCACCGTGGGTTAAAACCGGGCGGTAAGAAGGGCTAAGTCAGGAAATAAACATCAGCGGTGATAAGCCAAAGCGCGCTGATAATTTCTTAATGTGGTTGATATTAAGCTGGCGTTCACCATTGAGGACTCTGGATACCATTGATTTACTCCCAATTTCATCTTTGAAATCAGATGTGGTTAGTTTGTGTTGATCCATCAGCGTTCTCAATACTGCAAGCCCTGTCGGGATTGATGCCATGTCCTCACGAAGGGCGACAATCTCAGGCTGATTATTTTCGTATGCGCTTATCTTTGCACAGACGATATCGAGCAATGGGCTGGTGGGATTGTCGATGAGAAGTTGTTCAACAAGTTCTAATGCATCCAGGTAATCTTTCTCGCTGGGGTGTTCCCCCAGTAGGGGAACGGCGGCAATCAGAGCATGGGTTGCTTTAAGTGCATCGGCGACGATCATTTTTTCTTCCCCTTCGTGCGATGTTGTTCAGTAAAACGGTCATATTCCTTATGCGTAAATACATGGCGAACATAGAATTTTTGGCTTTCGAAAAAAATGAGAGCCACAACTCTTAAATCATTATTCGAAATATCAATAACGTAATGCTTGCTCAAATATTTAAAGTTATCCAGCGTGGGATACAGTTTTTTAAGATCATCCGGCGTTGGGCAGTGCGCTTTTTCGATAGTTTTAGCCAGTGTGAGCAGCGCTATTCTGTGCTGAGGAAAGCGAACTATCGCCTCCTGAATCGTCTTCATTGATATCAAATGCATTCCTGTTTGCCTTGTGCGTCCGTTGCCAATCAGTCAACGGTACGCATTTGCTGCCAGCCGGTCAACCTGAACATTTTTATTTTCGAGCACACTCGCAAACATTAAAACCCACATACCAGGCGGTGCCGAAGCGGTGTGACATATCACGCATGATGCGCCGGGTAGCCCCGGCGCGAAGGGATTAACGCACGCCGCCGCCCAGCGATTGCCAGAGCGTGATGCGGTTTTCCAGGTCGGTTTGTTGCAGGGAAATCAGCGACTCTTGCGCCGACCACAGCGAGCGCTGCGCGGTCAGTACGGAAAGATAATCGCCTGTGCCCGCGTTGTACTGACGCTGGGCGATATCCAGCGATTTCTGCTCGGCTGCAGCGTATTCGCGCTGGGCATCAAGCTGTTCTGTCAGCGTTTCGCGGCGCGCCAGGGCGTCGGCAACATCTTTAAACGCGCTCTGAATTGTCTTCTCGTAAGTGGCGATCAGCCCTTTTTTCTCCGCTTCGGCGTAGCGCAACTGCGCCATATTTTCGCCGCCGGTAAACAGCGGCAGCGAGATTGACGGCGCAAACGACCACACTTTCATGCCGTGGCTGAACAGCGACGAGAGCGAACTGCTGCCGACCCCGGCGCTGGCGGTCAGCGAAATGGTCGGGAAGAAATTCGCCCGCGCCGCGCCGATATTGGCGTTCGCGCTTTTCAGGTTATGCTCCGCTTCCTGAATATCCGGGCGGCGCAGCAGCACAGACGAAGAGACGCCAGCAGGTGTCAGCGTGATGCTGTTATCGGCCAGGTTCTCCAGCGTGCCCGGCAGCAAAGAGTCCGGCACCGTGTCGCCCGCCAGCAAGTTAAGGGCGTTTTTATCCTGTACCACTTGCGTTTGGTAGCTGGCGACGCTGGCACGCGCCTGCTGGAACACCGCCATCGCTTCGGCGGTATCGCCGGCTGCCGCAACGCCAATTTCCTGTTTACGTTTGGCGATCTTCAGCGAGTTTTGCGCGCTCTCCATCGTCTGTTTCGCCAGCGCCAGGTTGCTGTTATCCGCCGCCAGCGTTATCCAGGCGGTGGTGATTTCCGCCACCAGGCTCAAGCGGGTGTTTTGCGCGGTGTATTCACTGGCAAGCCAGGTTTCCCGCTCGGCGCGGGTCAGGCTCTGATTACGGCCAAACAGATCCAGTTCGAAGCTGGACACGGCGCCATCGGCTTCGGCGCTGTTGGTCACACCGCTCGCCACCGTGCGGCTACGGGTATTGCTCAGTTCAGCATTGACCGTGGGGAACAGCGCGGAACGCTCTTCGGCGTACAGCGCACGGGCTGCGTCGATGTCGGCAATCGCTTTTTGCACATCGCGGTTTTGCGTCAGCGCGTTACTGACCACCTGTTTCAGGCGGCCATCATTGATGATTTGCTGCCAGTCTGCGGCAACGGCTTGCGCCTGGCCGCTGGTACCCGGCAATGTCGCCGGAACCGGCGCTTGCGGGCGCTGATAGGTTGGGTCAAGAGAGACACAACCGGCGCTCAGCAGGGCAAGAAAAAGAACACTGATACGCAACATAATTACTCCTGGCGTGCGCGTTTACCGGCGAACAGTTTTTTCACCAGCACAAAGAAAAGGGGAACAAAGAAAATCGCCAGTAACGTTGCCGTCAGGGTACCGCCAATAATCCCCGTACCAATGGCGATGCGGCTGTTGGCGCCGGCCCCGGTGGCGACCGCCAGCGGCGCGACACCGGCGATAAACGCCAGCGAGGTCATCATGATCGGGCGTAAACGGGTTCGCGCGGCGCGCAGTGCGGCGCGGGACAACGAGCTGCCTTCCTGCACCGCCGCTTCGGCGAATTCAACAATCAAAATGGCGTTTTTCGACGACAGGCCGATGGTGGTCAGCAGCGCTACCTGGAAGTAGACGTCATTACTCAGCCCGCGCATCCACGCGGCCAGCGCCGCACCGAGCAGGCCGAGCGGGATGACTAAAATCACTGAAATCGGCACCGACCAGCTTTCATACAGCGCGGCAAGGCACAGGAACACCACCATGATGGAGATGGCATAAAGGCTCATCGCCTGGCCGCTGGCGAGTTTTTCCTGCAACGACAGGCCGCTCCACGCCCAGGTGGTGCCGGCGGGCAGCTTGTCAGCAAGGTTTTCCATTTCCGTCATTGCCGCGCCGGAACTGAAACCGCTGGCGTTTTCGCCCTGAATTTCATACGCCGCCGAGCCGTTGTAGCGCACCAGGCTTTCCGGGCCGTACTCCCAGCGGGTGGTCGCAAAAGCGGAGAACGGCGTCATGCTGTCGTCGCTGCCGCGCACATACCATTTTTTCAAATCTGATGGCGACGAACGGAAGTCGCTGTCACCCTGGATATAGACTTTTTTGACGCGGCCGCGATCGGTGAAGTCATTCACATAGGTGCCGCCCCAGGCACTGGAGAGCGTATCGCTCACATCGCTGAGAGAAAGCCCCAGCGCGACGGCTTTGTTGCTGTCGATATCCACCTGTAGCTGCGGCATTTGCGGCAGATCGTTGGCGCGCACGGCCTGCAAAGCTGAACTCTGGTTCGCGTTGCCCAGCAGTTGGTTACGCATTTTCAGCAGTTGATCGCGATCGGTGCCACCGCTGGCGAGCAGTTCAAAGGTAAAGCCGTTGCTCTGACCCAGCCCGTCCACCGACGGCGGCGTCATGGCGAAGATGCTGGCGTCGCGAATGCTGCCCAACTGCTGGCTGGCACGCAGGGCGATCGCCTGGGCGGTATTTTCCGCACCGCTACGCTCGGACCAGTTTTTCAACGAGACGAAGGCCATCCCGGCGTTCTGCCCGCTGCCGCTAAAGCTAAAACCGGTGACAGTAAAGATGGCGTCGGTGTTGGCTTTTTCGTTATTCAGAAACCAGTCGGTGACCTTTTTGGCGACAGCATCCGTTCGCGTTGCTGTCGCGCCCGCGGGCAGGGTGAACTGCACCATGATCGATCCCTGGTCTTCCGTCGGCAGGAAGCTGCCAGGCAAACGCCACATCACCAGCGCCATTGCGCCACACAACACCACATACGTGCCCAGCACCGTTACGGCGCGGCGCAACACGCGCAGCACGCCGCGCTGATATTTGTGCTCGGTGTTGTTGTAAAAGCGGTTAAACGCGCCGAAGAAGCCTTTTTTATGCGGCGCACTATGGCGAAGCACCGTGCCGCACAGCGCGGGTGTCAGCGTCAGCGCAACAACGACCGACAGCACCATTGCCGAGATAATGGTGACCGAGAACTGGCGGTAAATCACCCCGGTTGAGCCGCCAAAGAAGGCCATCGGCAGGAACACGGCGGACAACACCAGCGCAATCGCCACCAGCGCGCCGGAGATTTCGCCCATCGATTTTTCCGTCGCTTCGCGGGCGGGCAGGCCTTCGTCGCGCATAATTCGCTCGACGTTTTCCACCACCACGATCGCGTCATCCACCAATAGCCCGATCGCCAGCACCATCGCAAACAGTGTCAGAGTGTTGATGGAGTAGCCAAACAGCGCCAGTACGCCAAACGTCCCGAGCAATACCACCGGTACCGCCAGCGCTGGGATCAGCGTCGCGCGGATATTCTGCAAGAACAGGTACATCACGCAGACCACCAGAATGATGGCTTCGATCAGCGTCTTCACCACGTCTTCAATGGAGATCTTAATAAAGTCGGTGCTGTCTTTCGGGTACGCCACATCGTAGCCCTGCGGCATGCTGTGGCGGTATTCGTTGATTTTATCTTTGACCAGGGTCGCGGTATCCAGAGCGTTAGCGCCGGGCGCCAGCATCACCGCCAGACCGGCTGCCGGGTGGCCGTTCAGTTTCGCCTGCGCGCTGTAGTCTTCGCTGCCCATCTCCACGCGCGCCACATCTTTGATGCGCACCACCGAACCGTCACTTTGGCTTTTTACGATGATGTCGCGAAATTGCGCGACGGTTTGCAGGCGCGACTGCGCCCGCACGGTGGCGGTTAACTGTTGCGTGTTGGGCGAGGGTTGCGCGCCGATTTTACCGGCGGAAACCTGCACGTTCTGCGCTTCAATGGCCGATTCCACATCGGACGGCATCAGCGAGAAAGATTTGAGTTTGTCGGCGTCCAGCCAGATACGCATTGCGTATTCGCCGCCGAACACTTGCAGGCTACCGACGCCGTTCACGCGCGCCAGCGGATCCTGCATGTTGCTCACCAGCCAGTCGGCGATATCAGAGCTGCTGGCGCGGTCGGTTTTATCGTACAGCCCCATAATCAGCAGGAAGTTGCTTTGCGACTTCACCACCGTGACGCCGGATTGGGTCACTTCCGTCGGCAAGCGCGATTCGGCCTGCTGGACTTTGTTCTGCACTTGCACCTGCGCGGTGTCCGGGTCGGTGCCTTGCTCGAAGGTGACGGTGATCGTCGCCTGGCCGTCGGAACTGCTGGTCGAGGTGAAATAGAGCAGGTTATCCAGCCCGGTAAGCTGCTGTTCAATCACCTGAGTCACGCTGTTTTCCAGCGTCTGCGCGGATGCGCCGGTATAAGTGGCGGTGATTTTAACCGCGGGTGGCGCGACATCCGGGTACTGCGCGACCGGCAGCGTGCGGATCGCCAATATCCCGGCCATCATGATAAGGATCGCGATCACCCAGGCGAAAACCGGGCGGCGTACAAAGAAGCTGGAGAACATCAGGCTTTTCCTCCGTTCGCGTCTTCAACCTCAACGGCTTTTACTGTCGCGCCTGCGCTCACTTTGTCGGTGCCTTCCACGATCAGCTTGTCGCCGTCGGCGAGGCCTTTCACCACCAGCCATTTGTCGCCATAGGTATCGCTGGTTTCAACCGCGCGTTGTTCCACTTTGTTCTGCGCATTGACGACAAGCGCAATGGCATCGCCTTTTGCATCGCGCGTAATGCCCTGCTGCGGCGCGAGAATGGCATTGGACATCACCCCTTCGTCAAGGCGAGCACGCACAAACATGCCCGGCAGCAACTGCTGTTGCGGGTTCGGGAACACCGCGCGCAGCGTCACCGAACCGGTGGATTCATCCACCGAAACTTCGGTCAGCGCCAGGCGGCCTTTTTCGCTGTAGGTGCTGCCGTCTTCCAGCGTTAAGGTCACGCCGAGTGTATTGCTGTTGCTGGCGAGCGCTTGTTTACGCAGGCGCAGCAGATCGACGCTCGAACGCGTGAGATCGACATACATGCTGTCCAGCCCGCGAATGGTGGCGAGTGCCGTGTCTTGTTGCGCCGTGACCAGCGCGCCAGGTGTGACGGAGGAAATACCAATACGACCGGCAATCGGCGCGGTGACGGTGGTCCAGTTCAAATTGATGCGTGCGCTTTCCAGCGCCGCTTTTTTCGAAGCCACGCTGGCTTTGTCCTGCGCGCAGGTGGATTGCGCATCTTCCGCATCCTGGCGCGATACGCCGTCTTCTTTCACCAGTTGCGCATAGCGCATGGCTTTTTTGCAGTCGGAAATGACCAGCGCCTGCGCTTGTTTCAGCGCGGCATCGGCTTCATCAAACGCGGCGCGGTAACTGGAAGGATCGATCTGGTAAAGCGCCTGCCCGGCCTTTACCGTATCGCCTTCCGTAAACAGGCGTTTTTGAATGATGCCGCCCACTTGCGGGCGAACTTCGGCCACCAGCGACGCGGTTGTGCGGCCGGTCAACTGGCTGTTGATTTCCAGCGGCTGGCTTTTCAACGTCACGACGCCAACTTCCTGGGGCATTTGGGGTGCAGGCGCGGTGGCGTTGTCGCATCCGACAAGGGCGATGGCAGCCACCAACGTTGTTTTTATTAACTTCATTTTCAAATTCCTGGCATTAGCGAAGCCTGCCCGTTTTGATAAACAGGAATTCGGCGCAGGCGAGTAAGTACTTTATTTATGCGGGAGCAAAATAAAGCCGGATTTCTTTATTGAGCGGGAACTTATTTCCCGGCGAATAACATCGTGGTGATTTCCTGATACAGCAGTTGTAATTGTGCCGGGTCGCATTTTTGCGGCGTGAGGTAGCGAAATGTCGTGCCTTCCATCAGCGTTGCCAAAAACTCCACGGTGCAGCGAACGCGCTCGGCCGTTAAGTGCGGATACCTGCTTTGGATATGGGTGCAGGCTTTTTCAAAAATGCGCGCATCGGCGTCGATCATCATCGCTTCCACTTGCGGATTACGCGTAGCTTCGGCGGCCATTTCCAGCATTAACGCATCGTCGTCCGGGCTGAGCGTTTGCCGCCAGGCCAGCACTTCCGGCAGGTGTTTGGTCTCGGTTTTGTCTTCCATTTCGGCGATGCGGTAATCAATGATGCGGCGGATCATCTCTTCGATGATCGCGTCTTTGCTGGTGAAATAGCGATAGATCTGTCCAACGCTGAGTTGGGCTTCGAGGGCGATTTGCGACATGCTCGCCGCGTGAAAACCGCTGATGCGAAAGCGCCGCCGCGCCGCCGCAATAATCTCGTCTTTGCGCTGCTGGTGGCGCTGTTCCTGCGAGATTTTTGGCGGCATGGTGAACCCTCGGTTGAATAAGTAGTGAGAATGATCGTTCTCATGTGTGAATAGATTAATCGAAATTATGTGAGTTGGGTAAACATTTTCCTGGTAAATCTTTATGTTTTACAAAAATTCATAGTGTGGAGAAATAATGAAAAAGCGTGGAGAAAAAACCCGAGAAAATAATATCGGGGGAATGAGAGATTAATTTGAAGGCAATGTGAGGGAGTGAAAAAAGATAAAACCGGGCGGATGTGGTGAAAATCGCATGTGAGAATAATTCTCAATAATATTGAAGCCGCCAGGCGCGAATGATAAGGTGTAAGCCGTTTCGCCCGGCTCTGGGCTTGGGTTCGACAGATAACGAATGGCTGCCGACTATGCAAAACAGACACTTTTCGGTTGAAGATTTTATCGGCTTTGGCGAGCGCTACGGTATTGATTATCGCTTTCCGGCGCTGGCGTCCTGTCGCACGCTCGGTAAAGAGAAAAACATTGTCATTCAGGGTGATGTGCAGGAGATGACGCTCTCCTCCGGCCTTAGCCTGACCAGCTCCGATGTTCGCGTTCTGCAACCCTATGAAACGACGTCGCTGCAAAGTTGCCCGCTCTATATGCTGGTGGTGCTGGAAGGCAGCGTGATGCTGCGTTTGAACGGCGAAGAGTTTGTTGTGCGCTCCGGTATGGCTTTTACGTCGCGCCTCAGCGAGCAGCAAGTGATGAACGCCAGCCATCTGGCGGATTATCAATTACGCACCTTATCCCTTGGCGTTAACCCGCAAACGTGCTGGCCATCGCCGCTGCTCACCGCGCTGTTGCAACAGTGGGAAGCCCACGGCGCGCCCACTTTTTTATGGCAGGTGCCGGGTTTTCTGCTTTCCGGCCTGCAACACACGCAGCAGACTTCGCTACCGGCGTTGTCGCGCGAATTGATCCTCGAAGGCGTGATGCTGCAACTGCTGGGGCATGCTTTGTCGCAGCGTATGCACGGCTGTGAAAAGCGCCATCACGCGCCAGGCGGCGAGCGACATCGGCTGGAGTCGGTGCGCCGCTTGCTGGCGCAGCAGCCGGAAAAAGAGTACACCCTGACGGCACTGGCGCAACTGGCGGCGATGAGCTCCAGCAGCCTGCGCGTGAAGTTTCGCCAGGCTTACGGCCACTCGGTTTTTGATTACCTGCGCGATTGCCGCCTTGAACTGGCGCGGCGTTACCTGGCGCAGGGTTATAGCGTTCAGCAGGCCGCCTGGATGTCGGGCTACCAGCATGCCACCAACTTTTCCACTGCCTTTCGCCGCCGCTACGGCGTAGCCCCCAGCGAAGTGCGCGCGTCCTGAATTCTCCCCTATAGACCAAAGTTCCTTATTGGTGTGGTGTTTTGTCACCGCGCATATGCAAATCGTCATTGCGCATAGCTATGGGTGAATCCAAAAGGGTAATAATTCTTATTTACAATAATAACCGCTTCTGGAGATTTTCATGTTCGCAAAAACGCGATTGGCGCTAATGATTGGCTGCGTAACCGGTGGGATAAGCGTATCGGTTCTGGCTCAGGAAACCTCAACGACGAACGATACCGTGGTGGTCACCTCGCAAATGCAAAGTGGCGCGACCAAGCTGGAAACGCCGGACATTGAAACGCCGCAGGCGGTATCGATTGTCACGCGTAAGCAGTATGAGGAGCAGGGCGCCACCAGCGTGCGCCAGGCGGTGAGTTACACACCGGGCGTTTACAGCAACCAGATTGGCGCGTCGAACCGTTTTGATTACATCGTGATGCGCGGCTTTTCTGACGGCAGCCTCGATAACATCTATCTCGACGGCCTGAAAATGATGGGCGACAGCAACTCGCATAGTTCGCTGGTGATCGATCCGTGGTTTTTAGACAGCGTAGAAGTGGTGCGTGGCCCGGCGTCAGTGCTGTATGGCCGCTCTTCGCCGGGCGGCATTGTGGCGCTCAACTCCCGCAAACCGTCGTTTGATCCGGGCGGTGAAGTGAAGTTGTTCGCCGGGAACAACAACCAGCGTGGCGCGGCGTTTGATGTTACCGGCCCGGTGGATGATAACGACCGCGTGGCGGTGCGTTTAACCGGCATGACCCGCTATGCGGATTCCCAGTTTGATCATCTGAAAGAGCAGCGTTACGCCATCGCGCCAAGCTTGACCTGGCGTATTACCGATCAGACGCGCCTGGAATTGATGGCCTATCTGCACCGCGATCCGGAAGGCGGCAGCCACTCTGGCCTGCCGTATGAAGGCACCGTAATACCGCACGCCGGTGGGAAAATCGCCAACACCTTCTTCGAAGGCGAAGACAAGTACGACAAATACGATCGCCGCGAAAATATGGTGGGTTACAATTTCGAACACGCCTTTGACAGCGGCTGGTCCGTGCGCCAGAAACTGCGCTACCTGCGCAGCAAAGTGGATTTGAATCAGGTTTATGCCGCGGGCTGGCTAAACGATACCGAATTGAACCGCGGTTACTCTGGCTCCGCCGAATCCCTTTCCGCCATTACGCTGGATAACCAACTTGATGGCAGCGTTGATACCGGCATTATCAACCATCGCCTGCTGGTGGGTGTTGATTACCAGCGCCGCAGCAATAACGTGACCGCGTCTTACGGCAGCTTCCCGGCGATCGATGCCTTTAACCCGGTTTACGGTGCCGATCCGCTGTCAATTTCCGTCTACAGCCGCGAAAAACACAAGCTGGAGCAGACCGGGATTTACGTGCAGGATCAGATGTCGTTGGATCGCTGGCGCCTGACGCTTGGCGGGCGTCACGATCAGGTGAAAATCACCAACGTGAACAAGATCAACGACACCAGCGATACGCTGGATCAAAACCATTTCAGCAGCCGTGCGGCGCTGATGTATCTGTTCGATAGCGGTTTTGCCCCGTACGTCAGTTATTCGACCGCTTTTACGCCAACCAGCTTTACCGATGAATACGGCAAGATCCTCAAGCCGATGAAAGGTAAACAGTGGGAAGCGGGGCTGAAATTCCAGCCGGAAGGTTCGCAGACGATGTACAGCGCGTCGGTGTACCGCATCAATCAGGAAAATATCGCCACCAAAGTGGAGCCGACCGATCCGTATCGCTCTATCGGTGAAATCGAATCGGAAGGGATTGAACTGGAAGCGGTGGGGCAGTTGACCGACAACCTGCGTTTGCAGGCCGCGTATACCTACAACGACATTCGCTACAAGAAAAGCAGCGCGGAAGAGCAGGGCAATCGCGCCGTTTATGCGCCGCGTAACCAGGCCAGCGCCTGGCTGAGCTATGACGTGAAAGCCGGTGCGTTGAATGGGCTGACCGTCGGTTCCGGCGTGCGTTACGTCAATGGCATCACTTCCGATCGCCAGAACACGCACACCTTGCCGTCTTACACGCTGGTGGATCTGGCGCTGGGTTACGACTTAACCAACGTCGGGCTGAAAGGGTTGAGTGCGCAGGTCAACGTCAACAACCTGACCGACAAACGTTATGTCGCTGCCTGTAACTCGCTCTCTTACTGCTACTTTGGCGCGGAGCGCAGCATCGTCGGCAGCCTCTCGTATTCCTTCTGATCGCCAAAAATCACCCGGCCTGTGCGCCGGGTGATGTTGCTAACTGAGATCCACGTCTTTGTGGCCGAAGAACCAGGTGGCGATAAAGCCGCAAAGATACGCGACCACCACGCCCGCCGCATACACCGCCATCCCGGCATAAATCCCTTGGGCGGAGGTCATCAGCGGCAGCGCGACCAGGCCAGACGGGCCGAAAACCGTATTTAACCCCACCGGTAAACCGAACCACGCGATCGTGCCAATAAAGAAACCGCCGCAGGCACCGCCAATACAGGCGGTGACGAACGGTTTCACGCGCGGCAGCGTGACGGCGTAAATCAGCGGTTCGCCAACGCCGAGCAGACCGGGAATTATCGCGCCGCGAATCTGGTTACGAATCAACGAATCTTGCTTCGCGCGGAAATAGAGCGCCAACGCCGCCCCAACCTGGCCACCGCCCGCCATCGCCAGAATCGGAAACAGTGAGTTAAAACCTTGTGCGTCCATCAGCGCGAAATAGACCGGAATAAAGCCCTGATGCACGCCAAACACCACGGCAATCAGGAACAGACCCGCCAGCACTGCGCAGCCAAACGGGTTGCCGTTAAGGTGCAGGAACAACCACGACATGCCTTTAAACAGCTCGCCGCCAATCGGCATGATCACCGTAAAAGCCAGCGCGCCGGTAACCAGCAAAGTGAGCAATGAGGTGAGGATCATATCGAGATTATCCGGCACCACTTTGCGGATCTGCCGCTCGATCCCCGCGCCCACGATCGTGGCGATCAGCACGCCAATAATATTGCCGCGCGGATCAATGCCCATGCCGAAGAAGTTATCGATACCGGCGAAATAACCGACGGTCGCTTTTGGGTCGTAACCGAGCACAAACAGCGCGGCGATAATCGCGCCATTGACACCGCTGCCGCCAAAGGCTTTTTGCGCGTTATAGCCAATCAAAATCGGCAGGAAAGTGAACAACCCTTTGCCGAACACTTTCATGTAACCGACGATATACGCGAGGGTGGCGTTCTTTTCTGCGGCGTTGGTGAGCAGGCTTTGCTCCAGCAAGGTCGCAAAGCCCAGCAGCATCCCGGCGGCGATAAAACCCGGAATCAGTGGCGTAAAGATGGTGGCGAATTTCGCCAGAAACTGATGCAGGCCGCTGGTCTGTTTCGCCTTCATCTGCTGTTTGGTCTCGCTGGCGATACTTTTCAGCGAAGCCCCTTCTGTCGGCGTGCTGCGGTTTCCGATCCGCGCGTTCATCATTTCCACCGCCGTTTGCGCTTTACCTGGGCCAACAATGATTTGCAACTGATCGTCGCTATTAACAACGCCCAACACGCCGGGCAACGCTTTGATGCCGGCGCTGTCGACCAGCGAATCGTTATGCAATGTGAGCCGCAAACGCGTCATGCAGTTGCCGCAGCTTTTAATGTTCTCCTCGCCGCCCACCTTTTGCAGCAGCGTGGCGATAAGTTGCTCGGTGATTTTGGCCATCACTTCACTCCCGCATTGACCAGCGCCTGGCGGATAAACCCGCCGTTATCTTGCAGAAGATGAGCGGCCTGTTCGGCGCTGAGCTGGCCGAGCACCATGACAATGGCGGTTTTACAATGGCCTTCGCAGGCTTGCAGCGCCTGTGACGCGGTGGCGCTATCGCAGCCAGTGGCTTCCATCACAATGTTGATTTGCCGCTGCACCAGCTTGAGGTTGGTGGCTTCCACATCGACCATCAGGTTGCCGTAAACTTTGCCGCTGCGGATCATCGCCCCGGTGGTCAGCATGTTCAGCACCAGTTTTTGCGCGGTGCCTGCTTTCATACGTGACGAGCCGGTCACCACTTCCGCGCCGACCACTGGCACAATGGCGATATCGGCGATGCGCGTCATTTCGCTGCCTTCGTTGCAGGTCAGCGCCACGGTGGTGGCGTGCAGGCTTTTGGCGTAATTCATCGCGGCAATGACATAGGGCGTGCGCCCGCTGGCGGCGATGCCGACCAGCACGTCGTTTGCATTGAAGTTGAGGGCTTTCAGATCGTCGACGCCGAGCGTCAGGCTGTCTTCGGCGTTTTCCACCGCCTGCAAAATGGCGCGATGACCGCCCGCAATCAGGCCGACAACCTGTTCGCGCGGCGTGCCATACGTGGGCGGGCATTCGCTGGCATCAAGAATGCCTAATCGGCCGGAGGTGCCAGCGCCGCAGTAAATCAAGCGGCCGCCTTTCTGGAACGCATTGACGATGGCGTCCACCGCCTGGGTGATCGCCGGGATCACCTTTTCCACCGCCAAAGCCACTTTCTGGTCTTCGCGGTTAATCACCCGCAACATCGCTTCGGTGTCGAGCATATCGATATCGGCACTGGCGCTGTTGCGACCTTCGGTAGTCAGTCTGGATAGATCAATGTTCATCAACGTCTCGCTTAGCGGTTGTCGGTCAGGAATAATATATTATTCGTCAAAATTAAAATAAGAATAATTTATTCTTGGCGTCAATGCATCGCGAGAGTGTGACGGTGTTCATGGTGCGGAAACGGCGGCGCGGGCGCGGTCAACGCTGGTGGAATTCGCGTATTGCGTCGATCAGCGCATCAATGTCGACGGTAAATTTACCGTTGTCGATCGCCGCGCGAATCGCCTCGATTTTTTGCCGGTCAACATCCGGCAACGTGTCGAGGGTCTTTTGCGCCTGTTTAAGCAGAGAAAGGGTGGAATTAGAAATCGGCGGCGCTTTCATCGTGTGCGTTTCTCATCGGGGCTGTTATCTTTTGTCGCTAACTGAGTATCTAAAACGGCCGCAAAAGCAGCAAACTTAAAGTCCCTTACTCGGCTTCCAGCGGATAGAAAAAAATCATGCCGTTTTGCATATTCACCAGCGGTACGCCATCAGGCTTAATTTGCTGCATCCAGATCTGGGAATTCACCAAGAGATCAACATTATTGGTGATCATGCGGCTATCTTTCGACGGCGTAAAAAAGACCGGTGTATAGGAAAAATAATATTTTCCACCCTGCAAGCGGGAGTGCACAAAATTTCCTTTTAGTACAAAATCCGCATCCAGTGGGCTGCTAATGGTGCTGACAATCATATTTCCCAGGGTGCTCATGCGCGAATCGTACAGCTCATGTTTTTGCAGCATCAAATCATAAAAGCCGAACTGCTGTGAGATTTCGCCTGCCTGCGTTAACGCTGTTTTCCCGCTTCGCAAAACATAGCCACACGCCAGCGCAAGCAGGGCGAAAAGCAGCAGAAAAAGCGCGCGCTTAGTAGGCTTTGCAGGGTGCCATTTCATCGATTTTTCTCCGTGTTTCGCTCAGGATCAGCTTATTCAATAAGACCGCGTCGGATCGCCAGTGGTCAATTTGCATAATAAGCAGTTTTTGCTCGCAGGTATTATAGAGACGTAGTGTGTAATTGAGCATTTGATTTTCACTGCGATAGTAAATACTCATGCGCAACGCTTTTTTATTAATCTCTTTATTAAGGATGTCATAACTCTCTTTAAGTCTGTCGAATACCACAGTTTGCTCTTTCATTTGTGTGCCTGGCTCAAGAAGGGCAAAAAGACGGATATGACTGTAGATATTTTTCGCCACTTCTCGGGGAACGGCCACATTATTACGATGAATGGCCAGATAACCGATACAGGCAATAATGAGCGTAATAAGCAGGGCGATCAGCACTCTTTTTCCGCGTGTAAAACGCGTCGGGCGAACCGGTTCTTCCTGTGGCATCGGAACGTCGAGAGGCGGTAATAAAGGAGGCGAAACACGCTCTTCTTCGGCGAGAGTCGCACGTTCTTCCGGTTCTTTTTCTGCTTTTTCTTCGTACTGGCAATATTCCGCTTCCAGCACATAACCCTGTTTGGGAATGGTTCGGATGATTCGCTGCTGCTTGCCATCATCTTCGAGCGCGGTGCGCAAGGCGTGGATGGCGTTGGGCAGGCTGTTATTACCGATCACACGGCGTTCCCAGACCAGGTGGGTCAGTTCCTCACGGGTAAAAATTTTCCCCGCGTTTTGCTGCAAGATATCCAGCAATTTGAGCTGGAAGACGCCCAACCGTTTTTGTTCCCCGGTCACGCGATGTTGAATCGATCCTGAGGAGCGGTCGATCACCCAGTTATTAACGACAAAATTATTTTTATTCATAGTGGGTTAATGGTCCATGTTCACCCGGGCTGGCTCCATCTCTGGAAAATAATGACGAAATGCGAATAAGATAATTAATGTAATAATTAACGCCAGTTCATCGTTTCGAGCCATTAATAATACGGAATACGCGTTTTAAATTACATGAGAATTCATTAGTAAGCGCTTTTCGGCGGATTAAAAACAGCGGTTGTGGTGTATTGTTTTAAGCCAGCAAGATGCTCTGTCTGTTGATACTGATTTCTTAAATTCACTTAATGTTAATTAAGTGTAGGTGAATATTTTTATTAATTGTTTATCCGCTATTCCTCATACGTAATGTAAACGATGAACTTGATTGCCACAAAAACGTTAACACCCGCCGATGAAGCGCGTTATATCAGCGATTATCTGCCGCTGGTACACAAAGTGGTCAAACAGTTTAGCTGGCAGACCAGTAGCGTGATGGATAAAGAAGATATGCGGCAAATTGCCCTGACGGGGTTGCTTTCATCCTTGCGCCGATATGGCCCGCCGGACGCGCAGTTTGCCGGGTACGCGATTCAGCGAATTCGCGGGGCGGTGTTGGACGAATTACGCCAGCAAGATTGGCGTCCGCGTCGGTTGCGCCAGCAAACGCACAAACTCACTGACGCCATCCGCGAACTGACCCGTGAACTGGGTTATGTGCCGCGTTTCGAGGAACTGAGTGAGCGCCTTTCGGTGACGCCAGAGGAGTATCAGCAATATTTGCTGCTCGATTCTGCCAGCTCGCTGGAAAGTCTCGACAACCTGCTGGAAAGCGATATTCACACCAGCGCGCTTTACAGCCGCCCGCTGGAAGATGAACTGCTAAGCAGTTATACGCTGCGAAGCGCCATTGCGCGCCTTGATAAACGCGAGCAGATGATCCTGACGCTTTATTACCAGCATGAAATGAGTTTGAAAGAGATTGCGCTGGTGCTCGGGGTTTCGGAAGCGCGTGTTTGCCAGCTCAACAAGGCGATTGCCCAGAAGGTTCAGCGTTTTTGCGCGGAATAAAATTTTTCTCGGTGCTCATGGCTATACCGTGAGTACTTAATTTTAATTTTTTGATTTTATTGATGTTACCCTCGTGAAATTTGTTCTTTTGTCATCCATCGTCGCCCCCAATCGGAGTCCGCTCCGAGGGTTTTTGGGGCCTTTTTTTCTTATTCTGATGATTGTGCTCGCTTCCGGGTGTGCGCAAACAAAACCAACCGACTCGCAGGCGTTAAAACCGTCTGCTGCCAGCGCGCTTATTGATAAGCAGCGCGAACAGGCGAAAAACGCTAAATCCCGCGTGAAAGCGTCAGTCCACACGGTGGTGCACCGCCTGACGAAGCAACTGGGAAAACCCTATGTTCGCGGCGGCGTGTCACCGAAGAGAGGCTTCGATTGTAGCGGCCTAGTGTATTACGCCTACAACAAAGTGCTGAACCGCAAGCTGCCGCGTACCACGCACGCGATGTTCCGTGATAAGGGGTTGAAGCGGATTGATATTGCTAACCTGCGCCGGGGCGATTTGGTGTTCTTTCGCAGCAAATCACGCGGCCCGGCGGATCACGTCGGCGTCTATTTAGGCGACGATACCTTTATCGAAGCGCCGCGCACCGGGTTGAATATCCGTATCAGCAATTTCCTTGCCGATTACTGGCAGGATCACTACCTCGGCGCGCGCCGAATCCTGACGAACGAGGCGATTCAGTAACGCTACGCCTCCAGCGCGCTTTCGATCGCCTCGCCCAACTGTTTGATCACTTCCCGGTTTTCATCGTTGGGCGGTAGGGCGCAGTTCAGGCGCAGGCAGTTGCGATACTTGCCGGAGGCGGAGAACAGCGAACCTGGCGCAATCTGGATTTTCAGGCGGCCCAACGTGCGCGAGACGCAGACCATATCCACGGTTTCCGGCAACTCGACCCACAGTAAATAACCCCCTTGTGGGCGGGTGACGCAGATGTCGCACGGGAAATATTGGCGCACCCAGCAGGTGTAGGTTTCCAGCCGGTTCTGATAAATCTGGCGCATGCGCCGCACGTGGCGGTGATAATGGCCGTCGCGAATAAAGGCGGCGACCGCCAGTTGCGTGCTGGGGACGTTAGTCCCAATCGCGGCGTATTTTTTATGGATAACCCTGTCCAGATAGCGCCCCGGCGCAATCCATCCTACCCGCAGGCCTGGCGCCACCGTTTTGGTAAACGAACTGCACAGCAGCACGCGGCCATCAATGTCATACGATTTGATGGTGCTCGGGCGTGGGTATTCAGCCGCTAACTCGCCGTAAATATCATCTTCAAAAATCACGATGTCGTGACGCTGTGCCAGCGCCAGCACCGCCTTTTTGCGCGTCTCCGACATGATAAAACCGAGCGGATTGTTGCAAGTGGGGACCAGCAGCACGCCTTTGATCGGCCACTGTTCAAGGGCCAGTTCCAGCGCTTCGAGGCTGATCCCTGTTTCGGAATCGGTCGGTATTTCAATGGCTTTGATATCCAAACCGCGCAGTAACTGCATGGTACCGTAATAGCTTGGCGATTCCACGGCGATAATATCGCCCGGCTGGCAAACAGCCAGAATCGCGAGCGACATCGCCGGGTGGCAGCCGCTGGCGATAACAATTTCATCGGCAGTCAACGCGATGCCGCCATCCAGCATCAGGCGGGCAATCTGCTCGCGCAACTCGCGCCGCCCGTTAAGCGTGTCGTAATTCAATGCATCCAGAACCTGGTGTTGCGCCAGGCGGCTCATTTCCCGCCACAGCGGTTTTAATGTGGCTTGCGTGATATCCGGCGCGCCGCCGCCGAACAGCACCATCTCTTTATCCGAGCGGGCTTCCAGTAGCGTTAGCACTTCATCCCATTGCGTCACTTCGACCGGGCGCTGTACCGGGCGCGACATCGCCGGAACGGGCGGTGGCGCTTTGCGGTGCGCGACAAAATAACCCGAGCGCGGCTGCGGGGTAATAAGTTGCTGATTTTCAAGTACTTGATAAGCCTGCTGTACGGTGCTGATACTCACGCCGTGTTGCTGGCTCAGGCTGCGCACGGAGGGCAGCTTTTCACCTTCGAGGTACAACCCTGTTTGAATGCGTTCCGCCAGAAGCCCGGCCAGATGTTGATAGCGTGTCATGCTGTATCCTTGTTATTCACCATACAGATAAGAAAACCGGTACAGATTAAGGTCTAAATCGCCAGTCAGATGATGTTCTACGGGTTCTGTATGTTAAAGAAAAGTATTTTCTGAGTCTGTATTGTTAAGGGTGATCGCGGCGAAGATAGGGCTCTTCAGGAAAGGAGAGCGTTATGGGCTTTTATGAGAACCGACACAACCGTCCGTTTTTCGGATTTACTTTATTCTGGCGTAACCTGAAACACTTGTATGAACGCTGGAAAACCCGCCGGCTGTTACGCGGCTTAAACGATGAGCAGTTAAAAGATTTGGGAATACGTCGTGATGAACTGTGGTAATGACCAGAAGAGGCGGAGATAACATCTTGTTATTTCCGCCCCCTCCGCGTTGGGCTATGCTTAGCTCCATAACCTGAAGGGAGAAAGCACATGCACTTTATTAACAGCAATGATGATGACGATAAAAAAGAGAAAGACGCGGGCAACGCCACACAGCTAATGCAGCAAAAACTGCTGGATGCGCGTTCGATCATCATCTCCGGTGAAATCAACCAGGCGCTCACCGAAAAAGTCGTTACGCAACTGTTACTGTTGCAGGGGATTAGCGATGCGCCGATTAAAATTTATCTCAACAGCCAGGGCGGCCATGTCGAAGCGGCAGATACTATTCACGACATGATTAAGTTCATCACCCCGGAAGTGCATATTATTGGCACCGGCTGGGTGGCCAGCGCTGGGATCACCATTTTCCTCGCCGCGAAGAAAGAACACCGTTACTCGCTGCCAAACACCCGCTTTATGATCCACCAACCGCTCGGCGGCGTGCGTGGTCAGGCGAGCGATATCGAAATTGAAGCCAAAGAGATCATCCGCACGCTGGAGCGCGTCAACCGCATGATCGCTGAAGCGACCGGTCAGCCGGTCGAGAAAGTGAAGCAGGATACCGACCGCAACTTCTGGATGAACACCAAAGAAGCCATCGATTACGGCATCGTTTCCCGCGTGGTGAAATCCTACGCGGAACTGAACGTAGAATAATGACTTAGCCGTTCCCCCGGGGCGAGAAATCTTTCTCGCCTCATCTCACTTATCCCCCACATTAGACTTCTCCCCGCCCCATAATTTCTGCACACTGTCCGCATTTCTCATTACGGAGTGATGGCATGAACAGCAGTATCAAAGCGGCGCTGGTGATGGCAGCGACGTTGAGCGCGTCCGCGCTGGCAGAACAAAATAGCGTCTCGTTCGATCATAAAGATTGGGAGGTGGTGTGCGACAACACCCTGACCTGCCGCGCGGCGGGTTACAGCGCGGAAGAAGAAGCCAGCGGTTCGGTGCTCGTCACCCGTAAAGCCGGGCCGGACACACCGATAACCGTCGACGTGGTGCTGGCGGAAATGGACAGCGACGATACCGCGCCGCAAACAACGCTGACGCTGTGGGTTGACGATCAATCCCAGGGCGAACTCGCCACGGAAGATACCGACACCTGGCGTTTGTCGGACGCGCAGGCGAAAAGCATGATTGATGCGGTTAAAGGCAGTGGCAAAGTTGAATTTAAAGGCGGCGCGAAACCCTTTTTACTCTCCGGCGATGGCGCGTATGCCGTGCTGCTGAAGTTTGACGATGTGCAGGGTCGCGTCGGCACGCCAGGCGCGCTGAGCAAGAAGGGCGATAAAGCGGAAACCACCGCTACCGCCGCGATTGCCGCGCCGGTGATTCAGGCCGCGTCGGTAAAAGGCGGCGAAGACCGCACGCTGACCGAGCAAGAAGTGAAAGCCATCACGCCGCGCCTGCTGGCGACGCTCACCAACGGTAATGAATGCGACCGGCTCGTGTCGCCGCAAGAATCCATGAATGAGGACGACAACGACATCACTCTGACGCCGCTTGATAGCCAACATGCGCTAATTTCCACCCTCTGCTGGCGCGCAGCCTATAACGAAGGTTATGGCTATTGGGTTATCGACAACGCCCTAAAAGGCACTCCGCAATTGATCACCAGTTCAGCTTCCGACTATACCGACGGCGTTATTTCGCTGGGTCAGCGCGGCCGAGGCATTGGCGACTGCTGGGCGTCGGCTGAGTGGGTGTGGGACGGCGAAACCTTCCGTAAGAGCAGCGAATCCACCACCGGCATGTGCCGCTACATCCGCGCCGGCGGCACCTGGGATCTGCCCGAGCTGGTCAGCGACGTGAAAGAAGCGAAGTAATTTTTGGACACTGTGGTTTCCATTTTTGAAGATTTTGGAAACTGTAGTGTTCGATTTTTATACTTTACCCTTCTGTAAATGGACACTATACTTACCAATTATGACCTTTTTGGTAACTATAGTGTCCATGTCGAACGCAGAAAAACGCAGTGCCGTCGTCTTTCCCCGCAATCAAAAGGTTCTTGGGCAGCTGGGTGAAAATATCAAACTTGCCCGTAAGCGCAGAAAACTCACTCAAACGATGCTTTCGGAACGGACGGGGCTAAGTCGCATCACCATACGAAAAATCGAACAGGGCGATCCACGGGTTTCGCTCGGACATTATGTTGCTGTGCTCGGCGTGTTGGGACTGGTGGATGATTTCCTGAAAGTGGCCAGGGACGACGAGCTGGGACGCAAGTTGCAGGATATTGAACTTTTAAGGAAGAAAGGAGAAACGCGATAATGGCGACGAATTGTTTTCAATATTGCCGTTTCGAATAATGATGATCATCTACGAAACCACGGTTTTATTTATCAGGATGGCGGTTGGGTGTTATCGCCTGCTTACGATATCAACCCCGTTCCTGATGCTCAGGGTTTGCACCTGAATATTAGTGATGTAGACAACAGCCTGGATTACGACCTGGCAATGTCAGTTATTGATTTCTTCCAACTTAGCTTCTCTGAAGCGCAGAGCATAAAAAGCGACGTTTTCGCCAGTGTCAGTCAGTGGCGTAAGTTAGCGGAGTCATTGAATATTTCACGCAGTGAGCAGGAAAGAATGGCGCCAGCATTTAACATTTAATGAGGAAACAACGTTATGTTGAGTAACCTGAACCACCTCACACTGGCCGTCAGCGACCTGAACCGCAGCATTGATTTCTACCGCCAACTGCTCGGCCTGAAGATGCATGCGCGCTGGGATAACGGCGCGTACCTCACCTGCGGTGATGTGTGGATCTGCTTATCCGTCGATGCCCAGCGCCAGTATGTTCCCCCTCAGCACAGCGACTACACTCATTACGCGTTTAGCGTTGATGAGAGCGATTTCGCCGCGTTTGTCGCGTGTTTGCAGCGGGCGGGCGTTGTCACCTGGAAAGAGAATAAAAGCGAAGGCGCGTCGTTTTATTTCCTCGACCCGGACGGGCACAAGCTGGAAGCCCATGTCGGCAACCTCGCGCAACGCCTGGCGGCCTGCCGGGAGAAGCCCTACAAAGGGATGGAATTTTTTGATTGAGAGCCGCGCTCCTTTCGCAATCTATGCTCTTTGCCCTCCCGTTTCTTGATACTTACCTTGATAACCTTTACTTTACTCCCCCTGTGAAATGGGGGGAGTTTCCATGAGCGAAGATGCGTTGTTTTCCCGTCGGCCGCTGGGTATGCGCATGGCAATGGTTGTGCGTCAGTGGCGCGCCACTATTGACAGAGCCTTGGGCGACACGGGGGTCACCCAGTCGAGCTGGACAGTGCTGATGCAGTTACGTCAGTTGGGGGATAACGTCTCGGTCAGCGAGCTGGCGGAAGTGCAGGGAATCGAGCTACCGCCGCTGATGCGTACCCTCACACAGCTGGAAATCCAGGGGCTGATCGCGCGTACGACATCGCCGTATGACAAACGCATTCGCCTGCTGGCGTTAACCGAAGACGGAAAACGTCTGCTGGAGAAAATCACGCAAGTGATCGAAGCCTGCCAGGTGCGGGCTTCAGAGAATATTCCGGCGACGGATCTGCACGTTTTTAGCGCCACCCTGAACCAAATCGCCTGTAATTTGCGCGTGATGCGTGAAGAAGATAATAAAACCGAATAAGAAAATGATGACGCCTGAACAAAAGTTTGCCCGCTGGGTAAGGGTCAGTATTGCCTCTTTCCTGCTGATGTTTGTCTATTTTATCGTGGCGGATATCTGGATCCCGCTGACGCCAGATTCCACCGTCATGCGCGTCGTGACGCCCGTTTCCGCGCGCGTTTCCGGCTATGTTTCCCAGGTTCATGTGCAGAACAACAGCCGCGTGAAAAAGGGCGATTTACTGTTTGAATTGGATCCTACGCCGTTTAGCAACCAGGTCGAAGCCGCGGAAATTGCGCTGGAGCAGGCGCGTCTGACCAACCAACAGCTGGACGCGCAAATTATTGCCGCGCAAGCGAGCCTCAAAACGGCGCAGCTTACCGCGCAAAACAATCGCGTCACGTTTGAGCGCTACCAGCGCCTGGGCACGCTGCACAATGTCTCGCAGTCCGATCTCGATAACGTGCGCACCACCTGGCAGGGCAGTGTGCAATCGGTTAACAACCTCAACGCCAGCATTGATGAACTACGCATTCAGCGCGGCGAGCGCAATGATGCCCGCAACGTGACGCTGCAAAAATACCGCAATACTTTGCAGCAGGCGCAACTTAACCTCGGCTGGACGCAGGTGCGTGCGGAAGTGGATGGCACGGTCAGCAACCTGCAATTAAGCCCCGGTTTTTACGCGACGGCGGGCAGCGCGTCGCTGGCGCTGGTGCATGAGAAAACCGATATCGTGGCGGATTTTCGTGAAAAGAGCCTGCGTCATACGCATGCCGGAACTGATGCGGCAGTCGTGTTTGATGCGTTTCCTGGGCATGTATTCCGGGCGCATGTGACCAGCAGCGACGCGGGGATTTTGGCCGGTCAGGAAGCGGTAAACGGCGAGTTATCTGAACCGGAAACGTCTAATCGCTGGGTGCGTGACGCGCAGCGTATGCGTATTCACGTCGCGCTCGACGAGCCGCTGCCAAAAGCGTTGCCCACCGGTGCGCGCGCCACGGTGCAGCTTTATAACAGCGAAGGTGTGTTTGCCCGCTTCTTCTCCGGCCTGCAAATCCATCTGGTCAGCCTGCTGCATTATGTCTATTAACACACTGGCCCGCGTTTTTACGCCGCACGGCAATATCGTTTACACGGCGAATGACTTCCGTCAGACGCTGCGTATTGTGTTTGCCGGGATGATCGCCCTGAGCGTGTCGAGTTTTTACAATACGCAATACGGCGTGTTTTATGTGGTTTACCCGGTGATGCTGCTGTCGCTGGTGCCGGTGTTTAACCGCCATGTCGCGAAACAGTTTATTTTTAGCGCGGTGATTAACTGTGTCGAAATGGTGTTCATCATCGGCTATCTGGTGCAATGGCCAGTGATCATGACGCTGGTGGTGTTCGGCCTGTATGTCATGCGTTTTCGCTTTATGAGCAAAGGCCCGCTGTTTTTGTTTGGCTCGACGGGCGTGGTTTGCCAGAGCACGATGCTCAACTTTATGAGCTACCCTTCGAGCGACTGGCACACGTTACTGTTTTCCAATATTGAAGCCAGCATCATGGCGGTCGCGCTGAGTGCGTTGATGAACTACCTGATCCCGGATGTTGAGCCGCGCACCCGCCCGCCAATGATCGAGAAAAACGCCGCTCGCGTGCGCCATGAATCCCTGCTGTCCGGCACGGTGGCGACGATGATTTTTGTCGTGTTCCAGATAAGTGACTTGAGTGATTCGCTGTCAGCCTTGATGGCGGGGATCTTGATTCTTTTTCCGATGCATTATCGCGGTTCGGTACTGAGCTCGCTGTGGCGCGTGGTCGGCGTGGTACTCTCCTGTCTCTATATTTTGCTGGTGCAGCTCATTCTTTATAACCACAGCAGCCACATGCTGTTGATGATGCCGCTGATCGGCCTCGGCCTGGCGTTCAGCGCGCGTTTGCATGTGATGGAAAAAGTCGGTGCGGGCGTCGGTTTTGCGAGCGTTACCACCATCGGCATTATGTTCGGCCAGAACCTGCACCCGGACACCGACCTGGTGTTCAGCGATCTGTACCGCATTGTCTCCGTCACTGTGTCGTTGCTGGCGACGCTCACCTTGATCTATCTGGTCCACCTGATTTTGAACCGCTTCGAAGCAACTCGGTTCGTGATTGAGAAACAGTAGGCCGGATAAGCGTAGCGCCATCCGGCAATCAAAGCGCCATTTGGCAATTTGCCGGATGGCGGCTCACGCCTTATCCGGCCTACAAAAACCGTCGCAACCTTACCCATGCGTCCGGTCATCCCGCCGAATCACCCAACCAGCACAAACTCCTCATCGACACACTGATAAATGGCCTGCGTGACGCCAGGGATTTGCCATTGCTTTTCCTCGCCCGGCGGGCAGTGAACGCGGATGCACAACCCGCAGCCACCGCGTAACTGGCGCGGAATATCCTGTACGCGAAATGTCATTCCGGCGGTCTGTAACGCTTTACGGGTTTGCAGCACGCCAGGCGTGTTATGGAACAACAACAGGTACTCCGCCATTAGCGCTTCCTTTGTCGCTGACCGATCAGCGCCGCGCCCAGTGCGCCAGCGTACTGCGCGTCGTCATGGGTCAACACGTCGCTGTTTAAATGCCCGGCTAACATGCGGCGAAAAGTGGCGCAGTGGCTGACACCGCCGGTGAACAGCAGCGGCCCTTGGGTGGAAAGGCGTGCGATAAAATGCGCGCTACGCCGCGCCATCGCGTTGATCACCCCGGCGAGGATCGCTTCCGGCGCAATGCCGGACGATCGCAAGCTGATCACTTCCGATTCGGCAAACACTGTGCACATACTGGTCAGCGGATGCGGTTCCACGCCTTCGGTAATCGCGTCCAGTTGCTCCACCTGGGTGCCTAGCGTGCGGGAAATCACATCCAGAAAACGCCCGGTTCCGGCGGCGCATTTATCATTCATCAGAAAGTCGGTGAGATTCCCCTGCTCATCCAACTCAATCACTTTGCTGTCCTGGCCGCCGATATCAATCACCGTGCGCGTCTGCGGCAGCAACAGGCGCGCGCCGAGGCCGTGGCAAGAGATCTCGGTGACCTGCTTATCGGCAAAATCCACCAGTTGCCGCCCGTAACCGGTGAGCGTCAGAAACGGCGCCTCAGCCAGACCTTCACGCAATGTTTCCCACGCCTCAATAATCGAGGTCGCCGGGCGAAACGACGTTGGGCAGAGAAAACGCCGCACAATAGTGTCGCCGTCGAGCAAAATGCCTTTCGTGGTCGTCGAGCCGGAATCAATACCTACCGTAAAAGCCACAGCCACTCCTTATAGCATCTCAATAAATGCGGCGACGCGGGTACTGAGTTGCCCGATATCGGACGTTGAGTAATCGGTTTCGATCGCCATATAGGGAATGTTGTGCTGCTGGCGCACGTGGCGTTTGATGGCGAGCGACTCCACGGCGTAGGTGTGGCAAGCCTGCAAAATCACGTCGATCACCCCGTCAGCCTGGTACTCTTCCACCATCTGGCTGAGCAATGTTAAACGTTCGTTGTTGGGCGAAATGCACGAGCAGCCGATGGCGAGATATTTGTCGGTCAGCGCGTCGTAAACATCGCCGCTCTCCTCGACGCAGCGCTCGGTGGCTTTCGCGCCGGTGCAGTTCTCGTAACCGACCACCCAACCACCATTCTCCTCGATTGCGCGCACCACTTTTTCCGCCGCGCCGCCAATCGGGCAGCCGGTGATCAATATGCGCGGGCGAGCGTCGAGACGTTTTCCGGCTTGCCACTCGGCGCGCACGCGTTCGGCCATGGTATTTAGCTCATCGATCAGGGCTTCTTTATCGAAACGGAAGGTCGCGCCGTAAACCACTTTCAGGATGTCCGTGCCGCTCAATGCGGGCGGATTAAGTTGCCCGACACGGTAGAAGTTCGCCAGTGCGCGGCGTTCGCGGTTTTTCAGCACGATGGCGTCACGCAGCGCGGCTTCGCTGATCGGCTGACCAAAACGGTGTTCGATGGCCTGTTGCAAACGCTTAATTTCGGCTTTCCACAGGGCGCGAGAAGCGGCGTCCGCAGCGCTATTCGGTAGTTGCATCACGTGCACGGCTTTGAATTCCGCCATGTACTCGTACATTTTTTTCTTGCCGTCGCAGGTCGTTTCGCCGACCACCAAATCGGAAAAATAGAAGTAGGGGCATTTGTCGGTTTTGCCAAAACCGTAGCTGCTTTTGATTAACGGGCAGAGATTGCGCGGCAGATCTTTTTCCGCTTCTTCGATGGTTTCATCATTTGTCGAACAGAGCGATACCACCACCGCGCCGGCGGCCATGGCGATCTCTTGCGGCATAAAAGTGCAGTAGGTGCCAACCAGCGGAATGCCTTGCTCTTTCAGATCCATTACGGTGAGAAAGCCCTTCTGGCGGGCGTCGGAGAAGTGTTCGAACACCTCCGGGAGTGCGGTGATTAGCGTCATGATTTTCCTGCCCCGTAACACGGGAGATGATGAAAAGACGCCGCATTATAGGCACGCTAAATGAGTGGTTTTATTGATCCCCGGCAGGTCAGAAAGCGGAAACGTGCAGCAGCGCGGGAAGCTGTGACAACAGATACAAAATCAAGCCAATCGAGCCGCCCACCAACGTACCGTTGATCCGAATAAATTGCAGGTCTTTGCCGATATTCAGCTCAACCTGATGGGACATATCGCGCGCGTCCCAGCTTTTCACCGTGTCGCTAATATGGCGCGTCAGGAAGGCGGCAAAATCTGGCGCCACGCGGTGCGCGGCCTGTTCCAGGTGCTCATTGAGCGAGGCGCGCAGTGCGCCGTCCGCCAGCAGCGTTTCGCCAAACCATAAACCCGCGTCGCTGATGCGCTTTTGCATTCGCGAGTCGTCGGATTGCATATCCGCTTTCATCCAGTCGCGCAGATCCGCCCACATTTCACCGACATAACGGTTAAAGGCTTCATCATTTTTCAGGTACTCTTTGATGTTTTCCGCGCGTTCGGCCATCTCTGGATCGGTTTTCAGATTGGCGATCAGCTTCAGTGTGGCGCGATCAAATGCCTGGCGAATCTGGTGCGTGCGGTCGGCGTTGATATCATCCAGCAGCGAATTGACCGCATCGGAAACCAGCTCGGCGCTCTGTTCCCCCAGCCACTCTTTCGGCAGGATTTTCGCTTTCATCGGATGATCGGTTTCCAGCCAGTGCACGACCTGGCGGGCAATAAAGGTGCGGGAGCTTTCTCGCTGCAACAGCGCAATCAGTTGGCTAATCAGCGTATCCAGCAGCTTCTGATGGCGATTATTGCGCGTCAGGCTTTCCAGCATCAGTGCGCTGGTTTCCGTTAGATCCACTTTGTCGATCGCTTTATGTACCGCGCGGCGCAACAGGCGCTGGATGCGGCTATCGTCGGCCATTTCCAGAAAACCGCTCATCACTTGCAGCAGATGAACCCCAACGCGGCGGGCGTTTTCCGGCTGGCTGAACCAGACGCCGATCATCTGCGCGGGCTGATGGCGATGAATCAGCGCGACCAGCGATTGGGTGTCGAGAAATTTCTCCTGCACGAACTGGCCGAGATTGTCGCCGATGCGATCTTTGTTACGCGGAATAATCGCCGTATGGCGAGAGATAAAGGGGATCGGCACGCGGTGAAACAGCGCCACCACAGCAAACCAGTCGGCCATGGCGCCGACCATCGCCGCTTCAGCAATGGCTTTTATCCCGCTCACCCAAAAGTTAGGCGGCAGGAATAATGTGGTGACAAATGTCGCCGCCGCAATCAGCAACAACGTCAACGCCAGTCGTTTGGCGCGCTTAAGTTCGGCTAACTTTTCCATGGCTTAAGCATAGAGCGAGACGAGGCGAAGGTGCAAAAAATGAATTATGTGGCTACACTGTGGCTACAAACGCACAGGAGGTTATATGGATTCCGTTATCCGATCGCGAATCGACAGCGAACTTAAAGCGCGCGCCGGGCTGGTACTTGAAAGCTGCGGCCTCAACTGGAGTACGGCGATACGTTTGTTTGCTGAGCAAATAGTCAAAAACGAAGGCATCCCATTTGAAGTTACCCGCAGGCCAACCGCGCGCTTACGCAACGCGATGAATGAAGCCGATGAGATCACCGCACACCAGCATGGACGCTTTGATGGTGTTGACCAGCTAATGGACAGCTTAAACGATGGGAAAGAGTAAACGCGCGCCACTTCCTTACCGCTCTGATTACACGAAAACGTTTGTTAAAGCCTGGGCTCGATACAACAAAGCGGGTCGCAGAGATATGCACGAGACGGCAGCCATTATGTCTATGGTGCTCTCTGGCAATCCGCTTCCCGCGCAATACAGCGACCACGCCTTGACCGGGGATATGCAAGGTTTTCGTGAACTGCATATAGGTGGCGATTATCTTCTTGTTTATCGAGTTGATGACGAAAAACATCTGGTGGTGTTTACCGATTTGGGCACCCACGCTGAGCTTTTCGAATAATTCACTTTAAACGATTTTCAACAAAATCCACCCGCCCAACATCATGCCGTTGACGATTGCTGAATATTGCGAGTCACCGGCAGAAAAATCAGGTTTTGGTGTAATACAGGCGTTTACTTATCGCGAAACGCATTGTGCAGAAGCCGCCACATATGGTGGGCCGCCGGGGTAAAACGCCGGTCAGAGTTGCGTAGCAAATGGCACTGCGCGCTGCTGGCAATCGGGTGATCGAGCGGCACCGCGACAAGCCGGCCTTCGCGGATAGGATCGGCGGCGGCATACGCCGTCATAAACGAAATCCCCAACCCTGCCTGGCTTAACCCCATAGCGGTGGAAAATTGGTTACAGCGATACGCGGGGTGAAATTGCAGCCCCTGGCTTTTAAACATCGCATTCATATGCCGTTGCAGGCCGAAGTTTTCGGTCAGCGCAATCAGCGGATGCTCGACCAGTTCCTCAATGGTGATGCGTTGACGATCGGCGATGGGATGCCCGGGCGATACCACCGCGCAAATCGGCCCCCACTGGAAGCTGTGGCGTTTAAGTTCTGGCGTGCCAATCGGGCCGAAGGCCAGCGCCATATCCGCTTCACCACTGACGATATCGTTGAGCATTTCCTGCATGCTACCGACCACGATATCGACAAACACCTGCGGGTAGGATTGCGCAAATTCGCGCATCACGCCTTCAATAAACGCGGTAATTAACCCGCCGCCAATGCGCACTGAAAGGGTTCCGCCGCGCATATGGCGCAGATCTTTAAGCTGGCTTTCCAGCTTTTCGCGCCGCTGGCGGCTGGCGAAATAGTCTTCTGCCAGCAGGCGCCCGGCTTCGGTTAGCACCACGTTGCGCCCGCGCCGCTCCAGCAATGGAAGCTGTAGCGCGCGTTCCAGTTGGGCTATCTGCCGGCTCACGACCGACGGGTTAACGCCGAGGATATCCGCCGCGCGACGAATGCCGCCCTGGTTCCCCACTTCATACAAATAACCGACCTGTTTGTCCTGAAACATCCGCCACATTTCCCCGTAACTGTTGACCACAGAGCAACAATAACATCATTCCCAGGCTATTTATCATCCCGATTGAATAGTGATAATCAAATTAACAGCCAATTTTTGTGGGTAAGCAGGCATGAAAATATGCGTTAGGATTTTTGCACCATAAAGGTGCCCGAAAATGGTGAGAGATTATTTTAGTGGGAGCGGAATCAGGTCTTAATTAAATAATTTTTCGCTAACTTTGCTTTTTATTCTCTGTATTTCACGGGAAGGGTTTTTATTGCGTAAATAATCGCCGTGAAAGCTTTTTATTTTAACATCGGGCTATTCGGGCATGGATCCTGCTTAGCATCTGTATATTGCCATTCAATTATTTTAAAGAGAGAGAATATGAGCGAATCGAAAACGTTGGAGCAGCCCGCCAATGAAACGGCAGAGGAATGGAAAGTAGGGCCAGGCGCCTGGATATCGCTAGTGATTGTGCTGCTGGTGTTTTCCGGTTTCTTTTTCAAAGTTGACGGCATGGCGTGGCTGGGCGCGTTCGACTTCACCACCCTCGGCGGTGCGTTCGGCACCATGAAATCGCCGGAAACTAACACGTTTATCGGCAGCGGCGGCATCAGCGCGAAAGCCGGTTTTCTCTTTGCGCTATCGCTGGTGCCAACGGTGATGCTGGCGCTGGGGCTGCTGGAGATCTTCACCCATTACGGTGCTATTCGCGCGGCGCATAAGCTGCTGACACCGCTGCTCAAACCTTTACTCGGTATTCCGGGCTACACGGGACTTGCGCTGATCACCGATTTGCAAAGCACCGATGCGGGCGCGGCGTTAACCAAAGAGCTGTACGACAGCGAAAAAATTACCCGTAAAGACGTGGTGATTATGGGGGCGTGGCAATATTCCGGCGCGGGGTTAATTAATAACTATTTTTCGATTGGCTCGGCGATGTTCGCCTCATTAACCATCCCGATTATTATTCCGCTGGTACTAATGTTTGCCCTCAAATTTGTTGGCGCCGCCGTGGTTCGCCTGGCATTAAATACTGTTTATAAGAGGGATTTCGATAATGAGTAATACCGCCAAAGCCTCTGGCAACCCGTTTGATATTTTCGTTATTGGCGCGCGTAAAGGTTTTAATATCGCCATCAATAACCTGATGCCGAATGTATTAATGGCCTACGTGATTGCCGAAATGCTCAATTTATTGGGCGTGATGCAGATTATTGGCCATGTTTGCGCGCCGTTAATGGGGCTGTTCGGCCTGCCGGGCGAAGCTATCACCGTGCTGCTCACCGCCTGGCTTTCGTCCTCGGCGGGCACCGGCGTGGCCATCAGCCTGCTGAGCAAAGGCCAGCTTGATGTCGGCCAAATCACCATTCTCGCGCCCGCTATCTTTTTGATGGGATCGCAACTCCAGTATATGGGCCGCCTGCTGGGTGTGGCCGATGTGCCGAAGAAGTACTGGCCGTTACTGATGGCCGTCAGCATTCTCAACGCCGTTATCGCTATGCTGATCATGCGCGTTATTGCCTGAACACTATGGAGTAAGACGTGTCACGCACATTAGAACACTTTAATTACCTGCATCAGATCCCGGAACTCGGGTTCGAAGAGTACAAAACCTCCGCCTATATCGCAGGCGTACTGGAGGCGGCGGGCTACCAGGTCACGCGCCAGGTGAACAATACCACCGGCATTGTTGCCGTGCTGGACAGCGGTAAACTTGGGCCAACGCTGGCGCTGCGCGCCGATATGGACGCGCTCGGGCACATCATTGATGGCGAGCATGTGGCGCGCCACACCTGCGGCCACGATGGTCACTCAACCGTGGTGCTGACCACCGCACAGGAAGTGATGGCTGAAGGCGTGGTGAAAAAGGGCAAACTGAAGTTTATCTTCCAGCCCGCAGAAGAGTTGGGTACCGGGGCGATTGCCCTGACCGAAGGTGGGGTGCTGGACGATGTGGATATGTTGCTCGGTTTCCATTTGCGCCCGATAGAAGAGTGCCCAATGGGCCAGGCCGTTCCGGCGATGTACTACTCCGCTTCAGCCACTGTTGAAGTGATGTTCCACGGCAAAGCGGCGCACGCGGCGCGTCCGCACTTAGGGGTGAATGCGCTGGACGCTGCCGCGCACGCCGTTCAGGCGGTGAACGGCATTCACCTTGCGCCGTCGCTCACCTGGAGCGCGAAAGCCACGCGTTTTCTCTGCGACGCCGGGGTGACCAACTCAATTCCTGATAAAGCGCAGGTGTGCTGGGATCTGCGTGCAGCAGAGAACGAGGCGATGGATGCTTTGAAACCGCAGGTGCTGCGCGCTATCGAAAGTAGCGCGGCGGCGTATGGCGCACGGGCTGAAATCCGCATCATGAAAGAGATGCCCGCCGCCATCATTGATGATGATGCCACGGCGGTGGTCTCCCGTGCGATCCGTAGCGTGTTTGGCGACGCGGGTTTGACCGCGCCGAAATCCACCCCTGGCAGCGAAGACTTCTTCCACTACCTGCGCCTGCGCCCGCAAGTGAAGGGCGGTTTCTGGGGATTGGGCGCCAACCTTGCGCCCGGTTTACATCACCCGGAGATGCACTTCGATCGCGACGCGCTGGCACTCGGCGTTAAAGTGTTTAAAGCCTGCGTGCAGGATGTGCTCGGTTGATTGTTACGGCGTCCAGCGGCGAAGCGGGGTTTCGTGTTCGTAAGGCATCGGCGAGGGCCGCGAGATAAACTCGACGATGCTGCCCCACGGCGTGCTGCCATAGCAAAAGCAGTTGCCTTCGCCTTTCTCGGTCGCAAAACCCAGCGGCTGCGGCGCGGTAAACACCTCGCCGCCCGCATCCGCAAAGCGTTGCAACGCGGCATCGATATCGTCGGCATACACCGCAAAATGTTGCAGGCCAAAATCGTTCGCCCGTAGTGGCCCGCGTTGCGACGGCCCTTGCATTTCAAACAGTTCAATTCCGGGGCCGTGTTGCAATTTCAACATGCTCACCGCTTTCACCACCGTACCCGGCACCAGACGCAACGTCTTTTGCTGCGCGTCGTTATCCAGGTCTTTATCCTGCGGCGAAACGGACTGGTAAATTAGCTCCGCGCCCAGCGCCTCTGTAAGAAAACGGGTGGCTTCTTCGATATTTGGAACGGTAATACCAATATGATCGATACCGCGAACACTCTGCTGCATGTTTCCTCCTGTTGGTTTCTTATGAATAAGCATAGCGGAAGGATCACAGAGGAAATATTTTCACGGAGAAGAAGTCGCCTTTATTTGCGCAGTTAAATAAAATAGCGCCGCGTATCAGGAGATACGCCTTTATATATCGAGGGAGTGAATATATGGCCGTAATACCGCTATTACCAGAGGAAGGTTTTGCTCTGATTTATAGAAATATGCGCGAAGCACGTATTAAAGGTATGCCGAGAAATATGGCATTACCACAAACCTATTATTGGTTTTATCAGCAAGTAAGAAATAAAGGCCCCTGGGACTACAAGCAATGGGCCAGAAATCTGGCTAATTTTGGCAATTTTAATTATGGAGCCGCAGGTTTTGCAGCAGGCATTCCTGAAGAAATTCTCTATATAGGAGCAGGTTTTGCACAATCCAGGGCGAAAACTGCCTTGCCGCATTGGGGGGCGTGGTATGGTAAGTTTCCCTACGGGGATGATCCTCACGATCAGTTTTGGATAAAACAGGGAATAGATTATGCGCGCAAGCATGGTTATTAAATGGTTACACCGGGTAACAACGGCAACTTTACTCCTGCTTGTTGCAGGCTTTCTGCTTTATCAATACATGATGAATGGCCCGAAAGATGACACCTTGTTTAGTAAGAAACAACTTTCTGAAAACGTAACACTGTACGTGACGAAATATAACGGTGGCGGTGCAACAGTATCGGATGTTTATCGTTATTATCTCGCTGACGATAAACAAACTATTGAACAACTTAATCATAGCGAACCGTTTCTGGTATCCGATACGGGCGGCGCTCATGTGAGTGGATATGGTAATACGGTGAATGTGAAATTGACCGGTCGAGTTTATTCGTTTAGCAACTCAACGCTATTCTATGCAGGCGAAAGCGCAGTGATACCGGTGATTAATTTGAATGCCATAGGTGTACGTTAAACAATGCAAAGGGTACCGATTCGGTGCCCTGATTATTCAAATATCGACCTTTGCCCGAGGATTCACATTACTTACTTTAATTACTATTAGTGCTGCATCATCAGAAAACACATAATATATGTTTCATCCTGTTGAATTTAATAATAAAAGCATAATGTGCGATGATAATGTAAAATTTGCGGATAAAATTTAAACAATGTCGTACATTCTTCTGTGGGAGTTAATACACGGAGGTCTGTATGTACGATAAAGCGGTGTACAAATGGCTGCATCGGGTTACAACAGTAAGCTTGCTGGTCGCGGTAGGCGGCTTTTTGTTGTATCAGCGTGTGATGGATGGTCCCAGAGATGACAGCCTGATTGGTAAGAAAAAAATTTCTGAAAGCGTAACGCTGTACGTCACTAAATATGACGGCGGTGGGGCGACAATGTCGGATGTTTATCGCTACTACCTGGCTGATGATAAGCAGACTATTGAGCAACTTAACAATAGCGAACCTTTCCTCGTATCTGATACGGGCGGTGCAGCCGTAAATGGGTGCGATAAAAGGGTGAATGTGAAATTAACCGGACGCGTTTTTTCGTTTAGTAATTCGACGCAGTTCTATTCGGGTGAAACCGCCATGATGCCGGTTATTGATTTAAATGCCACGGGTGTACGTTAAGCAATTCAAAGGGCACCGATTCGGTGCCCTGGTTTCATTAATATCGTAAGTAGTTATTTAATTTTTTTAAGGTGTTCGGTTGGTTAAATATAACGGCGATATATTTCATATTGAGCGGGTATTATTCATTTCCCTCGTTTATTACGTTGGTTATTAATTCAGAACACTCCGTATATACCCAACTTTACTTTCAGCCTGTGCCATTTTTACTACCCTTAATACCCTAAGCGGCAAATATTAAGGAGACAAAATATGGCTTACCAGACAGTGAATCCTTTTAACAATCAGCTCATTAAAGAGTACCCAAGCCACAGCGATGCAGACATTGAGGTGGCGCTGCGCCAGGCCGATGCCCTTTACCATTCGTCATGGTCAAAGGGAAGCATTGACCAGCGGCTGTCGGTGCTGCACAAACTGGCTGACTTATTGGAAAGCCAGCAGGAAGAGCTGGCAAAAATCGCCAGCCGCGAAATGGGTAAATTGATCGCGCAAAGCCGCAGCGAAGTACAACTTTGCGCGCAGATCGCCCGCTACTACGCGGATAACGCCAAACAATTCCTCGCGCCGGTGAAGTATCAATCTGAACTCGGCGATGCCTGGGTTGAGCATCATCCCATCGGCATCATCATGGCGGTTGAACCCTGGAACTTCCCTTATTACCAACTGATGCGCGTACTGGCGCCGAATCTTGCCGCCGGGAACCCGGTGATGTGTAAACACGCCAGCATCGTGCCGCAATGTGCCGACTCTTTTGCTCACCTGGTGCGTGAAGCCGGGGCGCCGGAAGGAGCATGGACCAACCTGTTTATTTCGTCGGATCAGGTTTCAGCGATCATTGCTGATCCACGTGTGCAGGGCGCGGCGCTAACCGGCTCGGAAAAAGCGGGGAGCGCGGTGGCAGCCCAGGCGGCGAAACATATTAAGAAAGCGACCCTTGAACTGGGCGGTAACGATGTGTTTATCGTGCTGGATGACGCGGATATCGATAAAGCGGTGGAAGTGGGGGTGCAGGCGCGTTTGGCTAACGCCGGGCAGGTCTGTACCGCTGCGAAGCGCTTTATTGTGCATCAGGACGTCTCCGATCAGTTCCTGCGCAAATTCACCGACGCTTTTCAGCAGGTGAAAATGGGCGATCCGCTCGATGAGGGCACGACGCTCGGTCCGCTCTCTTCAAAAGAGGCGCTGGATACGCTGAGCCAGCAGGTGAGTGAAGCGGTACAGAAAGGGGCGAAACTGCACTTCGGCGGGAAACCAGCGAAAAGCGAGGGTAACTTCTTCGAACCGACCATTTTGACCAATATCACGCGGGATAACCCAGCGTACTTCGAAGAGTTCTTTGGGCCGGTTGCGCAGGTTTATGTGGTCAATAACGACGAGGAAGTGGTACGGCTTGCCAATGATTCGCACTATGGTCTTGGCGGGGCGATCTTCAGCCGCAATATTCAGCGTGCCAAACAGATGGCGTCGCGTATTGAAACCGGTATGGTCTATATCAATTGGTTGACCGATACCGCCGCAGAACTGCCGTTCGGCGGGGTGAAACGCTCCGGCTTTGGCCGCGAACTTTCTGATTTAGGGATTAAAGAATTTGTGAACCAGAAACTGGTGGTTGTGCGGCAGTAGTTCGATTTGGCACTGTTCGCCGGATGGCGGCTGCGCCTTATCCGGCCGACAAAAACACCAGGCCCGGTAAGCGCAGCGCCTCCGGGCCTTGCTATGTTATTTCCGCAACGCCGCAAACGCGGTTCTGATCTCTTCTTCCGGCAGTTGCACACCGATAAACACCAATGTGCTGTGCGGAGATTCGTCACCCCACGGGCGATCCCAGTCGGCGCTGTAGAGGCGCTGAACACCCTGGAACAACAGGCGGTTCGGCTCGCCGTCAATCCACAGCATCCCTTTGTAACGCAGCAGTTTTTCCGCAAAACTCAGCAGCAAACTTTCCATCACCCGCGAAACCTCGCTGATATCCACCGGGTAATCGAGTTCCACCACAATCGAGTTAATGTCGTTTTGCTTATCCGCCATAAAGTGGAAACGCGGTTTCGCCGCCACCACATTCTCTTCCAACATAAAACCGTTAGTGTTGAACAGCAGTGTCAGATCGATATCGCCATGTGTGACGGTATAAATCGGGGCGCGGGCGTTGATACGGCTTAACCGCTCGCGTAACTTTTCGTTGTCCGGCGCGACATCGGTTTTGGTCAGCAGAATGCGATCGGCATAACCGACCTGCGACTGCGCCAGCGTGAACTGGTTCATCTGAAAGTCGGCATGGACGGCATCGACCAGCGCGATCACACCGTCCAGCAAATAGCGCTGGCAGAGAATTTCATGGGAGAAAAAGGTTTGAATAATCGGGCCGGGATCCGCCATGCCGGTGCACTCGATCACCAGCCGGTCAAAAACGATATCGCCGCGATCAAGGCCGTCGAGCAGATCCAGCAGCGCATCTTCCAGTTCATTGGCGCGGCTACAGCAAATACAGCCATTGGTCAGGGTTTTGATTTGTGTGGCGCGATCGCCAATCAGCTGATCGTCCACGGAGACTTCGCCAAATTCATTTTCGATTACCGCAATCTGGTAGCCGTGTTGCTCATTGAGGATATGGCGTAAGAGGGTGGTTTTGCCCGCGCCGAGAAAGCCGGTCAACAGAGTAACTGCGATAGGGGTCATAGATTCTCCTTTAGCAACAGCGGACACCGCCTTTACCATCACCGCCGTAGCGCGCTTGTTGGCGCTCGCGGAAGAACTCTTCGTAAGTCATGTACGGTTTATCCGGATGGTTGGTCTTCATATGCTCAACATAGTTGTCATAGTCGGGAATACCAATCAGCATCTTCGCCGCCTGACCGAGGTATTTTTTGGCTTCGCCTAAATTACCAAACATTGTCTCATCCAGATAGAACGTAGGCCCGGTAAGCATAGCGCCACCGGGCAATTTGCCGGATGCGGCTTACGCCTTATCCGGCCTACGATGGCTTATTAATGGTGTGAAGAGGTTTTCACGCCGCCTTCCGGCACTGGCACATACGGGGTTTCTTTATCGGTACGTACTTTGTTGTTACGTACCTGAAGCCAGGTTTTGATGCCGTAGAAAATGATGCTGTACACCACCACCAGGAACAGAATGCTCAAACCCGCGTTGGTGTAGTTGTTCACCACGATATGGTTCATGTTGGCAATCTGCTCGGCGGTCAGCTCACCGCCACCGGCGGCGATCTTCTCTTTGTACTGGTTAGCCATATACAGGAAGCCTTCCAGCTGCGGGTTGGTGCTGAACAGTTTCAGGCCCAGCGCCCACGTGGTGCAAAGCAGCAGCCACATCGCCGGCACCACCGTTACCCAGATGTACTTGGTGCGCTGCATTTTCACCAGAACCACTGTGCCGAGCAGTAGGGCGACAGCGGCCAGCATCTGGTTCGAAATACCGAACAGCGGCCACAAGCTTTTCACGCCGCCCAACGGATCAACCACGCCCTGATACAGCAGGTAACCCCACAGACCGACGCAGCCAGCCGTACCAATCACACCCGCCACCAGCGAGTCCGTTTTCTTCAAGAACGGCACAAAGTTACCCAGCAGATCCTGCAACATAAAGCGGCCTGCACGGGTTCCGGCGTCAAGTGCGGTCAAGATAAACAACGCTTCAAACAGAATGCCGAAGTGATACCAGAAGCCCATGTCCGCCATCGGAATGATTTTATGGAACACATGCGCGATACCGACTGCCAGCGTCGGTGCGCCACCGGCGCGGTTCAGTACGGACGGTTCGCCAATGTCTTTCGCGGTTTGCAGGATCTGCTCCGGCGAAATCACAAAGCCCCACGAACTAACCGTGGCTGCTGCATGGGCGGTGACATCTCTTAGCTGCGCCATGATCATCGGCGCGTTATCGCCACCCAGTTCATGCAGGTTCGGCATGGTGATGCCAAGGCCTGCTGGCGGGGTGTTCATGGCGAAGTAGAGACCCGGTTCGATAATGGACGCCGCAACCAGCGCCATCACCGCAACGAAGGATTCCATCAGCATGGCGCCGTAACCGATAAAACGTGCGTCGGTTTCGTTGGCCAGCAGTTTCGGCGTGGTGCCGGATGCGATCAGCGCATGGAAACCAGAGACCGCGCCACAGGCGATGGTGATAAACAGGAACGGGAACAGCGCGCCTTTCCACAGCGGGCCAGTACCGTCAATGTACTGCGTGACCGCTGGCATTTTCAGTTCCGGGTTGAGGATCACGATACCCAACGCCAGACCGACAATAACGCCGATTTTCAGGAAGGTGGCCAGGTAGTCACGCGGGGCAAGGATCAGCCAAACCGGCAGCAGCGCGGAAACAAAAGCATAACCAATCAGCGCGAAGGTGATGGTGGTGTCTTTGAACGTCAGTGCCGGGCCCCAGTACGGATCGTGGGCAATTACGCCGCCGAACCAGATGGAGGCAATCAGCAGCACAATACCGATAACGGACACTTCGCCCACGCGGCCAGGGCGCAGGAAGCGCATATAAATGCCCATGAACAGCGCAATCGGCACGGTGGAGCAAACGGTGAACACGCCCCACGGGCTTTCAGCCAGTGCTTTCACGACGATCAGCGCCAATACCGCGAGGATGATGATCATAATCAGGAAGCAGCCGAACAGTGCGATGGTGCCGGGCACGCGGCCCATCTCTTCTTTCACCATCTCGCCCAGAGACGCGCCGTTACGGCGTGAAGAGATAAACAGCACCATAAAGTCCTGCACGGCACCGGCCAGTACTACGCCTGCCAGCAGCCACAGCGTACCCGGCAGGTAGCCCATTTGCGCGGCCAAAACCGGGCCAACCAACGGGCCAGCACCGGCGATAGCGGCAAAGTGGTGGCCAAACAATACGTAGCGGTTGGTTGGCACGTAGTTTAGACCGTCGTTATTGATCACCGCCGGTGTGGCACGAGTGGGATCAAGTTTCATCACCTTCTGGGCGATGTAAAGGCTGTAGTAGCGATAAGCCACAAGATAAACAGAAACGGATGCGACCACGATCCACAGGGCGCTGACGTGCTCACCCCGGCGTAACGCGACGACCGACAAACAAAAAGCACCGATGATCCCAAGGATCAACCAAGGTATGTGCTTGAATAACTTTTTAGTATCCATATCAGACCTGATTTTTAGCAGAAATAGTGAATTGGATTTGAGGTGTTGAGTTGGCTGAATGCTGCCGACGATCATGGCAAATTACGCGCGCGAAACGGCGATGATTTGTCTGAGTGGTTAGAAAAAGCGGGTAAGCGGTAAGAGAGCCGTAGTAAGCGGTTGGGAAATGTCTTAGGGGTGAGGAAATATGTGATAGCGGTCACGCAAAGCCACGTCCCATAAGGGTTTAGCCGTAAAAACGCACAAACGAATGATGCTATTTTGCGCGATGTAAATTAGTACATTCACCCATAAAGTTTTCTCTGGTCAGGCCGAAAATCTAACATCTATCTATAAGGAAAGAGAAAGCATGTTAACCCGTATTAAAATCGTTACCAGCTTGTTACTAGTACTTGGACTTTTTGGCCTTTTACAACTCACTTCCGGCGGCTTGTTCTTCAACTCGCTGAAACAAGACAAAGAAAACTTCACCGTTTTACAAACCATTCGTCAGCAACAATCCACGCTCAACGGCAGTTGGGTCGCGCTTTTGCAAACACGTAACACCCTTAACCGCGCGGGCATCCGCTACATGATGGATCAGAACAATATCGGCAGCGGCGCCACCGTGTCGGATCTGATGCAGATTGCCAGCACCTCGTTGAAACAGGCGGAAGCGAACTGGAACGCTTATCAGGTATTGCCGCGCGATCCGCGTCAGAGCGATGAAGCGGCTGCAGAGATTAAGCGCAATTACGATATTTATCACAACGCACTGGCGGAGCTGATTCAGTTGCTCGGCGCGGGCAAGATCAACGACTTCTTTGATCAGCCTACGCAGGGCTACCAGGACGGTTTTGAGAAGCAGTACGTCAACTATTTGCAACAGAACGATCACCTGTATGACGAAGCGGTAGCCGACAGCGAAAGCTCTTATGGTTCGGCGGTTTGGATCATCATCACGGTGCTGATTGTGGTTCTGCTAGTGATTGTGTGTGTTTGGGTGGGCATCAAACGTGCGCTGATTGCGCCGCTGAACCACCTGATCGACAACATTCGTCACATCGCCGGTGGCGATCTGGGGCAGCGCATTGATGTGCAGGGCTCCAATGAAATGGGCGTACTGGCCGACAGCCTGCGCCATATGCAAAGTGAACTGGTACGGACCGTGAGTGATGTGCGTAATGGCGCGAATGCCATTTACAGCGGCGCCAGCGAAATCTCTGTCGGTAACAACGATCTCTCTTCCCGCACTGAACAGCAGGCGGCTTCTCTGGAAGAAACCGCAGCCAGCATGGAAGAGTTGACCGCGACGGTGAAACAGAACGCCGAAAATGCCCGTCAGGCGAGCCACCTGGCGCTGAGCGCCTCAGAAACCGCGCAGAAAGGCGGCAAAGTGGTGGATAACGTAGTGCAGACCATGCGCGACATCACCGCCAGCTCGCAGAAAATTGCCGATATTATCAGCGTGATCGACGGCATTGCTTTCCAGACCAACATCCTGGCACTGAACGCAGCGGTAGAAGCGGCGCGTGCGGGTGAACAGGGCCGTGGTTTTGCTGTGGTCGCCGGTGAAGTGCGTAACTTGGCGCAGCGCAGTGCGCAGGCCGCACGTGAAATCAAAAGCTTGATTGAAGACTCTGTTGGCCGCGTTGAACTGGGTTCAACCCTGGTGGAAAGCGCCGGTGAAACCATGGATGAGATCGTCAACGCGGTCACCCGCGTCACCGATATCATGGGCGAAATCGCGTCGGCTTCTGACGAGCAGAGCCGCGGTATTGACCAGGTTGGCCTGGCCGTTGCCGAGATGGACCGCGTCACGCAGCAGAACGCCTCGCTGGTGGAAGAGTCTGCAGCGGCCGCAGCGGCCCTGGAAGAGCAGGCCAGCCGTCTGACCGAGGCTGTTGCGGTGTTCCGCCTGATGAACGAGCAGCGCAAAGCGGCATCGACTGTGGCAAAAGCGGCTCCGGCAACAGCGCAGCCGCGTAAAGTGGCACCTGCCGACAGCGGCGATAACTGGGAAACCTTCTAAATCGCCTGATGCGCCCTGCGATGCAGGGCGCGTTTTCTTACCCTTCGCGGTTCACCACTTTGATTTCCACCAGACCAATCCCCAGCTTACGCGGTGAATGACCGAGGATATTGCCCTCGTTGGTCGATTGCGGATCCGGCGGCACAATCACCAGTTTGTTACTGTGCGAGGCATTGTTGAAACGCAGCGTGGTGGTGCTCAAATCGTTACCCAGCGTCAGCGTTTGCTCTTCATTACCCACCCGTACCGGGATCGGGCGATTGGCGTTCGGGCCGAAGGCTTTGGCGGTGATCACTAGATCGAAATGTTGCGGTAACGGCTGGTTATATTCGATAGCCACTTCCTCGCCCAGTTGCGCATTCGACCAGCGTCCCCAGCTTTCTGGCCGGGAAATGCCGCTAAACTGCTTCACCTCTTCCGGCGCGCCCGCCACGTTAAAGACGAAACTGTCGGCTTTGTAGCGAATGCTGTCGTCGAGGATTTTCAGGGTATCGACATTTTTCTGATAGCGATCGGTGCTGATTACCGTTTGCTTGAACGCGGTTTTGCCTTTCCACTGCGGTTTATCAACGCGCTGAACCTGCTGTTCACCGCCCAGTTGCCCCTGCGACACGCACCAGTCGGTGGAAAGGGCTAACGTCGGCGACCACAGCCGCGCCATTTTGTAGCACTGATCGATCCACACGAAGTTGTCGCGCGGGGCGAAATCTGCCAACTGGAAGCGCAGCGGCGCGGAGTATTCACTCTCTGGCAACGGCTCGACTCGGTCGGACACCCGCACCAGCAGCGGCAAACGGAATTGGCTGCCGGAGAAGGCGATCATCTGTTTATCCTGATCGATGGAGAACGCCTTCATCTCTTTCGGGAAGTTCCACAGGCGGATGATATCCGGCTTCCACGCCAACACTTTCTCTTTCATATTCAGGAATACGCCGGAAAGCGACTGGCCGGAAATACTGCTGCGCCCAAGGCCAAGGAAGTTATCGCCGCCGAGAATATCGAGCACAGTTGCACCGTTATCCATAGTGCTGCGTTTAATGCCGGAAACATCCTGCTGCGGTTCATCGCCGCGCAGGACAAAGAACAGATTGCTGCGATCTTGTTTGTTGAGGTATTTCCACGCTGTGTTGTTCATCGCCAGGTGATCCGACGACACCACGATCACCGTGTCTTTAAACCACGGCGAGGCTTTTATCTTGTTGATCAGCTTCGCGATGTTCTGCTGGCTACAGGTGACCGCGCTAAAAGATTGGTTCGCTTTACCGTCGTAACTGTAACTTTTGCGCTCGCAGCCACGGGAGATAAAACCGTCCGGGTGATGGGTGTCCACCGTCAGCGCGAACAGCGAAAATCGTTTGCCGGAGCGGGAAAGTGCTTCGTACTGCTTCCACACGGTATCCAGTACCGTATCGTCGTAGAAACCCCAATCATTACGGTAATGAGGGTCGGCAACCTGCGTTTTTAACTCTTCGGCGCCGATCAGGTGATCAAAACCGTGGGATTTCAGAAACACATCTTTGCCCGCGAAACGCAGGTTAGCGCCCTGGATAAAATGGTTTTCGTAGCCGGAATTTTTCAGAATGTCGCCGAGACACAGGTTCTGCGGGAAGAAGCTGGAAACAGATGCCGAGGCGTTGCCTTCAAACGGCGCGAACAGCGGAATGCCGCACTGCGATGAAACCATCCCAGCGATGGTGTAATCCGTGCCGGGGAGCTGTTCCGTGTGGCTGAAATCGATGCTTTCGTTTTTCAGGGCGCCAAGTTCCGGCGTCAGGTCGGGAAACGCATCATTGTTGAAATAGGTGCGCTCCAGACTTTCGCCGTAGATATACACCAGGTTCAGGTGTGGGTTGGGGATCTGTTTGGCGGGCACTTTGTAATAGACGCCAAAATCGGGATCGCCGTCGCGCGATTGCGATTTTACCAGCTCGGTTATCTGGCGAAATGCCGGGCTGGCATCCACCGAACCGAGAGCCAGCGCGAGCGCGAGCAGGCTGTAGCCCAAATGGTGGGGGAGATGTCGGCGGCGGCGTAACACCCAGCCGAGGGCGCAAAACACCGCGACCAGCGCCAAAATTAAGCCCGCGCCGGGAAGCACATATTTGCCGACGCCCGCGCCTGTCAGGCTGTTAGTGAGGGTGTACAACACCGCATCATTAATGCCGTCACCGGTAAAATAGTCGCTGGCGTAAAGCGTGATGTTCAACAGAATAAAGAAGCCCAAAACCAGTAATGTGGCGCTGAACCACCACGTATTACGACCTGCTTTCAGGGCATAAATCACCACGGAAGCAAGAAACAGGGCAATAGAGAGCAATTCGGACAACCGTCATTCCTCATCAATACCAGATATTGCTGGCCTTTAATTTTTGTAACAGGGCATATAATTTAACGGCGATGTCACATACCTGCAATTGTAGTGTCAACTTATCGGCGGTTTATTCAGAATTGGTTTAGAAAGGCGTAAGAGTGATCGCCCTCTCATTTGCGCACAGAGGGAAAACGCCGCGTTGAGCGCAACGCGGCAGGGGGAAATCAGGAGAGGAAGTTGACGCCCTGTTTCAGGACGATATCGCAAGCTTTCGATTTCACTTTTTCCGCCAGCGGCGTGCTACCGATATTGCTCAAATTTAACTGTTCACCATTTTTGGTGTTCAGCATTCCCTGAATCCCTTCCAGATAGTTGGTGTCCTCTTTTTGCTCGGTTGCGCCGAGGCCTAATTTATCCAGCACCTGGTTTTTCACATTTTCCGTGTTGGTCAAAGACGAGAGTTTATTTTTAGCGCACCAGCTCATCACACCTGCGGCGTTGTTCATGGTATCGGCGCTGAGCGCCTGATTGCCGCCGTTAAGCAGACCGCCAAGGGAAGAGAGCGATAGCCCGCCTTGTTGTGATGATGATTGGTTCTGGCTGAGTTGGCTGGCAGCACTGGAGAGCGAATCTTGCCAGGATGCGGCGTGGGCGAAACTGGTGAGCATCGCGCTGCTCAGTGCAGCGGTGCAAAGCAGGCGTTGGGCGAATTTCATTGGGCAAATCCTGATTGAGAGCTAAGGCGGGCAGTATACACCCGGGCGCGGGGGCGCCACGGATGGGAAAACTCTCAATACTCTTTGCCGGTGACGCGGCTGCGGTAGCTGTCCCAGTTGAAGATCACCCACAAACTGTTGCCGAGGCGCATCCTGTCCATCACGCGTTCGCCGAGCAGCTTGTTCATCTCTTCCAGGTTACTGTTAGTCAGCATGCCGGTGGGGCGCTTGGAGGAAGATCGGCGGTCAACAATCTGATTGATAATCACTTTTTCGTAGCGCGACTCGGTTTGCATGCCGATTTCATCGATCACCAGCAAATCAACGCTGCTTAAGTCATTCAGCAATTGCTCTTCGCTGCTTTCCCGGTTACCAAAGGTCTCTTTCATTGCAGACATAATGTCGGCCACGGTGATGATCAGCACCGATTTACCGCGCAATAACAGCTCATTACAAATGGCCGCCGCGAGGTGATTTTTACCGGTTCCCGGTTTGCCCGAGAAGATAAAGCTGGCGATATTGCCGTCGAACTCTTCGACATATTGCCGCGCTTGGCTGAGGGCGCGCATTTGGCCTTCCGTCTCGACACGATAATTATCGAACGAGCAGTTTTGGTGCAGAGGACGAATGCCGGAGCGATTAAAGGTGCGCTGCATTTTCATGGCGCGGTTTTCGCGCTCGAGCGCCGCCGAACGCAGTTCACCCTGTTGCTTCTGCCAGGCCATTAACTCTTCGCCCGTTTTAAACGCGGGCTCGACGTTGGCAGGGATCATTTTTTGCAGCCGCTTCATCAATTCGCCGACGTTTTTCATCGTTATCCTCTAAAGCCTGGTGGGATTTGATTGTCTGGTTCGGAAAGCGCGTTGATATCGCGTTTCGCCGCGCTGTTCTGGCTGGAGCGCCCGATTTGCAGGCTGCGCGCCAGCTTTTGCTGCCATTGCACGTGATGGAACACTTTCCCTTCTGCCTGCCAGTAAGCAACAAACGAAGCCAGCTCTTCTGGGGTTGCCGGTTGCGTTAACGCAATGCCCCACATCGCGGCCAGCCGCTGAAAATCGGCATCCGGTTGCCAACCCGCGTACATGGCAAATTTGCCCATTGGAACATTAACCGGCGCGGCGGTGGGTTCTTCATAAAATTGCGCATCAAGGGAGATATCGCTCGCCGGGCGCGCCAGACGCTCTTCAAGAGCCAGCAGTTGTTCCAGGCGCTGCGGTGTGATGGCGTAAAACGCGGGGCTGTTATTAGCAAAAACGGCGACGGCACCGCCTTCCGTACGAGCCAGTACGCTGGCGTGATCGCGCACAAATTCATCAATGCCGATGACATTCGACGTCAGGATTCTGGAAGACATAACGCGTTCTCAAACAGGATAACTACGGATACGGTACTGTGCTTTTTTCGCACAGACATAATGGCACATAGTAACACAGTGAGCAGAAAGGGCGTAAAGCACGAAAAAAGCCGGGTTTCCCCGGCTTTGGTTTTCCCAAAAGTGTCCGCGAAACAAACGCGTTACGCGATGATATTGAGCGTAACGTCGATATTGCCACGAGTGGCATTGGAATAAGGGCAAACGATGTGCGCGGCGTCGACCAGTTTTTTGGCTTCAGCGGCGTCCATTCCTGGCAGGTGAATGTTCAGTTTGGCTTCGATACCAAAGCCAGTCGGTAACGGACCGATACCGACTTCACCTTCGATAAATGCGTCTTTTGGCAGGGTAAATTTGTCGCGACCGGCCACAAATTTCATCGCACCCAGGAAACACGCGGAGTAACCCGCTGCGAACAGTTGTTCCGGGTTGGTCACTTCACCGCCTGCGCCGCCCATCTCTTTTGGCACACCCAGTTTGACGTCCAGTACGCCGTCGGAAGAGGTTGCACGGCCGTCACGGCCCCCGGTCGCTTTGGCTTTGGCAGTGTAAACAACTTTTTCTAAAGACATGACAGGTTCCTTATTATCTTGAGTGTTTGCTATAAAATAGCACGCTACTTATTGGTGAGCATAAACTCCTCGCGAAGGCGTTTATGCTCGTTGAAACTGTTGGCGGAACTGTTCCAGTTGCTGTTTGAGATCGTGCAGCGCGGCGTCATCACAGGCCATCGCACAGCGAATCGCTTCTGGAATGGCGGCCGCTTGTTGCTGCAAATCACGCCCGCTTTCGCTGAGCGTAATCACCACCTGCCGTTCATCCTGACGCGAGCGCTGGCGATTGATAAGCCCAGCACTTTCGAGGCGTTTTAACAGCGGTGTCAGCGTGGCGGAATCCAGGAACAAACGTTCGCCAATGTCCGACACGGTAATATTGTCTTTTTCCCACAATACCAACATCACCAGGTACTGCGGGTAGGTCAGGTTCATCGGCGTCAACAACTGCCGGTAGAGCTTATTTAGCGCCAGGTTTGTCGAGTAGAGCGCAAAACAAAACTGGTTATCTAACGCGAGCTGCGCTTTCGCGGTTGGAGTCGATGTTTTCTTCATGGTTTTGAATATAGATAGCGCACGATTATATTGCAAGTTATTTTTATGGGCAGGTGTAACGCAGGACAACCTGAACGGCCATTTCGCGGTAATACTGACGTTGCGCCATAGGATCTGCGCTCTCTTCAAACAACATGGAGAACGAGTAGCTATTGGCAACGTAGTGAAAACTGAAGCTGCTCATCAAGCGGTGAACGTCGCGGGCGTTGACCTGTTTGTTGAACAACTGCTTTTGTTGACCACGGCTGAGAATCTCTTCCAGCAGTGTCAATGCGCTGCGGTTGACATTGCGCAGCAGCGCGGATTGCTGGATAAAACGGCCTCGCTGCATATTTTCCATGCAGATAATACGAATGAAATCAGGGTGATCTGCGTGGTAATCAAACGTGTTTTCCACCAGTTGCACCATTGCTTCGACGGGCGGTATCTCAGCAAGATTGAGCTGCCTCTCGCTGCGGCGAATCATGGTGTAAACGTACTCAATAACCCGTAAGTAGAGGTTTTCTTTGGTTTTGTAGTGATAGACCACCATGCGCTTGGTGGTTCCGGCACGCTCGGCAATCTGCTCCATGCGCGCACCATTCAGCCCGTATTCGGCAAACAGGGCGATCGCGCTAAGAAAGATTTTGTCTTTCAGGTTGGATTCGTCAAAACGTTCGGGAAAATCGCTGCCAGGGTGTTCCACATCCGCTCCTTACAGGCCGTCATTCGTTTGTGGATTATCACCATGGCCGCGACAGAAAACAAATCTCAAACGCGCGGGTGCTTGCGGTAGATCCACAGACCCGGAATCGACAAGCCGATGGAGAGCGCGCCGACAATCGACGAGGCTTTCAGGAAGTTAGTCAGCAGCAGGATCATTAACTCTTCGTTGTAGCCAAAATGCCCGATCTTAACCGCTGAGATCATCGCGGTATAAGCGGAGATCCCCGGAAACATGGGAATGACGGCCGCCACAGTAAACACTTTTGGGTGCGCCAGATACCAGCGCGACCAGCGAATGCCGATACAACCGACCAGCATTGACGCGACAAATGTTGACCATTCAATATTGAAACCCCAATACATCATGGCGAAGCGGGAGCCGTGACCAATCGCGCCGAGCAGCGCACACCAGCGCAATGCGCGATGCGGTACGTTGAACACCATCGCGAAGCCGACTGCCGGAATCGCCGCCAACGCCATATCCTGCGCCAGTGCCAGGATAAATCGAATCACATCCATCCGCGCAGCCCCCACAGTGTCATTGCCATTACCACGCCGATGCAGGTGGCGAGCGTTAATAAACTCGCAATCGCCCAGCGCGCCAGCCCGGTGTTGATATGACCTTTGAACATATCGGCAACGGAATTAATCAACGGAAAACCCGGCACCAGCAACAGAACGCTGGCTGCCATGGCGACGGTGGATGAATGGATAAAGCTTGGCAGGGTTAACATCAAACCTGACACCGTGGTGGCGACAAACGCGGTGATGCAGAAGTTGATTTGCGGATGCATATGGCGACCGGCCAATACCAACCGTACATACATGGCAATGCTGCTGGCGCAAAAGGTGATAAATGCACCATCCCAGCCGCCATTGTTGAGTTTGCAAAAGCAGGCGCAAGATAGTCCAACCATCACCGTGACCAGCCAGCGCGGGTAGCGTAGCGGTTTCACTTGGGCAAAGCGTTTTTCAACGCCCTGAAAATCCAGCAGCTTATGTTCGGTGAGGATCACGATATGTTGCACCTCCGTCACCACGTGCATATTAATGCCGCGATCGTTGTTCTTGCGAGTTGAGGTTAGACAATGCCCCTCTTTTATGGTGGTTAACACGATGGCGTTAGAGGAAATTGAGCTTTCGACGCTGTCCATGCCCAGCGCCAGCCCCAGGCGCGTTGATAACTCTTCAACCAGCGCGCTCTCTGCGCCGTGCTGTAACAAAAAAAGGCCACACTGAATACACAGCCGCGTAATGGCTCGCTGTGATGACTGGTCTGTTTGCATGATTACCCTGACTTGATGCAACGACGCTCGTGAAACATGGAGCGGAAAGTCTATTTTTAGCACAGGAGAAGGGCGGGATGGTGTTAACACAGATCAAGAACTGTGCAATAAGTCTCGCCAATGATTCTTGTTGAAATGCCCTAATCGCGGCCGCTTTTCGGTGCAATTAGCGGGAAGAAATGGCGAATAGCATTGGCATACTCAAGATATTATTGAAGAGTGTTAGTATTCTTAATATGAATGAAGGCTTAAATATTTATTAAGGTTATTGGTTTTGTCTTAATTATATGCGCCCTGATTATTTAATGTTTCTTATTTTATTTTTAATTTTGCACGAAGTATTTGAATGTACGTTGTGCTATGTTGTCACGCAAGTTGGGGATATTATGATTTTGGTGAATTATACTTAATTGCTAATCATAAATTCCAATAATTCTTACAACGGCCTGTTCGGAACATTATTGTTATCCTACGCGTTATTGGCATCGATTGAGTAAATACTCATTACGAGGATTGATAGAAATCGCAAATGGAAGCGGAGGTTTTTATGCTATCACCAGGCGGCAATCACGGGATTATTATTAGCCAGGCACCCGTACTTAGGGCCGGGATAGGCAGCATATTTGAGCGTCATTTTCCTGAATACGAATTAACGTATTATTCCACTTTAGAGGAGGTAACGCTGCCGCAGCTAATGTGCGCCAGGCTGATTATCACCGATTTAGCGAGTGAACAGCACCTGGTGAAACAGCGCTGCGAACAATATCTTTCACTTATCTCTCAATGCACCAGGCCTCGATGGCTTTTCTTTGTTTCGTCTGTTATCTACCCTGATGCGGCGGAACTTTTGCTGCAGTCACAAACAACTTTGCTTTCTGATGTCGAACCGATTACGGGCGTGATTAACGCGATTCGCGGTGGGCATGAAAATACGGAAAAGGTTAGCCAAACGTTACTTTACGCAACACAACACACTTACGACGAATTTCTCCCTGTCGATAAAATACTGACATTTTCAGAGCGGAAAGTGTTACGGCTTCTCGGAAAAGGCTGGGGAATAAATCAAATCGCAATGCTACTAAAAAAAAGTAATAAGACCGTCAGTGCGCAAAAAAATAGTGCCATGCGACGATTGTCACTGCGCAGTAATGCGGACTTGTACACATGGATTAATAGCCACCAGGGAATGAAAGAGCTGAATTTAGGATCAGCATATGGAGATCATAATGAATGGAAAACATTAGCAAAACGGGACACGTTGCCATCATAGAAAAATGCATGATGAGTCGGGAGGGGCTACAGAATTTATTCAACGAGTCAACTCTTTGCAACTATTCCTTTCATTTTTTTAGAGATCAACTCGCGTTTCGACAGGCATTAAAGCACACCACTTTTTTTTCTGTCGTCTATTCGCTGTTTGGTCAACGTAAGGAGAGGCGGGAATGTCTGATGTGTCTGCATTTGCTTTCACTGTCATATCCCGGCGTGCAGCGCATTGTGTTAGCGGGAGACGACCGCGAAGCTCGGCTGGTGGGCCATCTTTCGCCGTCGCGCTTGCATGGGATTTTGAGTAAATCGTCCATGCTGCCCGTATTGCTGGAGCAAGTTACCACGCTGCTTGGCGAGACACGGCGGGTCAATGAGAACATGATTAACCACTGGTATGTCAGCCAGTATCGTATGCTCAGCCCAACCGAGCGGGAGATCCTTAACTACATGACGCGTGGCTTTTCCATTGCCGAAATCGCATCGCAGCTACACCGTAATGTCAAAACCATCCGCGCGCATAAATTTAATGCGATGACGAAACTGGGGGTAACGTCTGACGTTGGTTTGTTAGATGCGGCGGATATTTTGACCTGGATTCCGCCCTGCGCGCGGGCAGCGTCTGAATTGATGTAACTCCGCTCCAGCGCGTGATAGCGCCAGGTTTACGCCTGGCGCAGCGACGTTACAAGCACACATCAATCCATTTTGCCTGGGTTAGCTCAGCCATTCTTTCTGGGGAAATGCGCACTGCACTGTGGATTGCCCCCGCAGCCGGTAACACTTCTGGATATTGTTTTAACGAGACGTCGCAATACACAGCCAGGGGCGTTTCCAGCCCAAACGGGCAGACCCCACCCACAGGGTGGCCGGTAACGGTGACCACTTCGTCGCTACTCAGCATGCGTGCTTTGGCACCAAACGTATTTTTCAGTTTTTTGTTATCAAGGCGTGCATCGCCTTTTGCTACCACCAGAATCACTTCGTTTTTCACTTTCAATGACAGCGTCTTGGCGATTTGTCCCGGCTCGACATGGTGGGCGGCAGCGGCCAACGCTACGGTTGCCGTGCTTTGATTCATTTCAATGATGTTGATGTCGGGGGCATTGTCGGCAAAAAATTGCCGCACGGACTGCAAACTCATGATGTTCTCCTGCGAAAGATCGCCATTAATCTGTCACAAGGCTGTTATGCCTGTAAATATCCCGCCATAACAAACGTCTCACATTAAGATTCTCGATCCTCTTCACAATCGCAGAAACCGGTTACAGCAACCGGTTGCAGAGTTAATAAGCGAGGTTAATACTCATTTTGTCATTTCCCTCTGTCCATAAAATAAATAAGAGCCACCTATGAAACCTACACTGCTTTGTTGTACTGCTGGTTCGCCAATCAGCATGGTTTCAAATATCAGCAATGGATCGCTACCCGGCAAAATCACCGCCGGCGCTATTACTCTGTTAGCTTGCCAGGAGGTCGACTATGTCTGCCAACCATGCTGCGTTTAATCTCATTTTCCGGTTTATAGAAAACTATGTCAGCCCGATTGCCGGGCGCATCTCTTCCCAGCGTCATGTTATGGCTATCCGCGACGGTTTTATCTCGGCGATGCCATTTATGATTGTTGGTTCGTTCTTGTTAGTTTTTGCTTACCCGCCGTTTTCGCCAGACACCACCTGGGGCTTTGCCCGCGGTTGGTTGGATCTCGCGAAGCAATATGAAGGCCGCATCCTTACGCCTTTTGATATGACGATGGGCATCATGTCTATCTACATTTGTGCGGCGATCGCTTACAACCTCGGTAAACACTATACAAAGTCGCATCAGCTCGATCCTTTTATGTGCGCGATGTTGTCGCTGATGGCGTTTTTACTGGTTGCGGCACCGAAAACCAACGGCACGCTGCCGGTGGATAGCCTTGGTGGTACCGGCATTTTCACGGCCATCCTGGTGGCGATTTATTGCGTGGAAATGATGCGCTTTTTGAAGGCGCATAACATCGGGATCCGCTTGCCGGATCAAGTGCCGCCGATGATCAAAAACTCGTTCGATTTGTTGATCCCGGTGCTGGTGGTGGTGCTAACGCTGTACCCGCTGAGCCTGCTGATTCAATCGCAATTTAATATGCTGATCCCGCAGGCCATTATGGCGCTGTTCAAACCACTCGTCGCGGCGGCTGATTCTCTGCCTGCGATTTTGCTGGCGGTGATCATTGGTCATTTATTGTGGTTTGCGGGTATTCACGGCGCTGCGATTGTCTCCGGGATGCTGCAAATGTTCTGGTTGACCAACCTCGGTATTAACCAGAGCGCGCTGGCGCAGAGCGCACCGCTGCCGCACATTTTCATGGAGGCGTTCTGGACCTTCTTTATTGTGATCGGTGGTTCGGGCGCAACCATGGGGCTAGTGTTCTGTTATCTGCGAAGCCGTTCTGTGCATTTGCGTTCGATCGGGCGTTTGAGCGTTGTGCCCAGCATTTTCAACATCAATGAGCCGGTGATTTTCGGTACGCCAATTGTGATGAACCCGGTGTTCTTTATTCCGTTCCTGCTGGCGCCGACGATCAACGCGATCATCGCCTGGGCGGCAATGAAACTGGATCTTATCGGGCGGGTGATTTCGGTTGTGCCGTGGACTGCGCCAGCGCCAATTGGCGGGGCATGGGCATTAGGTTGGGATTTCCGTGCGATGATTCTGGTGGTGCTACTCGCCTGTATCTCAGCGGTTATCTATTACCCGTTCTTTAAAGTGTACGAAAAACAGTTGCTGGAGCAGGAAGCTGAAGAAGCGCGACGCGCGGAAGACGAACAGCAAGTTGCCTAAAACAAAAGGGGCGATTCATCGCCCCTTGTTTACTTCAGTGTACAGTCACCACACTGCTGAACATCCGGCAGGCGATAGCGCTGGCAGCACGTTCGACGCACCAACGCGCCGTCGCGCAACACCACGGTACGCCACAGCGGGTTATCGCTGCCGTCGGAAAACTGTTTTTCAAAGAAACAGATCTGTCGCAGGGCGGCTACACGCGATTCGCCCAGCAACGGAATCATCTCACCCAGATACCAGTTAATCAGATAGCCGGTATTGCTCCAGATAAGCTTACCGTTGATATCGCCGGTTGCTTCCAGCGCCTGAACCACCGGGAGCATCGCTCTTGTCGTCAGCGCTTCAATACGCTGCGCATCATTTTGCGATGTCAGCTTGCGATCCTGTTGCACATCAATCCAGAAACAGGCGGCACGGCCAGTTTCATGGAACTCAACATGGAAATGTTCTGGTGAGAGGTCAATGGCGCTTTTTTGCGTTAACAAAGTCAGCAATAGCGGCGGCACCATCAACCCGAGATACCATTGCGCCCACAACGAAAGCAGCGGTTTATTCTCCCGCGGTTGTGCCGGCTGGTTACGGTAAATGTGATCGGAGTAGGTGGCGATAAGCGATTGCAGCGCCGTTGGGCTTGACCATTCCGCCAGCGTCAACGCCCGATAAGGCGCTGGCTCATTAAGGCGAATAAAATCGAGCAGATGCGAACGGCTACTGGCGATAGTTTCCCGCATAGCATTCGCCAACGAGTCGCGCTCATCAATGAGGCTGCCTCGCCTAACATTTTGCGTGCTCAATGCGGTACGGTAGGTCATAGCGCCAGCTAACCAGGGAATCTAAATGATAATGATTGCCAATCCTAGCTAGAGGTAAAATCGATAGCAAGATTTTTATCGTAAAGTTAGCGCTGGCGCGCCTTAAGCGACTTGTAAGTCCCCACTGACCAGAATGTTATTGCGCCCCAAATGTTTGGCTTCATATAACGCTTTATCGGCGAGGGAGAGCGCGGCATCAATATCACTATCCTGCAACGGCGCAATGCCAATGCTCACCGTAACGTTGGTGGCGACGCTTTCGTTAAACATATGCGGGATGTCTAAGTCATACACTTTTTGGCGAATGCGCTCAGCGGTCTGGCGCGCATGCTCCAGGTCCATGTTATTCAGCAGAATCATAAATTCTTCGCCACCAAAACGCGCCACGATATCACGGGAACGCACTGCATCGCGCAGCGCGGCAGAAACGCGGATCAGCGCCTGGTCGCCCATCATATGCCCGTAGTGGTCGTTATAGGCTTTGAAGTGATCAATATCGAGCAGCAAAACAAAGCAGGAGCTGTCATCCAGCGCCAGCAAGTTGTTGAGTTTATGCTGCAAACCCCGACGATTGTACAATCCGGTTAAGGGATCCAGCATGCTCAGGTCGTTGAGCGTTTTGCTCTCCTGCATTAACCGCTGCATTAGCGCCCGGGCGAAATTATCATTACGTCTTTGAATCGCTTGCTGGATTGCGATGCCTATCACCGGCAACGCGAAGGTAAAGATAAGCCTGATGCCGTTTTCAGCCCCGTCAAACCACAAGCAGGCGGCAAAGACAGGGAATGAATGCAGTAGAAACGCGACGATATTGTTTGAAAACGCAATTGCGCCAAGGAACAAGACGCTCAACAAGGCAATTAGCAGGTAGGTTGAGGCATTATCGCTTAATAACCTGGCCCGGATGACCACATGCCACGCCCACAGGCAGCCAAAGAGCAGCGAAATGAACGAGATATTAATTTTGGTTTTGGGATGGAATTTGTGCCAGGCGGGCAATATGACGCTCAGTACAAAAATAATACACACCGGTGGGGTGAAGGTGCGCAGGTTATAGAGCGGCAAAGCCATGGAAAACAGCGCTGAGATCGCGTTGAGCAGTAAAAAGAGTCGTAGGGACAATCGATATCTCTTGTCGCAAAGAGATTGCCAGGTTTGTGATGTCATACCTAAAAATCGTTATTTTCCGCAATTATCACTGCGCTATGAGTCAAAAAAGAAAGTCACGCAATGAAACAGTCATCGCGAAAAATTAGTGATTTGATTTTTAATTTAAGCAGCGCTTAATTTATCACCTTCCTGAATGGCTGTCATTAGAAGATGAGTAATCTTCATGCTGCACCAGGATGCTGACAAATGAGAAAATATATCATATCGTATTGGTTATCATTCTTAGTTGGAGAGATGAAACCATGCTGCAGCGGGCGCTGGGAAGTCGGTGGGGGATTGTGTTACCTGGCATTATTGTTGCCGCGCTCGTACTGGCGGACCTGTCGATCAACGCCTGGCGCGTGGTGATCGTCTTAGGTTTATTATTGACACCAGCAATGCTTTACCACAAAAGTCTGCGGCATTTTATCTTATTGCCTTCGGGCGTTGCGCTGGTTGGAGGAATGATTTTGCTGCTGTTGAATTTGAAAACGGTGGTGTAACAGGGGGGCATACAGGGAGTGTATAAGATATCTGGTGCGAGGGGGGGGACTTGAACCCCCACGTCCGTAAGGACACTAACACCTGAAGCTAGCGCGTCTACCAATTCCGCCACCTTCGCACAGTCATCTTACTTGTTGATATCGCCTCGTTGGTGCGAGGGGGGGGACTTGAACCCCCACGTCCGTAAGAACACTAACACCTGAAGCTAGCGCGTCTACCAATTCCGCCACCTTCGCACAGTGCGAGCAATATCAACGTGGATTATGGTGCGAGGGGGGGGACTTGAACCCCCACGTCCGTAAGGACACTAACACCTGAAGCTAGCGCGTCTACCAATTCCGCCACCTTCGCATACCATCGATACCATAGAAGTATCGTTACCACGGAGGCGCATTCTAGATGTTTTCAACTTTTCGTCAATAGTTAATTGCGCGGGTTTTCGCTGATTGCTGTAAAAGTGGGCGCTGTATGGCGGGGGCAAAAATTGGCCCGGTGAGCGATGCCCACCGGGAACGGCACTTATTTCAGCGCCTGGCGTGTCATCACGGTGCGGTAAACCTTGAAACGCCCGGTTTGAGCGAGAACTTCATGGAAGCCAAAGACCTGATCCAGCACATCCGGATACGGCAGGAAGGCGTTGGCGACAATACGCAATTCTCCGCCGCTATTCAGATGGCGAACCGCGCCGCGAATCAGCGTTTGCGCCGCTTCAAGGCTGGTTTGCAGGCCATCGTGGAAAGGCGGGTTGGAGATGATCATATCGAAGCGCCCCGTCACTTCCGAGAACACATTGCTGGCAAATACTTCACCTTCAAAACCGTTAGCCGCAAGCGTTGCGCGGCTGGCTTCGACTGCCGGCGCCGAAACATCACATAGCGTCAAACGCACTTTTGGGGAATGGCTTGCCAGCACCGCCGCCAGCACGCCAGCGCCGCAACCGACATCCAGCACTTTACCTTTGGTATGCGGCGTTAAGGTCGACAGCAACAACTGGCTGCCAACATCCAGCCCGTCACGGCTAAATACACCAGGCAGGGTTTTGATGGTCAGTGAATCCAGCGCATATTCGCCCCAGAAGCTGTTTGCATCAAAGGCAGGGATCTTTTCCAGACGTCCGTGATACAAGCCGCAACGGCGCGCGCTGTCGATTTTATTCAGCGGGCAATATTCAGCCAACATTTGCTCTGCGCTGCGCACGCCACTGCGGTTTTCACCGACGACAAAAATATCGGTACCAACCGGCAACAGCGACAGCAAATTCATCAACTGAAACAGGGCTTCCGGTTTGTTTTTCGGCCAATAATAGATCAGCGTATCGCTATCGCCGATCATTGCGTTCTCGGCAACTAGGCTGTAGCTGGCGCGATCGCCCATCTGTTGGCTCAAGGTCTGCCACTGGTGGTACTGTTGAGTCCAGGCACGGCTTTCGGCGGTGTCCAGACGGGCGGGCAGGTCGTCCTGCAAATCACCGGCAAAAAGAATGCGGCTTGGTTCGAAATCGTCACTGTGGCGCAGCAAGACTTCACTTGCCGGGGAAAAAGCAGACATGGATGGTTCCTCTTTAAACTCAGCCGGCGATTATACACGTTATCCTTCGCGCTGCCTCTTTGTTGGCTGCGTCTTCGTACCCCATGGGGATACGCAGCCTCGACGCATCACGAATGATCTTGTGTATACACGTAATTATTCACGCCGCCTCTCGATGGCGCATTTTCGTCGAGTTTGCTATATTTGCGCGCCTGATACAGGAGTGTTTCACGATGACTTCCCGACGCGACTGGCAATTACAACAACTGGGCATCACCCAGTGGACTCTGCGCCGCCCGGCGGCGTTGCAGGGTGAGATCGCCATTTCGCTGCCTGCGCATATTCGTCTGGTGATGGTTTCCCCTGCGTTACCCGCGCTGAGCGACCCGCTAATCAACGATGTGCTGCGCGCGCTGACTGTAACGGCGGATCAGGTGTTACAACTCACACCGGATCGCGTTGCGATGCTGCCGCCGGACAGCCAATGCAATAGCTGGCTGCTGGGTGTTGAGGCGCCGCTGGCGCTTCCGGGCGCGCAAGTCTCAACGCCTGCGGTTGATGAATTACGCGCAAATCCTGCGGCTCGCGCCGCGTTATGGCAACAAATCTGCGAACATGAACACGATTTCTTCCCTCAGCACGACTGATTTAGCCCGCGCATACCAAATCGAAACCCGGGCGCACGCCTTTCCCTGGAGCGAAAAAACGCTCGCCAGTAATCAAGGCGAACGCTACCTCAACTATCGAATGATGGTGGGCGACGAAATGGTCGCTTTCGCCATCACACAAGTGGTGCTGGATGAAGCCACGCTGTTCAATATCGCCGTCGATCCGGCCTGGCAACGCAAAGGGTTTGGCCGGCAGTTGCTGGAGCATCTGATCAGTGAGCTGGAAAAACGCGATGTGCTGACGTTGTGGCTGGAAGTGCGCGCCTCCAATGCGGGTGCCATCGCGCTGTATGAAAGTTTAGGTTTTAACGAGGCGACGATCCGCCGTAATTACTACCCCACGGCCAACGGGCGTGAGGATGCGATCATTATGGCTCTCCCTCTCTAATAGAATAAGGTGATGTAATGAAATGGGACTGGATACTCTTTGATGCTGACGAAACGCTGTTCACGTTTGACTCGTTCGGCGGCTTACAACGGATGTTTCTTGACTATAGCGTGACATTTACCGACCAAGATTTTGTTGAATATCAATCTGTTAATAAGCCGCTATGGGTCGATTACCAGAACGGTGCCATCAGCGCGTTACAGTTGCAGTACCGGCGTTTTCAGGGCTGGTCAGAACGCCTGAATGTGCCCGCAGGCTCGCTCAACGAAGCCTTTCTTAACGCGATGGCTGAAATTTGCGCGCCGCTGCCGGGCGCCGTATCGCTGCTCGACAGCCTGAAAGGCAAAGCAAAGTTGGGCATCATCACGAACGGTTTTACTGCCTTGCAGCAAATCCGCCTGGAACGCACCGGGCTTCGCGACTATTTTGATTTATTAGTGATTTCTGAAGAAGTTGGCGTCGCCAAGCCGGATGCGAAGATTTTCGATTATGCCTTACAGCAGGCTGGTAACCCGGATCGCGCGCGCGTATTGATGGTTGGCGACACGGCGGAGTCCGACATTCTGGGCGGCATCAACGCTGGGCTATCGACATGCTGGCTGAATGTGCATGAGCGCACGTTGCCTGAAGGCATTAATCCGACCTGGACCGTGACGTCCCTGAACGAACTGGAGCAACTCCTGTGTAAACATTGATTGTCTGCACTCAGCCGTTGAGTACAATAGCCGCATTTTTCGTATTTCATCGCGTGGCCAGCGGCCGCGCAATTACACAGAAGATTTTTATCATGACGTTGTCTCCTTATTTTCAAGAGGTGGCGAAGCGCCGCACGTTCGCTATCATCTCGCACCCCGATGCCGGTAAAACCACCATCACCGAAAAGGTGCTGCTGTTCGGACAGGCTATTCAAACCGCCGGTACAGTAAAAGGCCGTGGCTCTAACCAGCACGCAAAATCCGACTGGATGGAGATGGAAAAGCAGCGTGGTATCTCGATCACCACCTCTGTTATGCAGTTCCCCTACCGTGAAAGCCTGATCAACCTGCTGGATACCCCAGGGCACGAAGACTTCTCCGAAGATACCTACCGCACGCTGACAGCAGTGGACTGCTGCTTGATGGTGATCGATGCGGCAAAAGGCGTCGAGGACAGGACCCGTAAGCTGATGGAAGTCACCCGTCTGCGCGATACGCCAATCCTGACCTTTATGAACAAACTCGACCGTGACATCCGCGATCCGATGGAATTGCTGGATGAAGTGGAAAACGAGCTGAAAATCGCCTGCGCGCCGATTACCTGGCCGATTGGCTGCGGCAAATTGTTCAAAGGCGTTTATCACCTTTATAAAGACGAAACCTACCTGTACCAGACGGGTCAGGGCCACACCATCCAGGAAGTGCGCATTGTTAAAGGGCTGAACAACCCGGATCTTGATAAAGCCGTTGGCGAAGATCTGGCGCAGCAGCTGCGTGACGAGCTGGAACTGGTGCAAGGCGCGTCTAACGAATTCGACAAAGAGCTGTTCCTGAGCGGCGATCTCACCCCGGTTTTCTTCGGTACGGCGTTGGGTAACTTTGGCGTTGATCATATGCTTGATGGCCTGGTGGAATGGGCACCCGCGCCGATGCCGCGTAAAACAGATGTCCGCGTAGTGAAAGCCGACGACGAGAAGTTCACCGGCTTTGTCTTTAAGATTCAGGCCAACATGGACCCGAAACACCGCGACCGCGTGGCATTTATGCGTGTGGTTTCCGGCCGTTACGAAAAAGGCATGAAGCTGCGCCAGGTGCGCACCGGCAAAGATGTGGTGATTTCTGACGCATTGACCTTTATGGCGGGCGACCGTTCGCACGTTGAAGAAGCCTATCCGGGCGACATCATCGGTCTGCATAACCACGGCACCATCCAGATTGGCGACACCTTTACCCAGGGCGAAATGATGAAGTTCACGGGTATCCCGAACTTCGCGCCGGAACTGTTCCGCCGCATTCGTCTGCGCGATCCGCTGAAGCAGAAACAGTTGTTGAAAGGCCTGGTTCAGCTTTCGGAAGAGGGCGCGGTGCAGGTGTTCCGCCCCATCGCCAATAACGATTTGATCGTTGGCGCGGTCGGGGTGCTGCAGTTTGACGTGGTCGTGGCGCGTTTGAAAAGTGAGTACAACGTCGAAGCGGTGTATGAATCCGTTAACGTGGCAACGGCGCGTTGGGTTGAGAGTACCGACGTGAAGAAATTCGAAGAGTTCAAGCGTAAGAATGAGATTCAGCTGGCGCTCGACGGTGGCGATAACTTGACCTATATCGCGCCGACAATGGTCAACCTGAACCTGACGCAAGAACGTTATCCGGAAGTGACCTTCCACAAAACCCGCGAACACTAATCCCTCTACGGAGCGCGGTATCCGCCGCGCTCCGTCACTTTCCTTGTCTTTTTAGCCCCTTGCGGAATGTTCTTAAAACCCTCCGTTTTTGTTCCTGTTGCTCGCTTTTTACCCGCTTCCGCAGGATCTTTGTCGATTGTGATCTATATTTAACAAAGTGATGACATGTTGGGTGGCTAAAAGTCCTGTTCAATGCGTATTTATTGGTCTTTTATCCATTCAACACATCACAGGATGATATTAACAACTGCGTCAGCGCAGCGTATCGCGGGATTGTGATCGTGACCCAGGACGCTGATTTGGTGATTTTCACCACAGCAGTTGAGCCGCCTTGTCGCGGCTGATGGCCCAAATTGTGGGCAAACTAATAGGAATGACATCGATGACTATGACAAAGCTTAATCTTTCCAAGACGCTGCTGGCTGTCGCACTGGGCTCTGTTCTGGTAAGTGGTTCTGCCCTGGCGGCGGAAACGACGACCGACAAAGCGCAAAACGCGGCTTCGAACGCAGGGGATAAAATTGATAGCTCAATGAATAAAGTCGGTGGGTTCATGGACGACAGTGCTATCACCGCGAAGGTAAAAGCGGCATTGGTTGATCATGAAAGCATCAAAAGCACTGACATTTCCGTGAAAACGGACAAAAAAGTGGTCACGCTGAGCGGCTTTGTCGAAAGCCAGTCGCAGGCTGAACAGGCCGTTTCCGTTGCAAAAGGTGTGGAAGGCGTAGCCTCCGTTAGCGACAAGCTGCATGTGCGTGACGGCAAATCAGAGTCAATGAAAGGTTATGCGGGTGATACCGCAACAACGAGCGAAATCAAAGCGAAGTTGCTGGCCGATGACATTGTCCCTTCCCGTAAGGTGAAAGTGGAAACCACCGAGGGCGTGGTGCAGTTATCCGGTACGGTTGATTCGCAGGCTCAAATTGAGCGCGCTGAAAGTATCGCTAAGGCCGTTGAAGGCGTTAAAAGCGTGAAAAACGATCTTAAAGTTAAATAACAGTTCCTGAAATCGTCAGCGCCCGAAGGGTTCCGGGCGCGACAACAATGCATAGGTAGTTGATATGCAGCAGAAAATAGTATCAGGAAATATCGCGGGTGGGCATCCTGAGCGCCCATCTTCAGCGGTCGACATTAACTATGGTAAAGGAGAGTCTTATGTTTCGTTGGGGCATCATATTTCTGGTTATCGCGTTAATTGCCGCCGCTCTGGGCTTTGGTGGTCTGGCGGGGACAGCTGCAGGCGCGGCGAAAATTGTGTTTATCGTCGGTATCATTCTGTTCCTCGTTAGCCTGTTCATGGGCCGTCGGCGTCCATAGCGCAATACACGCTTAAATTTCGGTTACATTAAAGCCAGTCCTCAGGACTGGCTTTAATGTTTCGGCTGCGAAAAATTTGCGCTACTTTGGTGAGCCTCAAACAATAAAAAGGAAAACAGGGTGGGGCAGCATATTCCCATAACGCTCGGCAACATCGCGCCGCTGGCGTTAAAACCATTTCGTCCTGGTCGTCTCGCACTGGTGTGTGAGGGCGGCGGCCAGCGTGGTATTTTTACCGCCGGCGTACTGGACGAGTTTATGCGCGCGGACTTCAACCCGTTCGACCTCTATTTCGGAACTTCTGCGGGTGCGCAAAACCTGTCGGCCTATGTCTGTAACCAACCCGGTTACGCCCGCAAAGTGATTATGCGTTACACCACTACCCGTGATTTCTTCAACCCGGTGCGCTTCGTGCGTGGCGGTAATCTCATCGATCTCGACTGGTTGGTGGAGTCGACCTCGACGCAGATGCCGCTGGCGATGGATTACGCAGCGCGATCCTTCGATGCCGGAAAAGCCTTTTATATGTGCGCCTGTCGCCAGGATGATTACACAGCGGAGTATTTTGCGCCGACGCACCAGACGTGGCTGGATTTGATTCGTGCGTCCAGCGCGATCCCCGGTTTTTACCGCACGGGCGTAGCGCTCAGCGGCGTCAACTACCTGGACGGCGGCGTGAGCGATGCCATTCCGGTGCAGGAAGCGGCAAAACGTGGGGCGTCGACCATTGTTGTTATCCGCACGGTGCCCTCGCAAATGTATTACACGCCGCAGTGGTTTAAGCGTATGGAGCGCTGGCTGGGCGAGAGCAGCCTGCAACCGTTGGTGAACCTGGTGCAGCATCACGAACAGAGTTACCTGGCGACGCAGCGGTTTATTGACGCGCCGCCGGGAAAACTGCGTATTTTTGAGATCTATCCGCCGAGATTGCTGAAAAGTATGGCGCTGGGAAGCCGTTTACCGGCGCTGCGCGATGATTACAAAATGGGGCGATTGTGCGGGCGCTATTTCCTGGCGACGGTCGGGAAACTGCTGGCGGAAACACCGCCGCTGCTGCGCCATACGCCAATTATTACTCCGCCGACGCTTGTGGTTCCGCCTGCTGTTGTGGCAAACGATGCGCTGGACACGCCGTTGGTCAGCGCACCGCAGGCTAACGACATTCCCATTAATAAAGAGGATACGGCGTGAGTTTCCGCTTTATCGATACACACTGTCATTTCGATTTTGAGCCGTTCACCGGCGATGCGGCTGCAAGCATTGCCCGCGCGGGTGAGGCGGGGGTTGATCACATTATTGTTCCCGCTATCGCGGCCCGTTACTTCGAACGCGTTTACGCGTTAGCCCGCCAGCACAAGGCGCTGTATGCCGCGCTGGGGCTGCATCCGATGGTGATAGAAGAACATACTGAACAAAGCCTTGACCAACTGGAGCACTATCTCGCCGCCAGGCCGGAAAAGGTGGTGGCGATCGGCGAAATTGGCCTCGATCTCTATCGCGGTGATCCGCAGTTTGCGCGCCAGGAGCAATTTCTGGAAGCGCAGCTAAAATTGGCGAAACGGTTTGAATTGCCGGTGATCCTCCATTCGCGCCGCACCCACGATAAGCTGGCGATGCACCTGAAAAAGCAGGATCTGCCGCGTACCGGTGTGGTTCACGGTTTCGCCGGTAGCCTGCAACAGGCGCAACGTTTTATCGATCTGGGTTATTGCATTGGCGTGGGCGGCACCATTACTTACCCGCGCGCCAGTAAAACCCGCGATGTAATGGCGCGTTTGCCGCTTTCCGCGCTGCTGCTGGAAACGGATGCGCCGGATATGCCGCTCAGCGGGTTTCAGGGGCAGCCCAACCGCCCTGAGCAGGCGGCCAGGGTGTTTGAAACGTTGTGCGAATTGCGCCCGGAAGCGCCCGATGAGATCGCTCACGCGCTGTTACAAAACACACAACAACTCTTCGCGTTACCGATTTAACGCCATAGGTTTTAATCAGCTATCGAATTTCTCTTGTGTTAGAATTCTAACATTCGCGTCTTCTTCTCCTTCTCATGTAGCCAACCGTGGCTGCGTCCATTCTGAAGTGAGAAAGTTTGATGAATGTCTCATTGCAGTTTTGCAAACATGAATTAAGTTTTCAGTAACTGTGATGGGTGTCGAAGTGTAATTGTGGGTGAATGTTAAAATACTCACAAACCCGAACAGAGAACCGGCTTGTTGCCGTCGGAGAGAATATGACTGATTTAACTGCAAGCAGCCTGCGTGCGCTGAAACTGATGGACCTGACCACCCTGAATGACGATGACACCAGCGAGAAAGTCATCGCCCTGTGCCATCAGGCGAAAACCCCGGTTGGTAACACCGCCGCTATCTGCATCTACCCGCGTTTTATCCCAATTGCGCGCAAAACCCTGAACGCGCAAGGCACGCCGGACGTGCGCATCGCTACGGTAACCAACTTCCCGCACGGCAATGACGATATTGATATCGCGCTGGCGGAAACCCGTGCGGCGATTGCTTACGGCGCAGATGAAGTTGACGTGGTATTCCCGTACCGCGCGCTGATTGCCGGTAATGAACAGGTCGGTTTTGATCTGGTGAAAGCCTGTAAAGACGCCTGTGCGGCGGCCAACGTGTTGCTGAAAGTGATCATCGAAACCGGTGAGCTGAAAGAAGAAGCGTTGATTCGCAAAGCATCTGAAATCGCTATCAACGCCGGTGCCGATTTTATTAAAACTTCGACCGGTAAAGTGCCGGTGAATGCGACCCCGGAAAGCGCGCGCATCATGCTGGAAGTGATCCGCGATATGGGTGTGGAGAAAACGGTAGGTTTTAAACCGGCTGGCGGCGTGCGTACCGCAGAAGACGCCCAGCAGTATCTGGCTATTGCCGATACGCTGTTTGGCGCAGAGTGGGCCGATGCGCGTCACTACCGTTTTGGCGCATCTAGCTTGCTGGCGAGCTTGTTGAAAGCACTGGGTCACGGTGATGGTAAAAGCGCCAGCGGCTACTAATGTGTGATTGCCTGATGGCGCTTCGTTTATCAGGCCTACTGATCCATGTTTGCCGGGCGGAGCTGGTTGCCCGGCCGTATCTTTCCTCAGGGGGTTACCTTGTTTCTCGCTCAAGAAATTATTCGTAAAAAACGCGACGGTCTCGCGCTGAGTGATGAAGAAATCCGTTTCTTTATCAACGGAATTCGCGATAACACCGTTTCTGAAGGGCAGATTGCCGCTCTTGCCATGACCATTTTCTTCCACGATATGACCATGCCGGAGCGCGTTTCACTGACGATGGCAATGCGGGATTCCGGTACGGTTCTCGACTGGAAAAGCCTCAATCTCAATGGCCCGGTCGTTGATAAACACTCAACCGGCGGTGTGGGCGATGTGACCTCGCTGATGCTCGGCCCAATGGTGGCGGCCTGCGGCGGCTATATTCCGATGATTTCCGGGCGCGGCCTTGGCCATACTGGCGGCACGCTCGACAAATTGGAAGCGATCCCGGGCTTTGACATCTTCCCGGACGACAACCGTTTCCGCGAGATTATTAAAGACGTGGGTGTGGCGATTATCGGCCAGACCAACTCGCTTGCGCCGGCGGATAAACGCTTCTATGCCACCCGCGACATTACTGCGACAGTGGACTCCATTCCACTGATCACCGCCTCGATTCTTGCCAAGAAACTGGCTGAAGGCCTTGATGCGCTGGTGATGGATGTGAAAGTGGGCAGCGGCGCATTTATGCCAACCTACGCGCTTTCTGAACAGCTCGCGGAAGCGATTGTTGGTGTGGCGAATGGCGCAGGTGTACGCACCACGGCGCTGCTGACCGATATGAATCAGGTGCTGGCTTCCAGCGCGGGCAACGCGGTCGAAGTGCGCGAAGCGGTGCAGTTCCTCACCGGTGAATACCGTAATCCGCGTCTGTTTGATGTCACCATGGCGCTGTGCGTGGAGATGCTGATCTCCGGCAAACTGGCTAAAGATGACGGCGAAGCGCGGGCAAAATTGCAGGCGGTGCTGGATAACGGCAAAGCGGCGGAGATCTTTGGGCGCATGGTTGCCGCGCAAAAAGGCCCGACCGATTTTGTCGAAAATTACGATAACTACCTGCCGACCGCGACGCTCAGCAAAGCGGTGTACGCCGATGATGAAGGCTTTATCAGCGCCATGGATACGCGTGCGCTGGGCATGGCGGTAGTTTCCATGGGTGGAGGTCGTCGCCAGGCGACAGACAGCATCGATTACAGCGTTGGTTTTACCGATATGGCGCGTCTGGGCGAGCGTGTAGACGGTCAACGCCCGCTGGCCATTATTCATGCGAAAGATGAAGCCAGCTGGCAGGACGCCGCGCAAGCGGTGAAAGCCGCTATCACAATGATCGACAGCGCACCAAAAGAGACAGCGACGGTCTACCGCCGAATTACTGAATAACGGTATACTGATCTGATCGCTTTTTTCAAAGCACAAGGTACGGAGAACATATGAAACGTGCATTTATTATGGTGCTGGACTCCTTCGGCATCGGCGCGACTGAAGACGCGGAGCGTTTTGGCGACGTGGGTTCCGATACCCTCGGCCATATTGCGCAAGCCTGTGCGAAAGGTGAAGCAGACATCGGGCGTAAAGGTCCGCTGAATTTACCGAATCTGACCCGCCTGGGTCTGGCGAAAGCGCACGAAGGCGCGACCGGTTTTATTCCTGCCGGTATGGACGCCAATGCTGAAATCACCGGGGCTTACGCGTGGGCGCATGAGCTCTCTTCCGGTAAAGATACGCCGTCAGGTCACTGGGAAATCGCCGGTGTGCCTGTGCTGTTCGACTGGGGATATTTTAGCGACACTGAAAACAGCTTCCCGCAGGAACTGCTGGATAAGCTGGTGAAACGCGCAAACCTGCCGGGTTATCTTGGCAACTGCCACTCTTCCGGCACCGTGATCCTCGATCAGCTTGGCGAAGAACACATGAAAACCGGCAAACCGATTTTCTACACGTCTGCGGATTCTGTATTCCAGATTGCCTGCCATGAAGAGACGTACGGTCTGGACAAACTGTATGAGCTGTGTGAAATCGCCCGTGAAGAGCTGACCGAAGGCGGCTACAACATTGGCCGCGTGATTGCGCGTCCGTTTGTGGGTGACAAAGCCGGCAATTTCCAGCGCACTGGTAACCGTCATGACCTGGCCGTTGAGCCGCCGTCGGCGACCGTGCTGCAAAAACTGGTGGAAGAGAAAGACGGCCACGTCGTTTCCGTCGGCAAAATCGCGGATATCTATGCCAACTGCGGTATCACCAAAAAAGTGAAAGCCACCGGCCTGGATGCGCTGTTTGACGCGACGGTGAAAGAGATGAAAGAAGCCGGTGATAAGACAATTGTCTTTACCAACTTCGTCGATTTTGACTCATCATGGGGGCATCGCCGCGACGTCGCGGGTTACGCAGGTGGTCTGGAGTTGTTCGACCGTCGTCTGCCGGAACTGATGGAACTGGTGGGTGAAGACGATATCCTGATCCTGACGGCTGACCACGGTTGCGATCCGACCTGGAAAGGCACCGATCACACGCGCGAGCACATTCCGGTGCTGGTTTACGGCCCGAAAGTTAAACCGGGTTCGCTGGGCCACCGTGAAACCTTCGCGGATATTGGTCAGACAATCGCCAAATACTACGGCGTGTCTGATATGGACTATGGCAAAGCCATGTTCTGATGATTTTGGGCGGGGGCTTTCCCGCCCTTTCTGTTCTCACGACATAAAGGAATTAACGATGGCAACCCCACATATCAATGCAGAAATGGGCGATTTCGCGGACGTAGTGCTGATGCCGGGCGATCCGCTGCGTGCTAAACACATTGCTGAAACCTTCCTCGAAGATTACCGCGAAGTGAACAACGTGCGCGGCATGTTGGGCTACACCGGTACGTATAAAGGCCGCAAAATTTCTGTGATGGGTCACGGTATGGGCATCCCGTCCTGCTCCATCTATACCAAAGAGCTGATCACCGATTTCGGCGTCAAAAAAATCATTCGCGTGGGTTCCTGCGGCGCGGTACGCATGGACGTGAAACTGCGTGATATCGTTATCGGCATGGGCGCGTGCACAGATTCCAAAGTCAACCGCATGCGTTTCAAAGATCACGACTTTGCAGCGATTGCGGATTTCGATATGGTGCGTAACGCTGTCGACGCGGCGAAAAACCTCGGCGTTGACGCGCGCGTGGGCAACCTCTTCTCTGCGGATCTGTTTTACTCCCCGGACGGCGAAATGTTCGACGTGATGGAGAAGTACGGCATTCTGGGCGTTGAAATGGAAGCCGCCGGTATTTACGGCGTGGCGGCAGAATTCGGCGCGAAAGCGTTGACCATCTGTACCGTTTCCGACCACATCCGTACCCACGAGCAGACCTCTTCTGCTGAGCGTCAAACGACCTTCAACGACATGATCAAGATCGCGCTGGAATCTGTCCTGTTGGGCGACAAAGCGTAATTGATTGTTGTGCCGGGTAGGTAATGCTCTCTTACCCGGCCTACAAAATCCGCGTAGCGCCATCAGGCGCCTGGCACTATCGCACCGCGCCAGCGATCCACGCGGAAAGCTCACGCAACTCCTGTTCCTGCTCGGGGAAATCCACCAACAGCGCAGCGCACTCTTGTGAAAGCATTTCTGCCCGATACAGGCAGCCCTGCAAACGTGCTGCGAGGGCTTCCAGCGGGGCTGGGTTCAGGCTGTCGGTAAACACTTGCGTGCGGGTGATATGGCCTTTTTCAACATCGAAATGTAGCTCCACGCCACCCCAGGTAAAGCGCTCGTCCAGCAAATGGCTGAACGCAGGAGCCTGGCCGAAGTTCCACTCCCAACTGCTCTGACGGGCAAAGGTTTCGGCGAAATTTGGCAAATCTGGCGTTTTGTCCGGCGAGATAATTTCTGCGTCAACGCGTTCGCCGTAGTGCGCAAAAAAAGCTTCTGTCACCGCCTCGCAGATTTTCTCGTGCGTGATGTCCGGCAGAAGATCAACCAGATTGGCGACCCGTCCGCGCACCGAAGTGATGCCTTTAGCCTGCAACTTTTTCTTATCCGGATTAAGGTAGTTCGCCAGACGGCTAAGGTCGGCATTCAACAGCAACGTGCCATGATGGAAACCGCGATCTTTGGTTTCGCGGTACGCCGAGCCAGAAACTTTGCGATCACCCTCTGAAGTTTTCACCACCAAATCGTTACGCCCGGATGCTTCGGCGGTGGCACCCAGCGAATTCAGCGCATTGAGGACGATAGCGGTGGAGACGGTTTTGTCGTACTCCGGTTTGCCCGCCATAAACGTAAAACAGGTATTACCGAGATCGTGGAACACCGCACCGCCGCCGCTGCTGCGCCTTGCCAGCCGCACATTATCTTCTTCCATGCGCCGGGTATTGCACTCTTTCCACGGGTTCTGCGCCCGGCCAATGACCACCGTATCGGCATTGCGCCAGAGAAACAGTACGCGCTGCGTGGCGGGCATCTGGCGGAAAATACACTCTTCCACCGCCAGGTTGAACCAGGGATCGTAAGAATCTGAGATAAGCAGGCGAAGCGTCGACATAGCAGATTTCCTTTCTATAACATTCGGTTATCTTACCGGGAGTAAACCGGGTTACTCTTTCTTTTCTGGTTCTTCTTCTTCCGGCACGGATTTATTGGCGGTCAGCAGGAAGGGCGACTGCTGCCAGCGGGTGCGTTTGCCCTGTAGCAATGTTCGGGTCAGCACCACGCCAATCGCCAGCGACAGCAGCAACATCAGGCGCAAAATATTGGTGGTGTTATCCACCTGTTTGGCTTCTGTCGCCAGCGTGTGCGTATCAAGCGTCAGGCGTAAATACCCCAGCGGGCCGCTTTTCCCCTGAATAGGCTCAACGATTTGCTGATTGAAATAACCGCCCGCTTTTTTGCCATCCAGAGCCAGGCGATCGCGGACATCAATGCTTTCACCGGATCGCGCCACCAGGTCGCCTTGCGCGTCGTAGACGCCCGCATCAAGAATGCGGCTCTCTTCGGTAAGCTGGCGCAGCACGACACTGATGCGTTTTTCATCCGGCGTTTCGGTACGCATCAGCGGCGCGAGATTCAGCGTCACCTGGCGCGCCAGCGTTCTTGCCAGCTCTTCAAACTGCGGATTACGCTGGCGTTGATGGTTCTGGCTGAACCAGGATGCGCCCTGCATCAGTGCAACCAGCAGTGCCAGGCAGATGAGGACTATCACGGCGCGATGCAGCCGAAATTTAAGTTTTGCGCGAGTCATATTCCACCTGTTGAAAATTTGAGGCTTAATGTTGCCAGAAGCGCTGGTTACAAGGTAGCCTCTTGCGTTATTTTCCCCTCCGATGCTTTCTGGCGCGAACGTTTTTACAGGAGCTTTAATGCCTAACAGTTTGACCTGGTGCGATCTGCCCGACGATGTTTCTCAGTGGCCGGGATTGCCGCTCTCTTTAAGTGGTGACGAGGTCATGCCGCTGGATTATCACGCCGGTCGCAGCGGCTGGCTGCTGTATGGGCGCAGCCTTGATAAACAGCGTCTGACGACCTACCAGCGTAAACTGGGCGCCGCAATGGTGATTGTTTCGGCCTGGTGCGTCGATGATTATCAAGTGATTCGCCTGGCCGGTTCTTTGACGCCACTCGCCACGCGCCTGGCTCACGACGACGGTATGGATGTTGCGCCGCTGGGCAAAATTCCCCATTTGCGCTCGCCGGGTCTGCTGGTGATGGATATGGACTCCACCGCCATTCAAATCGAATGCATTGATGAAATTGCCAGGCTTGCCGGTACCGGCGAAATGGTTGCCGAAGTGACCGAACGTGCGATGCGCGGCGAGCTGGACTTCACTGCTAGCCTGCGCAGCCGTGTTGCCACGTTGAAAGGCGCGGATGCCAATATTCTGCTGCAAGTGCGTGAAAAGCTGCCGCTGATGCCGGGCCTGGTGCAATTGGTGTTGAAGCTGGAAACGCTAGGCTGGAAAGTGGCTATCGCCTCGGGCGGCTTCACTTTCTTTGCTGACTACCTGCGCGACAAACTGCATCTGACGGCCGCAGTCGCCAATGAACTGGAAATCATGGACGGTAAATTCACCGGCCAGGTGCTGGGCGATATCGTCGATGCGCAATTCAAAGCCAATACGCTCAAGCAACTGGCAGAGAAGTATGAGATTCCTGCGGATCAAACCGTGGCGATTGGCGATGGCGCGAACGATTTACCGATGATCAAAGCCGCTGGGCTGGGCATTGCTTACCACGCTAAACCGACGGTGAATGAGAAAGCGGAAGTGACGATTCGCCACGCCGATCTGATGGGCGTATTTTGTATCCTTTCCGGCAGTTTGAATAAGAAGTAGAGGTGATTGTGGCGAAAGCTCCGAAACGTGCGTTTGTCTGTAATGAGTGCGGCGCTGATTATCCACGCTGGCAGGGGCAATGCAGCGCCTGTCATGCCTGGAACACCATTACCGAAGTGCGCGTTGCCGCTTCGCCCACCGTGGCGCGTAATGAGCGCCTCGCCGGTTACGCCGGTAGCGCGGGCGTATCGAAAGTGCAAAAACTTTCCGATATCAGCCTTGAGGCGCTGCCGCGCTTTTCCACCGGTTTCAAAGAGTTTGATCGCGTGCTCGGCGGCGGTGTTGTGCCGGGCAGCGCTATTCTGATCGGCGGTAACCCTGGCGCGGGTAAATCCACGCTGCTGCTGCAAACCCTGTGCAAACTCGCGGAACAGATGAAAACCCTGTATGTCACCGGTGAAGAGTCGTTGCAGCAGGTCGCTATGCGCGCGCACCGCTTAGGGTTGCCGACCGCCAATCTGAACATGCTGTCGGAAACCAGCATTGAGCAAATCTGCATGATCGCGGAAGAAGAGCAGCCGAAGCTGATGGTGATCGACTCGATCCAGGTGATGCATATGGCTGACATCCAATCCTCGCCCGGTAGTGTCGCACAGGTGCGCGAAACGGCAGCTTATCTCACACGTTTTGCGAAAACGCGCGGCGTGGCGATTGTGATGGTGGGTCATGTCACCAAAGACGGTTCGCTGGCGGGGCCAAAAGTGCTGGAGCACTGCATTGACTGTTCGGTGCTGCTCGACGGCGATGCCGATTCCCGTTTTCGTACCTTGCGCAGCCACAAAAACCGTTTCGGTGCGGTCAACGAACTTGGCGTATTCGCCATGACCGAACAAGGTTTGCGTGAAGTCAGCAACCCGTCGGCGATTTTCCTCAGCCGCGGCGATGAAGTCACTTCCGGCAGTTCTGTGATGGTGGTGTGGGAAGGGACGCGCCCGCTGCTGGTTGAGATTCAGGCGCTGGTGGATCACTCCATGATGTCGAACCCGCGTCGCGTGGCGGTGGGGCTGGAGCAAAACCGTCTGGCGATTTTGCTGGCGGTGCTGCATCGTCACGGCGGCTTGCAGATGGCGGATCAGGACGTGTTCGTCAATGTGGTGGGCGGCGTCAAAGTGACGGAAACCAGTGCGGATCTCGCGCTGTTGCTGGCGATGGTCTCCAGCCTGCGCGATCGCCCGTTGCCGCAGGATTTAGTGGTCTTCGGCGAAGTTGGACTGGCGGGGGAAATCCGCCCGGTACCGAGTGGTCAGGAACGTATTTCTGAAGCCGCCAAACACGGTTTTCGCCGTGCCATCGTTCCGGCGGCGAATGTGCCGAAGAAAGCGCCGGAAGGGATGCAAATTTATGGCGTGAAGAAGCTCACGGATGCGCTAAACGTCTTTGACGACTTATAATTGGCTTATGTTTTTTGCAGGAGGCAGCATGTCGTCATTTGACTACTTAAAAACCGCCATTCGCCAGAAAGGCTGCACGTTACAGCAGGTTGCCGATGCCAGCGGCATGACCAAGGGCTATCTAAGCCAACTGTTGAATGCCAAAATCAAAAGCCCCAGCGCGCAAAAGCTGGAGGCGCTGCACCGCTTCCTTGACCTTGAATTTCCCCGTCGGCAGAAAAATATTGGCGTGGTATTCGGCAAGTTTTACCCGCTGCATACCGGCCATATTTATCTGATTCAGCGCGCCTGTAGCCAAGTGGATGAGTTGCATATCATCCTCGGTTACGATGAGACGCGCGACCGCGAGCTGTTTGAAGACAGCGCGATGTCGCAGCAGCCAACGGTGAGCGATCGCCTGCGCTGGCTGTTACAGACGTTCAAATATCAAAAAAATATTCGAATTCATGCTTTTAATGAAGAGGGCATGGAGCCGTATCCGCACGGTTGGGATGTCTGGAGTAAAGGCATCGAGGCGTTTATGACCGAAAAGGGCATTACGCCAAACTGGATTTACACCTCCGAAGAGGCTGATGCGCCGCAGTATTTGCAGCATCTCGGTATTGAAGCGGTGCTGGTGGATCCGGAACGGACGTTTATGAATATTAGCGGTTCGCAAATTCGCGCTAACCCGTTCCGCTACTGGGAATATATTCCTACTGAAGTGAAACCGTTTTTTGTGCGAACGGTGGCGGTTCTCGGTGGCGAATCCAGCGGTAAATCAACATTGGTGAATAAGCTCGCCAATATATTTAATACCACCAGCGCATGGGAATATGGCCGGGATTATGTTTTTTCTCATCTCGGTGGCGATGAAATTGCGCTGCAATATTCTGATTACGATAAAATTGCCCTTGGGCATGCGCAATATATTGATTTTGCGGTGAAGTACGCCAATAAAGTGGCCTTTATCGATACGGATTTTGTGACCACACAAGCTTTCTGTAAAAAATATGAAGGGCGCGAACATCCCTTTGTTCAGGCGTTGATTGATGAATATCGTTTCGACCTGGTTATCCTGCTGGAAAATAATACGCCGTGGATCAATGACGGCTTAAGAAGCCTTGGTAGTTCGGTCGACCGCAAAGAGTTCCAGGATTTATTGGTGTCGATGCTGCAAGAAAATAATATTGAGTATGTCCGTGTTGAAGAAGCGGATTATGACTCGCGCTTTTTACAGTGTGTTGAGCTGGTGAAACAGCTGGTGGGGCCGTAGGCCGGATTCTCTGGCCGGATATGTGTAAGCGCTGTCCGGCCAAAATACATCGGTCGCGGGCTGCTGGCGGAAACTTTCCCAGCGATGATGAACCTGCGTGAGTGCCGCAATTGACCGAAGATTCATTTTTCTCAGCATATTATATTTGTGGGTACTTAAGGTTTTACTGTCCAGTTCGCCGCGGCTAAATATACCTTCCTGAGAGCACGCATTAATCACATAGGTCAGCAGGGCTCGCTCTTTTCTGGTCAGTGGTGATATGTGTTTTTCTGCTTTTCGATGACGCCAGGCTTTATATTTCAGTCTAAGTTTCAGCTCAGTCAAAGTAACGTCTTTTGTTATTTTAAAGAAAGGCTGTAATAAAAAGCGCTCGAATGGTGTTTCGCAAATTAATATCTCTTTTAATATCATTAAGGTCGTAACAATAATAACGTTATTATCGAAATCAAAAATAACGTCATTGTCGTCCATCTTAATGACTTTCTGTTCAATCAGTGTTTGCAACCCATATTTCAGGAATAGGTCCTCCGTGATGATATGCATTGTATCGATCCATTGATTATTTCGTTCGCTCAGGGAGGCGTAATACTAACGTTTGCACTTAGCGTTATTCAATATAGGGTTTATTTTATAAAGGCTAAAACGGACAAACTAAAATAATTATTTATTCAGTGATTAATTCTGTAGGTTTGTGTTTGTAAGGTAATTTGTTTTTAGAGTATTTCTATGGCGAATATGTTGATTGCCGAATATCCATTGCAGATAGCATAAAAACAAAAACACTTTTTTAGGTGTAAGCAGTAGAGGATTTCACTGAGGGTTTGTGGTGAATGAGCGGGGAAAAGCGAATGGGTTTCCCCATTCGCTTGTGTAGCGCTTACTTGGCGATACGTTTGTACTTAATACGCTTCGGCTCCAGCGCTTCCGCGCCCAGCGTGCGTTTTTTGTACTCTTCGTATTCGGTGAAGTTGCCTTCGAAGAACTCCACTTTCCCTTCATCCTGGTAGTCCAGAATATGGGTGGCGATACGGTCAAGGAACCAGCGGTCATGCGAGATAACCATTGCGCAGCCCGGGAATTCGAGCAGGGCGTTTTCCAGCGCGCGCAGGGTTTCGATATCCAGGTCGTTGGTCGGTTCATCGAGCAGCAGCATATTGCCGCCTACCTGCAATAGCTTCGCCAGATGCAAACGACCACGCTCACCACCGGACAATTCGCCGACGCGTTTGCCCTGATCGGTACCTTTAAAGTTGAAGCGGCCAACATAAGCGCGGCTTGGCATTTCGGTGTTGCCGATACGCATGATATCCAGCCCGCCGGACACTTCTTCCCACACGGTTTTGCTGTTGTCCATCGCGTCGCGGAACTGATCAACCGAGGCCAGTTTGACGGTATCGCCAAGGGTGATGGTGCCGCCGTTTGGCTGCTCCTGGCCTGACATCATACGGAACAGCGTCGATTTACCCGCGCCGTTCGGGCCGATGATGCCGACAATCGCCCCTTTCGGTACTGAGAAGGAGAGATTGTCAATCAGTTGGCGATCGCCGTAGGACTTGCTGAGGTTGCTGACTTCCACCACTTTGTCGCCCAGACGCGGTCCTGGTGGAATAAACAGTTCGTTGGTTTCGTTACGTTTCTGGTATTCGGTGCTGTTGAGTTCTTCAAAGCGTGCCAGACGCGCTTTACCTTTGGACTGGCGGCCTTTTGCACCCTGGCGAACCCACTCCAGTTCTTTCTCAATGGATTTACGGCGAGCCGCTTCCTGAGAGGCTTCTTGCGCCAGACGCTGATCTTTTTGCTCCAGCCAGGAAGAGTAGTTGCCTTCCCACGGAATGCCTTCGCCACGGTCCAGCTCAAGGATCCAGCCCGCAACGTTATCAAGGAAGTAACGGTCGTGGGTAATCGCCACAACGGTGCCTTCGAAGTCGTGCAGGAAGCGTTCCAGCCAGGCGACAGATTCGGCGTCCAGGTGGTTGGTGGGTTCGTCGAGCAGCAGCATGTCTGGCTTTTCCAGCAGCAGACGGCACAGCGCGACACGGCGGCGTTCACCCCCGGAAAGATTGGCGATTTTCGCGTCCCAATCCGGCAGGCGCAGCGCATCGGCCGCGCGTTCAAGCTGCACGTTCAGGTTATGGCCGTCGTGCGCCTGGATAATCTCTTCCAGCTTGCCTTGTTCTGCGGCGAGTTTGTCGAAATCGGCGTCGGGATCGGCATACAGCGCGTACACTTCGTCCAGACGTTTCAGCGCGTTAACCACTTCGGAAAGGGCTTCTTCAACGGACTCGCGTACTGTGTGTTCCGGGTTCAACTGCGGTTCCTGCGGCAGGTAACCGATCTTGATACCCGGTTGCGCGCGCGCTTCGCCTTCGATGTCAGTATCGATGCCAGCCATAATGCGCAGCAGGGTGGACTTACCGGCACCGTTAAGGCCCAGTACGCCGATTTTTGCGCCAGGGAAGAAGCTAAGCGAGATATTTTTCAGAATATGACGTTTCGGCGGGACAACTTTGCCGACACGGTGCATGGTATATACGAATTGAGCCACGTTGGACTTCGCCTCTTTGTTTGAGCGTTGTATTTAACAGCGGAGTGTAGCCGTTTTCGCTGTTTAATCCCAGCTAGCCGCGTTCACTGTGTTAAATGGCGCCAGAAAGGTAAAAAAGTGTGTGCAACGTGGCGCGTTAAGGGATGCCCGGTTAGCATTAACTGATTATGCGGCATGATGCTGAAGATAATGTGGAAGACTAAGAGGAAAGAGCTGTGCAGAGAGCTAAACATGCCGCCTGGCGGTTGACGGCGGCCTGCGTTTGTTTGCTGTCCCTCAGCAATGCGGCGCGAGCAGATTCACTGGATGAACAACGTAACCGCTACGCGCAAATCAAAAGTGCCTGGGACAATAAGCAGATGGACGTGGTGCAGCAATTGCTGCCGACGCTACAAGACTATCCACTTTACCCGTACCTGCAATATCGTCAGATAATTGACGATCTAACGAACCAACCCGCGATTACCGTTACGAATTTTGTGCAGCAATATCCGACGCTGCCTGCGGCGCGTACGCTGAAATCCCGCTTTGTGAACGAACTGGCGCGTCGTCAGGACTGGCGCGGCCTGCTGGCGTTTAGCCCGGATAAACCCGGTACCACCGAAGCGCAGTGCAATTACTATTTTGCGAAATGGAACACTGGGCAGGCTGATGAAGCCTGGGCTGGCGCAAAAGATCTGTGGTTGAGCGGCAAAAGCCAGCCGAACGCGTGCGATCAATTGTTTGGTGCCTGGCGCGCGTCAGGTAGGCAAGATCCGCTGGCGTTTCTCGAACGTATTCGCCTTGCGATGAAAGCGGGTAACACCCGGCTGGTGACGCTGTTGGCCGGGCAAATGCCGGCAGATTATCAGACCATTTCGGCGGCGATTATTACTCTTGCCAACAATCCGATGAGCGTGATGACCTTCGCCACTACCACGGGTGCGACGGACTTTACCCGCCAGATGGCGGCAGAAGCCTTTGCAAGCGTGGCGCGTGAGGATGTGGAAAATGCTCGCTTGATGATCCCCTCGTTGGCGCAGGCGCAAAAGCTCAATGAGGATCAAACTCAGATCCTGCGCGATATTGTCGCGTGGCGTTTGATGGGTAATGACGTCACCAGCGAACAAGCGCGCTGGCGAGATGACGCCATTATGCGTTCGCAATCTGTTTCGCTGTTGGAGCGGCGAGTGCGTATGGCACTAGGCACCGGCGATCGTCGTGGTTTGAATACCTGGCTTTCCCGTTTACCGATGGACGCGAAAGATAAAGATGAGTGGCGCTACTGGCAGGCGGATTTACTGCTGGAGCGTGGGCGTGAAAACGAAGCGAAAGAGATCCTGCACGCCCTGATGCAGCAGCGCGGTTTTTACCCGATGGCCGCTGCTCAGCGGCTGGGCGAAAACTATCAATTGAAAATTGATAAAGCCTCCGGCAGCGTCGATCCGACGCTGATTCAGGGTACCGAAATGGCCCGTGTGCGGGAATTGATGTACTGGAAGCTGGATAACACCGCGCGCAGTGAGTGGGCGAATCTGGTGACCAGCCGCAGCCAACAACAGCAAGCGCAACTGGCGCGTTATGCCTTTGACCAACACTGGTGGGATTTGAGTGTGCAAGCCACCATTGCCGGTAAGCTGTGGGACCAACTGGAAGAGCGTTTCCCGCTGGCTTATCAAGATCTTTATGCGCGTTATACCAGCGGGAAAGATATAACCCAGAGCTATGCGATGGCCATCTCCCGCCAGGAAAGCGCGTGGAACCCAACGGCGCGTTCGCCGGTGGGGGCAAGCGGCCTGATGCAACTTATGCCGGCGACCGCCGCGCATACGGTGAAGATGTTCAACATTCCGGGTTACAGCAGCTCCAGCCAGCTTTTCGACCCTGAAACGAACATCACTATCGGCACCAGCTATTTGCAGTATGTCTATCAGCAGTTCGGCAATAACCGTATTTTCTCGTCGGCGGCGTATAACGCCGGGCCGGGAAGGGTACGTACCTGGCTGAATAACAGTGGTGGGAAGTTGGACGCAGTGGCGTTTATCGAGAGCATTCCCTTCTCGGAAACACGCAGCTATGTGAAAAACGTTCTGGCCTATGATGCCTACTACCGTTTCTTCCTGGACGGTGAAAAACCGGTGGTGCTTAACGATGCTGAATGGCAGCGCCGTTACTGATTTGTGTGGTTTATGCTATGCTGCGTACTCTTTCGCGAGTACGCAGCATCAGCAACCCACAGGCGGAAAACTATGACTCAGCAATCCCCTTATTCAGCGGCGATGGCCGAACAGCGTGAACAGGAGTGGCAACGTTTTGTTGAGCTGGTTCGGCAATCTTACGAAAAGGATCTGCATATCCCATTACTTAACCTGATGCTTACGCCGGATGAACGTGAAGCGTTGGGTACGCGCGTGCGGATTATTGAAGAGCTTCTGCGTGGTGAAATGAGCCAGCGCGAGCTTAAAAATGAGCTCGGTGCTGGCATCGCCACCATCACGCGAGGATCGAACAGCCTGAAAGCCGCGCCGGCGGATTTGCGCTTATGGCTGGAACAAACGTTACTGAACGATCAGCGATAAATGGCGTTATGGAAGGGGCTGAGCGCCAGCACCACTGCCTGGTGGTAAACGCTTTCGCGGGTCAGTTTGCCCGCGGTGAAGACGCCAATCGCCCCTTCTTTGCGACCGATCTCGTCAATGCCGGTATAGCGTGACATCACCGGCCCGAGCGCTTCCCCGGCGCGGACTTTCTGCAAAATGACCTCCGGTAGCGGCAGCGTTGCCGAACGGGCTTCGCCTTTCTGGTGATTATTCTCAATAACCACCCAGCTAAATGTGCTGCCTTCATCAATACCTGCTTCAATGGCAACCCAGAAGTCAGCTTCAGGCCTTTCTTTACGTGCATTGGTAACGCGATTTCGTGCGCCAGCCCGCGTTTCCGCACTGCCAAACGGCTGTTCCGGCACGCCACTCTCGACGGCTATAGCTTCGATATGGCAGGATCCTTCGCCGAAAATCTGGTTAAAAGCGTGCAGAATCGCCCGAATTTTGGCGGGATTTGTGGTAGCTGAGACAACATGGTGCATAATTAATAACGGCATGTCCGACATGAGACGCGTTTTCTATCCCGGACAATGACCTTCCTCAGAAAATAAATTCATCGCAGTATAATGGATAAAAAAGCATGTTACAGGTATACCTTGTTCGCCACGGTGAAACGCAGTGGAACGCCGAGCGTCGTATTCAAGGCCAGTCAGACAGTCCGTTAACCGACAAAGGGGAAAAGCAGGCCTGGCAGGTTGCTGAACGCGCGAAAGCGCTGGGCATTACCCATATCATCTCCAGTGACCTTGGTCGTACCCGCCGGACCGCTGAAATCATCGCTGATGTTTGTGGTTGCGACATTGTGTTTGAACCGCGACTGCGCGAGCTGGACATGGGCGTGCTTGAGCGCCGTCATATCGATTCTCTGACCGAAGAAGAAGAGGGCTGGCGCCGCCAGTTGGTGAATGGCACCGACGATGGTCGCATTCCTGATGGCGAATCAATGCAGGAGTTAAGCGACCGGATGCACGCGGCGCTGGCAGCTTGCCTGCAATTGCCGGAAGGCAGCCGCCCGCTGTTGGTTAGCCATGGTATGGCGCTGGGCTGCCTGGTGAGCACTATCCTTGGTCTTCCCGCTTATGCAGAACGCCGCTTGCGCCTGCGCAACTGTTCCATTTCTCGTATTGATTACCAGCACAGCCCGTGGCTAGCTTCCGGCTGGGTAGTGGAAACCGCAGGAGACGTCTCGCATCTTGACGCTCCCGCGTTGGATGAGTTGCAGCGTTAACGGCGAAGCGGAACCAGATACTCGCAGCGGATATGCAACGGCGGTTCGCGGTCGTTGATATCGTTACGCTGCGGGTAAAAGTGCTCAATGTCCTGGCCTTTGCGGCGCGTGAGTTCGAGCATTGGCATGCAGGTGCCATAAACGGTCAGGATAAAATCCTGCAAGCCGTCCGGGCTGCCCTCGTAAGAAAACGCAACAAAATCTCCACCTTCCAGCAGCACCGGCTGTGCGCTGCTCAAATACCCGTTCGCCAGTTCTGGCGTCAGCGCGGTGGTGTAAAACACTTCCTGTTCGTCATCTTTTTCAAGGCTCGGACGCGGCTCATGCAGGCCGTACATCTCTTCCGGGATAGTCGGCGCATTGCTTAAAAACTCACGCCAGAACTGAATACGCATCTGATTGCGGAAATCGGAAATCTCTTCCAATGCGCAGGTGTAGCTTTGCGTGGTACCGATAAGATGCATCGTCGGCAGCGTGACAAACTCATGCTTCGGCATGGCGAACTCGCCGAGTCGCATTGGCGGGCGAATGCCAAAAGAACTCCAGTCCGGCGAGCGACGATAAAGCGCCGGCGTAACCGCAAACTGTTTTTTAAATGCGCGAGTGAATGTCTGCTGCGAATCGAAGCGATACTGAAGGGCGATATCGAGAATAGGGCGAGCGGTGAGACGCAGCGCAACGGCGGATTTAGACAGACGACGGGCGCGAATATAAGCACCGATAGCGTGACCTGTAACGTCCTTGAACATCCTTTGCAGATGCCACTTGGAATAGCCCGCTTTTGCCGCCACATTATCTAAAGACAATGGCTGATCAAGATGGCCTTCCAGCCAGGCAAGTAAGTCGCGAATGATCCCAGCCTGATCCATACAATATCCTCTTCCTTAACACGGCAGTAATGACCGCCAGATACCAGGAGAGGGATGATAGCGGGTTTTTAAGGCTTTAGCATTCAGTGTTTTTTTTGTGCACAAGTTCGCATTGTGCCTGATTTTCATCATAAATTTTGTAAATCGGTGATCTGCAAACATTTTCTCATTCGGAAACTGAATAGTTGCATCACGTTATATTTAAAAATGGTAACAATATGAAATACACAAAGTTAATACTCTCGGCGTTGGTTTTGGCAGTATTCAGTTCTGCACAGGCGGAACAGATCGGCTCGGTGGATACCGTATTCAAAATTTTTGGCCCGGATCACAAAATCGTCGTGGAGGCTTTCGATGATCCCGATGTGAAGAATGTTACTTGTTACATCAGCCGGGCTAAAACCGGTGGCATCAAAGGCGGGCTGGGGTTAGCAGAAGATACCTCTGACGCGGCGATCTCCTGCCAGCAGGTCGGGCCGGTCGAGCTGAGCGACAAGGTCAGAAATGGCAAAGCCCAGGGCGATGTCGTATTTCAGAAGCGCACCTCTCTGGTGTTTAAGAAATTACAAGTGGTGCGCTTCTACGATGCGAAACGTAACACCCTGGCCTATTTAGCTTATTCCGATAAAGTGGTTGAAGGTTCGCCGAAAAACGCCTTGAGCGCGGTGCCGATCATGCCATGGAGTAAGTAAACAGAATGTCTATGCCGCAACTGCTGATTTGGCCGGTGAAAGAGGAAGTCAGTATCGCCGAAACATTGATTTACATGTTGCAACAAGATGAGTTCACGGTTACGGCGTTTGAGCGAGGGTTGCCGGTTCTTGACGCTGCGGTGCAGCGAGCGGATGATCATATGGGTCGATGACGTCTTGCCAGATACAGCAAGGTTGCTTGGTGCGTAAGTTTGACTGGTATGCATCTCGGCGGCAGGAAAAAAATGGCGACGTCAGCGCCTGAAACGGAAGATGAGTTACGTCTCTGAAATAAAAAGAGAATAAAAAAGCGGCGCATTGCGCCGCTTTTTCGTTTGGATTCGCTTATTCCTGCAGATCGCCGCAGAAACGGTAACCTTCACCGTGAATGGTGGCGATAATTTCCGGGGTATCCGGAGTGGACTCGAAATGCTTACGAATACGGCGGATGGTCACGTCCACAGTACGGTCGTGCGGTTTCAGCTCGCGACCGGTCATTTTTTTCAACAGCTCAGCACGCGATTGAATTTTGCCCGGATTTTCGCAGAAATGCAGCATAGCGCGGAATTCACTGCGCGGCAGTTTATACTGCTCGCCGTTCGGGCTAATCAGCGAACGACTATTAATATCCAGTTCCCAACCATTGAACTTATAGCTATCAACGCTGCGACGCTCTTCGCTGATGGTACCCAGATTCATGGTACGAGACAGGAGGTTACGTGCACGGATAGTCAATTCGCGTGGGTTAAACGGTTTGGTGATATAGTCATCAGCGCCAATTTCGAGGCCCAAAATCTTATCGACTTCATTATCACGGCCTGTCAGGAACATCAGAGCGACATTCGCCTGCTCACGCAATTCACGCGCCAGTAAAAGACCGTTTTTACCCGGCAGGTTGATATCCATGATCACCAGGTTGACATCGTTTTCAGAAAGGATCTGATGCATTTCAGCGCCATCAGTCGCTTCAAAGACATCGTAGCCTTCTGCTTCGAAAATGCTTTTTAACGTGTTGCGTGTTACCAACTCGTCTTCAACAATAAGAATGTGCGGGGTCTGCATGTTTGCTACCTAAATTGCCAACTAAATCGAAACAGGAAGTACAAAAGTCCCTGACCAGCCTGGTACATGTCGAAAATTAACATGACGGCATAACATGACTAAAGTACGTAATTGCGTTCTTGATGCACTTTCCATCAACGTCAACAACATCATTAGCTTGGTCGTGGGCACTTTCCCTCTGAACCCGACAGTGTCAAAAACGGCTGTCATCCTAACCATTTTAACAGCAACATAACAGGCCAAGACGTAATTGACACTCAATAAAACTACGCTTCGTTGACATATATCAAGTTCAATTGTAGCACGTTAACAGTTTAGCGAAATCCTGATAGCCAGCTGCTAGCTTTTCTTACAATTTTTCAATAAACCAACTAGTTGCGCATATTAATTGATAAATAGCCTGAATCCAACACAACTGCAAAATTCTGTATTAAAATGCCAAGGATAAACAGAGGGATAAGCGCCTTCTGTTAACATCTTAGCAGGTAATATTACTGATAAACAGTTTAGCTTTTTTTAAGCTTAGACGCGGGTAAAATCAGTGACTGGTGTTACACAATTGTAAATTCGCTCCGCGTAGTATGTTGATATAAGTCACATTTTACGCGAATCAGTAAAAAGAGAAGATTAAGATGCAACTGGCTGTAGTACTTGTTTCCCCCGCGAGAGCGGAAAATGTCGGCGCGGCTGCCCGGGCAATGAAAACCATGGGGTTTCACGACCTGCGCATCGTGGATAGTGAGGCACATTTGCAAGAAGCTGCGCGGCGTGTTGCGCACGGCTCCGGCGATATCCTTGATAATGCTAAAACTTATTCAACACTTGCCGACGCACTCGCAGATATTCCTTTCACCATTGCTACAACCGCGCGCAGCCGGGCGAAATTCCATTATTACGCCACTCCAGCGCAATTAGTGCCGCTATTACAAGAGAAAAGCGCATGGCTTAGCGGTGCGGCGCTGGTTTTTGGGCGTGAAGATTCCGGGCTGACCAACGAAGAGTTGGCGCTGGCGGACGTATTAACCGGTGTGCCGATGGCGGCGGATTATCCTTCGCTTAACCTGGGCCAGGCGGTAATGGTTTTTTGCTACCAATTAGCATCTTTAATGCAAAATGCTCCCAAAGAAGTAGCGCCGGTCGACGACAATCAGCTGCGGGCGTTGCGCTTGCGTGCACGTGAGTTATTGGAAAAATTGGGCGTGGCGGATGATATCAAAATGGCTGACTGGTTAGATCAGCGGCTTGGCTTACTTGAGCAGCGCGACACCGCAATGTTGCATCGTTTACTCCACGACATCGAAAAAAAGCTTATCGAGTAAGTTACCGCAATATGACTTGCTTATAGTTAATGATGCTGCGATTAGCAATATTAATGGCTCTAATGGTTGTCTGGCAGACTGGTTTCAGTTCAGGCGACGATTCAACAAAAAGAGCAGAAATCAAAAATAAATTGACTTAAGCAGGCAGATACTTTAACCAATATAGGCATACAGCACAGACAGATAATAATACAGAGCACACAACATCCATGACACGCATCGGCACCATTACCACGATTACAACCATCACCATTACCACAGGTAACGGTGCGGGCTGACGCGTACAGGAAACACAGAAAAAAGCCCGCACCTGAACAGTGCGGGCTTTTTTTTCGACCAAAGATCAAGGGGTAAAACCATGCGAGTGTTGAAGTTCGGCGGTACATCAGTGGCAAATGCGGAACGTTTTCTGCGCGTTGCCGACATCCTGGAAAGCAATGCCAGGCAGGGGCAGGTCGCGACTGTGCTCTCTGCCCCGGCGAAAATCACCAATCACCTGGTCGCGATGATCGAAAAAACGATCGGCGGCCAGGATGCAGTACCGAATATTAGCGATGCCGAACATATTTTCTCTGAGCTTCTGCAAGGCCTGGCGGACGCACAGCTTGGTTTTCCACTCGCCCAGTTAAAAAACTTCGTTGAACTTGAATTCGCTCAGATCAAACACGTTCTGCATGGCATCAGTCTGCTTGGCCAGTGCCCGGACAGCATCAACGCCGCGCTTATCTGCCGCGGTGAAAAACTCTCCATCGCCATCATGGCCGGGCTGTTGGAAGCGCGTGGTCATAAAGTGACGGTTATCGATCCGGTCGAAAAATTACTCGCAGTCGGCCACTATCTGGAATCAACGGTTGATATCGCAGAATCCACGCGTCGCATTGATGCCAGCCGTATCCCGCAAGATCATATGGTGTTGATGGCCGGTTTCACTGCCGGTAACGAGAAGGGGGAATTGGTCGTGCTCGGGCGTAACGGTTCCGACTATTCCGCTGCCGTTCTTGCCGCCTGTTTACGTGCCGATTGCTGTGAGATCTGGACTGATGTCGACGGTGTTTATACCTGCGACCCGCGCCAGGTTCCAGACGCCAGGCTGCTGAAGTCGATGTCGTATCAGGAAGCCATGGAGCTTTCCTACTTCGGCGCTAAAGTTCTTCACCCTCGCACCATCACCCCCATTGCCCAGTTCCAAATCCCTTGCCTGATTAAAAACACCGGAAACCCGCAAGCACCAGGCACGCTGATTGGCGCGACGTCCGATGAAGACGGCCTTCCGGTTAAAGGCATTTCCAACCTGAATAACATGGCGATGTTTAGCGTCTCCGGGCCGGGGATGAAAGGCATGATCGGCATGGCGGCGCGCGTTTTCGCCGCGATGTCCCGCTCCGGGATCTCCGTGGTGTTGATCACCCAATCGTCTTCGGAGTACAGCATCAGTTTCTGTGTGCCGCAGTCCGACTGCGCCCGCGCACAGCGCGCCATGAACGATGAGTTTTATCTCGAATTGAAAGAGGGTTTGCTGGAACCGCTGGCCGTTATGGAACATCTGGCGATCATTTCCGTGGTGGGCGACGGTATGCGTACGCTGCGCGGCATCTCGGCGAAATTCTTTGCTGCGCTGGCCCGCGCCAATATCAATATCGTGGCGATTGCCCAGGGCTCTTCCGAGCGTTCAATTTCGGTGGTGGTGAGCAACGACGACGCCACCACTGGCGTACGCGTAACGCATCAGATGTTGTTCAACACCGATCAAGTCATTGAAGTGTTTGTTATTGGCATCGGCGGCGTTGGCGGCGCGTTGTTGGAGCAGCTTAAGCGTCAGCAAGCGTGGCTGAAAAACAAGCATATCGATCTGCGCGTCTGCGGCGTGGCGAATTCCAAAGCGCTGTTGACCAATGTCCATGGCCTGAATCTGGATAACTGGCGTGCCGAAATGGCCAACGCGAAGGAGCCGTTCAATCTGGGGCGCCTGATTCGCCTGGTGAAGGAGTATCACTTGCTGAACCCGGTGATCGTCGATTGTACATCCAATCAGGCGGTTGCCGATCAGTACGCCGATTTCCTGCGCGAGGGTTTCCACGTCGTCACGCCGAACAAAAAAGCCAACACCTCGTCGATGGATTACTACCATCAGCTGCGTCGCGCAGCGGAAAAATCCCGCCGCAAGTTTCTGTATGACACCAACGTTGGTGCGGGTTTGCCAGTGATCGAGAACCTGCAAAACCTGCTTAACGCCGGGGATGAGTTGCAGCGTTTCTCCGGGATCCTTTCCGGTTCATTGTCGTTTATCTTCGGCAAACTGGACGAGGGCATGAGCCTGTCGGAAGCCACCAACGTTGCACGCGAGCTGGGTTACACCGAACCGGATCCGCGAGACGATCTCTCCGGCATGGATGTGGCGCGTAAGTTGCTGATCCTGGCCCGTGAAACCGGCCGTGAGCTGGAGCTTTCCGATATCGTGATTGAGCCTGTATTGCCTGCGACCTTTGATGATTCCGGCGATGTCGACAGCTTTATGGCGCGTCTGCCATCGTTGGACGATGAATTTGCCAGCCGCGTGGCGCAAGCCCGTGACGAAGGCAAAGTGCTGCGCTATGTTGGCAATATCGAAGAAGATGGCACTTGTCGCGTGAAGATCGCGGCGGTTGACGGCAACGATCCGTTGTTTAAAGTGAAAAACGGCGAGAACGCATTGGCGTTCTACAGCCATTATTACCAGCCGCTGCCGCTGGTGTTGCGCGGTTACGGCGCGGGTAACGATGTGACGGCGGCGGGGGTGTTTGCTGACCTGCTGCGTACCCTGTCCTGGAAGTTGGGAGTCTAAGATGGTCAAGGTGTATGCTCCGGCTTCAAGCGCCAATATGAGCGTAGGATTTGATGTGCTTGGTGCGGCGGTAACGCCGGTTGATGGCACGTTGCTGGGTGACAATGTTTCTGTGGAAGCCGCAGAGCAATTTAGCCTGAACAATATTGGCCGTTTCGCCAGTAAATTACCGAGCGAGCCGCGGGAGAATATCGTTTATCAATGCTGGGAGCTATTCTGCCAGGAGATTGGCAAGCAGGTTCCGGTCGCGATGACGTTAGAAAAAAACATGCCGATTGGCTCCGGCCTCGGTTCCAGCGCCTGCTCCGTTGTGGCGGCGCTAGTAGCAATGAATGAGTTCTGCGGAAAGCCGCTGGACGATGTGCGGATGCTGGCGTTAATGGGCGAGCTAGAAGGGCGTATTTCCGGCAGCGTGCATTACGATAATGTCGCGCCGTGCTTCCTGGGCGGCATGCAGCTGATGATTGAGGAAAGCGGCATTATCAGCCAGCAGGTGCCAGGCTTTGATGAGTGGTTGTGGGTACTTGCCTATCCGGGCATTAAAGTCTCAACGGCGGAGGCGCGCGCGATTCTGCCTGCGCAATATCGCCGCCAGGACTGTATTGCTCACGGGCGTCATCTGGCAGGCTTTATTCATGCCTGTTATACCCGCCAGCCCGCGCTGGCGGCAAAACTAATGAAAGACGTGATTGCCGAACCGTACCGCATGAAGTTGCTGCCAGGCTTTGGTGAAGCGCGTCAGGCAGTGGCTGATATTGGCGCGCTGGCTTGCGGGATCTCCGGTTCCGGGCCAACGTTGTTCGCGTTATGCGACAAGCCGGATACCGCCCAGCGCGTAGCCGACTGGCTCGGCAAACACTATCTGCAAAATCAGGAAGGCTTCGTTCATATTTGCCGGCTGGACACGGCGGGCGCACGCGTAGTGGGATAACCAATGAAACTCTACAACTTAAAAGATCACAATGAGCAGGTCAGCTTTGCGCAGGCCGTAACGCAGGGGCTGGGCAAAAATCAGGGGCTGTTCTTCCCGCACGATTTGCCGGAATTTAACCTGACCGAAATCGACGACATGCTGAACCAGGATTTCGTCACCCGCAGCGCGAAAATCCTCGCTGCGTTTATCGGCGACGAAATTCCGCAAGATGCACTGGAAGCCCGTGTTCGCGCCGCTTTCGCTTTCCCGGCGCCGGTTCAGCCAGTGGAAAGTGACATCGGCTGCCTGGAGCTATTCCACGGGCCGACACTGGCGTTCAAAGACTTCGGCGGGCGTTTTATGGCGCAGATGCTGAGTGCGATCAGCGGCGATAAACCGGTGACGATTCTGACTGCAACCTCCGGTGATACCGGCGCAGCGGTGGCGCATGCGTTTTTCGGCATGAAAAACGTCCGCGTGGTGATCCTCTACCCGCAGGGCAAAATCAGCCCGTTGCAGGAAAAATTGTTCTGTACGCTGGGCGGCAATATCGAAACCGTGGCGATCGACGCGGACTTCGATGCTTGCCAGGCGCTGGTGAAAAAAGCCTTCGACGACGAAGAGCTGAAAACCGCGCTGGGTCTGAACTCGGCGAACTCTATCAACATCAGCCGTCTGCTGGCGCAGATTTGCTACTACTTCGAAGCGGTTGCTCAATTACCGCAAGAAGCGCGCAATCAGCTGGTGGTTTCAGTGCCAAGTGGCAACTTCGGCGATCTAACCGCCGGCCTGCTGGCGAAGTCTTTGGGTCTGCCGGTGAAACGCTTTATCGCCGCGACCAACGCCAATGACACCGTTCCGCGCTTCCTGAAAGCGGGCGAATGGCAGCCAAAAGCGACGCAGGCTACGCTGTCGAACGCCATGGATGTTAGCCAGCCGAACAACTGGCCGCGCGTTGAAGAGATTTTCCGCCGTAAAATCTGGCGCCTGAATGAACTGGGTTATGCCGCCGTGGACGACGAAACCACGAAAGGCACGATTCGCGAGCTGAAAGACAAAGGCTACGTTTCTGAGCCGCATGCCGCCGTGGCGTACCGGGCGCTGCGCGATCAGCTGCATCCGGGCGAGTATGGTTTGTTCCTCGGTACAGCGCATCCGGCGAAGTTCAAAGAGAGCGTGGAAGCGATCCTCGGTGAATCGCTGCCGCTGCCAAAAGAGCTGGCAGACCGTGCGGATCTGCCGCTGCTGTCGCACTCTTTACCGGCGGATTTCGCTGCGTTACGCCAGTTGATGATGAGCAAAGCGTAATTTCTCTGGTTCCCCTGCCCACAAGTGGGGGAATCAGGGAGAGATTATGTGGAGATCTGGCAGGAAAAACGTAGGGATTCCCAATAAATGCGGGCGTTCAGAGATTAGGATTGCGGAGAATAACAACCTCAACCGGCTTTGCATACTCTCCTTACATCGGCCCATAACGGGCAAGATGATGCAAAGGAGTAACCTATGTTGAAACCTGTGATGTTAGCGCTTTCTATGATGTTGGTGGCTCCGCTGGCGGCTCAGGCCGCAGAAATCACCCTTGTGCCGGCGGTGAAACTGCAAATCGGCGACCGCGATAACAGCGGTAATTATTGGGATGGCGGCCACTGGCGCGACCATGGCTGGTGGCAAAAACACTACGATTGGCGTGAAAACCGCTGGCAGCCGCACGGCCATTTTGACGACCGCCATGATGACCACCGCGATCGTCACGATGATCGCCATGACGGCCCGGATCGGGACTGGCACCGCCATCCATAACCTTCTTACCCTCTCCCGCCCGGGAGAGGGTAGCGCTTACTGCGCGTGACGTTTAAAGACCAATTCGCCCTGTGCAGAGGCTTCCTCATCAAAGAAATACCCGTCGCTATTAAACCCCGTTAACTGCTCAGGTTTCGTCAAACGGTGCTCAATGATGTAACGGCTCATCAGCCCGCGCGCTTTTTTGGCGTAGAAACTGATCACTTTGAATTTGCCATTTTTCTCATCAAGGAACACTGGCTTGATGATTTGCGCCTTCAGCTTCTGCATTTTAATGGAGCGGAAATATTCATCGGATGCCAGATTTACCACGATCTCGTCGCCTTGCGCGGTAATGGCGTCGTTCAGCTTATTGGTGATCACATCGCCCCAGAACTGATACAGATCTTTGCCTTTGGCATTCTCAAGGCGGATGCCCATTTCGAGGCGGTAAGGTTGCATCAGATCCAGCGGGCGCAGCACGCCATATAAACCAGATAACATCCGCAGGTGCTGCTGGGCGAAGTCGAAATCCGCTTCGCTAAAGGTTTCAGCCTGCAAACCGGTATAGACATCGCCTTTGAATGCCAGAATCGCCTGGCGGGCATTTTCCGGCGTGAAATCCGGCTGCCAGTCATGAAAGCGGGTCGCGTTCAGGTCGGCGAGCTTGTCGCTGATCCCCATCAGCGCTTTGATTTGCGGCGCGGAGAGTTTGCGGGCGGTCTTAATCAGTTGCTGTGAATAATCCAGCAGTTCCGGCTGGGTAAAACGCGTGGTCGCCAGCGGGCTTTGGTAATCGAGTGTTTTAGCAGGTGAAATTAAAATCAGCATACTCAGTCCTTGCTGTGCGAGAAAATTCCGCTGACTTTAGCAAAAAAACCAACAGACTTGATCGATAGTTGCGATTAGCGCGACGAAGGAGGGCGTTCATCCCAGGCACCTGGCGCCAGTTGCCGGTTAATTTCCGGGTAGCGCTGTGGATCAAACACCGGTACAACGCCAAGTTTGCGCTGGCGCAGATAATCCCGCGCTAACACACTAATAACGGGCGAGAGTAACAAAATCGCCGTCAGGTTAATCATTGCCATTAACGCCATCACGACATCGGCAATATGCCAAATTTGCGACAAGTTGATGGTGGACCCCAGCAGCACCATCAACAGCACCGCCATACGCAGCAGCCAAATATTGCGCTGGATGTTGCAGCGTAAAAAGATCAGGTTGTTTTCCGCATAGAGGTAGTTCGCGACGATCGAGGTAAAAGCAAACAGGGCAACGATGCAGGCAACGAAGCCCGCGCCCCAAGTGCCGGTCAGCGACACCATCGCCTGTTGCATCAACTGTGTGCCGCCAAACGCGCCATTCGCCGGTACGACGCCCGAAAGCAGCAATACCAGCGCACTGGCGGTGCACACCAAAAACGTGTCGGTGAGTACGCCAATCATCTGCACAATGCCCTGCGCGACAGGGTGCGGCGGCGAGGAAGCCGCCATGGCGGCCGCATTGGGTGACGAACCCATACCGGCTTCATTAGCAAACATGCCGCGCTGAAACCCGCTGGTTATCGCCTGGCTCAAGGTGTAAGCCATGGTTCCGGTCGCCGCTTCCTGCCAGCCGAAGGCGCTTTTAATGATGCTCGAAAAGACTGCGGGCAGCAGATCGGCGTGCCACAGGCTGACGCCGAAACTGACGAGCAGCCAGGCGAGCGCCATCGTTGGGATCATCCACTGCATAAGTCGAGCAACGGTTTTCAACCTTTTGAGCATTACCAGAAAAGCACCCACCGCCAGCACCAGCCCGGTAACAAATCCTGGAATGTGCCAGGCGTAATTCATCGCATGGGATACCGCGCTGGATTGGATGGTGTTAAACACCAGGCCATAAGTCAGCAGCAGGAAAACGGAGAACAGCACGCCCATCCAGCGCATGCCCAGCCCACGTTCCATATACCACGCCGGGCCGCCGCGCAGTTGGTTATTGGCGTCGCGCTCTTTATAGAGTTGCGCCAGCGAACATTCCGCAAAGCTTGTCGCCATGCAGATAATCGCCGAAACCCACATCCAGAAAATCGCGCCGGGGCCGCCGGACGTTAGCGCAAAGGCCACACCCGCCAGATTCCCGTTACCCAGACGGGTCGCAAGGCTCAGGCATAACGCTTGATAAGACGAAAGCGCACCGCGCTGGGCGGTACGGCTGCTTTTCAGACTTTGACCGAAGTCGGTAATGAAACGGAAGGGGACAAACAGGCTGCGAAACGCGAACCAGATACCTGCCGCCGCCAGCAGGTATACCATCAATGAGCCCCAAAGAATTTCACTGATAAACGAGAAAAATTCTGGCATTAACATCCCTCTTGTTTATGCCGTGGATCTGGCCTGTGACGAAGCTTTTAGGGTAAGCACATCACTTCGCAGGCAATTAATTTGGGGAGTTTACCATACAATTTTCGCAGCATTGTCTGCGGTTGCGCTGGCAGTACGTCGTGTTATCATCGGGGCAGACCGGTTACATCCCCCTAACAAGTATACTCGTCATACTTCTCGTTCAGGTGCGCTGGCAGCATTTGTGGTTAACAAGCCGCAAATGCGTCATCGGTCTTTATGGGATTTATTCAGGGTATCGTTTAAAGAGAAACATTATCATGACGGATAAATTGACCTCCCTGCGTCAGTACACAACAGTCGTGGCTGATACTGGAGATATCGCGGCAATGAAGCTGTACCAGCCGCAGGATGCTACAACCAACCCTTCTCTGATTCTTGGCGCTGCCCAAATCCCGGAATACCGTAAACTGATTGATGAAGCTGTGAGCTGGGCTCGCGCTCAGAGCAGCGATCGCGCTCAGCAGGTTGTTGACGCGACTGACCGCCTGGCCGTTAACATCGGTCTGGAAATCCTCAAACTGATCCCGGGCCGTATCTCCACCGAAGTGGATGCACGCCTCTCTTACGACACCGAAGCGTCTATCGCGAAAGCCAAACGCCTGATCAAAATGTACAACGATGCGGGCATCAGCAACGATCGTATCCTGATCAAACTGGCTTCCACCTGGCAGGGCATTCGTGCCGCTGAACAGTTGGAAAAAGAAGGCATCAACTGTAACCTGACGCTGCTGTTCTCCTTCGCTCAGGCGCGTGCCTGTGCTGAAGCGGGCGTATTCCTGATCTCCCCGTTTGTTGGCCGTATCCTTGACTGGTACAAAACCAATACTGATAAGAAAGAGTACGCGCCGGCAGAAGATCCGGGCGTGGTGTCTGTGACCGAAATTTACCAGTACTACAAAGAACACGGTTATGAAACCGTGGTTATGGGCGCAAGCTTCCGTAACACCGGCGAAATCATTGAACTGGCTGGCTGTGACCGCCTGACCATCGCCCCGGCGCTGCTGAAAGAGCTGTCTGAAAGTGAAGGCGCGATTGAGCGCAAACTGGCTTACACCGGTGACGTGAAAGCGCGTCCGGAGCGCATCACCGAAGCGGAATTCCTGTGGCAGCACAACCAGGATCCAATGGCGGTAGATAAACTGGCGGACGGTATCCGTAAGTTTGCCGTTGACCAGGAAAAACTGGAAAAAATGATCGGCGATCTGCTGTAATCATCAGGCGTGGCCGGGTTCCCGGTCACGCTTCTTCTCTCTCCTCTGTTTGCCTTTCCCCTCAGCGTGTATCATTTCGGAAATGATTTTTTTAGAACGGAATGATTTATGGACACACTACGCATTGGTTTAGTTTCGGTTTCCGATCGCGCTTCCAGCGGCATTTATCAGGACAAAGGTTTGCCCGCACTGGAAGAGTGGCTGGCAACGGCGCTCACCACACCCTTTCAGATTGAAACCCGCTTGATTCCCGATGAGCAGAGCATTATCGAGCAAACGTTATGCGAGCTAGTGGATGAGATGAGCTGCCATCTGGTGCTCACGACCGGCGGCACCGGGCCAGCGCGCCGTGATGTGACACCGGATGCCACGCTGGCGGTTGCCGATCGCGAAATGCCGGGCTTTGGCGAACAGATGCGCCAAATCAGCCTCAACTTCGTTCCTACCGCCATTCTCTCGCGCCAGGTGGGCGTGATTCGTAAACAAGCGCTGATCCTCAATTTGCCCGGTCAGCCGAAGTCGATCAAAGAGACGCTGGAAGGGGTTAAAACCGATAGCGGCGAAGTGAAAGTGCCAGGCATTTTTGCCAGTGTACCGTATTGTGTACAGCTGCTTGACGGGCCATATGTGGAAACCGATCCGCAGATTGTAGCATCTTTCCGGCCAAAAAGTGCAAAACGCGAAACATTATCCTAAAAGCAGTGCTTTTCTGACATAAACGGCACCAGCTCTGGCGTGTTGATTCATTTACGGTATAGTCATTTTTACTTTACATAATGTGTAAAAATTAAATCAGCACTCCTCTTTACAAACGGTTCGCTATGTCAAACTACACACGCCCTCTGAACAGACAAGATTATAAAACGCTGACCCTCGCCGCACTCGGCGGGGCGCTGGAGTTTTATGACTTCATCATTTTCGTCTTTTTCGCCGCCGTGGTCGGTGAATTATTCTTCCCCGCTGACATCCCCGAATGGCTACGACAGGTACAAACCTTCGGTATTTTTGCCGCCGGTTATTTGGCACGTCCGCTGGGGGGGATTGTGATGGCGCACTTTGGCGATCTGGTCGGGCGCAAAAAGATGTTCACCCTGAGCATTCTGCTGATGGCCTTGCCGACGCTGGCGATTGGCCTGCTGCCGACGTATGCCTCAATGGGCATTATCGCGCCGCTGTTGCTGCTGTTAATGCGCGTGCTGCAAGGTGCGGCGATTGGTGGTGAAGTACCTGGCGCGTGGGTGTTTGTTGCCGAACATGTTCCGGCGCGGCGTATCGGTATTGCGTGTGGCATGCTGACAGCGGGTTTAACGGTCGGGATTTTGCTGGGTTCTGTTGTGGCGACGCTGGTCAACACCAGCATGACGGCGCAGGGGATCCACGATGGCGGCTGGCGAATCCCGTTCCTGCTGGGCGGGGTTTTTGGCCTGGTGGCTATGTATCTGCGCCGTTGGCTGCGGGAAACGCCGATCTTCCTGGAAATGCAGCAGCGTAAAGCGCTGGCGCAAGAGTTGCCGGTGAAATCGGTGGTGCTGAACCACAAAAAAGCCGTGGTGATATCAATGCTACTGACCTGGTTACTCTCCGCAGGCATTGTGGTGGTGATTCTGATGTCGCCCGTCTGGCTGCAAAAACAGTATGGTTTCGCGCCCGCAATAACATTGCAGGCCAACAGTGTCGCCACCGTTATGCTGTGCTTCGGCTGCCTGGCCGCCGGGCTGTTGGTCGACAAGTTTGGCGCGAGCCGCACCTTTATTGTCGGCAGCATTTTGCTCGCCTGCTCTAGTTGGTTCTTCTATCACCTGGTGGGCAGCCACCCTGAACAACTGTTTATGCTGTATGGCGTGGTGGGGTTATGCGTTGGCGTTGTCGGCGCGGTACCGTATGTGATGGTGCGCGCGTTCCCGGCGGAAGTGCGTTTCACCGGCATCTCTTTCTCTTACAACGTTTCATACGCTGTTTTCGGTGGGTTGACGCCGATTGCGGTCACCATGTTAATGGGCGTCTCGCCGATGGCGCCGGCCTGGTATGTGCTGGCGCTGTCGCTGATTGGTCTGGCGCTGGGGATCTGGCTGCGCCAGGACATCTATCATGACGATCAGGTGTTAGAAAGACCGGTACAGCAGTCATAAAAAAACGGAGCCGAAAGGCTCCGTTTTACTGTTCAACGCGGGGATTAGTGCTTTTCGCCAATCGGCAAAATTGTGCGTTCGAACTGCTCGTTCAGCACTTCGCCCATCGCCAGATAAATGGCGCTGGCGCCACATACCAGGCCGATCCAGCCCGCGACATGAACGATGCTTTCGTTGTCGGTCACGTGACCAACCGCCAGCAGCGCAAACAGCACGGTCAGGCTCAGGAAGACAAACTGCAACGCGCGTGCGCCTTTCAGTGTGCCGAAGAACATAAACAGCGTAAACACGCCCCAGATACCCAGATAAACGCCCAGGAAATGGCCGTTTGTCGCATCCGTGAGACCCATTTTCGGAAACAGCAGAATAGCAACCAACGTCAACCAGAAAGAACCGTAAGAGGTGAAAGCGGTTAAACCAAATGTGTTGCCTTTTTTGTACTCAAGCAGGCCCGCGAGGATTTGCGCGATACCACCATAGAAAATGCCCATTGCCAGGATAATGCCATCCATCGGGAATAAACCAATATTGTGCAGGTTAAGCAGAATAGTGGTCATGCCGAAGCCCATTAAGCCCAGCGGAGCCGGATTAGCCAACTTAGTGTTGCCCATAATTCCTCAAAATAAATCAAGTAAGAAAAAAAGATAAATGATCGCACCGCGTCAAAAATGAGCAGGCGAGGCGCGGCATCATAATTAGGGCTAATTAACCTGTCTATGATCTGAACAGGTGTAAATTAAAATATTTTTTATCGCTCCCCCTTGATGAGACGCGTAGTGACCCCATGTTGTAGTCAACCGCAGTCGGTGAATCTGAAAAAAAAGCCATAAGGTAGTTGAAACCGCACGTTTCGCCCTTATTACAGGTTCACGAGCACATGATGACGAATTTTCAGTGGAGACGTTTAGATGGGTAAAATTATTGGTATCGACCTTGGGACAACCAACTCTTGTGTAGCCATTATGGATGGTACTCAGGCGCGCGTGCTTGAGAATGCGGAAGGCGATCGCACCACGCCTTCAATTATTGCTTACACACAGGATGGCGAAACTCTGGTAGGTCAGCCGGCTAAACGTCAGGCAGTGACGAACCCGCAAAACACCCTGTTTGCGATCAAACGCCTGATTGGCCGTCGCTTCCAGGACGAAGAAGTCCAGCGTGATGAATCTATCATGCCGTACAAAATCATCGCCGCCGACAACGGTGACGCATGGATTGATGTAAAAGGCACCAAAATGGCACCGCCGCAGATCTCTGCTGAAGTGCTGAAAAAAATGAAGAAAACGGCTGAAGATTACCTGGGCGAACCGGTAACTGAAGCGGTTATCACCGTACCGGCATACTTTAACGATGCACAGCGCCAGGCGACCAAAGATGCTGGCCGTATTGCCGGTCTGGAAGTCAAACGTATTATCAACGAACCGACAGCGGCTGCGCTGGCTTACGGTCTGGATAAAGAAACCGGCAACCGTACTATCGCGGTATACGACCTGGGCGGCGGTACCTTTGATATTTCTATCATCGAAATTGATGAAGTTGACGGTGAAAAAACCTTCGAAGTTCTGGCAACCAACGGTGATACCCACCTGGGTGGTGAAGACTTCGATAGCCGTCTGATTAACTACCTGGTGGAAGAGTTCAAGAAAGATCAGGGTATCGATCTGCGTAACGATCCGCTGGCAATGCAGCGCCTGAAAGAAGCGGCAGAGAAAGCGAAAATCGAACTCTCTTCCGCACAGCAGACCGACGTGAACCTGCCGTACATCACCGCAGACGCGACCGGTCCGAAACACATGAACATTAAAGTGACTCGCGCGAAACTGGAAAGCCTGGTGGAAGACCTGGTGAACCGTTCTATCGAGCCGCTGAAAGTTGCGCTGCAGGATGCGGGCCTGTCCGTATCTGACATCAACGACGTGATTCTGGTCGGTGGCCAGACGCGTATGCCGATGGTGCAGAAAAAAGTGGCTGAGTTCTTCGGGAAAGAGCCGCGTAAAGACGTTAACCCGGACGAAGCCGTTGCTATCGGTGCTGCGGTTCAGGGCGGTGTTCTGACTGGCGAAGTCAAAGACGTTCTGCTGTTGGACGTTACCCCGCTGTCGCTGGGTATCGAAACCATGGGCGGCGTAATGACGGCGCTGATCAACAAAAACACCACCATCCCGACCAAGCACAGCCAGGTGTTCTCTACTGCGGAAGACAACCAGTCTGCAGTGACCATCCATGTGCTGCAGGGTGAGCGTAAACGCGCGTCCGATAACAAATCGCTGGGTCAATTCAACCTGGATGGCATCAACCCGTCTCCGCGCGGTATGCCGCAAATCGAAGTAACCTTCGATATCGACGCCGACGGTATTCTGCATGTCTCTGCGAAAGACAAGAATACCAACCGCGAGCAGAAGATTACCATCAAGGCATCTTCTGGTCTGAACGAAGACGAAATCCAGAAAATGGTTCGCGACGCGGAAGCGAATGCTGAATCTGACCGTAAGTTCGAAGAGCTGGTGCAAACACGTAACCAGGGCGACCATCTGCTGCACAGCACCCGTAAGCAGGTTGAAGAAGCAGGCGATAAACTGCCGGCAGAAGACAAAACCGCTATCGAGTCTGCGCTGAGCGAGCTGGAAACTGCGCTGAAAGGCGAAGACAAAGCTGAAATCGAAGCGAAAATGCAGGCGCTGGCGCAGGTTTCCCAGAAACTGCTGGAAATCGCACAGCAGCAGCACGCACAGCAGCAGGCGGGCGCTGACGCTTCCGCGAACAACGCGAAAGACGACGATGTTGTCGACGCCGAGTTCGAAGAAGTTAAAGACAAAAAATAATCGCCCTGATGCAGGGTAGATAACCAGCACGGGCGTCGGGGTTTTCTCCACGCCCGTGCTCGTATGTTAAGGGGCAGATAAACCGATGGCGAAGCAAGATTATTACGAGATTTTAGGCGTTCCGAAAACAGCGGAAGAGCGTGAAATCAAAAAGGCGTACAAACGCCTGGCCATGAAATATCACCCGGACCGCAATCAGGGCGATAAAGAGGCCGAAGGTAAGTTTAAAGAGATCAAAGAAGCCTATGAAGTCCTGACCGACGCCCAAAAACGTGCGGCTTACGATCAGTACGGTCATGCGGCATTTGAGCAAGGCGGCATGGGCGGCGGTGGGTTCGGCGGCGGCGGTTTTGGTGGCGGCGCGGACTTTAGCGATATTTTCGGCGATGTGTTTGGCGATATCTTCGGCGGTGGCCGTGGACGTCAGCGCGCAGCGCGTGGCGCGGATTTGCGCTACAACATGGATCTGACGCTGGAAGAAGCGGTTCGCGGCGTGACCAAAGAGATCCGCATCCCAACGCTTGAAGAGTGCGACATCTGCCACGGCAGCGGCGCCAAAGCGGGCACGCAGCCGCAGACCTGTCCGACCTGTCACGGTTCCGGCCAGGTGCAGATGCGTCAGGGTTTCTTCGCGGTGCAGCAAACCTGTCCGCACTGCCAGGGACGCGGTACGCTGATTAAGGATCCGTGCAACAAATGTCACGGTCACGGTCGCGTTGAAAAATCCAAAACCCTGTCCGTTAAAATTCCGGCGGGTGTGGACACCGGCGATCGCATTCGTTTAAGCGGCGAAGGCGAAGCGGGCGAACACGGCGCACCAGCGGGCGATCTGTACGTTCAGGTGCAGGTGAAACAGCACCCGATTTTCGAGCGCGAAGGTAACAACCTGTACTGTGAAGTGCCGATCAACTTTGCCATGGCGGCGCTCGGCGGCGAAATCGAAGTGCCGACGCTCGATGGCCGCGTGAAGCTGAAAGTGCCGACCGAAACACAGACGGGCAAACTGTTCCGCATGCGCGGTAAAGGTGTGAAATCCGTACGCGGCGGTGCGCAGGGCGACCTGCTGTGCCGTGTTGTCGTGGAAACGCCGGTCGGTCTGAATGAAAAACAGAAGCAACTGTTGAAAGATCTGCAAGATAGCTTTGGTGGCCCGACGGGTGAAAACAACAGCCCGCGCTCCAAAAGCTTCTTCGACGGCGTGAAAAAATTCTTTGATGATTTGACGCGTTAATCACGCATCACGACGCGTAATCAGGCCCGGCTCTCGCCGGGTCTTTTTTTGCCTTTTTTCATCATTCGGAAAAAGGGAGCTTACCCTCAACAATAATCTGATTTTATCGAACTGTAGGCCGGCGTAAGATAGCCGCCACGACGAAACAGGGATCGGGAGAATCAAATGAAGTTGTTGCAACGTTTTTTTAGCAGTGACGCCTCGGGCGGTATTGTGCTTATCATCGCAGCAGTACTGGCCATGTTGTGTGCCAACCTCGGAATAACGCAGGATTTATACCATTCCTTTTTACAGACCCCCGTCGAACTCAAGGTCGGGTCGCTTGAGATCAAGAAAGATATGCTGCTGTGGATCAATGACGCATTGATGGCGATATTTTTCCTGATGGTCGGCCTGGAAGTGAAATATGAACTGGTCGAGGGCACGCTTGCCAGCCGCCAACAGGCGGTGTTCCCGGTCATTGCGGCGCTCGGCGGCATGGTTGCTCCGGCACTGATCTTCCTGTTGTTTAATTTTCATAATCCGCTGGCGAGCCATGGTTGGGCGATCCCAACGGCCACCGACATCGCCTTTGCGCTGGGCGTGCTGGCGCTACTGGGCAACCGTGTTCCTCCCGTATTGAAAGTGTTTCTGATGGCGCTGGCGATCATTGATGATCTGGGCGCGATCGTTATCATCGCGCTGTTTTATACTAGCGACCTCTCCACAATGGCGCTCGGCGTTGCTGCCGCTGCCATTGCTGTGTTGGCCATCATGAATGCCTGTAACGTCCGGCGCATTGGTCTTTATATGCTGGTGGGCGTTGTGCTATGGACGGCAGTGTTGAAATCCGGCGTGCATGCGACTCTCGCGGGTGTGGTTGTGGGATTCTTTGTCCCGCTGCGGGAGAAAAATGGCGTGTCGCCATTGCATCAACTGGTCAACGCGATTAACCCGTGGGTGGCATGGCTGATCCTGCCGCTGTTTGCGTTCGCCAATGCCGGCGTCTCTCTGAATGGAATGTCGCTCTCCGGCCTCACCGATGTGCTGCCTCTCGGGATCATTGCTGGCCTGGTTATCGGTAAACCGCTGGGCATCTCTCTCTTCTGCTGGCTGGCGCTGCGTTTGAAAATGGCAAGGTTGCCGCAGGGCGCGGTCTTCAAACAAATCATGGCCGTGGGGGTGCTGTGCGGTATCGGCTTTACCATGTCGATATTTATCTCTTCGCTGGCCTTTGGCGACGCACATGCGGAGATGGTTGCCTGGAGCAAGTTGGGTATCCTCACCGGCTCGATTATCTCCGCCGTTGCCGGTTACTCACTGTTGCGCACGCGCGTCATCCGCGCTTAGTGGCAAGGCAAAGGGTGAAGCGTTATGTCGTATATCAATTACAACCACTTGTATTATTTCTGGCATGTCTACCGGGAAGGCTCCGTCGTTGGCGCGGCGGAAGCGCTCTACCTGACGCCGCAAACCATCACCGGGCAAATCAAAGCGCTGGAAGAGCGGTTGCAGGGCAAGCTCTTTAAACGTAAGGGCAGGGGGCTGGAGCCAACGGAGTTGGGCGAGCTGGTGTTTCGCTATGCGGACAAAATGTTCACCTTGAGCCAGGAGATGCTCGACATCATCAACTACCGCAAAGAGGCGAATTTGCTGTTTGATGTCGGCGTCGCGGATGCGCTCTCCAAGCGGCTGGTCAGTAGGATTCTGGATGCTGCAGTGCAGGAAGGGGAGCCGATCCACCTGCGCTGTTTTGAATCCACCCACGAGTTACTGCTGGAACAGTTAAGCCAGCACAAACTCGATATGATCATCTCCGATTGCCCGATTGATTCTGCGCAGCAGGAAGGGCTGTTTTCGGTGAAAATCGGCGAATGCAGCGTCAGCTTTTGGTGCTGTAACCCCGCACCGCAAAAACCGTTTCCGGCCTGCCTGGAAGAGCGCCGCTTATTAATCCCCGGCCGCCGCTCAATGCTGGGGCGTAAATTGCTGAACTGGTTTAACGTGCAGGGATTGCAGGTTGAAATCTTAGGCGAGTTTGACGACGCGGCGCTAATGAAGGCGTTTGGCGCAGCGCATAATGCCATCTTCGTCGCACCGACATCGTACGCCAGCGATTTTTACGCCGATGAGCGAGTAGTGGAAATCGGGAGAGTGGAAAACGTGCTGGAGGAGTATCACGCGATATTCGCAGAACGAATGATTCAGCATCCGGCGGTGCAGCGTATCTGCCAGCGTGATTACTCGTCGCTGTTCGCGCTGGAGCAGAAATAAAAAAACCCGCCGAAGCGGGTTTTTTCACAAAGCCAACAAATTAGCGATTAAGCCAGTTTGTTGATCTGCGCGATCAGGTTAGCTTTATGACGCGCTGCTTTGTTTTTGTGGATCAGACCTTTAGCGGCCTGACGATCCACGATCGGTTGCATTTCGTTAAATGCATTTTGCGCAGCGGCTTTGTCGCCAGTTTCAATTGCTGCGTAAACTTTCTTGATGAAAGTACGCATCATTGAACGGCGGCTAGCGTTGTGCTTGCGAGCCTTTTCAGACTGAACGGCGCGCTTCTTAGCTGATTTGATATTAGCCAAGGTCCAACTCCCAAATATGATCTTTATGGACAATTCAAAGGCCGGGGAATATGCCCTTTTAGCCTTCTTTTGTCAATGGATTTGTGCAAATAAGCGCCGTTAAGATACGACGCTCGTTACGTAGTGATGGCGCAGGATTCTAACAGCTTGCTTCTTACGAATACAGCTTTTCCACCAGAAAAATCGCTATCAGAGCCAGATTTTCACGCCAGCGAAAGACAGCCCGATGAAATCCCTCTCCTTTCTGCAGCGTTAAGGCAATCGTCGGTTAACGTCGCCCGCTGTACAAGGTATAATCCGACGATTTTCACTGTTTTGAGCCAGACATGAAGCTGATACGCGGCATACATAATCTCAGCCAGGCACCGCAAGGGTGTGTGCTGACTATTGGTAATTTCGACGGCGTGCATCGCGGTCACCAGGCATTGTTACAAGGGCTTCGCGCGGAAGGGCGCGCCCGCGGCCTTCCGGTGGTCGTGATGATTTTTGAACCGCAACCGCTGGAGCTGTTCGCTGGGGAAAAAGCGCCTGCGCGCCTGACAAGGCTGCGTGAAAAGCTACGCTGGTTGGCCGGTTGCGGCGTTGACTATGTGCTCTGTGTGCGTTTCGATCGCCGTTTTGCGGCCTTGACCGGACAAACGTTTGTCAGCGATCTGCTGGTCGATCGCCTCGGTGTGAAATTTCTCGCAGTCGGTGATGATTTCCGTTTTGGCGCTGGTCGCCAGGGGGATTTCTTGTTATTACAGAAGGCCGGTCAGAAATATGGCTTTGACGTCACCAGTACGCAAACCTTCTGTGAAAGCGGCGCGCGCGTGAGCAGCACTGCGGTGCGCCAGGCGCTCGCGGATGACAACCTCGAGCTGGCTGAAAATTTATTGGGCCACCCGTTCAGCATCTCCGGGCGTGTTGTGCACGGTGATGAACTGGGTCGCACCATAGGTTTCCCGACGGCGAATTTACCGCTGCGTCGTCAGGTCTCCCCGGTCAAAGGGGTGTATGCGGTAGAAGTGGCTGGACTGGGTGATACTGTCCTTCCCGGCGTTGCCAATATCGGTACTCGCCCAACAGTCGCTGGCGTGCGTCAGCAACTGGAAGTCCATCTGCTGGATGTTGTAATGGACCTTTATGGTCGCCATATAGACGTAGTACTGCGTAAAAAATTACGCAACGAGCAGCGATTTGCCTCCCTCGATGAATTGAAAGCGCAAATCGCCCGAGATGAGGTAGCGGCCCGCGAGTTTTTTGGGCTATCTAAACCGGCTTCTTAAGGCCTGGTGGTATTAATCAAACCGAAATACGGAACCGAGAATCTGATGAGTGACTATAAATCTACCCTGAATTTGCCGGAAACAGGGTTCCCAATGCGTGGCGATCTCGCCAAACGCGAACCGGGAATGCTGGCGCGTTGGACTGATGATGACCTGTACGGCATCATCCGTGCCGCGAAAAAAGGCAAAAAAACCTTCATTCTGCATGATGGCCCTCCCTATGCGAATGGCAGCATTCATATTGGTCACTCGGTTAACAAGATTCTGAAAGACATTATTGTGAAGTCCAAAGGACTCACAGGTTTTGACTCGCCTTATGTTCCGGGCTGGGATTGCCACGGTCTGCCGATCGAGCTGAAAGTGGAGCAGGAATATGGCAAGCCGGGTGAGAAATTCACCGCTGCCGAGTTCCGCGCCAAATGCCGCGAATACGCTGCCACGCAGGTTGAAGGCCAGCGCAAAGATTTTATCCGTTTGGGCGTGTTGGGCGACTGGTCTAACCCGTACCTGACCATGGACTTCAAAACTGAAGCCAACATCATTCGCGCGTTAGGCAAAATCATCGGCAACGGTCACCTGCTTAAAGGTGCCAAACCGGTGCACTGGTGCGTAGACTGTCGTTCCGCGCTGGCGGAAGCGGAAGTTGAGTATTACGACAAAACCTCTCCGTCCATCGACGTGGCGTTTCACGCCGTTGACGCGGATGCGGTAAAAGCCAAATTCGGCGTTGCCTCGGTTAATGGCCCGATCTCACTGGTTATCTGGACCACCACACCATGGACGCTGCCGGCTAACCGCGCGATCTCCCTGTCGCCAGAGTTTGACTACGCGCTGGTCCAGGTTGAAGGTCAGGCGCTGATCCTGGCGAAAGATCTGGTCGATAGCGTGATGAAACGCGCTGGCATCACCGATTACACCGTGCTGGGTACGGTAAACGGTGCTGAGTTAGAGCTGCTGCGCTTTAAACATCCGTTCCTCGATTTCGACGTACCGGCGATCCTTGGCGATCACGTTACGCTGGATGCGGGTACCGGTGCGGTGCACACCGCGCCAGGTCACGGCCCGGACGACTATGTTATCGGTCAGAAATATGGTCTGGAAACCGCGAACCCGGTTGGCCCGGACGGCACTTATCTGCCGGGAACCTACCCGACGCTTGATGGCGTGAACGTCTTCAAAGCGAACGATATTGTGGTCGCGCTGCTGGCGGAAAAAGGCGCGCTGCTGCACGTCGAGAAGCTCCAGCACAGCTACCCGTGCTGCTGGCGTCACAAAACGCCGATCATCTTCCGTGCTACCCCGCAGTGGTTTGTCAGCATGGATCAGAAAGGCCTGCGCGCGCAGTCGCTGCAAGAAATTAAAGGCGTGCAGTGGATCCCGGATTGGGGCCAGGCGCGTATTGAATCCATGGTCGCTAACCGTCCTGACTGGTGTATCTCCCGTCAGCGTACGTGGGGCGTACCGATGTCCCTGTTTGTACATAAAGATACCGAAGCGTTGCATCCGCGCACGCTGGAGCTGATGGAAGCCGTTGCCAAACGCGTTGAAATCGACGGTATCCAGGCCTGGTGGGATCTCGACCCGCGCGACATCATGGGTGACGACGCCGACAACTATGTAAAAGTGCCGGATACGCTGGACGTTTGGTTCGACTCCGGCTCGACCCATGCATCCGTTGTGGATGTGCGCCCGGAATTCTCCGGTCACGCTGCGGACATGTATCTGGAAGGTTCTGACCAGCATCGCGGTTGGTTTATGTCCTCGCTGATGATCTCTACGGCGATGAAAGGCAAAGCGCCATACCGCCAGGTGCTGACTCACGGTTTCACCGTTGATGGTCAAGGGCGCAAAATGTCCAAATCCATCGGTAACACCGTTTCTCCGCAGGATGTCATGAACAAACTCGGCGCGGACATTCTGCGTCTGTGGGTGGCTTCTACTGATTACACCGGCGAAATGGCGGTTTCCGACGAGATCCTGAAACGTGCTGCCGACAGCTATCGTCGTATCCGTAACACCGCGCGTTTCCTGCTGGCGAACCTCAACGGCTTTGATCCGGCAAAAGACATGGTGAAACCGGAAGAGATGGTGGTGCTGGATCGTTGGGCTGTGGGCTGTGCAAAAGCGGCGCAGGACGACATCCTGAAAGCTTACGAATCCTATGACTTCCATGAAGTGGTGCAGCGTCTGATGCGCTTCTGCTCCATCGAAATGGGCTCGTTCTACCTCGATATCATTAAAGACCGCCAATACACCGCGAAAGCAGACAGTGTGGCGCGCCGTAGCTGCCAGACTGCGCTATACCATATCTGTGAAGCGCTGGTGCGTTGGATGGCGCCGATCATGTCTTTCACCGCAGATGAAATCTGGGGTTACCTGCCGGGCGACCGCGAGAAATACGTCTTCACCGGCGAGTGGTACGAAGGTCTGTTTGGCCTGGCGGAAACCGAAGCGATGAACGATGACTTCTGGGACGAACTGCTGAAAGTGCGCGGCGAAGTGAACAAGGTTATCGAACAGGCGCGTGCCGACAAGAAAGTGGGCGGTTCTCTGGAAGCGGCGGTGACGCTGTTTGCAGAGCCGGAGCTGGCGGCGAAGCTGACCGCGCTGGGCGATGAATTGCGATTTGTCCTGTTGACCTCCGGGGCGAAAGTTGAGGATTATGCCAGCGCTTCTGCGGATGCGCAGCAGAGCGAGCTGCTCAAAGGGCTGAAAGTGTCCCTGAGCAAAGCCGAAGGTGATAAATGCCCGCGCTGCTGGCACTACACCAACGATGTCGGCCAGGTGGCGGAACACGCAGATATTTGCGGACGCTGTGTCAGCAACGTCGCCGGTGACGGCGAAAAACGTAAGTTTGCCTGATGAGTAAACCGATCTTTTCAACAGGGCTGCGCTGGCTGTGGCTGGTGGTAGTAGTGCTGATTATCGATCTGGGCAGTAAGTACCTGATCCTCCAGAACTTCGCTCTGGGGGATACAGTGTCGCTGTTCCCATCGCTTAATTTGCACTATGCACGTAACTACGGTGCGGCATTCAGTTTCCTGGCAGACAGCGGCGGTTGGCAGCGCTGGTTCTTCGCGGGTATCGCTATTGGTATCTGTGTTGTATTGGCGGTGCTGATGTATCGCGCCAAAGCGTCACAAAAACTGAATAACATCGCTTATGCGCTGATTATCGGTGGCGCGCTGGGTAACCTGTTCGACCGTCTGTGGCATGGTTTTGTCGTCGATATGATCGATTTTTATATGGGCGACTGGCATTTTGCTACCTTTAATCTTGCTGATACCGCAATTTGTATCGGTGCGGCGCTGATAGTGCTGGAAGGTTTCTTGCCTTCTGCCGCAGTGAAAAAACAGGCGTAAGCCAACAAAGCGTTGTAGGCCCGGTTCGTCGGCCGGATAAGCGTAGCGCCATCCGGCAATCAACATGTAACCGGGCACTGCAATCGCTAAAAACATAAGAGCAACCTGCATGTCTAAATCCGTACAGAGCGATAGCGCAGTGCTGGTGCACTTCACGCTCAAGCTCGAAGATGGCTCACTTGCCGAGTCAACCCGCAACAATGGCAAACCGGCGCTGTTTCGTCTGGGCGACGGTTCACTCTCCGAAGGACTGGAACAACATCTGCTCGGCCTGAAAGCCGGGGAGAAAAAGGTCTTTTCTCTGGAGCCTGATGCCGCATTCGGCACGCCGAGCCCGGACCTGATTCAGTACTTCTCGCGCCGCGAATTTATGGACGCCGGGGAACCTGAAATCGGCGCAATTATGCTCTTTACCGCAATGGATGGCAGCGAAATGCCGGGCGTTATCCGTGAAATCAGTGGTGATTCCATCACCGTCGATTTCAACCATCCGCTGGCGGGCAGAACCGTTCATTTTGATATCGATGTGCTGGAAGTCGATCCGGCACTGGAGGAAACAAATGCAGATCCTGTTGGCTAACCCGCGCGGTTTTTGCGCCGGAGTTGACCGCGCTATCAGCATTGTTGAAAACGCGCTGGCTCTGTACGGCGCGCCGATTTATGTGCGTCACGAAGTGGTGCACAACCGCTATGTTGTCGACAGCCTGCGCGAGCGCGGCGCGATCTTCATCGAGCAGATAAGCGAAGTGCCGGACGGCGCAATCCTGATATTCTCCGCCCACGGCGTTTCTCAGGCAGTGCGTAACGAAGCGAAAAGCCGCGATTTGACGGTCTTCGACGCGACCTGCCCGCTGGTGACCAAAGTGCATATGGAAGTGGCGCGCGCCAGTCGGCGCGGCGAAGAAGCGATCCTGATTGGGCACGCCGGGCACCCAGAAGTGGAAGGCACCATGGGACAGTACAGCAACCCGAAAGGCGGCATGTATCTGGTTGAATCCCCTGAGGATGTTGGCGGCCTGGATATCAAAGACGCGGGCAAACTGTCGTTTATGACGCAGACCACGCTCTCCGTTGATGATACCTCGGATGTGATTGACGCTCTGCGCGAGCGTTTCCCGAACATCGTCGGCCCGCGCAAAGACGATATTTGTTATGCCACCACCAATCGCCAGGAAGCGGTGCGTGCGCTGGCTGAGCAGGCGGAAGTGGTGCTGGTCGTCGGTTCGAAAAACTCCTCAAACTCCAACCGCTTGGCCGAACTGGCGCAGCGCATGGGGAAAGCGGCGTATCTGATTGATGACGCGTCGGATATTCAGGAGGAGTGGGTCAACGCGATTCACTGCGTTGGCGTGACCGCCGGGGCATCCGCGCCGGATATCCTCGTGCAAAATGTCATCTCTCGTTTGCAAGAGCTGGGTGGCGGCGAAGCCATTCCGCTGGAAGGGCGCGAAGAGAACATCGTTTTCGAAGTGCCGAAAGAACTTCGGGTAGATGTTCGCGAGGTCGAATAATCTTTCAATGCGTTGTGCGAAGATGCCAGACTGAGTCTGGCATTTTTTATGGACATTTTTCGTGGAGGAGTTATGCGTTTGCCAATGATTCTCGACACCGATCCGGGCATTGATGATGCCGTTGCGCTTGCCGCCGCGCTGTTTGCGCCGCAATGCGATCTCAAATTGATCACCACCGTTGCCGGCAACGTTTCGCTGGAAAAAACCACCCGTAATGCATTACAGCTGCTGAATTTCTGGAACGCGGACATCCCGCTGGCCCAGGGCGCTGCTACGCCCTTGCTGCGCCCGCTGGATAGCGCGACTGAGGTGCATGGGGAATCCGGGCTGGATGGGTATGACTTTGTCGAACACCAGCGCCAGCCGCTGGCCATCCCGGCGTTTCAGACGATCCGCGATCTGCTGCTCGCCTCGCCAGAACCCGTGACGCTGGTGACCATCGGCCCGCTGACCAACATTGCGCTGCTGCTGACGCACTACCCGGAATGCCAGTTTAATATTCGTCGGTTGGTGATGATGGGCGGTTCCGCCGGGCGCGGTAACTTCACGCCGAATGCCGAATTCAATATCGCTATCGATCCGGAAGCGGCGGCCCGCGTCTTTCATAGCGGCCTGGAGATTGTCATGTGCGGGCTGGATGTCACCAACCGCGCAACGCTGACGCCAGAGTATTTAGCAACGCTGCCAACGCTCAACCGGACAGGCAAAATGCTGCATGCGTTATTCAGTCACTATCGCAGCGGCAGCATGACAACCGGGCTGCGCATGCACGATCTTTGCGCTATCGCCTGGCTGGCACGCCCGGAACTCTTTACCTTGAAATCCTGCTTTGTCGCGGTAGAAACGCAGGGGCAATTCACCGCCGGAACCACTGTGGTGGATATCGACGGTAAGCTGGGGCTGGCACCGAACGCGCAGGTGGCGCTGGATATTGATGTCGATGGTTTCCGCCATTGGGTGGAAGAGGTGCTGGCGCTGGCACCTTAGAACATCATGCTTTTTACTGATATTTCCGGCTGTATATCATTAATTTCTAATTATTGGCGTTTTCGGCTGGTGGCTCAGACAGGGGCTGGTTAATCTGGAAACGATTTTTACGCATTTAATTAACAAAAGAGCACAACTATGCATGATGCACCAATCCGCGTAGCCATCGCGGGCGCTGGCGGACGTATGGGCCGCCAGTTGATTCAGGCGGCGCTGGCAATGGACGGCGTCGCACTTGGCGCGGCGCTGGAACGTGAAGGGTCTTCCTTATTGGGAAGCGATGCGGGCGAACTGGCCGGCGTAGCGAAAACCGGTGTGGCTGTGCAGAGCAGCCTTGATGCGGTGAAAGACGATTTCGACGTATTTATCGACTTTACCCGCCCGGAAGGCACGCTGAACCATCTGGCATTTTGCCGCCAGCATCACAAAGGTATGGTGATTGGCACCACCGGTTTTGATGACGCAGGCAAGCAGGCCATTACCGATGCGGCGCAGGATATCGCTATTGTGTTTGCGGCCAACTTTAGCGTCGGCGTCAATGTCATGCTCAAGCTGCTGGAGAAAGCGGCGAAAGTGATGGGCGACTATACAGATATCGAAATTGTCGAAGCGCACCACCGCTACAAGGTTGATGCACCATCAGGAACCGCGCTGGCGATGGGCGAAGCGATCGCTAAGTCACTGAATAAAGATTTAAAAGAGTGCGCGGTTTATTCACGTGAAGGGCATACCGGCGAGCGTGTCCCGGGCACCATTGGTTTTGCGACCGTTCGCGCCGGAGATATCGTCGGCGAACATACCGCGATGTTCGCCGATATCGGCGAACGTGTAGAGATAACGCATAAAGCGTCAAGCCGTATGACGTTTGCGAATGGCGCGGTGCGTTCCGCTTCATGGCTAAAGGATAAGAAAAATGGTCTTTTTGACATGCGAGATGTGCTCGATCTCAACAATTTGTAAGAGTTATTACCCTTCGTGATGTGGTTGTTGCAGTCATAATGACTTGATTGCAAAGGGCAATATTTTATTGCCCTTTTATTTTATTCTTTTCACGCTGCGTTTCCCTCCAAACTCAACTAATCTACACTTATATCCCCGGTTTATGTTTCAATTTTGTAAATTTTGACCATCTGGTCTACTTTTTGGCGCATCGCTTATCTGCGAGACAGTTTTCTGGCCGCGCAAGCGTTTTCCTGACTTATTTATCTGATCTTTTTATCTGTTAAACCCTGTAAAACCAGGCAATGGCGTGAAACAGCAAGAAAAATACGGCAGATAAGTTGACTTTTAACCGACATCTCTCCAGAATGCCGCCGTTTGCCTAAAATCCACGGCCAGCAAATTTGCATTGATTCATCATCTCAATATGAATTAATATGCAAATAAAGTGAGTGAATATTCTCTGGAGGGTGTTTTGATTAAGTCAGCGCTATTGGTTCTGGAAGACGGAACCCAGTTTCACGGTCGGGCCATAGGGGCAACGGGCACGGCGGTTGGGGAAGTCGTTTTCAATACTTCAATGACCGGTTATCAAGAAATCCTCACTGATCCTTCCTATTCCCGCCAAATCGTCACTCTTACTTATCCTCATATCGGCAATGTCGGCACCAACTCCGCTGACGAAGAATCTTCTCAAGTTCATGCGCAAGGCCTGGTCATTCGCGACCTGCCGTTGATTGCCAGCAACTACCGCAGCACCGAAGACCTCTCTTCTTACCTTAAGCGTCATAACATCGTGGCGATTGCCGATATCGATACCCGTAAATTAACCCGTTTGCTGCGTGAAAAAGGCGCGCAAAACGGCTGCATCATCGCGGGTGATAATGTTGACGCCGCCGTGGCGCTGGAAAAAGCGAAAGCCTTCCCGGGCCTGAACGGTATGGACCTGGCGAAGGAAGTGACAACGGCGGAAACCTACGGCTGGACACAGGGCAGTTGGACGCTTACCGGCGAGCTGCCGCAGGCGAAACCAGAGAGTGAGCTGCCTTACCATGTTGTCGCGTACGACTACGGCGCGAAACGCAATATTCTGCGTATGCTGGTGGATCGCGGCTGCCGCCTGACGATCGTTCCGGCGAAAACCCCAGCGCAAGACGTTCTGAAACTCAACCCGGACGGTGTATTCCTGTCTAACGGTCCTGGTGACCCGGCACCGTGCGACTACGCTATCGACGCGATTAAATCCCTCCTCGAAACCGATATCCCAGTATTCGGCATCTGCCTGGGCCACCAGTTGCTGGCGTTGGCGAGTGGCGCGAAAACCGTGAAGATGAAGTTCGGTCACCACGGCGGTAACCATCCGGTGAAAGACATTGATAACAACACCGTGATGATCACCGCGCAGAACCACGGTTTTGCGGTTGATGAATCCTCCATGCCTGCCAACCTGCGTGTAACGCACAAGTCGCTGTTCGACGGCACGCTGCAAGGCATTCACCGCACCGACAAGCCAGCCTTTAGTTTCCAGGGGCACCCGGAAGCCAGCCCAGGCCCGCACGACGCCGCGCCGCTGTTTGACCACTTTATTGAATTGATTGAGCAGTATCGCAATACCGCCAAATAATCAGGAGAAAAAGAGCCATGCCAAAACGTACAGACCTAAAAAGCATCCTGATCCTTGGCGCAGGCCCGATTGTTATCGGCCAGGCGTGTGAATTCGACTACTCCGGCGCGCAGGCGTGCAAAGCGCTGCGCGAAGAGGGCTACCGCGTCATCCTGGTGAACTCCAACCCGGCAACCATCATGACCGACCCGGAAATGGCAGACGCGACTTACATCGAGCCGATCCACTGGGAAGTGGTGCGCAAAATCATCGAAAAAGAGCGCCCGGACGCCGTGCTGCCAACGATGGGCGGCCAGACCGCGCTGAACTGTGCGCTGGAACTGGAACGCCAGGGCGTGCTGGAAGAGTTCGGCGTGACCATGATTGGCGCGACCGCTGACGCGATTGATAAAGCCGAAGATCGTCGCCGTTTCGATATCGCGATGAAAAAGATTGGCCTCGACACCGCCCGTTCCGGTATCGCGCATACCATGGATGAAGCGCTGGCTGTCGCGGCAGATGTCGGTTACCCGTGCATCATTCGTCCTTCCTTTACCATGGGCGGCACCGGCGGTGGTATCGCTTATAACCGCGAAGAGTTTGAAGAGATCTGCGCCCGCGGCCTCGATCTCTCGCCGACCAATGAGCTGCTGATTGATGAGTCGCTGATTGGCTGGAAAGAGTACGAGATGGAAGTGGTGCGCGATAAGAACGACAACTGCATCATCGTCTGCTCAATTGAAAACTTCGACGCCATGGGGATTCACACCGGTGACTCCATCACCGTTGCGCCGGCGCAAACCCTGACCGACAAAGAGTACCAAATCATGCGTAACGCCTCGATGGCGGTGCTGCGTGAAATCGGCGTGGAAACCGGCGGCTCGAACGTGCAGTTCGCGGTGAACCCGAAAAACGGCCGTCTGATTGTTATCGAAATGAACCCGCGTGTATCGCGCTCTTCTGCGCTGGCCTCAAAAGCGACTGGTTTCCCGATTGCCAAAGTGGCGGCGAAACTGGCGGTGGGTTACACGCTCGACGAACTGATGAACGACATCACCGGCGGGCGTACTCCGGCCTCGTTCGAACCGTCCATCGACTATGTTGTTACCAAAATCCCGCGCTTTAACTTCGAAAAATTTGTCGGCGCAAATGACCGCCTGACCACACAGATGAAATCCGTCGGTGAAGTGATGGCGATTGGCCGCACGCAGCAGGAATCGCTGCAAAAAGCGCTGCGCGGCCTGGAAGTTGGCGCAACCGGCTTCGACCCGAAAGTGAGCCTTGACGACACGGAAGCGCTGACAAAAATCCGTCGCGAGCTGAAAGACGCAGGCGCTGAGCGTATCTGGTATATCGCCGACGCGTTCCGCGCGGGCCTCTCTGTCGATGGCGTGTTCAACCTGACCAACATCGACCGCTGGTTCCTGGTGCAAATTGAAGAGCTGGTGCGCCTCGAGGAGCAGGTGGCAAACGTCGGCATCAACGGCCTGGACGTGGATTTCCTGCGCCAACTGAAACGCAAAGGCTTCGCCGATGCGCGCCTGGCGACCCTGGTGGGCGTGCGCGAAGCGGAAATCCGCAAGCTGCGCGACCAGTACGATCTTCATCCGGTTTACAAACGCGTGGATACCTGTGCGGCAGAGTTCGCCACCGACACCGCGTACATGTACTCCACCTATGAAGAAGAGTGCGAAGCTAATCCGAACCCGGATCGCGAAAAAATCATGGTGCTCGGCGGTGGTCCAAACCGTATCGGCCAGGGCATTGAGTTCGACTACTGCTGTGTACACGCCTCGCTGGCGCTGCGCGAAGACGGTTACGAGACCATCATGGTCAACTGTAACCCGGAAACCGTATCGACGGATTATGACACCTCCGACCGCCTGTACTTCGAACCGGTCACTTTCGAAGACGTGCTGGAAATCGTGCGTATCGAGAAGCCGAAAGGTGTGATCGTGCAATACGGCGGCCAGACCCCGCTGAAACTGGCGCGCGAACTGGAGGCCGCAGGCGTGCCGGTTATCGGTACCAGCCCGGATGCTATCGACCGTGCGGAAGACCGCGAGCGCTTCCAGCATGCGGTTGAGCGCCTGAAACTGAAACAGCCCGCCAACGCCACGGTGACTGCGCTGGAGCAGGCCGTTGAGAAAGCGAAAGAGATTACCTACCCGCTGGTGGTGCGTCCTTCTTATGTGCTGGGTGGCCGCGCGATGGAAATCGTCTATGACGAAGTGGATCTTCGCCGCTACTTTATGACGGCGGTGAGCGTCTCCAACGATGCGCCGGTGCTGCTGGATAAATTCCTTGATGACGCGGTGGAAGTGGATGTCGACGCGATTTGCGACGGCGAAACCGTGCTGATTGGCGGCATTATGGAACACATCGAACAAGCGGGTGTTCACTCCGGTGACTCCGCCTGTTCTCTGCCGGCATACACGCTGAGCCAGGATATTCAGGATGTGATGCGCCAGCAGGTGCAGAAACTGGCGTTCGAGCTGCAAGTTCGCGGCCTGATGAACGTGCAGTTCGCAGTGAAAGATAACGAAGTGTATCTGATTGAGGTGAACCCGCGCGCGGCGCGTACCGTGCCGTTTGTCTCCAAAGCGACCGGCGTGCAGCTGGCGAAAGTGGCGGCGCGCGTGATGACCGGCAAAACACTGGCCGCTCAAGGTTATACCAAAGAGATCATTCCGCCGTATTACTCGGTAAAAGAAGTGGTGCTGCCGTTTAACAAGTTCCCTGGCGTCGACCCGTTGTTAGGGCCAGAAATGCGCTCAACCGGTGAAGTGATGGGCGTTGGCCGCACGTTCGCCGAAGCATTTGCCAAAGCGCAACTGGGCAGCAACTCCACCATGCAGAAACGCGGTCGCGCACTGCTGTCGGTGCGTGAAGGTGATAAAGAGCGCGTGGTGGACCTGGCGGCGAAGCTGCTGAAACAGGGCTTCGAGCTGGATGCAACTCACGGCACGGCGATTGTGCTGGGCGAAGCGGGCATTAACCCGCGCCTGGTGAACAAGGTGCATGAAGGTCGCCCGCACATTCAGGATCGTATTAAGAATGGCGAGTACACCTACATCATCAACACCACGGCGGGCCGCCAGGCGATTGAAGACTCCAAGCTGATTCGCCGCAGCGCACTGCAATACAAAGTGCATTACGACACCACGCTGAACGGCGGTTTCGCCACCGCGATGGCGCTGAATGCCGATGCCACCGAGAAAGTGATTTCCGTGCAGGAGATGCACGCGCAAATCAGTAAGTAAGCCCAAACCGGCCCGTTCGCGGGCCGGATTTGTTCCCGATTCGTATGCTGGGTCCGTCGTTCCGTAGGCCGGATAAGGCGCAGCCGCCACCCGGCAGTGTCGATTGATGCTGGTTGCCTGATGGCGCTTCGCTTATCAGGCCTACGCCTTATCCAGCCGACAAAATCCCCACCTTCAGAGTGTTCTGCATTTTCCCCACACCTTAGTGCATTCAACTAGACTGATTTTCCAGAGGTATAAAATTCACTGAAAAGCAGGGAGATAACCATGCGAACCAAACTTCTGATGACTTCTGTTCTGACTGCCGCCGCACTGTTTACCGTTGCAGGTTGCTCGTCTAACCAGGCGGTGCGTACCAACGATGGCCGCACCATTGTGACCGACGGCAAACCGCAGGTTGATGACGACACTGGGTTGGTGTCCTACAAAAATGCGGAAACCGGTAAAACCGAGCAGATTAACCGCGACCAGGTTAAAAACATGAGCGAACTGGATAACTGATCCCGTTCCTGTGTGCGGTGGCGCCTGCCACCGCGCATCCCCTCATAATTTCCACACAGATTGCCGCTGTTAGCCAAACGATTAACTGTCTACACTCTCAGGAAAAGGACTCCAGTGAAAACAGGTTAATCAATGATTCTCATTATTTACGCCCATCCTTATCCGCAGCACTCGCATGCGAATAAACGCATGATTGAGCTCGCCGGAGCGCTTGAAGGCGTTGAAATACGGTCTCTCTACGAACTCTATCCTGACTTCAATATTGACGTTGCCGCCGAGCAAGAGGCGGTTTCCCGCGCCTCGCTGATTATCTGGCAGCACCCAATGCAGTGGTATAGCGTCACACCCTTACTCAAATTATGGATCGACAAAGTGCTGGCGCACGGCTGGGCTTACGGTCACGGCGGCACGGCACTGCGCGGCAAAAGCGTGATGTGGGCGGTCACCACGGGTGGCGGCGATCAACACTTTGATCTCGGCTCGCATCCCGGTTTTGATGTCCTTTCCCAGCCATTACAGGCAACGGCCATTTATTGTGGGCTAAACTGGCTGCCGCCTTTCGCCGCCCACTGCACCTTTATTTGCGACGATGAAACCTTGCAGGCGCAGGCGCGCCAGTACAAACACCGTTTGCTGGAATGGCAGGAGGCGCAGCATGGATAGTCATTCATTAATTCAGGCGCTGATCTACCTCGGTTCGGCGGCGCTGGTGGTGCCTATTGCCGTGCGGTTAGGGCTGGGTTCGGTGCTCGGCTACCTGATTGCCGGTGGCATCATCGGCCCGTGGGGATTGCGGCTGGTGACCGACGCCGAATCAATTCTGCATTTCGCGGAAATTGGCGTCGTGCTGATGCTGTTTGTCATCGGTCTTGAACTCGATCCGCAGCGGTTGTGGAAATTGCGCGCGTCGGTGTTTGGCGGCGGCGCGCTGCAAATGGTCAGTTGTGGCCTATTGATCGGCGCGTTTTGCGCGTTGCTGGGTTTGCCCTGGCCAGTGGCGATGCTGATTGGCCTGACGTTGGCGCTTTCCTCCACGGCTATCGCCATGCAGGCAATGAATGAGCGCAACCTGACGGTTTCACAAATGGGGCGCAGCGCGTTTTCCGTGCTGCTGTTCCAGGATATCGCGGCGATTCCGCTGGTGGCGATGATCCCGCTGTTAGCCGCCAGCGGCGGCGCGATGACGCTCAGCGCCTTTATGCTTTCCGCGCTTAAAGTGGTTGGTGCGCTGGCGCTGGTGGTGCTGATCGGGCGTTACGTTGCGCGGCCTGCATTGCGTTTTGTTGCTCGCTCCGGCCTGCGGGAAGTGTTCTGCGCCGTGGCGCTGTTCCTTGTTTTCGGCTTCGGTTTGTTGCTGGAGGAAGCCGGTCTGTCGATGGCGATGGGCGCATTTCTCGCCGGGGTTTTACTGGCGAGTTCCGAGTATCGCCACGCGCTAGAAAGCGATATCGAACCGTTCAAGGGGTTGTTACTGGGGCTGTTTTTCATCGGCGTCGGCATGTCGATAGACTTCGGCACGCTGGTTACCCATCCGCTGCGCATTCTGATGTTGCTGGTTGGTTTCCTGGTTATCAAAAGTGTGGTGCTGTGGCTGATCGCCCGGCCGTTAAAAGTCCCCGGTAAACAGAGGTTGTGGTTTGCGGCGCTGCTGGGCCAGGGGAGTGAATTCGCGTTTGTGGTGTTTGGCGCCGCGCAAACTGCGCAGGTGCTGGATAGCGAATGGGCGAAAGCATTGACCCTGACGGTGGCGCTGTCGATGGCGGCGACGCCGTTACTGCTGGTTTTGCTGACCCGCCTTGAGACATCAGGCGCGCAGCAAGAGCGCGAAGCGGATGAGATCGACGAAGAAGAAGCGCGAGTGATCATTGCGGGGTTCGGGCGTTTCGGGCAGATCGCCGGGCGCTTGCTGCTCTCTAGCGGGGTGAAGATGGTGGTTCTCGACCACGATCCCGATCATATTGAAACGCTGCGTAAATTTGGCATGAAGGTGTTTTATGGCGACGCCACCCGCGCGGATCTACTGGAGTCTGCCGGTGCCGGACGTGCGGAAGTGTTGATCAATGCCATAGATGATCCGCAGGCTAGCCTACAATTAACAGAGCTGGCGAAAGAGCATTTCCCGAATCTGCACATTATCGCCCGCGCCCGCGATGTCGATCACTACATTCGCTTGCGCCAGGCAGGCGTGGAAAAGCCAGAGCGTGAAACGTTTGAAGCGGCGCTGAAAACCGGGCGTCTGGCGCTGGAGGGGTTGGGGCTTGGCGCGTATGAAGCGCGCGAACGTGCCGATCTTTTCCGTCGTTACAATACGTCAATGGTTGAAGAGATGGCGCAGGTGGAAAACGACGCGCTGGCCCGCGCCGCGGTGTTCAAACGCACCAGCGCAATGCTGACAGAAATCATCTCGGAAGACCGGGCGCATCTGTCGTTAACCCAGCGGCATGGCTGGCAGGGCACTGAAGAAGGGCGACATACCGGCGACCCGGCAGATGAACCCGAAGTAAAACCGCAGGCGTAAAACCGTGGCCTGTTCAGGCGGATTTACGGCTAAGGTTCTGATTCAACGCGTGTGGAAAGCTGGCGGTGCAGGCGCAGGTTGCGTAACCGCCAGCAGAATGGAAATTTTTCACACTCTTTACTCCGCTCACCGTCGACGAAGGTTTGTGCTTTCCGTATAGTGGCGACAATTTTTTTGCATCCAGGAATGAATCAATGATCAGTCTGATTGCGGCGTTAGCAGTGGATCGCGTCATCGGCATGGAAAATGCGATGCCGTGGGATCTCCCTGCCGATCTCGCCTGGTTTAAGCGCAATACCTTAAACAAACCGGTTGTGATGGGCCGCCTGACGTGGGAATCCATCGGTCGCCCGTTACCGGGTCGAAAAAACATTGTGGTAAGCAGCCAGCCGGGCAATGACGACCGCGTGCAGTGGGTGAAATCGATCGATGAAGCGATCGCGCAGTGTGGCGATGCCGAAGAGATCATGGTGATCGGCGGTGGTCGCGTTTACGAGCAGTGCCTGCCGATGGCGCAGCGCCTGTATCTGACGCATATTGATGCGGAAGTGGAAGGCGATACCCATTTCCCGGATTACGATCCGGACGAGTGGGAATCGGTATTCAGCGAGTTTCACGATGCCGACGAGCAGAATTCACACAGCTACTGCTTCGAAATTCTGGATCGCCGATAATCAACTTTCCCCGGCGCAAGTGCGTCGGGGAAGGCTTTCTTAAGAGGCGATCGCCTCGTCATCACCCAAGTCCATTTGGCGGTTAGACTGCTGCGTGAAGTATTTTTTATCTTCCCAGCGCAGGCAAGTCAGCTCGCCGCCCCAGCAACAACCTGTATCCAGCCCGTAAATCCCTTCCGGCGTGCCTGTTCCTTCCAGCGATGCCCAGTGGCCAAACACGATGCTGTATTCCTGCGCGACCGGTCCCGGAATGGCAAACCAGGGTTTCAACGGCGCGGGGGCGTGCTGAGGAATGTCTTTGCAGTACATATCAAGCTGCCCGTTCGGGAAGCAATAACGCATACGTGTAAACGCATTGGTGATAAAGCGCAGGCGCGCGAGGCCGCTGAGTTCTGGCGTCCAGTGGTTCGGCAGATCGCCATACATCGCGTCGAGAAACAGCGGGTAAGAATCGCTCGCCAGTACGGCTTCTGCATCGCGGGCGCAACTTTTGGCGGTATCGATATCCCACTGCGGCGTAATACCGGCATGCGCCATCAGCAGCTTTTTATCTTCGTCGATTTGCAACAGCGGCTGGCGGCGCAGCCAGTTGATCAGCTCATCGGCGTCGGGGGCTTCCAGCAGTAAATTCAACCTGTCTTTCGGCTTGTTACGGCTGATCCCGGCGAAGACGGCCAGCAGGTGCAAATCGTGATTGCCGAGTACGATGCGCACGCTGTCGCCAAGGGATTTGACATAACGCAGCACGTCCAGCGAGCCGGGGCCGCGCGCGACCAGGTCGCCTGTCAGCCATAAGGTGTCGTGTTCCGGCGAAAATTCAACCTGTTTTAACAGCGCGATCAGTTCATCAAAGCAACCGTGAACGTCGCCAATAAGGTATGTAGACATTGTATTAATGGATCACTATTGGAACAGCGAGTCGGAAGACCGGGATAGCGATGCGAAACGCGTTGCCTTGCGCATCGACCATTTCGTAGTGGCCTTGCATGGTGCCCAGCGGCGTTTCAATCACCGCACCGCTGGTATATTGATATTCGCCGCCGGGTTCGATATGGGGCTGTTCGCCCACCACACCTTCACCTTGTACTTCCGTTTCGCGGCCATTTCCATTGGTGATCAGCCAGTAGCGTTTGAGTAACTGGACGGAGGTTCGCCCCAAATTCCGGATGGTAACGGTATAAGCAAAAACGTAACGTTCGTTGTCGGGAAGCGACTGAGACTCGATATAAATGCTTTGTACCTGTATAGACACTCGGGGCGAATTGATCATGGGTTAACTCTCCTTCGGCGGCGCATTATCCGTCAGGTAATTCGCTAACTGACAATATTGCGCAACAGAGATATTTTCTGCGCGCATCGCCGGATCGATACCCAACGATGCCAGCACATCGACCGTAAACACATTGCCGAGGCTGTTACGGATTGTCTTACGGCGCTGGTTAAACGCTTCGGTGGTGATGCGGCTCAACGTGCGAATTTCTTTCACCGGATGCGGCATCGTTGCGTGTGGAACCAAACGAACCACGGCAGAATCCACCTTCGGCGGCGGCGCGAACGCGGTCGGCGGCACTTCCAGCACCGGGATGATCTGGCAATAGTACTGCGCCATCACGCTTAATCGACCATACGCCTTACTGTTTGGTCCTGCAACCAGGCGATTCACCACCTCTTTTTGCAGCATAAAGTGCATGTCGGCAATGGCATCAGTATAGCTAAACAGATGGAACATCAACGGTGTGGAGATGTTATACGGCAAGTTGCCGAACACGCGCAGCGGCTGACCCAGCGTTTTTGACAGCTCGCCAAAGTCCATGGTCATCGCATCTTGCTGATAAATTGTCAGCTTTGGCGCGAGGAACGGGTGCGTTTGCAGGCGTGCCGCCAGATCGCGGTCAAGCTCGATAACCGTCATTTTGTCCAGGCGATCGCCAACCGGTTCGGTCAGCGCGCCAAGCCCTGGGCCGATTTCGACCATGGCCTGACCCTTTTGCGGGTTGATGGCGGAAACGATGCTGTCGATCACGAACTGGTCGTGGAGGAAGTTTTGCCCGAAGCGTTTGCGAGCTAAGTGGCCCTGATGGACGCGTGTATTCATTGAGTATTAACAATCATTTTGATGGCGAGATTAAGCGCCGTAATAAAACTGCCGACATCCGCGGTGCCAAGCCCCGCCAGTTCAAGGGCGGTGCCGTGGTCGACGGATGTGCGAATAAAAGGTAAACCGAGGGTGATATTCACGCCGCGGCCAAAGCCCTGGTATTTTAGCACGGGCAGGCCTTGATCGTGGTACATCGCCAGTACGGCGTCGGCGTTATCGAGGTATTTCGGCTGAAACAGTGTATCCGCAGGCAGCGGACCACTTAAGTTCATGCCTTTGGCGCGCATTTCATCCAGCACCGGAATGATCGTGTCGATCTCTTCCGAGCCCATATGGCCGCCTTCCCCGGCGTGCGGGTTGAGCCCGCAGACAAGGATATGCGGCTGGGGAATACCGAATTTTTGCTGCAAATCACTGTGCAGGATGCCGATCACTTCACGCAACAGAGCCGGCGTGATGGCGTCCGCAACTGCTTTGAGGGGCAGATGCGTGGTGGCCAGCGCCACGCGCAACGCTTCGGTTGCCAGCATCATCACCACTTTCGCCGCGTGCGAACGCGCTTCGAAAAACTCCGTATGCCCGGTAAACGGGGTACCCGCGTCGTTAATCACCCCTTTATGCACCGGGCCGGTAATCAGCGCGGCGAATTCACCCTTCAGGCAGCCATCGCAGGCGCGGGCAAGGGTATCAACAACATAGGGGCCATTCAGGGTGTTCAACACGCCAGGGGAAACCGGCGCGCGAAGCGAGACAGGTAATACGGTGAGCGTACCGGCTTGTTGCGCTGTCGTTTGGGCGTTGGGGTGATATTCCCGCAACGCCAGCGGCAGACCGAGCAGGGCTGCCCGGTCGGTTAACAGCGTCGCATCGGCACAGATAACCAGTTCAACCGGCCAGTCGCGCTGGGCGAGTTGTACTACCAGGTCCGGGCCAATCCCGGCGGGTTCGCCGGGAGTGATAACGACACGCTGTATTTTCATTAATTGCTCAGAATTTTGACGTAAGCAGTGGCGCGTTGTTCCTGCATCCAGGTTGCCGCTTCTTCAGAGAATTTGCGGTTCATCAGCATGCGATATGCGCGATCTTTCTGTGCGGCGTCGGTTTTGTCGACGTTGCGGCTGTCGAGCATTTCGATCAGGTGCCAGCCGAAAGAGGAGTGCACCGGGCCGCTCATCTGGCCGCGTTGCAGCTTCATTAACGCATCGCGGAATGCCGGATCGTAAATATCCGCTGACGCCCAACCCAGATCGCCGCCCTGATTTGCAGAACCCGGATCCTGGGAGAACTCTTTCGCGGCGTTAGCGAACGTGGTTTTGCCACTCTTAATGTCTGCGGCAATCTGTTCCAGTTTAGCGCGTGCCTGGTCATCGCTCATGATCGGCGACGGTTTCAGCAGGATATGGCGGGCATGCACTTCAGTGACGGAAATGCTCTGCGTCTGACCGCGCAGATCGTTAACTTTCAAAATATGGAAGCCAACACCGGAGCGGATAGGGCCGATCACATCGCCTTTTTTGGCGGTACTCAGCGCCTGAGCGAAGATACTCGGCAGTTCCTGAATACGACCCCAGCCCATCTGGCCGCCCTTCAGCGCCTGCTGATCGGCAGAGTAGGTGATCGCCAGTTTGCCAAAATCACCGCCGTTACGCGCTTGTTCAACGATGGAACGCGCCTGGGCTTCCGCTTCGTTGACCTGATCGGACGTTGGGTTTTCAGACAGCGGGATCAGGATGTGGCTCAGGTTCAGCTCGGTGCTGGCATCGTTCTGATTGCCCACCTGCTGCGCCAGCGCGTCCACTTCCTGTGGCAGAACGCTGATGCGGCGGCGCACTTCACCGTTGCGCACTTCAGAGATGATCATCTCCTGGCGAATCTGGTTACGGTAGGTGGCGAAGTTCACCCCGTCGTACGCCAGACGGCTGCGCATTTGATCCATCGTCATATTGTTCTGTTTCGCAATATCCGCGATGGCGGCATCGAGCTGTTCGTCAGTCACTTTGACGCCCATTTTCGTGCCCATCTGCAAAATGATTTGATCCATGATCAGGCGTTCAAGGATCTGATGGCGCAGCGTGGCGTCATCAGGTAATTGCTGGCCAGCCTGGCCCGCGTTGGCCTTCACGGAGTGCATCAAACTATCAACATCACTTTCGAGCACGACGCCGTTATTGACCACGGCGGCGACTTTATCGACAACCTGAGGCGCGGCAAAACTGGTATTCGCAACCATAGCGATACCGAGAAGCAGCGTTTTCCAGTTCTTCATACCTTTTCCATTTCAATTAACCGCAATGCGGATTACGTTGCAAATCAAACAGATCACAGTGAGCTACGGTACGGCAGAATGTTCGAACGCAGCATTTCTTGCGTACCCAAACCGTAGTTGGAACTCAGGCCGCGAAGCTCAATGTTGAAACCGATAACTTTTTCATACTTACTTTGATCATTTTCCCAGCCGTTAAGTTTGCGTTCGTAGCCAAGACGAATCGCATAACAGCAGGAGTTGTATTGCACGCCAACCATTTGGTCGGCGGATTTGTTGGTGTTGGTATCGAAGTAGTAAGCGCCAACGATCGACCAGCGATCGGCAATCGGCCAGCTTGCTGCGGTACCCACCTGCGAAATCCCCTGCTTATACTGCTCGGCAGTCGCAAAGTTCGGCAGCGTCGCCTGGATGTACTCCGGGCTGGCGTAGCGATAGCTCAACTGCACCATACGATCTTGATCGCGGCGATATTCCAGCGCCGTACTGCTGTTGGCGATGTTATTCAACCGGGTATCGTACTGAACCCCGCCGCGCAGACCCCAACGATCGGAGATGCGCCAGTACGTATCGCCCGCCCACACCAGCGAACCCGTTTTGTTGTCTTTCTCCCAGTTAATGTTGTCATCACCGGTACGGGATTCGGTGAAATAGTAAATTTGACCAACAGAAACGTTAAAACGTTCAACCGCCGCATCATCATATATGCGGGTTGTGACGCCGGTAGTGACCTGGTTTGCCGATGCGATGCGGTCAAGACCGCCATAAGTGCGGTCGCGGAACAGACCGCTGTAGTCAGACTGCAGCAACGAGGAGTCATAGTTGTTGATATGGCTCTGATCGCGATACGGCACGTAAAGGTACTGCGCGCGCGGTTCCAGTGTTTGGGTATAGCCTTCCGCCCAGTTCATATCGCGCTCGAAGACCAGCCTGCCGTCGGTTTTAAACTGTGGCATCACGCGGTTAACAGAGGAGCGGTAATCCGTGCCGTTTCTCTCGTTATAGGTATCGAGATTGGTCTGCTGGTAATGGGTTGCCAGCATTTTGACTTCGGTATTCAGGCTGCTCCACTCGTTGGATACCGGCAAGCTTAATGTCGGCTCCATGTGCAAACGGGTGGATTCAGGGTTATTCGAGTTGGTGTTGACGAAATTCACCGCCTGACCATAAATGCGGAAGTCAAACGGCCCTAAATCGTTGTGATACCAGTTAACGTCCACCTGCGGCTGCGCGGAGTAGGAGTTGCTGCTCTGGCGGTTAAACACCTGGAACTGCTTGGTCGATACCGTGGCGTTAAAGTTCTCTACCGCATAACCCGCACTTAAGATTTGCGTGGCGTAACCGTCGGTACTCGAACCGTATTTCGATGAGAAGTTATTAAAGTAGCGCGGATCGCTGACTTTGGTGTAGTTGGCGCTGAAACGCCACACTTTGTCCATCACGCCTGAATGCTGCCAGAAGAACAACCAACGGTGGCGATCGCCTTCCGTCGGGTATTCATCGGCATAGACTTTGTCCGACGGCAGATAGTCGAACTCGATCAGGCCCTGGCCGGCCTGTGACAAATAGCGGAACTCGTTTTGCCACTGGGTATTGCCGCGTTTATGAATGTAGTGCGGCGTGATGGTCGCATCCATATTCGGTGCGATGTTCCAGTAGTAGGGCAGATAGAATTCGAAATAGTTACTGGTGCTGTATTTGGCGTTCGGGATCAGGAAGCCTGAACGACGCTTGTCACCGATCGGCAATTGCAGATACGGGCTATAGAAAACCGGTACCGGGCCGAGTTTAAAGCGGGCGTTCCAGATTTCAGCGACTTGTTCTTCGCGGTCCTGGATCACTTCGCTGCCTACCACGCTCCAGGTGTTCGAACCCGGCAGGCAAGAGGTAAATGTACCGTTATCGAGAATGGTGTAGCGGTTAGCCCCACGCTGCTTCATCAGATCGGCGGTGCCGCGCCCCTGACGATCCACCATCTGGTAATCACCTTCCCAGACGTTGGTGTCTTTGGTGTTGAGATTCGACCAGCCTTTCGGACCTTTCAGGATGACCTGGTTATCGTCATAGTGCACATTACCCAGAGCATCCACCGTACGAACGGGGTCTGTCTGACCTTCCGGTTGCTGCTGATGAAGCTGAACCTCATCGGCTTGCAGGCGGCTATTACCCTGATTTATGTCCACATTGCCGGTAAATACGGCATCGTCGGGATAATTGCCCTTTGCGTGATCGGCGTTGATCGTCACCGGTAAATCATTGGCATCGCCTTGAACTAACGGGCGGTTGTAGCTGGGAACGCCAAGCATACACTGCGAGGCAAGATCGGCTGCCATCCCCTGCTGGCTGTAGAGGGCGGAGCCAATCATGGTGGCCAGGAGGGTGGGGATACGTTTTTTCATACGTTGTATTTATTGTTCCGTCATCTGTGGCTTTACGCTGGCAAACGGTCTGAGACTAACTTACTCGCCTTTGCAACGCTAGTTTTAATCCTGCCCGCGTTCGAGCCAGATCCAAGAAGCCTGCGCCTGTGCACGGCATAGAATGACGGGTATGATAAAGCAAATTTTAGCCGACGGCATGACGATTTGGGGAGTATATGCAGTATTGGGGGAAAGTGGTTGGTGTGGTCATCGCTCTTATCATGGGCGGCGGCTTTTGGGGCGCGGTGCTTGGGCTAATAATCGGGCATATCTTTGATAAATCGCGTAGCCGTAAAATGGCGTGGTTTGCTAACCAGCGTGAACGTCAGTCGCTCTTTTTCGCCACCACCTTTGAGGTGATGGGACATCTGACCAAATCGAAAGGACGCGTCACCGAGGCGGACATTCAGGTCGCGAGCCTGTTTATGGATCGCATGAACCTGCATGGTGAGTCGCGCACCGCGGCGCAGCACGCTTTTCGCGTCGGCAAAACGGATAATTACCCGTTACGCGACAAGATGCGTCAGTTCCGCAGCGTCTGCTTCGGACGCTTTGATTTGATTAGGATGTTTCTGGAAATTCAAATCCAGGCGGCCTTTGCTGACGGCTCTTTGCATCCGAGCGAACGCCAGGTGTTGTATGTCATTGCTGAAGAGTTAGGCATCTCGCGTCTGCAATTCGATCAGTTTCTGCGCATGATGCAGGGCGGGGCGCAGTTTGGCGGCGGTTATCACTCTTCACAGCAACAGGCTGGCGGCGGGGGCTGGCAGCAGGCGCAACGCGGCCCGACGCTGGAAGATGCGTGCAATGTGCTGGGGGTAAAACCGACAGACGATACCACCACCATTAAACGTGCTTATCGCCGGTTAATGAGCGAGCATCACCCGGACAAACTGGTGGCGAAAGGTTTACCGCCGGAAATGATGGAGATGGCGAAGCAAAAAGCGCAGGAAATTCAAAAAGCTTACGAATTGATTCGCGAGCAGAAGGGGTTCCGCTAAGCCGAAAGTTCCCCGACCGCCAGGCCGGGGAAAACCGTCAGAAATCGACCGGCGCCTTAAACGTCATGCTGTTACCGAACGCCGGGTGGGTGATGGTCAAGGTTTCCGCGTGCAGTTGTAAACGCGGCGCCAATGCCAGCACGTCTGGCGGCGCGTAAAAGCGATCGCCGAGAATCGGATGGCCCAGCGCCAGCATATGTACGCGCAACTGGTGCGAACGGCCGGTAATCGGCTTTAAGCGCACGCGGGCGGTGCCATCCTCCTCAAACGCCAGCACTTCATACTCCGTTTGCGCCGCCTTGCCGGTTTCATAACACACCTTTTGCTTCGGGCGATTCGGCCAGTCGCAAATCAGTGGCAAATCCACCAGCCCTTCCGCTTTCGCCGGGTGGCCCCAGACGCGCGCCAGATATTGCTTTTTTGGCTCGCGTTCGCGGAACTGGCGTTTTAATTCGCGCTCGGCTTCTTTGGTGAGCGCCACCACAATCACACCGCTGGTCGCCATATCGAGGCGATGCACGGATTCAGCCTGCGGGAAATCGCGCTGAATTCGTGTCATCACGCTGTCTTTATGTTCGTCCAGGCGTCCCGGCACTGACAACAAGCCGCTGGGCTTGTTGACGACCATAATGTGCTCATCCTGATAGAGAATCACCAGCCAGGGATCCTGCGGCGGATTGTAGGGCTCCATTACCATGACAGGCTCCGTTTATTGATGCGTCACGACAATCAGACGCAGCGCGTCCAGTCGCCAGCTCGCCTGGTCGAGGCTTTCCGTCACCTGCAGGCGGTTGCTCTCAATAGCGGCCAATTCGTCATCACGAATGTTCGGGTTGACCGCTTTCAGCGCTTCCAGGCGCGCCAGTTCTGCCGACAGCTTCTCATCGGCTTCGCTGCGCGCGGCGTCAATCAGCTCACGCGCGGCGCTCGCCACCTGGGCTTCACCTTTTTGCAGAATGTGATGCACGTCCTGCTGTACCGCGTTCACCAGTTTGCTGCCGGTGTGGCGGTTGACCGCGCTAAGCTGGCGGTTGAAGGTTTCGAACTCAACCTGCGACGCCAGGTTATTGCCGTTTTTATCGATCAACAGACGGATCGGCGTCGGCGGCAGGAAGCGGCTAAGCTGCAACTGCTTCGGTGCCTGCGCTTCAACGACGTAAATCAGTTCCACCAGCAACGTGCCGACCGGCAGGGCTTTGTTTTTCAACAATGAAATGGTACTGCTGCCGGTATCGCCAGAGAGAATCAGATCCAGACCGTTGCGAATAATCGGGTGTTCCCAGGTGACAAACTGCGCGTCTTCGCGCGACAGCGCAACATCACGCTCAAAGGTGATGGTGCAACCATCTTCCGGCAGGCCCGGGAAATCCGGCACCAGCATATGATCCGATGGCGTCAGCACAATCATGTTTTCGCCGCGATCATCCTGGTTGATACCGACGATATCAAACAGGTTCATGGCGAAGGTGATAAGCCCGGTGTCATCATCCTGCTCGGCGATGCTTTCCGCCAGCGCCTGCGCTTTTTCGCCGCCGTTGGAGTGGATCTCCAGCAGGCGGTCGCGACCCTGTTCGAGTTGCGCTTTCAGCGCATCGTGCTGCTCGCGGCAGGATTTGATCAGTTGCTCAAAGCCATCGGTATTTTCCGGCGCGGCCAGATAATTAATCAACTCGCCATGAACGCTGTCGTAAATCGCGCGGCCGGTCGGGCAGGTGTGCTCAAACGCATCCAGCCCTTCGTGATACCAGCGCACCAGTACGGACTGCGCGGTTTTTTCCAGGTAAGGCACGTGAATCTGAATGTCGTGCGCCTGACCAATACGGTCCAGGCGGCCGATACGCTGTTCCAGCAGATCCGGGTTAAACGGCAGATCGAACATCACCAACTGGCTGGCGAACTGGAAGTTACGGCCTTCAGAGCCGATTTCAGAACAGAGCAGCACCTGCGCGCCGCTGTCTTCTTCACCAAACCACGCCGCTGCGCGGTCGCGTTCGATGATCGACATGCCTTCGTGGAACACCGCTGCGCGGATGCCTTCGCGTTCGCGCAGAACCTGCTCCAGTTGCAGCGCAGTGGCCGCTTTGGCGCAGATCACCAGCACTTTCTGCGAGCGGTGGCTGGTCAAATAACCCATCAGCCACTCAACGCGCGGATCGAAGTTCCACCAGGTACCGCTATCGCCTTCAAATTCTTGATAAATCTGTTCCGGGTAGAGCATGTCGCAGGCGCGTTCTTCCTGGCTTTTTTGGGCGCCCATAATGCCGGAAACTTTAATCGCGGTTTGATACTGCGTCGGCAGCGGCAATTTCACCGTGTGCAGCTCGCGTTTCGGGAAACCTTTCACGCCATTACGGGTGTTGCGGAACAGCACGCGGCTGGTGCCGTGGCGGTCCATCAACATGGTGATCAGTTCCTGGCGCGCGGCAGCGGCACCTTCGCGATCGCTATTGGCGGTTTGCAGCAGCGGTTCAATATCCTGCTCGCCCACCAGATCGCTGAGCATATTGAGCGAGTCATTGCTCAGGTGTTCGCCCGCCAGCAGCAGGGCCACGGCATCGGCAACCGGACGGTAGTTTTTCTGCTCTTCAACAAACTGGGCGAAATCATGGAAGCGGTTTGGATCGAGCAGGCGCAGGCGCGCAAAGTGGCTCTCCATCCCCAACTGTTCTGGCGTGGCGGTCAGCAGCAGAATGCCCGGCACGCGCTCGGCCAGTTGCTCAATCGCCAGATATTCGCGGCTCGCTTCTTTTTCGCTCCACACCAGATGGTGCGCTTCGTCGACCACCAGCAGATCCCACTCGGCATCGCACAGGTGCTCGAGGCGCTGTTTATTGCGGCGCACAAAATCCAGCGAGCAGATCACCAACTGTTCCGTTTCGAACGGGTTATCCGTATCGTGCTGCGCTTCGGCATAACGCGTGTCGTCAAACAGCGCGAAACGCAGGTTGAAGCGACGCAGCATTTCCACCAGCCACTGGTGTTGCAGGGTTTCCGGCACCACGATCAGCACGCGTTCCGCCGCGCCGGAAAGCAGTTGTTGATGCAGGATCATCCCGGCTTCGATGGTTTTACCGAGGCCCACTTCATCGGCCAGCAGCACGCGTGGCGCATGGCGACGGCCGACATCATGGGCGATATGCAATTGGTGCGGGATCAGGTTTGTGCGCTGGCCGCGCAGGCCGCTCCACGGCATGCGGTACTGTTCACTTTGGTATTTACGCGCGCGAAAGCGCAGCGCGAAACGATCCATGCGGTCGATTTGCCCGGCGAACAGGCGATCCTGCGGTTTGCTAAACACCAGCTTGCTGTCGAGCAGCACTTCACGCAGGACAACATTGCTTTCTTCGGTATCCAGGCGGGTGCCGGTGTAGGCGAGCAGACCGTTTTCTTCTTTTACATCTTCAATGGTTAACTGCCAGCCTTCGTGGCTGGTTACCGTATCACCGGGATTGAACATGACGCGCGTGACCGGAGAATCGCTGCGGGCATATAAACGATTCTCGCCCGTGGCGGGGAACAGCAGGGTGACCGTGCGCGCATCCATTGCAACGACTGTTCCAAGTCCCAGTTCGCTTTCCGTGTCGCTAATCCAGCGTTGACCAAGTGTAAAGGGCATAAATGAACTCTATATCTCAAATTGCAGGCAATAGTTCGTCACCGCCTGGAGGCAGGCGGTCGTAAAAATTTGGGGCCAGAAAAAGGAAGGGCGCTATGGTACTGGAAGCAATTCCTTTCGTATAGACCGATTCGTGTAGCAAAAAATTCAGAATAGCCCCAGTTGTCCTGTAATGAGTGTAGCAAAGTCATCATCAAGGAAAGGCAGAATTCCGTCGGCGACCGGTTGTAGCTGTTTACTCAAATAGTGATCGTAATCGAGCGGCGAGCGCTGGTAATCCAGCGGTTCCGGCCCGCCGGTGGTCCAGACATACTTGATGGTGCCGCGATTCTGATACTGCGGCGCACGACCGCGTTTCTGGTTTTCTTCATCGGCGAGCCTTGCCGCGCGAACATGCGGCGGCACATTGCGCTCGTACTCCGCCAGCGGGCGGCGCAGGCGCTTGCGATACACCAGTTGCGCGTCAAGTTCGCCCGCCATCAGGCTGGCAATGGTTTCCCGCACATAATCCTGATACGGCTCGTTACGAAATACGCGCAGGTAGAGCGACTGCTGGAACTGCTGCGCCAGCGGCGTCCAGTCAGTGCGTACCGTCTCCAGCCCTTTAAACACCATGCGCTGGTTATCGCCTTCCTGAATCATTCCGGCGTAACGCTTTTTGCTGCCCTGATCCGTACCGCGAATAGTCGGCATCAGGAAACGGCAAAAATGGGTTTCGAACTCCAGTTCCAGTGCGCTCTCCAGCCCTTGCGCCTGCAAATGCGCCGTCCACCAGGTGTTAACCAATTCGACAAGTTGCTTGCCGATTTTCGCTGCATCTTCTTCGCTGTGCGCTTTCTTTAGCCAGACAAAGGTGGAGTCGGTGTCGCCGTAAATCACGTCGTAGCCCTGCTCTTCGATTAACGCTTTAGTCTGACGCATAATCTCGTGCCCGCGCATGGTGATCGACGACGCGAGGCGAGGATCAAAGAAGCGACAGGCACTGGTGCCAAGCACGCCGTAAAAGGCGTTCATAATGATCTTCAGCGCCTGCGACAGCGGCTTGTTGCCCTGGCGTTTGGCTTCATCACGCCCGTGCCAGATTTGCCCGACAATCCCCGGCAGGCAGTGCTTTTCGCGTGAAAACCACGCACCAAGAAACCCTTCGGTGCTGTGCGCCGCATTCGGCTGCGCCATGCCTTCCACCAGCCCGACCGGGTCTATCAAAAAGGTGCGGATAATCGACGGATAAAGGCTTTTGTAATCCAGCACCAGCACCGAGTCGTACAGGCCGGGGCGCGAATCCATTACATAACCGCCAGGGCTGGCCTGCGGCGGAATCGTGCCGAGATTCGGCGCGACGTAGCCCGCGCGGTGCATGCGCGGAAAATAGAGATGGCTAAACGCGGCAACCGAACCGCCGTGGCGGTCGACAGGCAAACCGTTCACCGTTGCGCGTTCCAGCAAAAACGGCATGATTTCTGTTTTGTGGAAGATGCGCGTGACCAGTTCGCAATCTTTCAGGTTGTAGGTGGCAAGTGCGGGCTTATCTTCGGCGAAACGGCGGTTAATTTCGTCCATCCGGTCCCAGGGATTATCAATCGCTTTCCCTTCGCCCAGCAGTTCGCGCGACACCGTTTCCAGTGAAAAAGAGGAGAAGTTCCAGAACGCGGATTTCAGCGCTTCGATGCCGTCAATAATCAGCCTGCCGGTGGCCTGCGCGAAAAAAATACCGTTTTTAAACCCGTGCTCGCGCCACTCCAGTTCACTGCCGTACCGCCCGAGCGTCAGCGGCACGCGGTAACGCTCGGCGCTTTTTTGCAGCACCCGCAGATCAAACTGCACCAGGTTCCAGCCGATGATCACATCCGGGTCGTGCGCGGCAAACCAGGCGTTGAGTTTTTCCAGCAATTGCGGGCGGCTGGCGACATATTCAAGGTCGAAATCCAGTTCCTGCGCGTTGCCGTTTTCCGGCCCGAGCATATACACCGTGCGCTGGCCGCAACCTTCAAGGCCGATACAGTAAAGCTCGCCGTGGCGGCTGGTTTCGATATCCAGCGAAACCCATTTCAGCGGTGGGTGATAGTGCGGGCTGGGTTTCAGGCGGGCGTTGACCAGCGCGTTGCCGCGCGATTCGCCATCCACCCACACCGGCGCGGTGATAAAGCGCTCCATCAGGAAACGTTCCGGCGGGCGTACATCGGCTTCATAAACCGTCACGCCGCCGTCGCGCAGAATTTTTTCAATGCGCATCAACTGGCGATGGGCGCGGCAATACAGGCCGTACACGGGTTGGCGATGGAAATCGACAAGATTGAGCGGGGTCAGGCGCCAGTGGTTTTCAGCGCGCAGCAGCAGTTTTGCTTTTTCCACCTGGGCTGCGGGAATAAACGCCACAGATTCTTGCGCAGGCAACACGACGCGCAACGGACCGTTGTCCGTTGCCAGCCAGAACTCCACCTCAGTACCGTCGGAAGTATCCCGCCAGTGCCGGGTCAAAATAAAGCCTTCTTGCGCCTGCGCCACAGCATGCTCTCATCAAACAAAACCAGGCGAGATTATAGCCTGGTTGAATGTGATGTGCTGTGGTTTTATACAGCTATTGCCCGTAATAGGCTTTCGCGCCGTGTTTGCGCAAATAGTGTTTATCGAGCAGCGTTTGTTGCATGGCGGGCAATCTGGGGTCGAGCTGGCGGCAGAAAATGCCCATATAGGCCACTTCTTCCAGCACGATGGCGTTATGCACCGCGTCATTGGCGTTTTTCCCCCAGGCGAACGGGCCGTGGGAATGCACCAGGACGCCCGGCATTTGCGCCGGATCGATGCCGTTTCTGTCGAAGGTTTCGACAATCACATTGCCGGTTTCCCATTCGTATTCGCCGTTGATTTCCTCATCGGTCATTTTGCGGGTGCAGGGGATTTCACCATAGAAATAGTCGGCGTGCGTGGTGCCGGTCGCCGGGATGGGCTGGCCCGCCTGCGACCAAATGGTGGCGTGGCGCGAATGGGTATGCACAATGCCGCCAATGGTCGGGAAAGCCTGGTACAGCAAGCGGTGTGTCGGGGTATCTGACGACGGTTTTTTGTTACCTTCGACCACTTCCCCGGTGGTGAGATTGACCACCACCATATCCTCGGCGGTCATCACGCTGTAATCGACGCCAGAGGGTTTAATCACCAGTACACCGCGCGTGCGATCCACAGCGCTGACGTTGCCCCACGTCAGGGTGACCAGGTTATGTTTCGGCAGTGCCAGGTTGGCTTCCAGCACTTGCCGTTTGAGATCGTCGAGCATGGGATTCTCCTGCGTTGCCGGAGGGCGGTTCACATCACATGCCGGATGGCGCTTTGCTTATCCGGCCTACGAAACCGCCACCCGGTACGTCTTAACGTTTTGAACCGTAATACACTTCGTTCCAGCGCAGCGCGTCTTTGAACGCTGGCAGGCGGGTGTCGTTATCAATCACTGTCAGCTCAATGTCGTGCAGCTCGCTAAACTGGCGCATATCGTCCAGCGTCAACGCCTGACTAAAGACGGTGTGATGCGCGCCACCGGCGAGGATCCACGCTTCGGATGCGGTCGGCAGATCCGGCTGCGCTTTCCACAGCGCGTTGGCCACTGGCAGTTTCGGCAGATCGTGCGGGGTTTTCACCGCGTCAACGCAATTGACCAGCAGGCGGAAACGATCGCCGAGATCAATCAGGCTGGCGTTAATCGCCGGGCCGGTTTTGGTGGAGAAGATCAGGCGCGCCGGATCGGCTTTGCCGCCGATGCCGAGGAACTGCACATCCAGCGTCGGTTTTTCGTCAAGAGCGATCGACGGGCAAACTTCCAGCATGTGCGAGCCGAGCACCAGGTCGTTGCCGTCTTCAAAGTGGTAGGTGTAATCCTCCATAAAGGAGGTGCCGCCGTTCAGGCCGCCGGACATCACTTTCATAATGCGCAGCAGGGCAGCGGTCTTCCAGTCGCCTTCGCCCGCAAAGCCGTAGCCTTGCTGCATCAAGCGCTGTACCGCGAGGCCGGGCAGTTGTTTCAGGCCGTGCAAATCTTCAAACGTGGTGGTGAATGCATGGAAACCGCCCTCTTCGAGAAAGCGTTTCATACCCAGTTCGATACGCGCCGCATCCTGCACATTCTGGCGTTTTTCGCCGTGCACTTGCGCGGCGGCGGTCAGGCGGTAACTGCTTTCATACTCGTCGATCAGTGCATTCACATCGCCATCGCTAACGGCATTCACCACCTGCACCAAATCGCCAACACCCCAGGTATTCACCGAGAAGCCGAACTTGATTTGTGCTGCCACTTTATCGCCGTCGGTCACCGCCACTTCACGCATGTTGTCGCCAAAGCGCACCACTTTCAGGTGGCGGGTATCCTGTTTGGATACTGCCTGGCGCATCCACGCGCCAATGCGGGTATGCGCGCGTTTGTCCTGCCAGTGACCGGTGACCACGCTGTGCTGCTGGCGCATCCGCGCGCCAATAAAGCCGAACTCGCGGCCGCCGTGCGCGGTCTGGTTAAGGTTCATAAAGTCCATATCGATGCTGTCCCACGGCAGGGACGCGTTGAATTGCGTATGGAACTGCAACAGCGGTTTGTTGAGGATGGCCAGGCCATTAATCCACATTTTGGCCGGTGAGAAGGTGTGCAGCCAGACCACCATCCCGGCGCATTTATCGTCGTAGTTGGCATCGCGGCAAATCGAGGTTATCTCATCGGGTGAAGTCCCCAGCGGTTTCAGTACCAGTTTGCAAGGCAGTTTCGCTTCTGCATTGAGGGCGTTGACCACCTGTTCGGCATGGTTTGTCACCTGTTTCAGAGCTTCCGGGCCATACAGGTGCTGGCTGCCAATGACGAACCAAACTTCATACTTGTCGAAAATAGTCATGATCGTGTCCTTAATGAGTTAACGCGGCCTGCGAAACTGTCGCGGCTGAAGGGAGATAATGCTGTTCGGCGCTCGTCGCCCACTGCTGATAGCGACGATAGAGCCGTTCAAACTGTTGTGCCTGGTTTCCGGGCTGCAGGGTTTTCTCAATGGCGCTCGCCATCTTCTGCTGCGCGGCCGGGATATCGGCATGCACTCTTGCGGCAACGGCGGCAAAAATCGCCGCGCCCAGCGCGCAGCACTGTTCAGACGCCACCACCTGCAACGGGCGGTTAAGCACATCGCAGCAGGCCTGCATCACGCCGAGGTTTTTACGCGCGATCCCGCCTAGCGCCATGACGTTGTCCACCGCAATGCCTTGTTCGGTGAAGCACTCCATGATCGCGCGGGCGCCAAAGGCGGTCGCCGCAATCAGCCCGCCGAACAGCGCAGGCGCATCGGTGGCGATATTAAGATCGGTGATCACCCCTTTCAGGCGCTGGTTCGCGTTGGGCGTACGGCGGCCGTTAAACCAGTCGAGCACCACCGGCAAATGTTCCAGCGACGGGTTTTTCACCCATGCGTCGGTGAGCGCGGGCAGAAGTTGTTTTTGGCTGGCTTTGATCTGCGTTTTCAGTTCCGGGTGTTGTTGCGCCAGTTGTTCCAGCGGCCAGCCGAGAATGCGACCAAACCAGGCGTAGATATCGCCAAAGGCGGATTGCCCGGCTTCCAGGCCGATAAAGTGCGGTACGACGCTGCCGTCGACCTGGCCGCAAATACCTTTCACGGCGCGATCGCCAACGCTCTGTTTGTCGGCAATCAAAATGTCGCAGGTCGAGGTGCCAATCACTTTCACCAGCGTGTTGGGCTGTGCGCCCGCGCCGACCGCGCCCATATGGCAGTCGAACGCGCCGCCGGAAATCACCACGGATTCAGACAGCCCCAAACGCTGCGCCCATTCGGCGGTCAGCGTGCCGACCGGCAGATCGGCGGTGTAAGTGTCGGTAAACAGCGGCCAGCTTAAGTGTTTATTGATAATCGGATCGAGGTCATCGAAAAACGCGGCAGGCGGCAGGCCGCCCCAGCTTTCATGCCACAACGATTTATGCCCGGCGCTGCAACGCCCGCGACGAATAGCTTGCGGGCTGGTGGTGCCGGAAAGCAGGGCGGGCACCCAGTCGCACAGCTCAATCCATGACGCGGCGGCCTGCGCCACAGCGCTGTCGGCGCGCGTGACGTGCAGGATTTTCGCCCAGAACCATTCGCTGGAGTAAATCCCGCCGATATAGCGCGAGTAGTCGGTTTTGCCTGGGGTGTGGCACAAACGGGTGATCGCTTCCGCTTCTTCAACGGCAGTGTGATCTTTCCATAACACGAACATGGCGTTCGGGTTGTCGGCGAACTCCGGGCGCAGCGCCAGTACGCGGCCCTCTGCGTCAATCGGTGCGGGCGTAGAGCCGGTGCTGTCAACGCCGATGCCTTTAATGTCGGCGCGTTGCGCCTCGCTTAATTCTGCCAGCACCGTTTTGAGTGCCGCTTCCATTGATTCGATGTAATCACGCGGGTGGTGACGAAACTGGTTATGCGGCGCGTCGCAATAACGGCCCTCCTGCCAGCGCGGATACCACTCGACGCTGGTGGCGATCTCCGCCCCGGATGTGCAGTCTACCGCCAGCGCGCGTACCGAATCGCTGCCGAAATCGAGGCCAATAGTGATTGCCATGCTTGTTGCTCCATAAGAATAACCGTTAGAAAAACGATAGTGAGCGGGGGCGAAAACCGTCAGGCAGGATTCGCTAATCTTATGGATAAAATTGCTATGGCATCGCAAAGTGTGACGCCGTGCAAAAATTCGATGTGGACATTTCTGCCACCTTTATAGACACTTTCGTTATCCGTTTTTCCCCTGTTCTGTGGCGATAAAAAGGCGTAATCGCTTTTATCTGGCGGGATTACGCAATACCAGTGTTTACGCGCCTTGCCCGCCAGCGGCAGAGAAATGACGGCACTCGCAATATGGACAATTGGTGTCCTTGTCGGGCACAGGAGTAATGTGTTTATGGCCGAATCTCAAAATGATCCATTGCTGCCTGGGTACTCGTTTAACGCGCACCTGGTGGCGGGGCTGACACCCATTGATTCTGAAAGCTATCTCGATTTCTTTATCGACAGGCCGCTGGGGATGAAGGGGTATATCCTCAATCTGACGGTGCGGGGCGAAGGCGTAGTAATGAACCAGGGGAAACAGTTTGTCTGCCGCCCCGGCGACATTTTGCTGTTCCCGCCGGGGGAAATTCACCATTACGGCCGCCATCCTGACGCCTCGGAGTGGTATCACCAATGGGTGTACTTCCGCCCGCGCGCTTATTGGCATGAATGGCTGAACTGGCCGATGCTGTTTGCCCAAACCGGATTTTACCGCCCTGATGATGCGCATATGCAGTGTTTTCGCGACCTTTTCGCGCAAATTATCGATGCCGGGCAAAGCGGCGGGCGCTACGCCGAACATCTCGCCATTAACCTGCTGGAACAACTGCTGTTACGCCGCATGGAAGCGATCAACGAATCGTTGAACCCGCCGCTGGACAACCGCGTGCGCGACGCTTGCCAGTACATCAGCGATCATCTGGCGGATAACCATTTCGACATCGCAAGCGTAGCCCAACATGTTTGCCTCTCGCCGTCGCGCTTATCGCACCTGTTTCGCCAGCAACTGGGTGTCAGCGTGCTGAGCTGGCGCGAAGATCAGCGCATCAGCCAGGCGAAATTGCTGCTGAGCACCACGCGCATGCCGATCGCCAGCGTCGGGCGCAACGTCGGCTTTGATGATCAACTCTACTTTTCGCGAGTGTTTAAAAAATGCACCGGTGCCAGCCCCAGCGAATTCCGTGCCGGGTGTGAATGAAGCGTAAAGAATGGCAATAATCTGTCCTGCAATCTGACATAACGGGTAAATATTCAGATAATTGAAAGCTTGACGCTCGCGGATGACCTCCGGAGAATCCAGCCTTCATGCTGAACAGGACACCTTATGGAAGCGCTGCTGGAACACTTTATTACCCAATCCGCCACTTACTCGCTGGCGGCCATTGCGCTGGTGGCGTTTTTTGAATCGCTGGCTTTAGTCGGCCTGATTTTACCTGGCACGGTGATGATGGCGGCGCTGGGCGCGTTGATTGGTAGCGGCGACGTTAATTTCTGGCAGGCGTGGCTGGCGGGCATTGTCGGATGCCTGCTCGGCGACTGGATTTCGTTCTGGCTGGGCTGGCGTTTTAAAGCGCCGCTGCACCGCTGGTCGTTTATGAAAAAGAACAAAGCGTTGCTCGATAAAACCGAGCACGCGCTGCATCAGCACAGCATGTTCACCATTTTAGTGGGGCGCTTTGTGGGGCCGACGCGCCCGCTGGTGCCAATGGTAGCGGGCATGCTGGATCTGCCGGTGCGTAAGTTTTTACCCCCCAATATTATCGGCTGCCTGCTCTGGCCACCGTTTTACTTCCTGCCGGGGATTTTGGCCGGTGCGGCAATCGACATTCCGCCGGATATGCAAAGCGGCAACTTCAAATGGCTGCTGTTGTTGACCGCAATCCTGCTGTGGCTGGCCTGTTGGTTGTGCTGGCGTTTGTGGCGTTCAGGGAAAGCGGGCGTGGATCGTTTAACGGCTTATCTGCCGCGCCAACGTTTGTTATGGCTGGCGCCGGGCTTGATGGTCGCCGCCATCGCCGCAGCGGTGGCGCTGGCGAACCACCCGTTGATGCCGGTTTACCTTAACATTTTGGGCAAAGTGATTCGCGGTCACTGACCGCGAATACCCAACAATTCTGATACCGCTGATTTGCCGCTCAGCAAATCGCGGGTTAAACCATCCCAGGCAATGCGCCCATCGGCAATTACCAGCGAACGCGCGGCGATGCGCGCTGCATCTTCCACACTGTGCGACACCATTAATAACGTTAATTGCTGGCGGCGGCACACTTCCTGCACCAGCGCGAGCATCTCCTGGCGCAGAGCGGGGTCGAGCGCCGAGAACGGCTCATCGAGCAATAACACCGGCTGTTCGCGCACCAGGCAACGCGCCAGCGCGACACGCTGACGCTGGCCGCCGGAAAGCTGTTCCGGCAGGCGGTCGAGCAGTGTTTCCAGCCCCATGGTTGTGGCGATCAGATTGAGTTTACTCTGCTGTTCGGCGTTCAATTTCAGCCCCGGATGCAGCCCCAGCCCGATGTTCTGGCGCACCGTAAGGTGGGTGAACAGGTTATTTTCCTGAAACAGCATCGATACCGGGCGGCGCGAAGGCGGGGTCGTCGTGTGTTCTTCACCCTCGATCACGATCGTCCCGCTGGCCGGGGTCAGAAACCCGGCAACCAGGTTTAAAAGCGTGCTTTTCCCCGCGCCGCTTGGCCCAAGAACGGCAATCTGCTCGCCCTGTTTGGCCGAGAGGGTAAAGCGCATTGGCAGGTGTTGGTAAAGCCAGGTGACATCAATCAGTCTTAGCATGGCGGCCCGGTAGTTTTTCAATCACAGTGAATAATAAAAAGCACAGCAAGAGCAGGATAAGCGCAGTCACCGCGCCGTCCTGGCTGCGATACGCGCCAATTTGCTGATACAGGTAAAACGGTAGTGTACGAAAATCGTCATTGCCAAACAGCGCTACCACGCCGAAATCCCCGATCGACAACACGCAGGCAAACGCCAGCGCCTGCGCCAGCGGGCGTTTCAGCGCGCGCAGTTCCACCACCCGTAAGCGCTGAAAACCCTGCATTCCCAGCGACTGGCAGAGCAGGGTGTAACGCGCGGTCAGGTCGCGCATCGGGTTTTCCAGCACTTTCAAGGCGTAAGGAATCGCCATTAGCGCATTGGTGAAAATCACGATCCCGTCGGCGGACTCCGGCAACCCGATGGTGTTGTTGAGCAGCAGGAAGAAGCCGGTCGCCAGCACAATGCCCGGCATCGCCAGAATCAACATCCCGCTGAGCTCCAACGCTTGCCCGGCGCTCGTCCACTGACGGGCGCGTAGCTCGCGGCTGCTCCACAACAGCATCATGGTTAACACCACACACAGCAGGCCGGCGGCTAATGCGATGTGCAAAGAAGTCCACACCGCCTGCCACAACACCGGTTCGCCAAGCACCTTGATTAAGCTCAGGTTGAGGCCATCGACAATGACCGCCAGCAAGGGCGGCAGCAGTAATAACAGCGCCAACACGATCAGCGTGATATCCGCGATTCGGCTAAACAACCTGTCTTCCGGATTACGCCAGCCCTGAATCTGATGGCTGCCGACGGCAATGGCTTTGCTCATGCGCTGGCTTAACAGCACCAAACCCAGGCAGCAGATCATCTGGATCAACGCCAGCATCGCCGCGCGCGCCGGATCAAAGTCAAAACTCAATGCCTGGTAAATCGCCAGCTCGATGGTGGTGGCTTGCGGCCCACCGCCCAGCGACAGCACGGTGGCGAAACTGGCAAAACAGAGCATAAAAATGAGGGCCGCAACGGGAGGAATTTGGCGGCGCAGCCACGGCCATTCGACAAAGCGGAAGAACGCCCAGCCGCGCATACCGAGTTGTGCCGCCAACTGGCGCTGCTCGCCGGGGATTTGCTCAAGGGATTGCAACAGCAGGCGCGAAGCCATCGGCAGGTTAAAAAAGACGTGCGCCAGCAAAATGCCCTGTAAACCGTAGGGCGAGAATGTCCACTCAAGCCCGATGTATTGGCAAAGTGCGGCAAGCCAGCCCTGGCGGCCATAAACGCTGAGAATACCGAACACCGCGACCAGCACCGGCAGGATCAGCGTCATTGCGCACAGGCGCAGCAGCATCAGGCGGCCGGGAAAACGGCGGCGATAGAGTGCGCGAGCGAGGAAAACCGCCGGTACGACAGAGAGCAGGGCAGAGAGAAACGCCTGCCAGAAGGAGAAACGCACCACATGCCACAGGTAGCTGTCCTGTAAAAAGTCGGACATCCCGGTTTGCGGCGCGTTTTGCCACAGCGCGAAAAAGGCCGCCAGCGCCACCGCCACCATCACGGTGGCGGCGGTGAGGCCAGGAAGCAGCCAGCCGGCAATCAGCGGCTGACGGCGCGTTGCCATGTATTAATCCATGTTGCGCGTTGGCTGGCGACATCCTGCGGGGTGAATTCAAGGGAAGTTTGTGGTTTCACCAGTTGATCAAAGCCCGCAGGCAGCGTCACGTTACTGACCGGGTACATCCAGTTACCGGTGGGAATGGTGCTCTGGAAAGACGGGGAAATCATAAACTTGAGGAATTTCTCCGCCAGTTCCGGCTGTTTACTGGCAGCGGTGCGGGCGGCCACTTCCACCTGCAAATAGTGGCCTTCGCTGAAATCCGCCGCCGCGTAGTTATCTTTCTTCTCTTCGATGATGTGGTACGCCGGAGAGGTGGTGTAGCTCAGCACCAAATCGCTTTCCCCTTTCAGGAACAGACCGTAGGCTTCACTCCAGCCTTTGGTGACGGTGACTGTTTTCGCGGCGAGCTTCTGCCAGGCTTCCGGCGCTTTATCGCCGTAGACTTTTTGCATCCACAGCAGCAGACCCAGCCCCGGCGTACTGGTGCGCGGATCTTCATAGATAACTCGCCATTTCTGTGGGCTTTCGACCAGTTCTTTCAGGCTTTTTGGCGGATTTTTCAGTTTGTTTTTATCGTAGACAAAGGCGAACCAGCCGTAATCGAAGGGCACGAAAGTCTCATCTTTCCAGCCGCCAGGGACGTTGACCGTGTCAGTGGCGACGCCGCTTTTGGCGAACAGTTTGGTCTGTGTGGCGGCGTCCAGCAGGTTGTTATCCAGCCCGAGCACCACGTCAGCTTTGCTGTTTTTGCCTTCCATTCGCAGGCGATTGAGCAGCGAGACACCATCTTCCAGCGCCACGAATTTCAGTTCACAGTTGCAGTCGGCTTCAAAGGCTTTTTTTACCGCAGGGCCAGGACCCCAATCGGCGGCAAAGGAGTCGTAGGTGTAGACGGTCAGAACAGGTTTCGCAAAGACAGGCGCTGCGAACAGCAGCAGGAATGGCAGAGATTTTTTTAACACTTTGCACCTCAAAATGGGTGGCAAAGGATTTTGAGCGAGAGCCTCAAATCCCTTCGCCGGCGTTATCCGGATCAGGTTCGACGGGTATTTTCTCAGCACACGCTTATGGCGCAGCACCCCGTTGAGAACGCCGCTATTGTAATGATTTGGTAAAAAATTCGAAAGCTTTAAGGATCGGGCGGCGCAAACCAGGCGGATTTAAAGTCAAACCAGCCCAGCGTGTTCATGCGCAGGCCGCGCATGGTGCGTTGCCCCTGAATGCGCAGCCAGTGGTGGATCAGCGGCACAATGGCTTTGCTGGCCAGCAACTGCTGCGACCAGACAGCAAGATTCATCTCCCCGGCGCGCCAGGTTGCGGCATCGGCCTGCCAGTCGAGAGGAATACAATGTTGCAACAAAGGCACTTCATACAGATTGGCGAACACCGAGAAATCGAGCGGCAGGGTGAAGTTCGCGCTGTTGAGCCAGATATCGCTGCTGGCTTCGCCGCGGTGCCACTCATCGTAATCCACTTCCTGAATGATCAGTTTCACACCGTGTTCCGCCAGCAAGGTGCTCATGGTGTCGGCAATGGCCTGGTGCTCGTTATGTTCGCGGTAGAAAGTGAGCGTCAGCGTTTCCAGCCCGGCGGGCTTTTCACCGCTGCCGGGGCGCGCATGGTGCCAGCGCGGCAACAAACCATAGGCCGGGAACCAGTAGCGCTGATTATGCTCGCTGGCGTGCCACAGCAAATTGGTCGGCGAGAGGATTTGGCTGACCCATTCTCTGACCGCCGGGTTCGCTCCCCGGCTGGATCGCGCGTCGAACAGCAGGTAATAACACCCCTCTTCGAGGCGGCTTTCCACCGCTTTTTCCCCCTCGGTTGGGCCTTCCAGCGTCAGGCCGCAGGTCGGTTCATCGGCAAGATCCGGCAGCACCCAGACATTGACCTCATCGATCAACGCGCGAAAACCAAAGTAATCTTCAAAGGCGTGAATTTTGAGTTGATTGCTGGTATTGCGCGTCACGGCGTAAGGCCCGGTGCCAATGGGCTGGCTGGCGAAATTTGCCAGCGTGCTCCATTCCTGCGGCAAAATCATCGACGGCACATGGCCCATCAACCACGGTAGCCAGTTGTCCGGCTGTGAAAGATGAATGTCCAGCGTCCACGCCGTTGGGGAGATGATGTCGCGGATGTGCGAGTAAAGCGGCAGAGCGGTGGCGCGTTGTAATGAGGCAATCACATCGCGCATTTCCAGTTCGCGGCCATTGTGAAAATGGATGCCGGGGCGTAAATAAAAACGCCAATGTAAAGGGGAAATCGCTTTCCAGTGATGGGCGATATCCGCTTCGAGTTCCCCATTTTCCTCATTTATACGCGTTAAGGTACTGAAGATTTGCCGCGCCATATGCGTTTCGGAACGGCGTAATGGCGTACCGGGAAGCAGGTTGCGCAGCGGGCGGTAATAGAGTACGCGCAGAATATGCCGCCCCTGGCGAAAACTTCTGCCGAGATGCGAGACCAGCATCTGGCGCACGGCGGTTTTATCCCCCACCAGTTGCACCAGTTGATCGATGCGATCCTGCTCCAGTAAATCTTCGGCGCGCTGTTGCTGAAGCGCGAGACCCGTATAAAGGAAGCTCAGGCGTGAGCGTTTGCCGCGCCCGGCTTCGGCTTCCCATGTCAACCAGCCGCGCTCCTGCATGGTGTTGAGCAGCGTGCGCATGTGGCGGCGCGAACAACTGAGCAGCTCCGCCAGTTCGTTAAGCGTGGTTTCTTGTGACTTTCCATCGCAGCATTGCCACAGACGGATGAATTGTTGTTGCAGGCGGCCGGACGACATAAAAGGGGAACTCCCGACAAAAACTCAGCAATTTATTTATCCCTATATTAAGCGAATAATTACTGCCGATGAAAGCGAGGAGACAGCAGGTGAAGTGGGGAAATGAAAAACCTGCTTGAAGACTGAATCGCGGCCATCATGTGTGACTGAGTATTAAGGCGAAACGGCCTACGCCAGCAAAATGTTTTTGCTGGCTTTTTTCGTTTATGCTTGCACCGCTTTTTTCCGCTTTTAACAAGGAAATACCCATGCTCTGGTTAATGACGATGGGACGCCGGCTCAACGGCGTGTACATCGCCTTTATGATCGTCGCCTTTATGATGGGGGTTGCCGGCGCTGTTCAGGCGCCGACGCTGAGTCTGTTTCTGAGCCGTGAAGTGGGCGCGGAACCGTTCTGGATTGGGCTGTTTTATACCGTCAACGCCATTGCCGGGATCCTGGTTAGCCTGGGGCTGGCAAAGCGATCCGATAGCCAGGGCGATCGCCGAAAGCTGATTCTCTTTTGTTGCCTGATGGCGGTGGGCAACGCGCTTCTGTTCGCCTTCAACCGTCACTATCTGACTTTAATTACCTGCGGTGTGCTGCTGGCGTCATTAGCCAACACCGCTATGCCGCAACTGTTCGCGTTGGCGCGCGAGTACGCCGACAACTCGGCGCGTGAAGTGGTGATGTTTAGCTCGGTAATGCGTGCGCAGCTTTCGCTGGCGTGGGTGATTGGCCCGCCGCTGGCGTTCATGCTGGCGCTTAATTACGGCTTTACCGCTATGTTTTCTATTGCCGCCGGGATTTTTGTCATTAGCCTCGTGCTGATCGCTTTCTGGCTGCCGTCGGTGGCGCGCGTCGAGCAACCCGCCGATGTCGCGGTAACGCAGGTGAAAGGCTGGGGCGATAAAAATGTGCGCATGCTGTTTATTGCCTCCACGCTGATGTGGACCTGCAACACCATGTACATCATCGATATGCCGCTGTGGATTAGCCTTGATCTTGGCCTGCCGGATAAGCTGGCAGGGATTTTAATGGGCACAGCGGCAGGGCTGGAAATCCCGGCGATGATCCTTGCGGGCTACGTTGTGAAGCGTTTTGGTAAGCGGCGCATGATGATCACGGCGGTTGCCGCCGGGGTGTTGTTTTACACCGGTTTGCTCTTTTTCCACAGCCAGACGGCGTTACTGCTTTTACAGCTATTTAATGCGGTATTTATCGGCATTGTGGCCGGCATCGGCATGCTGTGGTTCCAGGATCTGATGCCAGGACGCGCGGGGTCGGCGACCACGCTGTTTACCAATAGCATTTCCACTGGGGTGATTTTGGCTGGGGTGATCCAGGGCGCGCTGGCGCAAAGCTATGGTCATGGCTCGGTGTATGTGGGGATTGCGGTGATTTCCGTGGTCGCGCTGCTGCTCACCAGCCGGGTAAAAGATGTGTGATTTGTGGAACTGTAGGCCAGATAAAATCGTAGGCCGGATAAGCGTTTAGCGCCATCCGGCAATAACGCCGGGTGGCGGCGTCGCCTTACCCGGCCTACGATCCCTGAATTTACCCCATAAACGAGGGTTGTTTGTTCTCAAAGGCGGCGATGGCGTCGTCGTGTTGCAGCGTCAGACCGATGCTATCCAGTCCATTCAACATGCAGTGGCGGCGAAAAGCATCAATGTTAAAGCTATAGGCATTTCCGCCTGCTTTCACCACTTGCGCTTCCAAATCCACTTCAAAAGTGATGCCTGGGTTGCTGTGCACCAGCGTAAACAGCGCATCAACCTCTTCCTCACTCAACGTCACCGGCAGCAGCTGATTGTTAAAGCTGTTGCCGTAGAAGATATCGGCGAAGCTCGGCGCAATCACTACTTTGAAACCGTAATCGGTCAGCGCCCACGGTGCGTGTTCGCGTGATGAACCGCAGCCGAAGTTTTCCCGCGCCAGCAAAATTGACGCGCCTTTGTATTCCGGGAAGTTCAGCACGAACTCCGGATTCGGCTGCTGACCCTGATCGTCCAGAAAACGCCAGTCGTTAAACAGATGCGCGCCAAAGCCGGTGCGCGTTACCTTCTGCAAAAACTGTTTAGGGATAATAGCGTCGGTATCGACGTTGGCGGCGTCCAGCGGAACCACCAGGCCGGTATGTTGGGTAAATTTCTCTGCCATGGTGGTCTCCTTAGTGCTGCAAGCTGCGAATATCAGCGAAATGACCGGTTACCGCCGCAGCGGCAGCCATTGCCGGGCTGACCAGGTGCGTGCGTCCGCCGCGGCCCTGGCGGCCTTCGAAGTTACGGTTACTGGTGGACGCGCAACGTTCGCCAGGGTTCAGGCGGTCGTTGTTCATCGCCAGACACATTGAACAGCCCGGTAAGCGCCATTCAAAACCGGCTTCGATAAAGATCTTATCCAGACCTTCGGCTTCCGCCTGGGCTTTCACCGGGCCGGAGCCTGGCACCACCAGCGCTTGCACGCCTGGCGCCACTTTACGGCCTTTGGCGATTTCTGCCGCCGCACGTAAATCTTCAATACGTGAGTTGGTGCAGGAGCCGATAAAGACTTTATCAATAGCGACTTCCGTCAGCGGCACGCCGGGTTTCAAGCCCATGTAGGCCAGCGCTTTTTCCGCTGACGCGCGCTCTACCGGATCGGCAAACGAGGCCGGATCGGGGATAATTTCGGTCACGGAAATCACCTGGCCGGGGTTGGTGCCCCAGGTGACCTGCGGGGCGATCTCTTCCGCCTGCAACGTGACGACGGTATCGAAATGCGCGCCTTCATCGGTGTGCAGCGTTTTCCAGTACGCCACAGCGTCGTCGAAATCTTTGCCCTTCGGTGCATGCAGGCGACCCTGCACATAGTTGAAGGTGGTTTCGTCCGGCGCGACCAGACCAGCTTTCGCGCCCATCTCAATTGCCATATTGCACAGTGTCATGCGGCCTTCCATGCTCAGGGCACGGATTGCATCGCCGCAGAACTCGACCACGTGACCAGTACCACCAGCGCTGCCGGTTTTACCGATAATCGCCAGCACGATATCTTTGGCGGTGATCCCCGCTGCGGCAATGCCTTTCACTTCAATCTTCATGGTCTTGGCGCGGCCCTGTTTCAGGGTTTGCGTCGCCAGCACATGTTCTACTTCCGAAGTGCCGATACCAAAAGCCAGCGCGCCAAACGCGCCGTGCGTAGCGGTATGCGAGTCGCCACACACAATGGTCATACCCGGCAGGGTGATGCCCTGTTCCGGTCCCATCACGTGAACGATGCCCTGAAACGGGTGGTTCAGGTCATACAGTTCGACGCCGAACTCGTTGCAGTTTTTGATCAATTCCTGCATCTGAATCCGCGCCATCTCGCCGGACGCGTTGATATCTTTCGTTTGCGTCGAGACGTTGTGGTCCATCGTCGCAAAGGTTTTGCCCGGTTGACGCACCGGGCGATGGTGCGCGCGCAGGCCGTCAAATGCCTGAGGCGACGTCACTTCATGCACCAAATGTCGGTCGATATACAGCAGTGGGGTTTCGTTTGGCGCTTCGTGTACCACATGCGCGTCAAACAACTTCTCATACAAGCTTTTAGCCATGGTTACACCCCTTCAGAGACATAACGGGCGATGATGTCGCCCATCTCATCAGTACTGATTGCCTTTGCGCCACGGGCTAAATCGCCAGTGCGCACACCCTCTTCTAATGCACGGTTGATTGCGTTTTCGATGGCTGTCGCCGCGTCGCCAGCGTCCAGGCTATAGCGCAGCAGCAGGGCTAACGACAGGATTTGCGCAATCGGGTTGGCGATGTTTTTACCGGCGATATCCGGCGCGGAGCCGCCAGCCGGTTCGTACAATCCAAAGCCTTGTTCATTCAGACTGGCAGACGGCAACATGCCCATTGAGCCGGTGATCATCGCGCATTCATCGGACAGGATGTCGCCAAACAAGTTGGAACACAGCAGCACGTCGAACTGCGACGGATCTTTAATCAACTGCATGGTGGCGTTGTCGATGTACATATGCGCCAGTTCAACGTCCGGGTATTCGCCTGCGATTTCGTTGACGATTTCGCGCCACAACAGGGAAGTTTGCAGGACATTGGCTTTATCAATGGAGTGCACTTTTTTGCGGCGTTTGCGCGCGGATTCAAAGGCGATGCGCGCAATACGCTCGATTTCAAAACGGTGATAAACCTCGGTATCGAACGCTTTCTCATGCTGGCCGCTGCCTTCGCGGCCTTTCGGTTGACCGAAATAGATACCGCCGGTCAGCTCGCGCACGCACAGGATATCGAAACCGTTGGCGGCGATATCTTCACGCAGCGGGCAGAACGCTTCCAGGCCCTGGTACAGTTTGGCCGGGCGCAGGTTGCTGAACAGTTTGAAGTGTTTACGCAGCGGCAGCAGCGCACCGCGCTCTGGCTGCTGGGCCGGTGGCAGGTTTTCCCACTTCGGGCCGCCCACGGAGCCAAACAGAATGGCATCAGCCTGCTCGCAACCTTCAACGGTGGCCTGCGGCAATGGATTGCCGTGGCGATCGATAGCGATGCCGCCGACATCATAATGGCTGGTGGTGATTCGCATCTCAAAACGGTTGCGCACGGCTTCCAGTACTTTCAAGGCTTGTGCCATCACTTCCGGGCCAATACCGTCTCCCGGTAACACAGCAATATGGTAATTCTTCGACATCACACGGTTTCCTTATTGTTTTCTTTGTCCTGGGCTTTGCGCTGCAACTCTTTTTCGACTTCAGCGGCGCGCCAGATATTGTTCAAAACATGCACCATGGCTTTGGCGGAAGATTCGACGATATCGGTCGCCAGACCGACGCCGTGGAAGCGGCGACCGTTGTAGTTCGCCACGATATCCACCTGGCCCAGCGCGTCTTTGCCTTGGCCTTTGGCGCTCAAGCCGTATTTCACCAGCTCAATGTCATATTCGGTCACGCGGTTGATGGCCTGATAAACGGCGTCGACCGGGCCGTTGCCGTTCGCGGCTTCGGATTTGATCTCATCGCCACAGGCCAGTTTTATGGACGCAGTGGCGATATCGTTGGAACCGGACTGCACACTGAAGTACTCCAGGCGGAAATGCTCTGGTTCTTCCTGCTGCTTGTTGATGAACGCCAGCGCTTCCAGGTCGTAATCAAAGACCTGACCTTTTTTGTCCGCCAGTTTCAGGAAGGCGTCGTACAGGTTGTCCAGGCTGTAATCCGTTTCCTGATAACCCATCTCTTCCATACGGTGTTTTACCGCTGCGCGACCCGAACGCGAGGTCAGGTTCAGTTGCACCTGATTCAGGCCGATGGATTCCGGGGTCATGATTTCGTAGTTTTCACGGTTTTTCAGCACGCCATCCTGGTGGATGCCCGAGGAGTGGGCGAACGCGCCGGTGCCGACAATCGCTTTGTTCGCCGGAATCGGCATATTGCAGATCTGGCTGACGGTCTGACTGGTGCGCCAGATTTCGTGGTGATTAATGCGTGTCTGCACATTCATGATGTCTTTACGCACTTTAATCGCCATGATCACTTCTTCCAGCGAACAGTTCCCGGCACGTTCGCCGATACCGTTCATCGCGCCTTCAACCTGACGCGCACCAGCGTGTACCGCGGCGATGGCGTTGCCGACCGCCAGACCTAAATCATCATGGGTGTGAACCGAGATAATGGCTTTATCAATGTTAGGCACGCGGTCATACAGGCCGGTGATGATATTGGCGAACTCGAACGGCATGGTGTAGCCAACGGTGTCCGGGATGTTAATGGTTTTTGCACCAGCATTGATGGCCGCTTCAACCACACGCGCCAGGTCGTCGATTGGGGTGCGACCGGCATCTTCGCAGGAGAATTCCACGTCGTCGGTGTAGTTACGCGCGCGTTTCACCATATAGATTGAGCGCTCGATCACTTCATCCAGCGTGCTGCGCAGCTTGGTGGCGATATGCATTGGCGAGGTGGCGATGAAGGTGTGAATACGGAACGCTTCCGCCACTTTTAAGGATTCTGCCGCGACATCAATGTCTTTCTCGACGCAGCGGGCGAGGGCGCAAACGCGGCTGTTCTTTACCTGACGCGCGATGGTCTGTACCGATTCGAAATCACCCGGGGACGAAACCGGAAAGCCGACTTCCATTACATCGACGCCCATACGTTCCAGCGCCAGGGCGATTTGCAGCTTCTCTTTCACGCTCAGGCTTGCCTGTAACGCCTGTTCACCATCACGTAATGTGGTATCGAAAATAACGACTTGCTGGCTCATGTTTTCGTTCCTTTTTTCTCTTAGGCCGCCTCGTTACGAGCATAAAAAAACCCGCGCCAAGGCGCGGGTTTTAGTCTTAACTGGAAGACGATTCAGTTCTGAGTGTCGTCCACCGGTCTACCGCGCACAGTTGATGCGTTTAGTAGTAGTAGACCAGCGAAAACGACGTGGCGAATCATGAATCTTGCTCCCATTGAAAATCGATATGCTTTTAGTGGTACTGGATACGCCGATCAATGTCAACCCCAGCTCAAAAAACGGTCACCAGAGAGGGCGAATTGCTTTGCTGAGTTTCAGTTTAATCTTCTGTGTGAATGGGGGAGAACGTGGTTTTCCTGCTTAATGTAAGTGAGAAAAACAAAGCAGTTATTTTGTTTATTTAAATAGTTGTAAATAAATAACCTTTATTTGGTGATGTTAATAAATCTGATGAACGGCGATATCCTCTTATTTTTAACGTTGCAAATTGTTCAATAAAGTAAAAATATTTAAAGGGAGGTTTTATTACATTGCTGATTATTGCTTTTTAAATTTTCCTGTGAATTTAAAAAAGGAGCTTTATATATTCCTAATTTTTCACACTGCGCTTCTAATAATGCTATATGCGTGATAAATCATCTTCCTGAATATTATTATTACACAGGTCAAGGGAGTTTATCATGACGACGGATTGCAATGTTCCTGGGGAAAGGCTTCATAATCAGCATGTTAGTGATGTTGAAAAACCTCAACTCCGTTCTGTGGATCTGAATTTGCTTACCGTTTTTGATGCGGTGATGCAGGAACAAAACATCACCCGCGCGGCGCAGGCGCTGGGCATGTCGCAACCCGCAGTAAGCAATGCGGTTGCCCGCCTTAAGGTGATGTTTAACGATGAGCTTTTTGTCCGTTATGGTCGCGGCATTCAACCAACAGCGCGCTCGTATCAACTCTTTGGTGCCATTCGTCAGGCATTACAACTGGTGCAAAATGAACTGCCAGGTTCCGGTTTTGACCCTATAAGCAGTGAGCGTATTTTTAATCTTTGCGTTTGTAGTCCACTTGATAATTTCTTGACGTCTATTATTTACAATAATGTGAAAAAAGCAGCGCCAAATATTAATCTCATATTTAAATCCGACCTTAATCACAGCACCGAACATCAATTGCGTTATCAGGAAATGGAGTTTGTGATCGGCTATGAAGAGTTTCGCCGTCCTGAATTTTCCAGTGTGCCGCTATTTAAAGACGAAATGGTGGTGGTAACCAGTCAAAAACATCCACGAATCGCCGCACTTGCCACAGAAAATGGTTTATTCAATGAACAACATGCGGTGGTTTCTCTGGAGCGTTATGCCTCCTTCAGCCAACCCTGGTATGACACGATTGAAAAACGAAACCGCATTGCCTACCAGGGCATGGCATTGACCAGCGTATTAAACATTGTTTCTCAAACACATTTGGTGGCCATTGCGCCACGCTGGCTGGCTGAGAGCTTCGCTGAAGGGCTGGCGTTACAGATTCTGCCTTTACCCTTAAGCCTTAATAGCCGAACTTGTTGCCTCTCCTGGCATGAATCCGCCGGTCGCGATAAAGGCCATCAATGGATGGAAGAGCTATTAGTGGCGGTTTGTAGCCACTGATCTTTTCGCAGAGTAAACCGGGCAGGAATCACCCGGTTTATTCTGCATTCCTCTCTACCGGTACTATTTTGTACTGTTTTCCGCTTGGCGCATTCGTTTGCGCTGCGTTAAAAATGGATGAATTACTGAACATCCCGCCATTCGGGTGATCAATGGTCATCGTCTTTACTTATCTCAGATGTTTTCACCATTTCTTCGTTTTTGACGTCGTTTTTCCTCTTTTAACAGTGCTGCGCATCAAAGGGTTGCTAATTGCCTGCCAGATTTTGAGCGGTTATGGTAACTGCCATTCATAATCAGAAAGCAGGGTTTCTCCTCTTCTGAATAGCGCGACAACGCGGAAATGATTTCTGCCGTCCGTCGACAAACGTAAGCCTGGAGGCAAAGCATGGAGATGTTGTCTGGAGCCGAGATGGTCGTCCGATCGCTCATCGATCAAGGCGTAAAGAAAGTATTCGGCTACCCCGGAGGCGCCGTTCTTGATATCTACGATGCGCTGCACACCGTCGGTGGTATTGAACATGTGCTGGTGCGCCACGAACAGGCGGCGGTACACATGGCCGATGGGCTGGCGCGGGCAACGGGTGAAGTGGGCGTGGTGCTGGTGACGTCTGGCCCCGGTGCGACAAACGCCATTACCGGGATTGCGACAGCGTATATGGACTCCATTCCGCTGGTGGTGCTTTCCGGGCAGGTCGCGACCTCGCTGATCGGTTATGACGCCTTCCAGGAGTGCGACATGGTGGGGATCTCCCGCCCGGTCGTGAAACACAGCTTTCTCGTGAAACAAGCCGAAGATATTCCCGGTGTATTAAAAAAAGCATTTTGGCTTGCCGCCAGCGGGCGCCCAGGTCCGGTGGTGGTGGATTTGCCGAAAGACATCATGAACCCGGCGAACAAATTACCTTATATCTGGCCGGAATCGGTCAGCATGCGCTCCTATAACCCGACAACGCAGGGGCACAAAGGGCAGATCAAGCGAGCGTTGCAAACGCTCATCGCGGCAAAAAAACCAGTGGTGTATGTCGGTGGCGGCGCGATCAATTCAGCTTGTGAAAACTCTTTGCGCCAGCTTGCTGAAAAACTGAACTTGCCGGTGGTTTCCTCCTTAATGGGGCTGGGCGCGTTTCCCGCTTCACATCGTCAGGCGCTGGGCATGCTGGGTATGCACGGGACTTACGAAGCCAATATGACGATGCACCATTCCGATGTCATCTTTGCGGTTGGCGTGCGTTTCGACGATCGTACAACCAATAATTTGGCGAAATACTGCCCCGATGCAACGGTGCTGCATATTGATATCGATCCCACGTCGATTTCCAAAACCGTACAGGCAGATGTGCCGATTGTGGGTGACGCGCGGTTGGTACTAGAGCAAATGCTGGAACTGCTGGAGCAAGAAGCCAACTCGCAGCCGCTGGATGAGATCCGCGATTGGTGGTTGCGCATTGATCAGTGGCGTGCGCGCCAGTGCCTGAAATATGACACTCAGGGCGACAGCATCAAACCGCAGGCGGTGATTGAGGCTGTCTGGCGTTTAACCGAGGGTGATGCTTATGTGACGTCCGATGTCGGCCAGCATCAGATGTTTGCCGCGCTCTACTATCGATTCGATAAACCACGACGCTGGATAAACTCCGGCGGCCTGGGCACCATGGGCTTTGGTCTGCCGGCCGCGCTGGGCGTGAAAATGGCCTTCCCGGATGAAACCGTCATTTGCGTGACCGGCGACGGCAGCATTCAAATGAATATTCAGGAGCTTTCTACGGCGTTGCAATATGAACTGCCGGTGCTGGTGCTCAACCTGAATAACCGCTATCTGGGCATGGTGAAACAGTGGCAGGACATGATCTATTCCGGTCGCCATTCGCAATCTTATATGCAGTCACTGCCTGATTTTGCCCGCCTGGCTGCAGCGTATGGTCACGTTGGTATCAGTATCACGCACCCGGAAGAGCTGGAAGCGAAACTGGCGAAAGCGCTGGAGCAGGTGAAAAACAATCGCCTGGTGTTTGTTGACGTTACCGTTGATGGTAGCGAACACGTTTATCCGATGCAGATTCGCGGTGGCGGCATGGATGAGATGTGGTTAAGCAAAACGGAGAGAACCTGATTATGCGCCGGATACTGTCTGTCTTATTAGAAAACGAATCAGGCGCGTTATCGCGCGTGATTGGCCTGTTCTCTCAGCGTGGCTACAACATTGAAAGCCTGACGGTTGCACCAACCGATGACCCAACGTTGTCACGCATGACGATCCAAACCGTGGGCGATCAAAAAGTCCTTGAGCAGATCGAAAAGCAACTGCATAAGTTGGTTGACGTGCTGCGCGTCAATGAGCTGGGGCAGGGCGCGCATGTTGAGCGCGAAATCATGCTAGTAAAAATTCAGGCCAGCGGTTATGGGCGTGAAGAAGTAAAACGCAATGCGGAAATTTTCCGTGGGCAGATCATTGATGTTACGCCGTCGATTTACACGGTTCAGCTTGCCGGGACCAGCGATAAGCTGGACGCGTTTCTCGCCACGATCCGTGATGTCGCGAAAATTGTCGAAGTCGCGCGCTCGGGCGTCGTGGGATTATCGCGCGGCGACAAAATCATGCGTTAAAGAGAATAAGGCTATTTGAATCGCAGCCCGGCATGTAACGCCGGGCTTTTTTTTGCGAAATCAGCCGAAACCAGACACGAAAGCGGTTGCCGCAGTCACTTTTCTGCGCTTAGATGTTATGGAAATTAACCTATATCCCTAAAAAGGTTATGGAGTACATCATTTTAAGGGGCAATTGTGAAACTGGATGAAATCGCCCGGCTAGCCGGCGTCTCACGAACGACGGCAAGCTATGTCATCAATGGTAAGGCGAAGCAATATCGTGTCAGCGATAAAACCGTTGAGAAAGTTATGGCCGTGGTTCGTGAGCATAACTACCATCCGAACGCGGTGGCGGCTGGGTTACGCGCAGGACGCACACGATCGATTGGGCTGGTTATTCCCGATCTCGAAAATACAAGCTACACACGCATTGCCAACTATCTGGAACGCCAGGCGCGCCAGCGCGGTTATCAATTGTTGATCGCCTGTTCAGAAGATCAGCCTGATAACGAAATGCGCTGCATTGAACACTTATTACAGCGCCAGGTAGATGCAATCATCGTCTCAACGTCATTACCGCCAGAACATCCGTTCTATCAACGCTGGGCTAATGACTCCTTTCCTATCGTTGCGCTGGATCGCGCGCTGGATCGTGAACACTTCACCAGCGTTGTCGGTGCCGATCAGGATGATGCAGAAATGCTGGCGGAAGAGCTGCGCAAATTCCCGGCGGAACATGTGCTCTATTTAGGCGCATTGCCGGAATTGTCCGTGAGCTTCCTGCGTGAGCAGGGGTTCCGAACCGCGTGGAAAGATGATCCGCGTGAAGTGCAGTATCTGTATGCAAACAGCTACGAGCGTGAAGCCGCAGCGCAACTGTTTGATAAATGGCTGGAAACGAACCCGATGCCGCAGGCCATGTTTATCACTTCCTTCGCGTTATTGCAGGGTGTGCTGGATGTGACGTTGCGCCGCGACGGTAAGTTGCCGCAGGATCTGGCCATCGCCACCTTTGGTGATCATGAGTTGCTTGATTTCCTGCAATGCCCGGTGCTGGCGGTGGCTCAGCGTCATCGTGATGTTGCCGAGCGGGTGCTGGAAATTGTGCTCGCCAGCCTCGATGAACCTCGCAAGCCAAAAGCGGGATTAAGCCGTATCCGGCGTAATCTCTATCGCCGTGGCATATTAAGTCGGGTATAAGAACTTACAATTAAAGGCAGCGTCAGCTGCCTTTTTAGTATTCATGCCATACCTTTAATCAAATTATTGGTTTTTGCCGCCTAAGATAAATCCTTAATTTCTGAATGGTCGCAATTTTATTAATTGTCTGGGTATCTTTAAATCCAATTTCTAATGCGTAATTGAGAAGTTACTGAACGCGATTTCTGTATTGAATTGTTACATCTAAAAATCGGTCATCGCCTAATTAACAACCATTTTCTTTTCAGGGGTTCTCGCGTAGCTAAAACACCGCCGCGCTTACTGTGCACTGACAAAACTGGTGCTGTTAAGTCGCGCCGATATGTCTTAAAATGCCGCCCGCGTCGCAAACTGACACTTTATATTTCATGCGCAAAAATGGAATGGTCTGAAACGTCAGATCGTATATTCCGTTTTTTTTCTTGCAAATATTCATGACGTTAATTTGCCTCGTAAGCTGAGCACTATTTCACCGACGCAGATATTCACTGCGAATAAGGGATCTTTTGTTCTTGTTAGCCTTTGCGCTGGCTTGACAAGCTTTTCCTCCGCTCCGTAAACTCCCTCAGTGGGGATTTGTGGGATAAAGTGGTGAAAAAGGTCACTTGGGGGTGAATCGGACATGTTCCGTGGAGCGACGTTAGTCAATCTCGACAGCAAAGGGCGGTTATCCGTTCCGACCCGTTATCGGGATTTGCTACAGGAGAATGCCTCCGGTCAAATGGTTTGCACCATTGACATCCGTCACTCATGCCTGCTGCTTTACCCCCTGCCCGAATGGGAAGTTATCGAGCAAAAACTGTCGCGTCTGTCGAGCATGAACCCGCTCGAGCGACGAGTACAACGTTTATTGCTGGGGCATGCCAGCGAGTGCCAAATGGATAGCGCCGGGCGCATTTTGATTGCGCCTGTTTTACGGCAACACGCCGGGCTGACCAAAGAAGTGATGCTGGTCGGGCAGTTCAATAAATTTGAGCTGTGGGACGAAACGACCTGGTATCAACAGGTCAAGGAAGATATCGACGCTGAGCAATCCGGTTCCGAAGCGCTTTCGGATCGGTTGCAGGATTTGTCTCTGTAATGATGATGGAAAATTTTAAACATACGACGGTGCTGCTGGATGAGGCCGTTAACGGCCTGAACATTCGTCCGGATGGCATTTACATTGATGGCACTTTTGGTCGCGGCGGTCACTCGCGCCTGATCCTCTCCCACCTGGGAGCGGAAGGCCGCTTGCTGGCAATCGATCGCGATCCTCAGGCTATTGCTGTAGCCCAAACCATTAATGATCCCCGCTTCTCCATCATTCATGGACCTTTCTCCGCGCTTGCTGATTACGTCAGCGAGCGCGAACTCATTGGCAAGATCGACGGCATTCTTCTCGATCTTGGCGTCTCCTCACCGCAACTTGACGATCCAGAACGTGGCTTCTCCTTTATGCGAGATGGCCCACTGGATATGCGTATGGATCCCTCGCGCGGTCAATCTGCCGCCGAATGGCTGCAAACTGCGGAAGAAGCCGACATCGCCTGGGTGCTGAAAACCTTTGGCGAGGAGCGCTTCGCGAAACGCATCGCTCGCGCCATCGTTGAGCGCAACCGCATCGATCCGATGACCCGCACCAAAGAACTGGCTGAAGTGGTTGCGGCGGCAACGCCGGTGAAAGACAAATTCAAACATCCCGCGACCCGTACCTTCCAGGCGGTGCGCATTTGGGTGAACAGTGAACTGGAGGAGATAGAGCAGGCGCTAAAAAACTCGCTCGACGTGCTGGCCCCGGGAGGCCGGCTTTCGGTCATTAGCTTCCATTCTCTGGAAGATCGCATTGTAAAACGCTTTATGCGTGAGCAAAGCCGGGGCCCGCAGGTTCCTGCCGGGCTGCCGATGACCGAAGCGCAACTCAGTAAACTGGGGGGCCGTCAATTGCGAGCCTTAGGAAAATTGATGCCGGGTGAAGAAGAAGTGGCTGAAAACCCACGTGCCCGTAGTTCAGTTCTGCGCATTGCAGAGAGGACGAACGCATGATCGGCAGAGTGACAGAGACCCTAAGCAAAGTAAGAGGATCGTTAGGAAGCAACGAACGCCATGCCTTGCCTGGCGTGATCGGCGACGATCTTTTGCGGTTTGGGAAACTGCCACTCTGCTTGTTCATTTGCATCATCATGACGGCGGTGACGGTTGTCACCACCTCGCACCACACGCGCTTATTAACCGCGCAGCGTGAACAACTGGTTATCGAGCGCGACGCGCTGGATATCGAATGGCGCAACCTGATTCTTGAAGAGAACGCGCTCGGCGATCATAGCCGGGTTGAACGGATCGCCACGGAAAAGCTGGAAATGCAGCACGTCGATCCCTCTCAGGAAAATATCGTAGTGCAAAAATAGTGCAGAAACAGAGATGACTAAGGAACTACGCGACGCATGAAATCAGCGGCGAAGACGCTTAAACCGAAACGCCAGGAAGAACAGGCCAACTTTGTGAGTTGGCGTTTTGCGTTGCTCTGCGGGTGTATTCTGCTGGCGATGGGGTTCCTCATTGGTCGCGTTGCCTATTTACAAATCATCAACCCGGACATGCTGGTGCGCGAAGGGGATATGCGCTCTCTGCGTGTCCAGGAAGTCGCCACCTCGCGCGGCATGATCACCGACCGTTCCGGGCGTCCGCTGGCGGTTAGCGTGCCGGTGAAAGCGATTTGGGCTGACCCGAAAGAGCTGCACGATGCTGGCGGCGTAACGCTGGATAACCGCTGGAAAGCGCTTTCCGATGCGCTGAATATGCCGCTCGATCAGCTGGCCTCGCGTATCAACGCCAACCCGAAGATGCGCTTCATCTATCTGGCGCGTCAGGTAAACCCGGATCTCGGCGACTACATTAAAAAACTCAAACTTCCCGGCATTCATCTGCGCGAAGAGTCACGTCGTTATTACCCGTCCGGGGAAGTGACCGCTCACCTCATTGGCTTTACCAATGTCGATAGCCAGGGGATTGAAGGGGTCGAAAAAAGCTTTGATAAGTGGCTTACCGGTCAGCCAGGCGAACGTATCGTGCGTAAAGACCGCTATGGCCGGGTCATTGAAGATATCTCCTCAACCGACAGCCAGGCCGCGCATAACCTGTCGCTCAGCATTGATGAACGGTTACAGGCGCTGGTCTACCGCGAACTGAATAACGCCGTGGCGTTTAACAAAGCCGAGTCCGGCAGTGCGGTGCTGGTCGATGTGAACACCGGCGAAGTACTGGCGATGGCCAACAGTCCCTCCTATAACCCGAATAACTTCTCCGGCACCGCGAAAGACGCCATGCGTAACCGTGCGATCACCGACGTCTTTGAACCGGGCTCTACCGTAAAACCGATGGTGGTGATGACGGCGCTACAGCGCGGGGTTGTCACGCCGAACACGGTGCTCAACACCGTGCCTTACCGGATTAACGGCCATGAAATCAAAGACGTGGCGCGATACAGTGAATTGACCCTCACCGGGGTGCTACAGAAGTCGAGTAACGTCGGCGTTTCTAAGCTGGCGTTAGCGATGCCCTCCTCAGCGTTAGTAGATACTTACTCACGTTTTGGACTGGGAAAAACGACCAATTTGGGGATGGTCGGGGAACGCAGTGGCTTATTTCCTCAAAAACAACGGTGGTCTGACATAGAGAGGGCCACCTTCTCTTTCGGCTATGGGCTAATGGTAACGCCGTTACAGTTAGCGCGAGTCTACGCAACGATTGGCAGCTATGGCATCTATCGCCCGCTGTCGATTACCAAAGTTGACCCGCCCGTGCCGGGCGAACGCATCTTCAACGAATCCATTGTGCGCACCGTCGTGCATATGATGGAAAGCGTGGCGCTGCCTGGCGGCGGTGGGGTGAAAGCGGCGATTAAAGGCTATCGCATCGCCATTAAAACCGGTACGGCAAAAAAGGTCGGGCCGGACGGTCGTTATATCAACAAATACATTGCTTACACCGCTGGCGTCGCGCCTGCCAGCCGCCCGCGCTTTGCGCTGGTGGTGGTCATCAACGATCCGCAAGCGGGTAAATACTACGGTGGCGCGGTCTCTGCGCCGGTCTTCGGTGCCATCATGGGCGGCGTTCTGCGCACCATGAACATTGAGCCGGATGCGCTGACCACGGGCGAAAAAAGTGAGTTTGTAATTAATCAAGGCGAGGGATCAGGTGGCAGATCGTAATTTGCGCGACCTTCTCGCTCCGTGGGTGCCAATGCTACCCGCGCGAGCACTACGAGAGATGACACTCGACAGCCGTACGGCTGCATCGGGCGATCTCTTTGTGGCAGTGGTCGGTCATCAGGCGGACGGGCGTCGATATATCCCGCAGGCGATTGCGCAAGGTGTTGCTGCCATTATTGCTGAAGCGAAAGGCGAAGCGAATGACGGTGAAATTCGTGAAATGCATGGTGTTCCGGTCATTTACCTCAGCCAGTTAAATGAGCGCCTTTCTGCGCTGGCGGGCCGTTTTTACGGCGAGCCTTCCGAGCAACTGCGCCTGATTGGCGTCACCGGCACCAACGGCAAAACCACCACCACACAATTACTGGCGCAGTGGAGCCAGTTGCTGGGCGAAACCAGCGCGGTGATGGGCACTGTCGGTAACGGTCTGTTGGGCAAAGTGAGCCCGACGGAAAACACCACCGGTTCTGCGGTGGATGTCCAGCATGTGATTGCCGGGCTGGCAGGGCAGGGCGCAACCCTGGCCGCCATGGAAGTTTCTTCCCACGGCTTAGTACAACATCGCGTTGCGGCGCTGAAATTTGCCGCATCGGTGTTCACCAATTTAAGCCGCGATCATCTCGATTATCACGGCGATATGACGCACTACGAAGCGGCGAAATGGCTGCTGTTTTCCTCGCATCATTACGGCCAGGCGATTATCAACGCCGATGATGAAGTGGGCCGCCGCTGGCTGGCGAAACTGCCGGATGCCGTCGCCGTATCGATGGAAAACAACATTAATCCGGACTGCCACGGTCGCTGGTTGAAAACCCTGAGCGTGGATTACCACGACAGCGGTGCGACGATCCGTTTTGCCTCCACGTGGGGGGAAGGGGAAATCGAAAGCCGTCTGATGGGCGCATTCAACGTCAGCAACTTGCTGCTGGCGCTGGCCACACTGCTGGCGCTCGGTTACCCGCTGAGTGAACTGTTGAACACCGCTTCTCGTCTGCAACCGGTTTGCGGTCGTATGGAAGTGTTCAGCGCGCCGGGTAAACCGACGGTGGTGGTTGATTATGCCCACACGCCAGACGCGCTGGAAAAAGCGTTGCAGGCCGCGCGTCTGCACTGCACCGGCAAGCTGTGGTGCGTGTTCGGCTGTGGCGGCGATCGTGACAAAGGCAAACGTCCGTTGATGGGCGCGATTGCTGAGCAGTTCTCCGATATCCCGGTGGTCACTGACGACAACCCGCGTACCGAAGAGCCGCGCGCCATTATCAATGACATTCTGGCGGGCATGCTGGATGCGGGCCAGGCGCGCGTCGTCGAAGGCCGTGCGGAAGCGGTGACCAATGCCATCATGCAGGCCAAAGAGAACGACGTGGTGCTGCTGGCCGGTAAAGGCCATGAAGATTATCAAATTGTCGGCACGCACCGTCTGGATTATTCCGACCGCGTAACGGCAGCACGTTTGCTGGGGGTAGTGGCATGATTAGCGTCACACTGAGCCAGCTCGCCGGCATTCTGCACGGTGAATTACACGGTCAGGACGTCACCCTCGATGCGGTGACCAGCGACACGCGCAAACTGACCGCAGGTTGTCTGTTCGTGGCGCTGAAAGGTGAACGTTTCGATGCTCATGACTTCGCCGGGAAAGCGAAGGACGGCGGCGCGGGCGCGCTGTTGGTGAGCCGTAAACTGGATATCGACCTGCCGCAACTGGTGGTGAAAGATACCCGCCTGGCCTTTGGCGAACTGGCGGCGTGGGTTCGCCAGCAAGTGCCGACGCGCGTGGTGGCGCTGACCGGTTCCTCCGGCAAAACCTCGGTGAAAGAGATGACCGCTGCCATTCTTGGCGAATGCGGGAACACGCTTTATACCGCGGGCAATCTCAATAACGACATCGGCGTGCCAATGACGCTGCTGCGTCTTACCAAAGAACATCAATTCGCGGTGATTGAACTGGGCGCTAACCACCAGGGTGAAATCGCCTGGACCGTTGGGCTGACCCGCCCGGAAGCGGCGCTGGTCAACAATCTGGCGGCTGCGCATCTGGAAGGCTTTGGTTCATTAGCGGGTGTTGCGAAAGCGAAAGGCGAAATCTATACCGGTTTGCCGGTCAATGGCATCGCCATTATGAACGCCGATAACAATGACTGGCTGAACTGGCAGAGCATCATTGGCGATCGCAAAGTGTGGCGCTTCTCGCCGAACGCGGCGAACAGTGATTTCACCGCCACGAACGTGCATGTGACCTCACACGGTACCGAATTCACGCTGCAAACGCCGACCGGCGATATCGACGTGACGCTGCCGTTACCGGGCCGTCACAACATCGCCAATGCGCTGGCGGCGACCGCGCTGGCGATGGCGGTTGGCGCCAGTCTGGACGCGGTAAAACAGGGGTTGGCAAACCTGAAAGCGGTGCCGGGTCGTCTGTTCCCGGTGCAACTGGGCGAAAACCAATTGCTGCTGGACGACACTTACAACGCGAACGTCGGTTCCATGACCGCCGCGGCGAATGTGCTTTCCGAAATGCCGGGCTACCGGGTGATGGTAGTTGGCGATATGGCCGAGTTGGGCGACGAGAGCGAAGCCTGCCACATTCAGGTGGGTGAAGCGGCGAAAGCGGTCGGTATCGACAAAGTGCTGAGTGTCGGCACGCTAAGTAAAGCTTTGAGCGACGCCAGCGGAGTTGGCGAGCATTTTAACGATAAAGCGGCAGTGACGGCGCGCCTGAAAGCGCTGATTGCCGAACAGTCGATGATTACTATTTTGGTGAAAGGTTCACGTAGCTCCGCCATGGAAGAGGTGGTACGCGAATTACAGGAGAACGGGACATGTTAGTGTGGCTGGCCGAACATTTGGTCAAATATTATTCCGGCTTTAACGTCTTTTCCTATTTGACGTTTCGCGCCATTGTCAGCCTGCTGACCGCGCTCTTCATCTCGTTGTGGATGGGGCCGCGCATGATCGCCCGCTTACAGAAACTCTCTTTCGGACAGGTGGTGCGTAACGACGGCCCGGAATCACACTTCAGCAAACGCGGCACGCCAACGATGGGCGGGATCATGATTCTCACCGCGATTGTCGTTTCCGTGCTGCTGTGGGCGTATCCGTCTAACCCGTACGTCTGGTGCGTGCTGGTGGTGCTGGTCGGCTACGGCGTGATTGGCTTTGTCGATGACTATCGCAAAGTGGTGCGCAAAGACACCAAAGGCCTGATCGCCCGCTGGAAGTATTTCTGGATGTCGGTGATTGCGCTGGGCGTCGCTTTCGCGCTTTATCTGGCCGGCAAAGACACGCCCGCCACTGAGCTGGTGGTGCCGTTCTTCAAAGATGTGATGCCGCAACTGGGCATTTTCTACATTCTGCTGGCCTATTTTGTGATTGTCGGCACCGGTAACGCCGTCAACCTGACGGACGGGCTCGACGGTCTGGCGATTATGCCAACGGTATTCGTCGCGGGTGGTTTCGCGCTGGTGGCCTGGGCGACCGGTAACATGAACTTTGCCAACTATTTGCACATCCCTTATTTGCGCCACGCCGGGGAATTAGTGATCGTCTGTACGGCAATTGTCGGCGCAGGGCTGGGTTTCTTGTGGTTTAACACCTATCCGGCGCAGGTCTTTATGGGCGATGTCGGGTCGCTGGCGCTGGGCGGCGCGCTGGGCATTATTGCCGTGCTGCTACGCCAGGAGTTCCTGCTGGTGATCATGGGTGGCGTGTTTGTGGTGGAAACCCTGTCGGTGATTTTGCAAGTTGGCTCGTTCAAACTGCGCGGCCAACGCATCTTCCGTATGGCGCCGATTCACCACCACTATGAATTGAAAGGCTGGCCGGAACCGCGCGTGATTGTGCGCTTCTGGATTATTTCGCTGATGCTGGTGCTGATTGGCCTGGCAACGCTGAAGGTACGTTAATCATGGCTGATTACCAGGGTAAAAAAGTCGTCATCATCGGTTTAGGCCTGACAGGCCTGGCCTGCGTGGACTTTTTCCTCGCGCGCGGTGTCACGCCACGGGTCATGGACACGCGTGTTACGCCGCCGGGGCTGGATAAGCTGCCGGAAACGGTCGAGCGCCATCTTGGTAGTCTCAATGATGACTGGCTGCTGGCCGCCGATTTGATTGTTGCCAGCCCCGGAATCGCGCTGGCGCACCCTTCCCTGAGCGCAGCGGCGGATGCGGGCGTGGAAATTGTTGGCGATATCGAACTGTTCTGTCGTGAAGCGCAAGCACCGGTTATCGCCATTACCGGTTCGAACGGCAAAAGCACCGTCACCAAACTGGTGGGCGAAATGGCCGAAGCCGCCGGTAAGAATGTGGGCGTTGGCGGCAATATCGGCCTGCCGGCGTTGATGTTGCTGGATGAGGCGCGCGAGTTGTATGTACTGGAGCTTTCCAGCTTCCAACTGGAAACCACAGCGAGTTTACAGGCCGTGGCGGCAACCATTCTCAACGTGACGGAAGATCATATGGATCGTTATCCGTTCGGGTTGCAGCAGTATCGCGCCGCCAAACTTCGCGTGTACGAAAACGCGAAAGTCTGTGTGGTCAATGCCGATGATGCATTAACCATGCCGGTGCGCGGTGCTGATGAGCGCTGCGTCAGTTTTGGCGTTGATGTGGGCGACTATCACCTGAACCGCCAGCAGGGCGAAACCTGGCTGCGCGTGAAAGGCGAAAAAGTGCTGAACGTCAAAGAGATGAAACTGAGCGGCCAGCACAACTACACCAATGCGCTGGCGGCGCTGGCGCTGGCGGATGCCGCCGGTTTACCGCGCGCCAGCAGCCTGAAAGCGTTGACCACTTTTAGTGGGTTGGCGCACCGTTTCCAATTGGCGCTGGAACACAACGGCGTGCGTTGGGTAAACGACTCGAAAGCTACCAACGTCGGCAGCACCGAAGCGGCGCTGAATGGCCTGCACGTTGATGGCACGCTGCACTTGTTGTTAGGCGGCGACGGTAAGTCGGCGGATTTCTCGCCGCTGAAGCGTTATCTCGGCGGCGATCGTATTCGGTTGTACTGCTTCGGGCGTGATGGCGCTGAACTTGCGGCGCTGCGCCCGGAAGTGGCTGAGCAAACGGAAACCATGGATCAGGCGATGCGGCTGATTGCCGCGCGCGTGCAGCCGGGCGATATGGTGCTGTTATCACCCGCTTGCGCCAGCCTTGATCAGTTTAAGAATTTCGAACAACGGGGTGATGTCTTTACCCGTCTGGCGCAGGAGTTAGGCTAATGCGTTTAACGCTTCCCCGCCCGAGAATGCCGCTCCTGCCAGGATATGGTCTCCTGGCGTGGTTGTTTGCGGCGTTGAAAGGCTGGGTAATGGGCTCGCGACAGAAAGATACCGACAGCCTGGTGATGTACGACCGCACGTTGCTGTGGTTGACGCTGGGCCTGGCGGCAATCGGTTTTATTATGGTGACCTCGGCGTCAATGCCGGTGGGCCAGCGTTTGACCGACGATCCGTTCTTCTTCGCGAAACGCCACGCCTTGTATCTGTTCCTGTCGTTTTGTATGGCGATGGTCACGCTGCGTCTGCCAATGGATTTCTGGCAAAAATACAGCTCAGTCATGCTGATCGCCGCGATCATCATGCTGCTGGTGGTGCTGGTTGTTGGCAGCTCGATCAACGGGGCATCGCGCTGGATCGATCTCGGGCTGATGCGTTTCCAGCCGGCCGAGTTCACCAAACTGTCGCTGTTTTGCTACCTGGCGAACTACCTGGTGCGCAAAGTGGATGAAGTACGTAACAACCTGCGCGGCTTCTTAAAACCGATGGGCGTGATTCTGGTATTGGCGGTGCTGCTGCTGGCGCAGCCGGACCTCGGTACAGTGGTGGTGCTGTTTATCACCACGCTGGCGATGCTGTTCCTGGCGGGCGCGAAGCTGTGGCAATTTATCGCCATCATCGGCATGGGCATCTCGGCTGTGGTGCTGTTGATCCTTGCCGAACCGTATCGTATCCGCCGCGTAACATCGTTCTGGAATCCGTGGGAAGATCCCTTCGGCAGCGGTTATCAGCTTACCCAGTCACTGATGGCGTTTGGTCGCGGTGAGCTGTGGGGGCAGGGGCTTGGCAACTCGATCCAGAAACTGGAGTATCTGCCGGAAGCGCATACCGACTTCATCTTCTCCATTATTGGAGAGGAACTCGGTTATATCGGTGTGGTAGCCGCACTTTTAATGGTATTCTTCGTCGCTTTCCGCGCCATGTCCATTGGCCGAAAAGCGCTGGAAATCGATCATCGCTTCTCCGGTTTTCTGGCCTGCTCAATAGGTATCTGGTTTAGTTTCCAGGCGCTGGTTAACGTTGGTGCGGCAGCCGGTATGCTGCCAACCAAAGGGTTGACCTTGCCGCTTATCAGTTACGGTGGTTCCAGTTTATTGATTATGTCAACGGCGATAACGCTGTTGCTGCGCATAGATTATGAAACGCGTCTGGAGAAAGCCCAGGCGTTTACACGAGGTGTGTGATGAGTGGTCAACCGAAGCGGTTAATGGTGATGGCGGGCGGTACCGGCGGGCATGTGTTCCCCGGTCTTGCGGTCGCGCACCATTTGATGGATCAGGGTTGGCAAGTGCGCTGGCTCGGAACCGCCGATCGCATGGAGGCTGACCTGGTACCGAAACACGGTATCGAGATTGACTTCATTCGCATCTCCGGCCTGCGCGGTAAAGGCATCAAGGCGCAATTGTTTGCGCCCATTCGTATTTTTAACGCCTGGCGGCAGGCGCGCGCGATTATGCAGCGCTTCAAGCCGGACGTCGTGCTGGGCATGGGCGGTTATGTATCCGGGCCTGGCGGGCTTGCCGCCTGGTCGCTGGGTATTCCGGTGGTGTTGCATGAGCAAAACGGTATCGCCGGGTTGACCAACAAATGGCTGGCGAAAATCGCCACCAAAGTGATGCAGGCGTTCCCCGGCGCATTCCCGAAAGCGGAAGTGGTGGGTAACCCGGTACGCGTCGATGTGCTGGCGTTGCCCCTGCCGCAAGAACGTCTGCCGGGCCGCGAAGGGCCGGTACGTGTGCTGGTGGTTGGCGGGTCGCAAGGCGCACGCGTGCTGAACCAGACCATGCCGAAAGTGGCGGCGAAACTGGGCGCGGCGGTGACCATCTGGCATCAGAGCGGGAAAGGCGCGCAGCAGGATGTTGAACAGGCGTATGCCGCTGCGGGCGAAGTACTGCATAAAGTGACGGAATTTATTGACGATATGGCGCAGGCCTACGCCTGGGCGGATGTCGTGGTGTGCCGCTCCGGCGCGCTGACGGTAAGCGAAATTGCCGCCGCCGGTTTGCCGGCGTTGTTTGTGCCGTTCCAGCACAAAGATCGCCAGCAGTACTGGAATGCGCTGCCGCTGGAAAAAGTGGGCGCGGCGAAAATTTTGGAACAGCCGCAATTTACCGTTGAGGCGGTTGCGGCAACGCTCGCGGGCTGGAACCGCGAAGCATTACTAGAGATGGCTGAACGCGCGCGCGCGGCGGCCATCCCGGATGCCACCGAGCGGGTGGCGCATGAAGTCAGCCTGGCAGCTCAGGCATAAATACTGGCGACGCCTTTTTGCGTCGCGCCGATTTTAGAAGTCGATGGCGTTTAGAGAATGAATACACAAGAACTGGCGAAACTGCGTTTAATCGTGCCCGAGATGCGACGCGTCCGGCACATTCACTTCGTTGGCATTGGCGGTGCTGGCATGGGCGGTATTGCCGAAGTGCTGGCCAACGAAGGCTACCAGATTAGCGGTTCCGATTTGGCGCCGAACCCGGTGACGCAGCAGCTGACGTCGCTTGGTGCCACGATTTATTTCAATCATCGCCCGGAAAATGTCAGCGATGCCAGCGTTGTTGTGGTCTCCAGCGCGATTTCTGCCGATAACCCAGAGATCGTCGCCGCGCAAGAAGCTCGTATCCCGGTGATTCGCCGCGCGGAGATGCTGGCTGAATTGATGCGTTTTCGCCATGGCATCGCCATTGCCGGTACGCACGGGAAAACGACCACCACCGCGATGGTGTCCAGTATTTACGCAGAAGCTGGGCTGGACCCGACTTTTGTTAACGGTGGGCTGGTAAAAGCCGCCGGGGTGCATGCGCGCCTGGGACACAGCCGTTATCTGATTGCCGAAGCGGATGAGAGCGACGCCTCCTTCCTGCATCTGCAACCGATGGTGGCGATTGTCACCAATATCGAAGCCGATCATATGGATACCTACCAGGGCGACTTCGAGAATTTGAAAACGACGTTTATTAATTTCCTGCACAATTTGCCGTTTTACGGCCGTGCGGTGATGTGCGTTGATGACCCGGTTATCCGCGAACTGCTGCCGCGCGTGGGTCGTCAGATCACGACTTATGGTTTTAGCGACGACGCAGATGTGCGCGTTGAAGATTACCGCCAGAGCGGCCCGCAGGGGCATTTCACGCTGGTGCGCCAGGATAAACCGGTACTGCGCGTGACGTTGAATGCGCCGGGTCGCCATAACGCGCTGAACGCGGCGGCGGCGGTTGCGGTGGCAACAGAAGAGGGCATTGACGACGAGGCGATTTTGCGCGCGCTGGAAAGCTTCCAGGGAACGGGCCGTCGTTTTGATTTCCTCGGCGAATTCCCGCTGGATGCGGTAAACGGTAAAGCCGGTACGGCGATGCTGGTGGATGATTACGGTCACCATCCAACGGAAGTGGACGCGACAATTAAAGCCGCGCGTGCGGGCTGGCCGGATAAAAATCTGGTCATGCTGTTTCAGCCGCATCGTTACACGCGTACCCGCGATCTGTATGACGACTTTGCCAATGTGCTGACGCAGGTCGATGCTCTGTTGATGCTGGAGGTTTACCCGGCGGGTGAAGCGGCGATCCCTGGCGCAGACAGCCGTTCGCTATGCCGCACGATTCGCGGTCGCGGCAAGATCGACCCGATTTTGGTGTCCGATCCGACACAGGTTGCTGCGATGCTGGCGCCAGTGCTGACCGGTAACGATCTCATTCTGATTCAGGGCGCGGGGAATATCGGCAAAATCGCGCGTAGCCTTGCGCAGAGCAAATTGAAACCGCAGACCCCGGAGGAGGAGCATCGTGGCTGAGAAAGTAGCGGTTCTGCTGGGCGGAACCTCCGCCGAGCGTGACGTTTCGCTCAATTCTGGTGCAGCGGTGCTGGCAGGTTTGCGTGATGGCGGCGTGGACGCGCACGGTATTGATCCGCGCGATGTCGATGTCACCCGCCTGAAAGAGATGGGTTTTAGCAAAGCGTTTATCGCCTTGCATGGCCGTGGCGGTGAAGACGGAACTTTGCAGGGGCTGCTGGAATTGACTGGTGTGCCTTATACCGGCAGCGGTGTGATGGCTTCTGCCATTTCGATGGATAAATTGCGCAGCAAGTTGCTGTGGCAAGGTGCGGGGCTGCCGGTTGCGCCTTGGGTCGCTGTGACGCGCAGTAAATTTGAATCAGGCCTAAAAGATGATGATATTCAACGCATTGATGAGTTGGGGTTGCCTGTTATTGTCAAGCCCTGCCGCGAAGGTTCCAGCGTTGGCATGTCAAAAGTTGACAAAAGTGCTGATCTGCAGGCGGCGTTGGCCCTTGCATTTCAACATGATGATGAAGTTCTGATCGAAAAATGGCTCAGTGGGCCAGAATTTACCGTCGCGCTGCTTGGAAACGAAATTTTACCGTCGATTCGTATCCAACATGCAGGAATCTTCTATGATTATGAGGCGAAGTATCTCTCTGATGAGACGAAATATTTCTGCCCATCAGGTCTGGAAGAGGAACGTGAAGCCATATTGCAGTCCCTGGTGCGAAAAGCATGGCACCTTTTAGGCTGCCGCGGTTGGGGGCGAATTGACGCCATGCTGGATAGCGACGGGCAGTTTTACTTGCTTGAGGCGAATACTTCGCCGGGAATGACCAGCCATAGCCTGGTGCCGATGGCGGCGCGTCAGGCGGGGCTGAGTTTCTCGCAACTTGTTGTTCGTATTCTGGATCTGGCGGAGTGATATGTCTCAGGCTGCGCTGAACACGCGAAATCGCGAAGCGGAGGCAGTGGCCACCTCCCGCCGCAACAATGGAACGCGCCTTGCAGGCATTGTGTTCCTGTTGACGGTGCTGTGCACCGTGTTTGTTAGCGGCTGGGTGGTGTTGGGCTGGATGGACGATGCGCAACGTTTGCCGTTGTCGAGACTGGTGTTGACGGGCGACCGTCATTACACCCGTAACGATGACATTCGCCAGTCGATTCTGGCGCTGGGCGCGCCTGGCACGTTTATGACGCAGGACGTCAACATCATTCAGAGCCAGATTGAGCGCCTGCCGTGGATCAAGCAGGCGAGCGTCAGAAAGCAGTGGCCAGACGAATTGAAGATTCATCTGGTTGAATATGTGCCCATTGCGCGGTGGAATGACCAGCATATGGTTGATGTGGACGGTAACGCGTTCAGCGTTCCGGCCGAGCGGACCAGTAAGCAGATTTTACCGATGCTGTACGGCCCTGAAGGCAGTGAAAGCGAAGTATTGCAGGGCTACCGCGATATGGGGCAAGTGCTGGCGAAGGATAAGTTCACGTTAAAAGAAGCGGCGATGACGGCGCGGCGCTCATGGCAGGTGACGCTGAGTAACGACATCAAGCTGAACCTGGGCCGTGGCGATACGATGAAACGCCTTTCGCGCTTTGTCGAGCTCTACCCGGTTTTGCAGCAGCAGGCTCAGGCGGATGGCAAAGCGATAAGCTACGTGGATTTACGCTATGACTCAGGTGCGGCTGTAGGCTGGAAAGACGCGCCAGTTCAGGAACCGAATCAGCAGCAAAATCAGGCACAACAGAATCAGGCACAGGCAGAGCAACAATGATCAAGGCGACGGACAGAAAACTGGTAGTTGGACTGGAGATTGGCACCGCGAAGGTCGCCGCTTTAGTAGGGGAAGTTCTGCCCGACGGTATTGTGAATATCATTGGCGTAGGCAGTTGCCCATCCCGCGGGATGGACAAAGGCGGAGTTAACGATCTGGAGTCGGTGGTGAAGTGCGTACAGCGCGCCATCGATCAGGCCGAACTGATGGCCGATTGCCAGATCTCCTCGGTCTACCTTGCGCTCTCGGGGAAACACATTAGTTGCCAGAACGAAATTGGTATGGTGCCGATTTCAGAAGAAGAAGTAACGTTGGAAGATGTGGAAAACGTGGTGCATACCGCCAAGTCAGTGCGTGTGCGTGATGAGCACCGCGTGTTGCATGTGATTCCGCAGGAGTACGCCATTGATTACCAGGAAGGTATCAAAAACCCGGTAGGTCTGTCCGGTGTGCGCATGCAAGCGAAGGTGCACTTGATTACCTGCCATAACGATATGGCGAAAAACATCGTTAAAGCAGTTGAACGATGTGGTTTGAAAGTTGACCAACTTATTTTCGCCGGACTGGCGTCCAGCTATTCCGTGTTAACGGAAGACGAACGCGAACTGGGTGTCTGCGTTGTCGATGTTGGCGGTGGTACGATGGACATGGCGGTTTACACCGGCGGCGCGCTGCGTCACACCAAAGTTATCCCTTACGCGGGGAATGTGGTGACTAGCGATATCGCTTACGCTTTCGGTACGCCGCCGAGCGATGCCGAGGCGATTAAAGTTCGCCACGGCTGTGCGCTTGGCTCGTTGGTGGGTAAAGACGAAAGCGTCGAAGTGCCGAGCGTCGGCGGTCGGCCGCCGCGTAGCCTGCAGCGCCAGACGCTTGCAGATGTGATTGAGCCGCGTTACACCGAGCTGCTCAATCTGGTGAACGACGAGATTTTGCAGTTGCAGGAGCAACTTCGTCAGCAGGGTGTGAAACATCACCTCGCGGCGGGGATTGTATTGACGGGTGGCGCCGCGCAAATTGAAGGCCTGGCGGCCTGCGCGCAGCGCGTGTTTCATACGCAGGTGCGTATTGGCGCACCTCTTAATATTACTGGCTTAACTGATTACGCCCAGGAGCCGTATTATTCAACGGCGGTGGGGCTGCTGCACTACGGGAAAGAGACCCATTTAAGTGGTGAAGCGGAAGTCGAAAAACGTGCGTCAGTCGGTTCGTGGTTCAAAAGAATCAACAGCTGGCTGCGAAAAGAGTTTTAATTTTTTTCAGAGACCGTAGAGAATTAGCGGTCTCAGGCGACAGGCACAACGGAGAGAGATTATGTTTGAACCTATGGAATTAACCAACGACGCGGTGATTAAAGTCATCGGCGTCGGTGGCGGCGGCGGTAATGCCGTAGAACATATGGTGCGCGAGCGCATTGAAGGGGTTGAATTCTTCGCCGTGAATACCGACGCTCAGGCGTTGCGTAAAACTGCGGTGGGTCAAACCATTCAGATTGGCGGTGGAATCACCAAAGGTCTGGGCGCTGGTGCTAACCCTGAAGTTGGCCGTAACGCGGCGGAAGAAGATCGTGAAGCGTTGCGCGCTGCGCTGGAAGGCGCTGACATGGTCTTTATCGCAGCGGGCATGGGTGGCGGTACCGGTACTGGTGCAGCACCTGTGGTGGCTGAAGTGGCTAAAGACTTGGGTATCCTGACCGTTGCGGTGGTGACAAAGCCTTTCAATTTCGAAGGCAAAAAGCGCATGGCATTTGCGGAGCAGGGTATCACTGAGCTGTCCAAACATGTGGACTCGCTGATTACTATTCCGAACGACAAGCTGCTGAAAGTGCTGGGTCGCGGTATTTCTCTGCTGGACGCGTTTGGCGCGGCGAATGACGTGCTGAAAGGCGCTGTGCAGGGTATCGCCGAACTGATTACTCGTCCGGGTCTGATGAACGTCGACTTCGCTGACGTGCGCACCGTGATGTCCGAAATGGGCTACGCGATGATGGGCTCTGGCGTGGCGAGCGGTGAAGATCGCGCGGAAGAAGCGGCCGAAATGGCGATTTCCAGCCCGCTGCTGGAAGATATCGACCTGTCTGGCGCGCGTGGCGTACTGGTTAACATCACGGCGGGCTTCGATCTGCGTCTGGACGAGTTCGAGACTGTTGGTAACACCATTCGTGCGTTCGCATCTGATAACGCGACTGTGGTTATCGGTACGTCACTCGACCCGGATATGAACGACGAACTGCGCGTGACGGTTGTTGCGACCGGCATCGGTATGGATAAGCGTCCTGAGATCACACTGGTGACCAACAAACAGGCGCAGCAACCGGTTATGGATCGCTACCAGCAGCACGGCATGCAGCCGATGCAGCAAGAGCAGAAACAGGTTTCTAAAGTGGTTAACGACAATACACCGCAAACCAACAAAGAGCCTGATTATCTGGACATTCCGGCGTTTCTGCGTAAGCAAGCGGATTAAGAATTTGCTGGAAGTTGGGCTTCTTCGCTCTTTGTGCTAAACTGGCCCACCGATTGTGTTATACAATTGGTTGGATTGGTAATTAGGCGAGATTATACGATGATCAAACAAAGGACACTTAAACGTATCGTTCAGGCGACTGGTGTCGGTTTACATACCGGCAAGAAAGTCACACTGACGTTGCGCCCTGCGCCGGCAAATACCGGGGTCATCTATCGTCGCACTGACTTAAATCCACCGGTAGATTTTCCGGCTGATGCTAAATCTGTGCGTGATACTATGCTCTGTACTTGTCTGGTCAACGAGCATGACGTACGGATTTCAACCGTCGAGCACTTAAATGCTGCTCTGGCGGGGCTGGGCATCGATAACATCGTTATCGAAGTTGATGCACCGGAAATCCCAATTATGGATGGCAGTGCTGCACCTTTCGTTTACCTGTTGCTTGACGCAGGGATCGAGGAGCTGAACAGCGCCAAAAAATTCGTCCGCATCAAAGATACGGTGCGCGTTGAAGACGGCGATAAGTGGGCTGAGTTCAAACCGCACAACGGTTTCACGCTCGACTTCACCATCGACTTCAACCACCCGGCGATTGATGCCAGTACGCAACGTTACGCAATGAACTTTTCTGCCGATGCATTTATGCGCCAGATTAGTCGTGCGCGTACCTTTGGTTTCATGCGTGATATCGAATACCTCCAGTCACGTGGATTGTGCCTGGGCGGTAGCTTCGATTGTGCCATCGTAGTTGACGATTATCGCGTATTGAACGAAGACGGTTTGCGTTTCGAAGATGAATTTGTTCGTCACAAAATGCTGGATGCAATTGGCGACCTGTTCATGTGTGGTCACAACATCATTGGTGCATTTACCGCGTATAAATCCGGTCATGCGCTGAACAACAAACTGTTGCAGGCTGTTCTGGCAAAACAGGAAGCCTGGGAATATGTGACTTTCGAAGACGAAGCCGAATTGCCGCTGGCATTCAAAGCACCGTCAATAGTTCTGGCATAACGCCATAGCTAAAAAAATCGACTGGTTAACCTGGCACTCTCTCCGGTCAGGGAAGCCAGTCGTTTTTCTTTGTGCGTTCAGCACATCTTTTCTTCTGTCCATTCCATACAAAACCGCATTCCACGGCGTTTGGTTGCTGCTTTCCTGGCCAGTTTTATCCCCTGTAAAGCCTGAATACTGCTGTGGTACAAGCGGCTTTAGTGGTAATATTTGGGCGCAATCGACATACACAGACGCAATTTCAGGAAAGCGTCTTTTTTGGTGGAGCAAGTGAGCGGAATTCTGACGCGTTGGCGACAATTTGGCAGACGCTATTTCTGGCCGCATCTCTTATTAGGGATGGTCGCGGCGAGTTTTGGTTTGCCCGCACTTGCCAGCAATCCCGAATCTGCGCAGCCTGCGCGCGAAACTACCCGCAATCACGATAGTGCAGGCACAGTCAATTTCACCAGCCTCGCATTATTGGAAGCGAAACGCCGCCCGAACTTCACTGTCGATTACTGGCATCAACATGCCATCCGTACCGTTATTCGTCATCTTTCGTTCGCTATGGCGCCGCAAACGCTGCCCGTTGCAACGGAAGAGCCTCTGCCGATTCAGGCACATCATCTTGCTTTGCTGGATACGCTCAGCGCATTGCTGACGCTGGAAAGCAGGCCGCCAACTATTGTCCGTCTGACGGCACAAACGTCTTTTACTCCGCACGCCTCGTTTAGTGTGTCTGCCTGGATAAGCCAGGTACAAGGCATACGCGCCGGCCCGCATTATCTCAGCTAAAAATAGAGTGCTTTATCCATTTTTTAGCTTCGCCGAGCGGAGCATTTGAGATTTTTATTATGCTAATCAATTTGTTAACAAAAGTTTTCGGTAGCCGTAACGATCGTACACTGCGTCGCATGCGCAAAACGGTTGTCCAGATCAATGCCATGGAACCTGCCATGGAGAAGCTCAGTGATGAAGAGCTAAAAGGCAAAACGGCGGAGTTCCGCGCACGTCTGGAAAAAGGCGAGAGCGTAGATAACCTGTTGCCGGAAGCCTTCGCAGTTGTTCGTGAAGCGAGTAAACGTGTGTTCGGCATGCGCCACTTTGATGTGCAGCTTCTGGGCGGCATGGTGCTTAACGATCGCTGCATCGCAGAAATGCGGACAGGTGAAGGTAAAACTCTGACCGCAACCCTGCCGGCTTACCTGAACGCCCTGAGTGGTAAAGGTGTGCACGTGGTCACCGTCAACGACTACCTGGCGCAACGTGACGCTGAAAACAACCGCCCGCTGTTTGAATTCCTTGGCCTGACCGTTGGCATCAACCTGCCCGGCATGCCGTCTGTTGCCAAGCGCGAAGCTTACGCTGCCGATATTACTTATGGTACTAACAACGAATACGGCTTCGACTACCTGCGCGACAACATGGCGTTCAGCCCTGAAGAGCGCGTGCAGCGCAAACTGCACTATGCGCTGGTGGATGAGGTGGATTCCATCCTTATCGATGAAGCGCGTACCCCGCTGATCATTTCTGGTCCGGCGGAAGACAGCTCTGAGCTGTACAAAAAAGTGAATAAAATCATTCCTTACCTGGTGCGCCAGGAGAAGGAAGACTCCGACACCTTCCAGGGCGAAGGCCACTTCTCCGTGGATGAGAAAGCACGCCAGGTGACCCTGACCGAACGCGGTCTGGTGCTGATTGAAGAGCTGCTGGTGAAAGAAGGCATCATGGAAGAGGGCGAGTCGCTGTACTCTCCAGCCAATATCATGATGATGCACCACGTCACCGCAGCGTTGCGCGCGCATGCGCTGTTTACTCGCGATGTGGATTACATCGTGAAAGATGGCGAAGTGATCATCGTCGATGAACATACCGGCCGTACTATGCAAGGTCGCCGTTGGTCTGACGGTCTGCACCAGGCTGTTGAAGCCAAAGAAGGTGTGGAAATCCAAAACGAAAACCAGACGCTGGCATCCATCACTTTCCAGAACTACTTCCGTCTGTATGAAAAACTGGCCGGTATGACCGGTACGGCAGACACCGAAGCCTTTGAATTTAGCTCGATTTACAAGCTGGATACCGTGGTTGTGCCGACGAACCGCCCAATGATCCGTAAGGATATGGCGGATCTGGTTTATATGACCGAAGCGGAAAAGATTCAGGCGATCATCGAAGATATCAAAGAGCGTACCGCGAAAGGCCAGCCAGTGTTGGTCGGTACTATCTCTATCGAAAAATCTGAAGTCGTCTCTAACGAGCTGACCAAAGCGGGCATCAAGCATAACGTTCTGAACGCTAAGTTCCACGCCAAAGAGGCGGATATTGTTGCTCAGGCGGGTTATACCGGCGCGGTCACCATCGCTACCAACATGGCAGGCCGTGGTACGGATATCGTACTGGGCGGTAGCTGGCAGGCTGAACTGGCCGAGATTGAAGATCCGACGCCAGAGCAAATCGCCAAAATCAAAGCTGACTGGCAGGTGCGTCATGACGCGGTACTGGCGGCAGGCGGTCTGCACATTATCGGTACTGAACGTCACGAATCACGCCGTATCGATAACCAGCTGCGCGGTCGTTCCGGTCGTCAGGGCGATGCGGGTTCTTCCCGTTTCTACCTCTCCATGGAAGATGCCCTGATGCGCATTTTCGCCTCGGATCGTGTTTCTGGCATGATGCGCAAACTGGGGATGAAACCGGGCGAAGCGATCGAGCACCCGTGGGTAACCAAGGCTATTGCCAACGCGCAGCGTAAAGTGGAAAGCCGTAACTTCGACATTCGTAAGCAACTGCTTGAATATGATGATGTTGCAAACGATCAGCGCCGTGCGATTTACACCCAGCGTAACGAGCTGCTCGATGTGTCCGATGTGAGCGAGACCATCAACAGCATCCGTGAAGACGTCTTCAAAGCGACTATTGACGGTCATATTCCGCCGCAGTCTCTGGAAGAGATGTGGGATATTCCAGGCCTGCAGGAACGCCTGAAAAATGATTTCGACCTCGACCTGCCGATCGCGGAATGGCTGGATAAAGAGCCGGATCTGCATGAAGAAACGCTGCGTGAGCGTATCCTGCAAAATGCGGTAGAAACTTATCAGCGTAAAGAAGAAGTGGTTGGCGCGGAGATGATGCGTCACTTCGAAAAAGGCGTGATGCTGCAAACGCTGGATTCACTGTGGAAAGAACATCTGGCGGCGATGGATTACCTACGTCAGGGCATTCATCTGCGTGGTTACGCGCAGAAAGATCCGAAGCAGGAATACAAACGCGAATCCTTTGCCATGTTCGCTGCGATGCTGGAATCCCTGAAGTATGAAGTGATCAGTACGCTGAGCAAGGTGCAGGTGCGCATGCCGGAAGAAGTGGAAGCGATGGAGCAGCAGCGTCGTGAAGAAGCTGATCGTCTGGCGCAAATGCAACAGCTTAGCCATCAGGATGATGAATCCGAAGCGGCAGCGGCACTTGCAGCACAAACCGGTGAACGCAAAGTGGGCCGTAATGATCCGTGCCCTTGCGGTTCGGGTAAAAAATACAAACAGTGCCACGGCCGCCTGGCATAATTTACTGATAATAATGAGAAAAGGCGCAGATATCTGCGCCTTTTTTATGGAGTCTGCAAAATGAAAATATTGAACATCGCGGTCGGCATTATCCGTAATTCGCAGGGCGAAATCTTTATTACCCGACGTGCCGCTGATGCGCACATGGCGAATAAACTGGAATTTCCAGGCGGGAAAATTGAAGAGGGCGAAACACCAGAGCAGGCGATGATCCGTGAGTTACAGGAAGAGGTCGGCATCACAGTGCAGGGCGCAACACTATTTGACAAGTTGAAATACCAGTTCCCCGATCGCCACATCACGCTGTGGTTCTGGCTGGTGGAAAACTGGCAAGGCGAACCCTGGGGCAAAGAAGGTCAGCCGGGCGAGTGGATCGCGCAAAGCGCCCTGAACGCTGACGATTTTCCACCCGCAAACGAACCCATTATCAATAAGTTAGTGCAAAGCGCCCAGGCCTGTTGAGCATCGCGCAACCCGGTCGACAGAATCGTGCCGCTCTGATAAGTCAGAACCGCCATCAGGCGCTTTCGCAGATGCCTGGAGCACTACTGCTGCTCTTCACTCCAGTCATCACTTTCTGATAGATCGCCGGCACTGGGGATGCGTTTCTCTTCTGCCGCCCATTCGCCCAAATCAATTAATTGGCAACGCTTGGAACAGAATGGGCGAAACGGGCTGTTTTCACCCCATACAACAGATTTCCCGCAGGTCGGGCAGTTAACGATAGTTGCTTCAGTCATCATGGCTCCTTAACAGCAGGCCAGTTCAAAATCCAGCCGCTCCGGCACGAGGCCGTTTTCGCTGTCGAGGGGTAAAAAACGAATGGCGAAACGGCTTTTATGCCCGGAAATTTGCGGGTAAAGCCTTTCGCTAAGCGGCAGTTGCAGACGCAGCAAATCGGCGTCTTCGCCATTGTCCTGGTAAAAACCATTCAAGCTGGTTTGGCGACGAAACGGTGCGGCATTGCGAATCAAATCAAGTACGAGCGTCAGCGTGGCACGCAGTGGCTCCAGACTTTCCAGCCAAATATCAATCTGCGCATCGCGTTGTTCCTGCGGTAAATGCAGCCACATATGCAGCGTGGGCAGATCGAAACTGCAACACCCGCCAGGGATGCTTAAACGCTGGCGCACCAGGCCAACCAGGCGATCCTCACGTAGTAATTGGCCTATACGTGGTGCGGCCATCAGCACCGAGCCGCTCTCTTTCAACTGCTGGCGAATGGCTTCCATACGGTTGAGGTCAACGCCCGGAACTTCGCTCCAGGCACGCAGTTTACGCTGCTGGCGCTCCAGCTCTTTCAGTAATTCAGTACGGGTGTCACCGCGCTCGAACACATCCAGCAAATCGCCCACGTTACGGAAAAAGTACAACGCGTCAGCATGGTCGCTTAAAGGCAAATGGACGGAGAGTTGTTGCAGTAAAAATTCGACGCGCAGCCAGGTGCGCATCTTTTCGTTAAGCGGATGTTCAAAAAGGATGTGGGTGTGCATTACGGTTTTTCCTGTGATACGGCCTGCGAAGCGTACTTGAGATACGCTGCGTGCAGGCGGGCAACATCCGATGCTATCGCATCTGGTGCGCCATTATTGTCAATAACGTCATCTGCGACGGCAAGTCGCGCTTCGCGAGTGGCCTGGGCAGCGAGAATATTTTCCGCATGTTCACGGGTCACACCATCACGCTGCATAGTGCGTAAAATTTGCGTCTCAACCGGGACGTCAATCACCAACACCCGATCGGCTTTGCGATAAAGCGCGTTTTCGACCAGCAACGGGACAACCCACAGTACATAAGGCGATGTCGCCTGCGCCATTTCCTGCTGGGTCTGCTGGTGAATGAGCGGGTGAAGTAACCCGTTCAGCCAGCTCTTATCGCGCGGAGAAGCAAAAATATGTTCACGTAATAAACGGCGATTGAGCGAACCGTCCGCGAGGATCATTTCAGCGCCAAAACGCTCGGCAATGGCCTTTAATGCAGGGGAGCCTGGCTCCACCACCTGACGCGCAATAACATCCGCGTCGACAACGTTAATGCCAAGTTCCGCAAAGGCATTTGCCACGGTGCTTTTTCCGCTACCAATGCCGCCGGTTAACGCGACCGTATACCCCATAACGCTCAATCCTAAAAATGGTTTGCCTGATATCACAATCTGCCCAGGGTTTACCACAATCATGACGACTAAATACCTTCGTACATTAAGAGGAAAAACGCAAAAGCGAAAATATATTTATTATGTAAATCAAGAGATTGTAAATTAATCAAGCAACAATAAAATCAATTAACCGAAACTGGTCCATTCGCCAGGTAAATTTATAGGATTGTAGCGTAAAAAAAGAGATTTTCGCAGTCTTGCGTGGCCCTTATTAGTGCGTATGATAACGTCACTGGAGTTGTGTGTTCGTACTTTCGCCATTAGCCCCAGGAATCCCCACATGCGTATCGAAGAAGATCTGAAGTTAGGTTTCAAAGACGTTCTTATCCGCCCTAAACGTTCTACTCTTAAAAGCCGTTCCGATGTTGAACTGGAGCGCGAGTTTACTTTTAAACATTCTGGAATGCGCTGGTCTGGCGTACCGGTTATTGCCGCCAATATGGATACCGTTGGCACCTTTGCGATGGCGAAAGCGCTGGCATCGTTCGACATTCTCACCGCCGTACATAAACACTATTCTGTCGAAGCCTGGAAAGGCTTTGTACAAGCTGAATCCGAGGATGTGTTGCGCCATGTTATGGTCTCCACGGGTACATCCGACGCAGATTTCGAAAAAACCAAACAGATTCTCGCGTTGCACCCGTCGCTGAACTTTGTGTGTATCGACGTGGCGAATGGCTACTCCGAGCATTTCGTGCAATTCGTCGCAAAAGCGCGTGAAGCCTGGCCGAACAAAACTATCTGCGCGGGCAACGTCGTAACCGGTGAAATGTGCGAAGAGCTGATCCTCTCCGGTGCCGATATCGTTAAAGTGGGTATCGGCCCAGGCTCCGTCTGTACCACGCGTGTGAAAACCGGCGTTGGCTATCCGCAGTTGTCTGCCGTCATTGAATGTGCGGATGCCGCGCACGGCCTCGGCGGGCAGATTGTCAGCGATGGCGGTTGTACTGTTCCAGGCGACGTTGCTAAAGCATTTGGCGGCGGCGCGGATTTCGTCATGCTCGGCGGTATGCTTGCCGGTCACGAAGAGAGTGGCGGCACTGTTGTTGAAGAAAACGGCGAGAAATTCATGCTGTTCTACGGCATGAGTTCTGAATCCGCGATGAATCGCCACGTTGGCGGCGTTGCCGGTTACCGCGCTGCAGAAGGCAAAACCGTGAAACTCATCCTGCGTGGCCCGGTAGAAAATACCGCGCGCGATATTCTTGGCGGTTTGCGTTCAGCCTGTACTTATGTCGGCGCTTCCCGCCTGAAAGAACTGACCAAACGCACCACCTTTATCCGCGTTCAGGAACAAGAAAACCGCGTTTTCAATAGCCTGTAACTTGGCTTGCAGGCGCACGTTGCTGCGCCTGCATTATCCTGCGCCGCCCATCGCATCACCCAGATGAAAAATGGGCAGGTACATTGCCACCACCAGTACACCAATAATTATCCCTGTCACCACCAGCAATAGCGGCTCCAATACCGCAGCCAGCCCATCGGCCTGGCGTTGTGTTTGCTCACTGTGATGCTGCGCCAGATTGTCGAGCATACTGTCCAGCGCTCCGGACACTTCCCCCGTGCGAACCAGTTGAATGCAGAGCGACGGGAACTCACCGCTCTCTTTTAATGCCGCTGAAATCGATGCGCCTTCGGTTATCTCCCGATGCGCTCGTTGCAATACTTCTCGCCAGTATGGGCAGGTTAAGGTTTCTATCACGCTCTCCAGCCCTTGCAAAAAAGCGATGCCAGAGCGTTGGGTTAACGACAACACGGTAAAAACCTGGCTCAGCCGTTGCCCGCGCACCAGCGGCCCGATAATCGGGCTTGTCAGTAATAACCGCTGTCGGTAACGCAGCCACCCCGCATGGTTGCGCAACAAGGGGAACGCGGCGCTGGCCAACAATGCGCAAACCATAAAGGGCAAAGCACATTGCTGCACGATGTTGGCGCCGGCAATCACCCCACGGGTTAACGCCGGGAGCGGTGTGTTGAACGTTTGGTAAATGGCGGAAAACTCCGGCAGCACCAGGTAAACCATGGCCAGCACCACCGCTGCGGTCAGGGAAAGAATGATCAGCGGGTAGCGCAGCGCTTTTTTCACCTTCAATGACAGCTCACGCTGTGCTTTTTGCTGGCTGGCGAGTTTGAAGCAGCACTCATCCAGCTTGCCGGTCAATTCGCCAGTGCGAATCATCGCCAACCAGAGCGGCGGAAACACTTCCGGCCACTGCTGCAGCGCCGCGGAAAATGTTTCGCCCTGTTCAAGTGACTGCGCCAGATGGCGCAACAGCGCTTGCCACTGCCTGGCTGGATGTTGCTCCGCCATGAGCTGCAACCCTTCAGGAAGGGTCAGCCCGGCTTGCAGTAAAGTGGCAAGCTGGTTGAGCAGCGCCGTACTGTGTTCCGCTTGCCAAAGCGCGCGGCGCACCGGGCGGCGTTTGAGCGTTAACGGGTGAAGCCGTTGCTGATAGAGCTGCAACATCGCTGCCGTGCGGTTTTCGCTCCAGCACAGGCCACTTTGCAATTCGCCGCTTTCATCAAGCCCGGACCACTGCCAAAGTTGCTTACTCGCCATCCGGGAAACCCAATATCCGCACCAGCTCCTCCAGCGTGGTAAGCCCTTGTTCCACCGCCAGGCAACCATGTTGGAACAGCGTTGTCATCCCGCCTTCGCGGGCGCACTGTTCGATGTCGTCGGCACTCATACCACTGGCGATTGCCTGGCGCACTTGCGGAGTAATGTCGAGGATCTCAAATAGGGCTACCCGCCCATAAAAGCCGTGATAACACTGCTCGCATCCTTCGGCGCGCCAGCGAGGTAACGGACGTGGCCACACCTTCTCGGGCAGGTGCGTGTTTTCTACCGCCAGCTTGCGACAGTGGGGACACAGCTTTCGTACCAGCCGCTGCGCCACAACCAATGTCAAAGCGGAGGAGATCATCCAGCGCGCGACGCCCATTTGCTGAATGCGCACCAGTGTTTCGCTGGTGGAATTGGTGTGCAGCGTCGACAGCACCAGATGCCCGGTTTGCGACGCTTTGATGGCAATTTCGGCCGTTTCACCATCGCGGATTTCGCCCACCATGATGATGTCTGGATCCTGGCGCAGCAGAGCGCGCAGTACGCTCTGAAAAGTCAGCCCGGTTCGCGGGTTAATCTGCGTCTGGTTTAACCCGGCAAGGGGAATCTCTATCGGATCTTCCACGCTGCAAATATTGACCTCCGGCTTATTGCGCGCCTGTAACGCGCTATACAGCGTCACGGTTTTACCGCTGCCTGTCGGGCCGGTGACCAACAATAGCCCTTGCGGTTGCGCTAGCGCGGTTTTAAACAGCGCCAATTGAGACTCAGTCATACCGAGCGCCGTGAGTTCCAGCGCCTGATTAACCTGATGCAGCAAACGCAGCACCACTTTCTCGCCATGACGACAAGGCAAGGTCGCGATGCGAAATGAAACAGGTTGCCCGGAAAGTTCCACGCTGAACTGCCCATCCTGCGGTAGCCGACGTTCGGCGATATCCAGATTACCGAGCACTTTCAGCCGTGCCGTTAGCGTGCTGGCGAGTGAACAGGGAAGGGGCGACAACGCATGCAATACGCCATCGACGCGCAGGCGAATGGCATAGTGCGTCTCGCCCGGTTCGAAGTGGATATCCGAGGCGCGTAGCATCAGCGCCTGTTGCAGCGTCTGGTTCAGGATCTCAACCGCAGAACCGCTATCTTCTTTGATTTCGACAACCGCGGGTGTGGCCACCGGCGAAGCGATTTGTTGATGCTTGTCCATTTGCTCCTGTGTCCAGCAGCGGATATCTGCGCGCTGTCGAACGGCGAAACTGAGCGATTCCATCAGCTCTGTGCTGGGGTTTCCCACCACGGCAATAGTGACCTGCTCTTCGTCGCGGCTCAGTAGCAGCGCATTGTGACGCAGGCAAAGTGCTGCCAGTTTGTCTTCTTTCATGGCTGCTCCTTAGCGTCCAGTGCGGAAAATGTCTTCGCAGGCTTGTTGCAGTGCGCTGTCTGCTTGTGTGTTGCAGGCGCGCGTCCAACCTTGCATGCCGTCGGCATTGCTCCACTGCGGAGTCATCACCACACTCAGCCCGTTAAGGCTCTCCTGGCCGGTCAGCGAGACGACACCTTTTGTGACGCTGATGGCCGAGACATAGCGGGTGGTGGTGGGCGCAGGGATGCCATTGCTGCTGGCATCGCAGTTATCAACGCCACCCCGTTCCAGTGCGCAAAGCTCAACGGCCGTTCGGTAAGGGACAAACGCTTGCAGCATGTCGGTCAATGCCGCTTTGCGCAGGTAGTTTTGATAAGCGGGAATGCCGATGGCGCTCAGAATCGCGATGATGCCGATCACAACCATCAGTTCAATGAGGGTAAATCCGTGTTGTCTGTTCATAGACGGCTCCTTATGCAGAGCCGCTACTGTGTCAGTGCATTTGTTGCAAAGCGAGGGGCGAAACGGGTTTTGGGAAAGCGGCTTCCGGCTTTTCTGCCGGATTTACAGCGGATACCAAAATGCATGCGAGGCAGGCCGCAAAAAACGGGCCAGTGGCCCGTTCAGCAGAGGAGTGTTGTTAGCGAAAGCGCATCGACAGGTCGAGGGCGCGGACATGTTTTGTCAACGCGCCCACGGAGATATAATCAACACCGGTTTCGGCGAATTCGCGCAGTGTTTGTTGTGTGACGTTGCCAGAGACTTCCAGCTTCGCCTGGCCGTTGGTGCGTTGTACCGCTTCACGCATTTGTTCGGTGGAGAAGTTATCCAGCATGATGATGTCGGCCCCCGCTTTCAGCGCGTCGTCGAGCTCCTCAAGGGTTTCCACTTCGACTTCTACCGGCACATCCGGGTGCAGCCAGAAAGCTTTTTCCACGGCCTGGCGAACCGAGCCAGCGGCGATAATATGGTTCTCTTTGATCAGAAACGCATCGGAAAGCCCCAGCCGATGGTTCGCGCCGCCGCCGCACAGCACCGCATATTTCAGCGCGGTACGTAGCCCCGGCAGGGTTTTGCGCGTATCCAGTAGCTGCGTTTTTGTGCCGTCAAGCAGTTCAACATAGCGACGCACTTCGCTCGCCACGCCGGACAAGGTCTGAACAAAGTTGAGCGCGGTACGCTCACCGGTGAGCAGCACGCGTGATGGGCCGTCAATTTCAAACAGTGGCTGGTCGGCACGCACGGTGTCGCCGTCGTTAACGTGCCAGCTCAGCGTCACGTCATCGCCCGCCAGTTGGATAAAGACCTCTTCAACCCAGCGTTTACCGCAAAACACCCCGTCTTCGCGGGTGATCACCACCGCATGAGAGCGGTTTTCTGGCGGTAACAATTGCGCGGTAATGTCGTTATTCGCGTCGACTTCTCCACCCAGATCTTCGCGCAGCGCCTGGGCGACAGCGGCGGGGATATCCAGTTCGATGCGTTTGAGCAGTGCGTCACGTCGAAGGTCGGGGTTATAGCGGCGAGGCGGCATGATAAACTCCAAAAAGGGTAACGAATCACAATGTTAGACGGTATCTTATGTGGGCATGCCATTACGGGACGCCGCGTAAGCATGCTACTCTGAAGCGTGTTTCAGCACCATCCTCTATAAGGAGTTCCTTATGCAGTTACGCAAGGGCTGGCTGGTGGAAGCGCGGCATGTGCCGTCTCCCCATTTCGATTGCCGCCCGGACGATGAACAGCCTTCTTTGCTGGTGGTACATAATATTAGCCTACCGCCCGGCAAGTTCGGCGGCCCGTGGATAGACGCATTGTTTACCGGGACGCTGGATGCGACCGCCGATCCTTTTTTTGCTGAGATTGTTCATCTGCGCGTTTCCGCGCACTGCCTGATCCGCCGCGACGGCGAGATTGTGCAGTACGTGCCTTTCGATAAGCGCGCCTGGCATGCGGGCGTTTCGACATACAAGGGCAGGGAGCGCTGTAACGATTTCTCAATTGGTATTGAGCTTGAGGGAACCGATCATCTGGCTTATACCGACGCGCAGTACCACCAGTTGGCGGCGGTGACACGAACAGTGATTGAGCTTTACCCGTCGATTGCCGACAATTTGACCGGACACAGCGATATCGCCCCCGATCGTAAGACCGATCCAGGCCCCGCTTTTGACTGGGCGAAGTTTCGCGCTCTGGTCGCCGATTCGTCAGAAAAGGAGATGCCATGACGTTATTTACCATGCTGCTGGTGCTGGCAGCGGAACGGCTGTTCAAACTGGGAGAACACTGGCAACTGGATCACCGGCTGGAAGTGCTGTTCCGCCGGGTAAAACACTACTCACCGTTCAGAACGCTCGCGATGACCGTGTTGGTGATGCTGGTGGCGTTCCTGATTTTGCGTGCGTTGCTGGGGTTATTTTTCAATGTCCCGCTGCTGGTGGTGTGGGTAATGATTGGCTTGCTGTGCATTGGCGCGGGTAAAGTGCGGCTACATTATCATGCCTATCTGAAAGCGGCAGCGCGAAACGACAGCCATGCGCATATGGCGATGGCCAATGAGTTGACGCTGATCCACGGTGTGCCGCCGGGGTGCAGTGAGCGCGAGTTTTTGCGCGAGCTGCAAAATGCGCTGCTGTGGATTAACTTCCGTTTTTACCTCGCGCCGCTGTTCTGGTTTATTGTCGGCGGCCCGTGGGGGCCGGTGCTGCTGGCGGGCTACGCGTTTTTACGTGCCTGGCAGTCGTGGCTGGCGCGGTTTCAAACGCCAAATGAGCGTCAACAATCGGGCATTGACGCCATCTTGCATGTGCTGGATTGGGTACCGGTGCGTCTTGTCGGCGTGGTTTACGCCTTAGTTGGGCATGGTGAAAAAGCCTTGCCGGCCTGGTTTGCATCATTGGGCGATCGCCACACTTCGCAGTATCAGGTGTTAACGCGCCTCGCGCAGTTCTCTTTGGCGCGCGAGCCGCATATGGATAAGGTTGCCACACCAAAAGCGGCGGTATCGATGGCGAAGAAAACCTCGCTGGTGCTGGTGGTTGTGGTGGCGTTGTTGACGATTTACGGCACGCTGATTTAACAACGTGCCGCAGTACTACTGATTATCCGCCGCCGGGATGCCGAAATCAGGCATCCCGTTTTCTTGCCAGCGAATCGTTTTCAGGCGGGTATGGCGATTGGGATCGTACAGCGGGTCGCCCTCAATCTCTGTGTAATTACGCGCGTGATACACCAGCACATCTTCCCCTTCCGGCGTTTGCGTAAAACTGTTGTGGCCCGGGCCATACTGGCGGTTTTTATAACTGGTTTTAAACACCGGCTGCGGCGCTTTGTGCCAGTTCGCCGGGTTTCGCGGATCCGCGTTGATATCAATCCACAACAATCCCATGCAGTAGTTTTCATCGGTCGCGCTGGCGGAATAGCTTATAAATAGCGTATCGCCATGGAACAACACCGCAGGCCCTTCGTTGACCAGAAAACCCCGGCATTCCCAATCGAACTCCGGTTTGCTCAGCATTACCGGTTCGCCTTTGAGCGTCCAGGGAGTTGCCATTTCCGCCAGGTAGAGGTTGGAGTTTCCCGCAATGTCCGGCGCTTTTTGCGCCCACAGATACCAGCGTTTCCCCTGATGGACGAAGGTGGTGGCATCCAGGGCAAAGGTATCAAACGGCGTTTTCACCTGGCCTTTTTCCACCCAATGCCCGGTGAGCGGATCGGCATCCGCGCACTCCAGCACAAACATGCGGTGCTGGAACATGTTCAGTGCATCCAGCGCTTTCGTCCAGGTTGCAGCAAAGTACAAATACCATTTGCCATCAATATGATGCAGTTCCGGTGCCCAGATGAGTTCGCTCATCGGCCCGCTGTGCGGCTTGCGCCAGACGGCTACGCCTTCGGCGTGGCGCAGGCCGTCCAGTGTTGCGGCTCGGCGGATCTCCAGACGATCATATTCCGGCACCGAAGCAACGAAATAATAGTTGCCTTCATGGCGCAGGATAAACGGATCGGCGCGCTGCTCAATAAACGGGTTTGGCCATTCATTCATTATGCATTCCTTACGTTGTCGCCCGCGGGTACATGCTGACTGCCGGTCAGTTCGTGGTAGTTAACGCGGCGTTTTTCCAGATCTGTCTGGATCTGTTGCATCAATTCACGGTCGACTTTCAGCAGGCGAACCACGCCCGCAGTAATCAGGTAGCCGACGCCCGGAATCACGGTAAACAGCAGCATGATGCCGTTAATTGCGCTGGCGCTTTGCTGTTTGGCGCCGGCGTCGTAACCGTACCAGGAGAGCAGGAAACCGACCATCGCGCCAGCCACTGCCAGCCCGACTTTCAGGAAAAATAGGTTGCCGGAGAAGCTAATACCGGTGATGCGTTTGCCGGTTTTCCACTCGCCGTAATCATCCACATCGGCCATCAGCGACCAGTGCAGCGGGGACGGGATCTGATGCAGGATATTGAGCAGGAAGTAGAGCACCACAATCAGCACCGTGGCGTGCGGATCGAAGAAGTAGAAAGCACAGGAAAAAATCGCCAGCGCGATATTGGTCCAGAAGAACACTTTCAGCTTGCACCAGCGGTCGGTCAGCACTTTCGCCAGCATACTGCCGCCCATCATGCCCACCACGCCGAGGCTGATAAACAGCGTGGCGAAATGAGTGCTTTCCCCCATCACCCAGGTGACGTAATACATGGTGGCCGCCATGCGGATAAACCCAGGGCAAACATTGCACAGCGTCAGCAGCAAGATGCGCACCCATTGGTCGTTTTTCCATACATCTTTGAAATCTTTCTTCAAATCATCATTGGTCGGAACCGCCGGGCGGATACGCTCGCGCACGGTGGCAAAGCAGAATAAAAACATGCACATGCCGATAAACGCCAGCACCGCCATTGCCATCTGGTAACCTTTGGCTTTATCCGCGCCGCCGAACCATTCCGCCATCGGCAATAAAGTCAGTGACAGCAGTAGCGTAGCGATGCCGACCATCACAAAACGGTACGACTGGCAGGCAACACGCTCTTTCGGATCGTTGGTAATCACGCCGCCCAGCGAGCAGTAAGGAATATTGATCGCGGTGTAGGTCAGTGACAGCAGGAAATACGTCACAAAGGCATAGATGACTTTGCTGTTATAAGCCCAGTCCGGCGTGGTGAACATCAGCACGCTAAACACCGCGTAAGGAAGCGCTATCCACAACAACCACGGCCGGAAACGGCCATATTTACTTTGCGTGCGGTCGGCGATTGCGCCCATCAGCGGGTCGGTGACCGCATCAATTACACGAATCGACAGCAGTAAAACACCGACCAGCGCGGGGGCGAGGCCGAAGATATCGGTGTAGAAATAGTTAACAAACAGCATGATAGCGCCAAAGATGATGTTGCATCCGGCGTCGCCCATGCCATAGCCAATCTTCTCTTTAACAGACAGTTTTGTTGTGTCCATTGCCGGTTCTCCCTTTGAGGTATGGGATGAATTATTCGCCTGTAAATTTTTGTTTGCGTAGCAGGATCAGGCCGGAGAGATGGACAAAATGGCTATGTAAAGGAAAGTGTGAGGAAGATAACATTGGTGTAACAACCCTCTCCCGGGCGGGAGAGGGGGGGACAAACAGGGATTAATGCGTTTTCATGGCTTTTGCACTTTTCTGTCGCACGGCATAACCCACACCCAGAATGGCAACCCACACCGGGATCAGCCATACCGAGATCGCCATACCAGGCGTCATCACCATGATCACCAGAATCGCGGCCAAAAACAGCAGACAGATCCAGTTACCTAGCGGATAGAACAGCGCCGGGAAACGTGGCGTAATGCCTTGTTGCTGCTTAGCACGGCGAAAACGCATATGCGCGAGGCTAATCATTGCCCAGTTGATTACCAGTGCAGAAACTACCAGCGCCATCAGCAGGCCGAATGCGGAATCCGGTGCAATGTAGTTGATCAGCACGCACAGAGCAGTCACCAGCGCGGACACCAGAATGGTGTTGACCGGCACGCCGCGCTTGTCGACTTTTTGCAGCATTTTCGGCGCGTTGCCTTGTTTCGCCAGGCCGAACAGCATGCGGCTGTTGCAGTAAACGCAGCTGTTATAAACAGACAGCGCGGCGGTCAGCACCACGACATTCAGCGCATTAGCAACAAAGGTGTCGCCCAGTTCGTGGAAGATCAGGACAAACGGGCTGGTATCAGCGGTAACGCGCGTCCACGGCAGCAGAGAAAGCAACACGGCCAGTGAACCCACATAGAAAATCAGAATACGGTAAATAACCTGATTGGTTGCTTTCGGAATACTCTTCTCCGGGTTATCGGCTTCCGCGGCGGTAATACCGACCAGCTCTAGCCCCCCGAAGGAGAACATAATGATCGCCATCATCATCACCAGGCCGCCAATCCCATGAGGCAGGAAACCGCCCTGATCCCATAAGTTGCGCACGGTCGCCTGTGGGCCTGCGCTGCCGCTAAACAGCAGCCATCCGCCAAACACAATCATCGCCACAACGGCGAACACTTTGATAATGGCGAACCAGAACTCCATCTCACCGAACACTTTTACGTTGGTCAGGTTGATGGCGTTGATAGCAATAAAGAAGACGGCTGCCGAAACCCAGGTTGGGATTTCCGGCCACCAGAATTGGATATATTTACCCACAGCCGTCAATTCCGCCATGGCGACCAGGACATACAGCACCCAGTAGTTCCAGCCGGAAGCGAAACCTGCGAAGTTGCCCCAGTATTTATAAGCGAAGTGGCTAAATGAACCTGCTACCGGCTCTTCAACGACCATTTCGCCGAGCTGGCGCATGATCAGAAAAGCGATAAAACCTGCAATGGCGTAACCCAGAATAATACCGGGACCGGCGGATTGGATGACTGACGCGCTGCCCAGAAACAGGCCAGTCCCAATAGCTCCACCCAGCGCGATAAGCTGAATATGGCGGTTCTTGAGGCCGCGCTTTAGCTGATCGCCGTGCTGTTGACCTTCCATCATGAAACCTCGAATGTGGTTATTACGTGTACGCTGATGTTTGCGTGTAAGGAATAAATTCCATTTCTTGTAGTTTTTAGTTTACGAAGTGCTGAATCAGATTTTCACTCATCCCTTTCGTAACGCTCACAATAGTGGTAAGCGAAGGGGATTGCATCTGCTTTATGACGGTGCAATGACGGTTTGGTTAAAAAGAAACCGTTTGTAAATCACGCCATTACTCCCCTCTTAATGTGTGGATTTCATTCCATGCACTTTATTTGCATAAAAAATCAATTCTTCGCTGACTGAATCGCTTCATATGCCTTAATTATCGTTTCCGGAAAGTTAAATCTGCCTCTTTCGTGGTAAACGGGTCATTTGTGCAAGGTTACATCTTTGAAACGCCATTTCTGTATGATTGTTAAAATGTGCGTGGTTTCCTGATTTCAATCAAAACCTGTATGGACAGAAGGTGAATACTTTGTTACTTTAGCGTCACGAACATGAAATTGGTAAGACCAATTTACTCCGGCCGAATGGTAGAGAAACGGAACAATGGCCTACAGCAAAATCCGCCAACCTAAACTTTCTGATGTGATTGAGCAGCAACTGGAGTTTTTGATTCTCGAAGGGACGTTACGTCCTGGCGAAAAACTTCCTCCAGAGCGCGAACTGGCCAAACAGTTCGATGTTTCTCGTCCTTCACTGCGCGAGGCCATTCAGCGCCTCGAAGCGAAAGGCCTGCTCCTCCGTCGCCAGGGTGGCGGTACCTTTGTCCAAAGCAGCCTGTGGCAGAGCTTCAGCGACCCGCTGGTTGAGCTTCTGGCCGATCATCCCGAATCCCAGTTTGACCTTCTTGAAACGCGCCACGCGCTGGAAGGCATTGCCGCTTATTACGCGGCGCTGCGCAGCACCGATGAAGACAAGGTGCGCATTGGCGAGTTGCATCACGCCATTGAACTGGCGCAGGAGTCGGGTGATTTAGACGCGGAATCTGATGCGGTCTTGCAGTATCAAATTGCCGTCACCGAGGCGGCGCATAATGTGGTGCTGCTTCATCTGCTACGCTGCATGGAGCCGATGTTGGCGCAAAACGTTCGTCAGAACTTCGAATTGCTGTACGCGCGCCGGGAAATGCTCCCGCTGGTGAGCAGCCATCGCGCGAGTATTTTCGCGGCGATCATGGCCGGGAAACCGGAAGAGGCGCGTGAAGCGTCGCACCGTCACCTGGCGTTTATCGAAGAGATTTTGCTGGATCGCAGCCGTGAACAGAGCCGTCGTGAACGCTCACTTCGTCGTCTGGAGCAGCGTAAGAATTAGTCTTTTCTGGTGCAATTTGTACCGGAAGAAGTTGTAACACCAGCGCCAAACTCTAGAGCGCGGCAACTAAACGCAGAACCTGTCTTATTGCGTTTTTCCTCGAGAATGCAATGGGACAGGTTCCAGACAAATCAACGTATTAGATAGATAAGGAATACCCCCCATGTCAGAACGTTTACAAAATGACGTGGATCCGATCGAAACTCGCGACTGGCTACAGGCGATCGAATCGGTCATCCGTGAAGAAGGTGTTGAGCGTGCTCAGTATCTGATTGACCAGCTCCTTTCTGAAGCCCGCAAAGGCGGTGTGAAAGTGGCAGCTGGCACAGGGGCGAGCAACTACGTAAACACTATTGCCGTTGAAGATGAACCGGAATACCCGGGCAATCTGGAACTGGAACGCCGTATTCGTTCAGCTATCCGCTGGAACGCAATCATGACCGTTCTGCGCGCGTCCAAAAAAGACCTCGAGCTGGGCGGCCACATGGCTTCCTTCCAGTCTTCCGCGACTGTTTACGAAGTGTGTTTCAACCACTTCTTCCGTGCCCGTAACGAGAAAGACGGCGGCGATCTGGTGTATTTCCAGGGCCACATTTCTCCGGGCATCTACGCACGTGCGTTTGTTGAAGGTCGTCTGACTGAAGAGCAAATGAACAACTTCCGTCAGGAAGTTCACGGCAAAGGCCTCTCTTCTTACCCGCACCCGAAACTGATGCCGGAATTCTGGCAGTTCCCGACCGTATCCATGGGGCTGGGTCCGATTGGTGCGATCTATCAGGCGAAATTCCTGAAATATCTGGAACACCGCGGTCTGAAAGATACCTCTGAACAAACCGTTTACGCTTTCCTGGGCGACGGTGAGATGGATGAGCCGGAATCCAAAGGCGCGATCACTATCGCGACCCGTGAGAAACTGGACAACCTGTGCTTCATCATCAACTGTAACCTGCAGCGTCTGGATGGCCCGGTCACCGGTAACGGCAAAATCATCAACGAACTGGAAGGCATCTTCAGCGGTGCTGGCTGGAACGTTATCAAGGTGATGTGGGGTTCTCGTTGGGACGAACTGCTGCGTAAAGACACCAGCGGTAAACTGATCCAACTGATGAACGAAACCGTTGACGGCGACTACCAGACCTTCAAATCCAAAGATGGCGCGTACGTTCGCGAGCACTTCTTCGGTAAATACCCGGAAACCGCCGCACTGGTTGCAGACTGGACTGATGAGCAGATCTGGGCCCTGAACCGTGGCGGTCACGATCCGAAGAAAATCTATGCTGCACTGAAAAAAGCGCAGGAAACCAAAGGCAAAGCAACTGTCATCCTGGCCCACACCATTAAAGGTTACGGCATGGGCGACACCGCCGAAGGTAAAAACATCGCTCACCAGGTGAAGAAAATGAACATGGACGGCGTGCGTTACATCCGCGATCGTTTCAATGTTCCTGTCACTGATGAGCAGGTTGAAAAGCTGTCTTACATCACTTTCGATGAAGGTTCTGAAGAGCATAAATACCTGCACGAACGTCGTCAGGCGCTGAAAGGCTACCTGCCATCTCGTCAGCCGAACTTCACCGAAAAACTGGAACTGCCAGCACTGGAAGACTTCGCTCCGCTGCTGGAAGAACAGAACAAAGAGATCTCCACCACCATCGCTTTCGTGCGTGCCCTGAACGTGATGCTGAAGAACAAGTCGATCAAAGACCGTCTGGTGCCGATCATCGCCGATGAAGCGCGTACTTTCGGTATGGAAGGTCTGTTCCGTCAGATTGGTATTTACAGCCCGAACGGCCAGCAGTACACCCCGCAGGACCGTGAGCAGGTTGCTTACTACAAAGAAGACGAGAAAGGTCAGATCCTGCAAGAAGGTATCAACGAACTGGGTGCTGGCGCATCCTGGCTGGCGGCTGCGACCTCTTACAGCACCAACAATCTGCCGATGATCCCGTTCTACATTTACTACTCCATGTTCGGTTTCCAGCGTATCGGTGACCTGTGCTGGCAGGCAGGCGACCAACAGGCTCGCGGCTTCCTGGTCGGTGGTACTTCCGGTCGTACGACCCTGAACGGTGAAGGTCTGCAGCACGAAGATGGTCACAGCCACATTCAGTCGCTGACTATCCCGAACTGTATCTCTTACGACCCGTCTTACGCGTACGAAGTGGCGGTCATCATGCATGATGGTCTGACCCGCATGTACGGTGAAGCGCAAGAGAACGTTTATTACTACATCACCACGCTGAACGAAAACTACCACATGCCGGCCATGCCGGAAGGTGCCGAGGAAGGTATCCGTAAAGGTATCTACAAACTCGAAACCGTTGAAGGTAGCAAAGGTAAAGTTCAGCTGCTGGGCTCCGGTTCTATCCTGCGTCACGTGCGTGAAGCAGCGCAGATCCTGGCGAAAGACTACGGCGTAGGTTCTGACGTTTATAGCGTCACGTCCTTCACTGAACTGGCGCGTGATGGCCAGGATTGTGAGCGCTGGAACATGCTGCACCCGCTGGAAACGCCGCGCGTTCCGTACATCACTCAGGTGATGAGCGATGCACCGGCTGTAGCATCAACTGACTATATGAAACTGTTCGCCGAGCAGGTTCGTACTTACGTACCGGCGGACGATTACCGCGTACTGGGTACCGACGGCTTTGGTCGCTCTGACAGCCGTGAAAACCTGCGTCACCACTTCGAAGTTGATGCTTCTTACGTGGTGGTAGCAGCACTGGGCGAACTGGCTAAACGTGGCGAAATCGACAAGAAAGTGGTGGCGGAAGCAATCACCAAGTTCAACATCGATGCTGATAAAGTTAACCCGCGTCTGGCGTAAGAGGTAAAGAGATAATGGCTATCGAAATCAATGTACCGGACATCGGGTCTGATGAAGTTGAAATCACCGAGATCCTGGTCAAAGTAGGCGACAAAGTTGAAGCTGAACAGTCGCTGATCACCGTAGAAGGCGACAAAGCCTCTATGGAAGTCCCGTCTCCGCAAGCTGGCGTCGTTAAAGAGATCAAAGTCTCTGTCGGCGACAAAACCGAGACCGGCAAACTGATCATGATTTTCGATTCCGCCGACGGTGCAGCTGATGCTGCACCTGCCAAGGCAGAAGAGAAGAAAGAAGCAGCACCGGCTGCTGCTCCGGCCGCTGCGGCTGCGAAAGAGGTCAATGTCCCGGATATCGGCGGCGACGAAGTCGAAGTGACCGAGATCCTTGTGAAAGTAGGCGACACCGTTGACGCTGAACAGTCGCTGATCACCGTAGAAGGCGATAAAGCCTCTATGGAAGTTCCGGCACCGTTCGCGGGCACCGTAAAAGAGATCAAAATCAATACCGGCGACAAAGTGTCCACCGGTTCTCTGATCATGGTCTTCGAAGTGGCGGGCGCTGCACCGGCGGCAAGCGATGCGAAACCGCAGGTCAAAGAAGAAGCGGCAACCGCGCCGGCAGCGGCTGCGGGCGCGAAAGACGTTAACGTACCGGATATCGGCGGCGACGAAGTTGAAGTGACCGAAATCCTGGTGAAAGTGGGCGACAAAGTCTCCGCTGAACAGTCGCTGATCACCGTAGAAGGCGACAAAGCCTCTATGGAGGTTCCGGCGCCGTTCGCAGGTACCGTGAAAGCGCTGAAAGTGAATGTTGGCGACAAAGTCTCCACCGGCTCGCTGATCATGGTCTTCGAAGTGGAAGGCGCTGCGCCTGCCGCGGCGCCGGCTGCTGCTCCAGCGGCGGCAGCACCGGCTGCGAAAGCAGAAAAACCGGCTGCGGCCCCGGCGAAAGCGGAAGGCAAATCTGACTTCGCTGAAAACGACGCTTACGTTCACGCGACTCCGCTGATCCGCCGCCTGGCGCGCGAATTCGGCGTCAACCTGGCGAAAGTGAAAGGGACTGGCCGTAAAGGTCGTATCCTGCGCGAAGACGTTCAGGCTTACGTGAAAGACGCGGTTAAACGCGCTGAATCTGCACCTGCCGCCGCAACCGGTGGTGGTCTGCCAGGCATGCTGCCGTGGCCGAAAGTGGACTTCAGCAAGTTTGGTGAAATCGAAGAAGTGGAACTGGGCCGTATCCAGAAAATCTCGGGTGCTAACCTGAGCCGTAACTGGGTGATGATCCCGCACGTTACGCACTTCGACAAAACTGATATCACCGATCTGGAAGCGTTCCGTAAACAGCAGAACGCCGAAGCTGAGAAGCGCAAACTGGACGTGAAATTCACCCCGGTTGTCTTCATCATGAAAGCCGTTGCGGCTGCGCTTGAGCAGATGCCTCGCTTTAACAGCTCCCTGTCTGAAGATGGTCAGAAGCTGACGCTGAAGAAATACATCAACATCGGTGTTGCGGTCGATACCCCGAACGGTCTGGTTGTTCCGGTCTTTAAAGACGTGAACAAGAAGAGCATCACCGAGCTGTCCCGCGAACTGACTGTTATCTCCAAGAAAGCGCGTGACGGTAAGCTGACTGCCGGTGAAATGCAGGGCGGTTGCTTTACCATCTCCAGCATCGGCGGCCTGGGTACCACCCACTTCGCGCCGATTGTTAACGCGCCGGAAGTGGCTATCCTGGGCGTCTCCAAATCTGCAATGGAGCCGGTCTGGAACGGCAAAGAGTTCACACCGCGTCTGATGATGCCGATTTCGCTCTCCTTCGATCACCGCGTAATCGACGGTGCGGATGGTGCGCGCTTTATCACCATCATCAATAACATGCTGTCTGACATTCGCCGTCTGGTGATGTAAGCGAAAAGCCGGCCAAACGGCCGGCTTTTTTCTGCTAACCTCATACTGCTTTTGGGGTTATCAGGGGCAAAGGACAAATCGTTAGCCGTTTGTTGTTTCAAAAATGTTAACAATTTTGTAAACTGCGGGCGGATAGAACGTCCCGGTGGATGAAGGGCGACACGAAGTACCCCTGACCGCCGGAAATCAATAAGAGGTCATGATGAGTACTGAAATCAAAACTCAGGTCGTGGTACTTGGGGCAGGCCCGGCAGGTTACTCTGCTGCCTTCCGTTGCGCTGATTTAGGTCTGGAAACCGTCATCGTTGAACGTTACAACACCCTCGGCGGTGTTTGTCTGAACGTAGGTTGTATCCCTTCTAAAGCGCTGCTGCACGTTGCAAAAGTTATCGAAGAAGCCAAAGCGCTGGCTGAACACGGTATCGTCTTCGGCGAACCGAAAACCGATATCGACAAAATCCGCACCTGGAAAGAGAAAGTTATCACTCAACTGACCAGCGGTCTGGCCGGTATGGCGAAAGGCCGTAAAGTGAAAGTGGTTAACGGTCTGGGTAAATTCACCGGGGCGAACACCCTGGAAGTGGAAGGCGAAAACGGCAAAACCGTGATCAACTTCGACAACGCTATCATCGCGGCGGGTTCCCGTCCGATTCAACTGCCATTCATTCCGCATGATGACCCGCGCGTGTGGGATTCCACCGACGCACTGGAGCTGAAATCCGTCCCGGAACGTCTGCTAGTAATGGGCGGCGGCATCATCGGTCTGGAAATGGGCACCGTGTATGACGCGCTGGGCTCGCAGATCGACGTGGTTGAAATGTTCGACCAGGTTATCCCGGCGGCTGACAAAGACATCGTTAAAGTCTTCACCAAACGCATCAGCAAGAAATTCAACCTGATGCTGGAAACCAAAGTGACTGCCGTTGAAGCGAAAGAAGACGGTATTTACGTTTCCATGGAAGGCAAAAAAGCCCCGGCAGAACCGCAGCGTTACGACGCCGTGCTGGTGGCAATTGGTCGTGTGCCGAACGGTAAAAACCTTGATGCTGGCAAAGCCGGTGTGGAAGTGGACGACCGTGGCTTTATCCGTGTTGATAAACAGCTGCGCACCAACGTGCCGCACATCTTCGCTATCGGCGATATCGTCGGTCAGCCGATGCTGGCGCACAAAGGCGTGCATGAAGGCCACGTTGCCGCAGAAGTTATCGCCGGTAAGAAACACTACTTCGATCCGAAAGTTATCCCGTCTATCGCTTACACCGAACCCGAAGTTGCATGGGTGGGTCTGACCGAGAAAGAAGCGAAAGAAAAAGGCATCAGCTACGAAACCGCCACCTTCCCGTGGGCTGCTTCTGGCCGTGCGATCGCGTCTGACTGCTCCGACGGTATGACCAAACTGATTTTCGACAAAGAGACACACCGTGTTATCGGTGGCGCGATTGTCGGCACCAACGGCGGCGAGCTGCTGGGTGAGATCGGTCTGGCGATCGAAATGGGCTGCGACGCAGAAGACATCGCGCTGACCATTCACGCGCACCCGACGCTGCACGAATCCGTCGGTCTGGCTGCCGAAGTGTTCGAAGGAAGCATTACCGACCTGCCGAACCCGAAAGCGAAGAAAAAATAAGTTTCTGACTTTCTATCAAGCAGCCTGCGGGCTGCTTTTTTTTCGTCTGAATTTCATAACTACAACTATTAGTAGGCATTTTTTACTCAAATTGTTCATTAAAATGCCGATAACACATTCAAGAAAAGTATCGGCACGCCAGCGTCAAGCTTGCGGCTGTGGCGTCGTCATGACATGGACTTTGTGACTTTCCCCCGTTTCATCGCTCCCGTCCTGCCTTTGCCTCATTTGTTGTTCTTCTTCTGGTCATGGAATTAAAAAAGGAATCGTTATGTCTATTAAAAAAAAAGCCGTTGTTAGTGTAGTTTTGGCAGCGTTTGCGCTGTCGGGTTGCGGTGCGATGACGACAGCAGTTAAGAAACGTAATCTGGACGTGAAAACGCAGATGAGCCAGACCATCTGGCTGGAGCCTTCCTCTGAGAAGAGCGTTTATATCCAGGTGAAAAACACCTCCGATAAAGACATGAGCAACTTGCAGACTCTGATCTCCAAAGAGCTCACCGACAAAGGCTACAAAGTCACTTCTTCCCCGGATACCGCTTACTACTGGATCCAGGCTAACGTATTGAAAGCCGATAAAATGGATCTGCGTGAAACTCAGGGCTACCTGAAAAGCGGTTATGAAGGTGCGGTACTGGGCGCCGGGCTGGGTGCCGGGATCACGGCTTACAACAGCAACTCTTCCGGTGCGGCGCTGGGCGTTGGTCTGGCGGCAGGCCTGATTGGTCTGGCGGCTGATGCGATGGTAGAAGATGTGAACTACACCATGATCACTGACTTGCAGATCTCCGAGCGCAGCAAAGCGAAAGTGACTACCGATAACGTGGCGGCACTGCGTCAGGGCACCTCTGGTATCAAACTGCAAACCAGCACGGAAGAAGGTAACCGCGCGAAATACCAGACGCGCGTTGTGTCCAATGCCAACAAAGTGAACCTGAAATTCGAAGAAGCGAAACCGGTTCTCGAAGCGCAACTGGCGAAATCTGTCGCGAACATCATGTAATGTTGTTCGCCTGAGCGAACGCGCATAGACGAAAATAAGCGGACCAGCGACTGGTCCGTTTTTTTTATTTTGTTACGTGACGAATTCAGCGTTTTCCGCCAAAAAGCATAAACATTACGCAAGCTCTGCCGATGTTAATCTCCTGACACTCACGGTGAAAGAGGGAGATTTATCACCATGATTAACGGACTTAACTTTACCTCGCTGCTGACATCCTCAGCGCGTGTGAACTCATCAGTACAGGTTGGCGCGACGGCGCGGGCAACCAGCAACAATGCCGCTTCGGCAAGCCAAAGCGCATCGGCAAAAGTGATGTTCGGCAGCCAGACGCAGCAAATCGCGGCGGTCTACAGTCTGTCGCCGAAAAAAATAGACGCCAGCCTGTCGCTGCAACAAAACGCCCAACTCCAGGGGCTAATGACACTGGCATCCGGAAGTGGTTCGGTGTCAGCATTCGCCGGGCTTGGCAGTGCGCTGCTCAGTCATCTCAAAGATAACCGCGAGGATGTTACCCAGGCGTTGAGCGGCGCGGCGCTGGGCGTAACAAAAGCTTCCAGTGAATCTGCGGTAACGCTTGATATCGTCACGCAATCCGGTTCGACCGTTCACCTGGTGATGACGGAGCAGGACGATGGCATGGCCGTCGAACTGAAAACCGAAGGTGAGGCGCTGAATGACGATGAAGCGGCTGCGGTGGCGAACCTGAGCGGGGCGTTGGAGAAAACGCTGCGTGGGCTGGGTCAACAGCCGCCGCAACTGGATATCGCCGGTTTGACCCGTTTTGACAGCCGTATGCTGAAATCCGTTGACCTGAAAACTGACATGCGTAATGACCAAGGGACGTTGCAGTCGCTCAATTTTCATGCTGACGATAAAACGCGAACGGTGGCCTATGAAGATGCGGATTTCTCGCTGAAAATGAGCAGCGATACGGCGAATTCCACATTGACCGGCAATTACGCGCAGCAGCAATCGGCCCTGAGCGCCTATGACGATAAATTTGATAAAGCGCGTATTGCCGGGCATGGCGATCGCGATCAAATGGCGGCGCTCAAGTCGGTGTTCCGCGCCTTAAACAGCAACGCCGACGCTGACAAAAAGGTCAACACTACCAGCAAAGAGATTCGTATTGGCGATAACGGCGCTTCGCAATTAAGCGGCCTGAACGATTTTTCTCTCTCATTAACGCAAACGGAAAAAGCGATTAACCCGGCCCGCAGCGATGAAAAAGATCGCTTCGCCTATACGGCCTCGCAATCGACCGAAGAGAGCCAGCGCAGCAGCGGCGAAAAAGTGGTGGTGCAAACGGCGCGCAGCCATCTCAGTGCCGCCTGGCATGCGGCGCTCGATCCGTCGATTCCGCTGGCGCTAAACACCATGAAATCCTCCCAGAACTACACCTATCATCTGCTGGAAAATGACGAAGCGAGTACCACGACGCTCGACTATAACGGCCGCGGACAGCTTGCCAACGTGGGCTACCATGAGCAGGTGAATAACCGCGAAACGGTGAAAAAATACGTACTTGGCAAGTTGATTGAAAACACGCTGACCCCGGAACAATACTCGCGCAATAAGCGGCTTTCACTATTGAGTTCGTTGTAACAACACGATAACGCAACGGCCCTGCGGGGCCGTTTTTGCTGTCAGCAGGCGAGGATTCTCTCTTGTTGAAGCCTTCTCCCGCCTGCTTTATTTTGCTCTTAACGATTCAGCAAGTATTTAATGTTGCTTTTTTGTAAACAGATTAACACCCCCTGAAAATCCTGCTATGCTGCCCGTCGCGGTTCGCGGATTTACCCTACAAACTGCTGTCTCACAGGAGCGTGAAGAGAAACGCCTGCCGCATTATGACAATGAGAGCGAGGAGAACCGTCGTGCTAGAAGAATACCGTAAGCACGTAGCTGAACGTGCCGCTGAAGGGATTGCGCCAAAACCATTAGATGCAACCCAAATGGCCGCGTTAGTCGAGCTGCTGAAGAACCCGCCTGCTGGCGAAGAAGAATTCCTGTTAGATCTGCTGGCGAACCGTGTTCCGCCGGGTGTTGATGAAGCCGCTTATGTCAAAGCCGGTTTCCTTGCAGCTGTCGCCAAAGGCGAAGCAACCTCCCCACTGGTTACTCCTGAAAAAGCCATCGAACTGCTGGGCACCATGCAGGGCGGCTATAACATTCATCCGCTGATTGAAGCGCTGGACAACGACAAACTCGCGCCGATTGCGGCGAAAGCCCTGTCTCATACCCTGTTGATGTTCGATAACTTCTACGATGTGGAAGAGAAAGCCAAAGCGGGCAACACCTACGCGAAGCAAGTCATGCAATCCTGGGCTGATGCCGAGTGGTTCCAGAACCGCCCGCAGCTGGCCGACAAAATTACCGTTACTGTCTTCAAAGTGACCGGTGAAACCAACACCGATGACCTCTCTCCGGCGCCGGATGCCTGGTCGCGCCCGGATATTCCGCTGCACGCGCAGGCGATGCTGAAAAACGCCCGTGAAGGTATCGAACCGGATCAACCGGGCAGCGTTGGCCCGATCAAACAGATCGAGCAGCTGGCGCAAAAAGGCTTCCCGCTGGCTTATGTCGGTGACGTTGTCGGTACCGGTTCTTCGCGTAAATCCGCCACCAACTCGGTGCTGTGGTTTATGGGCGATGACATTCCGAACGTGCCGAACAAACGCGGCGGCGGCCTGGTGCTCGGCGGCAAAATCGCGCCAATTTTCTTCAACACCATGGAAGATGCCGGCGCGCTACCGATCGAAGTGGACGTTAACAACCTGAACATGGGCGACGTGATTGACGTTTACCCGTTCAAAGGTGAAGTGCGTAACCACGAAACCGGCGAGCTGCTGGCGAATTTCGAACTGAAAACCGACGTACTGATCGACGAAGTGCGCGCCGGTGGCCGTATCCCGCTGATTATCGGTCGCGGGCTGACCACCAAAGCGCGTGAAGCGCTGGGTCTGCCGCACAGCGACGTGTTCCGTCAGGCGAAAGACGTGGCGGAAAGCAGCCGCGGCTACTCGCTGGCGCAGAAAATGGTCGGTCGTGCTTGCGGCGTAGACGGTATTCGTCCTGGCGCCTACTGCGAACCGAAAATGACCTCTGTGGGTTCTCAGGACACCACCGGCCCGATGACCCGCGACGAGCTAAAAGATCTGGCTTGCCTGGGCTTCTCCGCCGATTTGGTGATGCAATCCTTCTGCCACACGGCGGCCTATCCGAAGCCGGTAGATGTGACCACGCACCATACGCTGCCGGACTTTATTATGAACCGCGGCGGCGTGTCGCTGCGCCCGGGCGACGGCGTCATCCACTCCTGGCTGAACCGCATGCTGCTGCCGGATACCGTGGGTACCGGCGGTGACTCGCACACCCGTTTCCCGATCGGCATCTCTTTCCCGGCGGGTTCTGGTCTGGTGGCTTTTGCCGCCGCGACCGGCGTCATGCCGCTGGATATGCCGGAATCTGTGCTGGTGCGCTTTAAAGGCAAAATGCAGCCGGGCATTACCCTGCGCGATCTGGTGCACGCGATTCCGCTGTATGCGATCAAGCAAGGTCTGCTGACCGTTGAGAAGAAAGGTAAGAAAAATATCTTCTCTGGCCGCATTCTGGAAATCGAAGGTCTGCCGGATCTGAAAGTCGAGCAGGCATTCGAGCTGACCGATGCGTCCGCTGAACGTTCCGCTGCCGGTTGCACCATCAAGCTGAACAAAGAACCAATTGTTGAGTATCTGAACTCCAACATCGTGTTGCTGAAGTGGATGATTGCCGAAGGCTACGGTGACCGCCGTACGCTGGAGCGTCGCGTGCAGGGCATGGAAAAATGGCTGGCGGATCCGCAGTTGCTGGAAGCCGATGCCGATGCGGATTACGCCGCGGTGATCGATATCGATCTGGCGGAAATCAAAGAGCCTATTCTGTGTGCGCCGAACGATCCGGATGACGCGCGTCTGCTTTCTGATGTACAAGGCGAGAGCATCGACGAGGTGTTCATTGGTTCCTGTATGACCAACATCGGCCACTTCCGCGCGGCCGGTAAGCTGCTGGACAGCCACAAAGGCCAACTGCCGACCCGCTTGTGGGTTGCGCCGCCGACCCGTATGGACGCCGCGCAATTGACCGAAGAGGGCTACTACAGCGTGTTCGGTAAGAGCGGTGCGCGTATCGAGATCCCGGGCTGCTCGCTGTGCATGGGGAACCAGGCGCGCGTAGCGGACGGCGCGACGGTTGTTTCGACGTCGACCCGTAACTTCCCGAACCGTTTAGGTACCGGCGCGAACGTTTATCTGGCTTCTGCGGAGCTGGCGGCGATTGCTGCGCTGATCGGCAAACTGCCGACGCCTGACGAGTATCTGACCTTTATGGGCCAGGTGGATAAAACCGCTGTGGATACTTACCGCTACCTCAACTTCGACCAGCTTAATCAGTACACCGATAAAGCCGACGGCGTGATTTTCCAGACCGCCGTCTAACGAACAGAGCCACCCTCCGGGGTGGCTTTTTTTTCCCTCGCTTTCATGCTCTGCGCTTTTTTTCCTGTATTGTGCTGCGATAATTAGTGCATAGGCGGTTAACAGGCCTGCATGAGGAAGCGATTATGGATTACGAATTTTTGCGCGATGTCACTGGTGTGGTGAAAGTGCGTATGTCGATGGGCCATGAAGTGGTCGGACATTGGTTTAATGAAGAAGTCAAAGAGAACCTGGCGCTACTTGATGAAGTGGAACAGGCGGCACGAACGGTGAAAGGCAGCGAACGTTCCTGGCAGCGTGCCGGGCATGAATATACGCTGTGGCTGGATGGCGAAGAGGTGATGGTGCGCGCTAACCAGTTGGAGTTTACTGGCGATGAAATGGAAGAAGGGATGAATTATTACGATGAAGAGAGCCTGTCGCTGTGCGGCGTTGAAGACTTTCTTCAAGTGGTGGCTGCTTACCGAGAATTCCTCAAACAGCGCTGATCAGGGAGCTTCCTTGCCCCCTTTCGCGCATCACACGGCCGGAATATTGCGGCCGTAGTAGATCTCGCGCATCTCTTTCCACAGCGCTTCCGTGATCTCCTTACGTTCCTGCGTCGTCAAATCTTCCGGTTTGGTATGAAACATGTAGTGCTTAAGGTCGAACTCTTTAAGCAACATCTTGGTATGGAAGATATTTTCCTGATAAACGTTCACGTCCACCATGTCGTACAAGGATTTCATGTCATCGGACATGAAGTTTTGAATCGAATTAATCTCATGATCGATAAAGTGTTTCATGCCGTTGACGTCGCGGGTAAAGCCGCGCACGCGATAATCGACGGTCACAATATCGGACTCAAGCTGGTGAATCAGGTAATTCAGCGCTTTCAACGGCGAAATCACGCCGCACGTTGAAACTTCAATATCCGCGCGGAAGGTGCACAAACCGCCTTCCGGGTGGCTTTCCGGGTAGGTGTGCACACAAATGTGGCTCTTATCCAGATGCGCCACGACGGCTTCCGGCAGCGGGCCGGGGTGCTCGGTTTTGTCGATAAGATGCGGGTCGACCGGCTCTTCGCTCACCAGAATCGTGACGCTCGCGCCTTGCGGCTCGTAATCCTGGCGGGCAATGTTCAAAATATTCGCGCCAATAATGTTGCAGGTTTCCGTCAGGATCTCCGTCAAACGGTTGGCGTTATAGAGTTCATCAATGTAGGCAATATAGCCGTCACGTTCTTCTGCGGTTTTGGCGTAGCAGATGTCGTAGATACAAAAACTCAGGCTTTTGGTCAGGTTGTTAAAGCCATGTAGTTTAAGCTTTTTCAATTTTTATCACCTCCTTAGAGTCACTGTGCGGACAGTGCGTCTTGCAAGTATTGCGGCAAAGCAAACGCTGCCGTATGGATGGCCGGATTGTAGTAACGGCAGGTCAGCGCGGCGTTGTGGAAACGGGCAGCGACTAATTCGGTGGAGAGATTGCGCAATGCTTCGTTATCCGTCGCCCAGGCAAACGTCATAATGCCGCCGTAATAAGTTGGCACGGCCGCCTGATAAAAGCTGACATCAGCAAAATAGTGGCTCAGCTTGCGATGGCTGCCGACAGCTTCGTCCTGCTGCAAGAAGCTTACGCCGTTTTGCGCGACGAAAATGCCACCAGGGTTCAGACAACGTTTGCACCCTTCATAAAACGCAGAAGTAAACAGGCTCTCGCCTGGACCGACCGGATCGGTGCAGTCAGAGATGATCACATCAAACGTTTGCTGGGTGTGGTTAACGAAGTTCACGCCGTCGTCGATCACAAGCTGAAAGCGCGGATCGTCGTAAGCACCGGCGTTGTGTTTTGGCAGGAACTGGCGGCAGAAAGAGACGACGCCAGCGTCGATTTCCACCATGGTGATGGTTTCGATATTTTTATGACGCGTCACTTCACGCAGCATCGCGCCGTCGCCACCGCCGATAATCAGCACATGTTTCGCATGGCCGTGCGCCAGCAGCGGAACATGGGTCATCATTTCGTGATAGATAAACTCATCACGCTCGGTGGTTTGTACCACGCCATCCAGCGCCATAACGCGACCGAAAGCGGCGTTTTCGAAGATTATCAGATCCTGATGATCGGTCTTCTCGTGATAAAGCACCTTATCAACAGCAAAGTATTGACCAAAGTGGTCGTGCAGCGTTTCTTGCCATACGTTGTTATCGGCCATAGGTCGCTCCTTTGTTAACATCCGTGAAAAACGGGCGCAACATGATAGCTAACTCTGGCTAGCGATGCACGGTCAAAAGATAAGCGTTACTTCACGTAGGCGAGAAGGCTTAAGGAATCGCGGGCCAGCGCTTTACATTTTTTGGCGGTAGGAATGCCGATGCCGCTTAGATCGCGGTAGCTCTCTTCGCCAAGTGACTTCATGTCCCATGTATCGTAGTTGCTGAGATCCCACTGATTTTGCTGGGCGAAAAACACCAGCGCACGGCGGATCTGCCCGTTAGGTAAGTTGTTATAACCGCAGTCGTTTTTCAGAAATACGAACACTGCCGTGAGATCGGCCATGTCTTCAGCTTCGGATTCACTCAGCGCATAACTATTTGCGGAGACAGCGAGCAAGCTGCCAAGGACTACAGTTCTGAAAAACGTCTTCATTCTCTCTACCACGGCGTAACGGAAATTAAACGTTAGCACAGTCCTGGTAACGCGACGATATTTATTATTACCCGTTTTCTTGACCTTCCGGCAGGGGAAAGGTTTAAGCTCAAAACATCGCCGATCATCGATAAGGATATGCCCATGCAACGTCGAGATTTCTTGAAATATTCCGCCATTTTGGGCGCCGCGAGTGCGCTACCAATGTGGAGTCGCCCGCTGTTTGCCGCCGGGCGGCCTGCGCTTCCGATTCCGCCATTACTGACTGCCGACGCGCAAAACCGCATTCAACTGATTGTGCAAGCGGGCGAAACCCAGTTTGGCAATCACACGGCGACGTCCTGGGGATACAACGGCACATTATTGGGGCCAGCACTTCAGCTTCGCCAGGGTCGCCAGGTCAATGTGGAAATCCGCAATATGCTGGCCGAAGAGACCACCGTGCATTGGCACGGCGTTGAAGTGCCAGGCGAAGTTGATGGCGGGCCGCAGGGGATTATTAAAGCGGGCGGCAGCCGTTCAATCACGTTTACCCCCACGCAGCAGGCGGCGACCTGCTGGTTCCATCCGCATCAACACGGTAAAACCGGCCATCAAGTGGCGATGGGCCTCGCGGGGCTGGTGTTGATTGAGGACGATAATCTGCGCAAGCTGCGCCTGCCGCAGCAGTGGGGCATTGATGATGTGCCCGTCATTGTGCAGGACAAAAAGTTTAACGCGCAGGGGCAAATTGATTATCAACTGGATGTAATGAGCGCGGCTGTCGGCTGGTTTGGCGATACGCTGCTGACCAACGGCGCGATTTACCCGCAGCATGCCGCGCCGCGCGGTTGGTTACGTCTGCGTTTGCTTAACGGCTGTAACGCGCGCTCGCTTAACTTTTCCACCAGTGACAAACGCCCGCTGTATGTGGTGGCGAGCGACGGTGGTCTGTTAAGCGAACCGGTTAAAGTCAGTGAGTTGCCGATGCTGATGGGCGAACGTTTTGAAGTGTTAGTGGATACCAGCGACGGCAAAGCGTTCGATATCGTCACGCTTCCCGTGCAACAAATGGGGATGACCGTCGCGCCGTTTGATAAGTCGCATCCGGTATTACGCATTCAGCCGCTTCGGATTGCGGCGTCGGGCATCTTGCCGGACTCGCTGGCATCCCTGCCAGCACTGCCAAACCTGCAAGGGTTAACGCAGCGGACTTTGCAGTTATCCATGGATCCGATGCTCGACATGATGGGCATGCAGGCGCTCCAGCAGAAGTACGGCGAGGGCGCGATGGCCGGGATGTCGATGCATCACGGCGACATGGGCGATATGCAGATGGATCACGGGAAGATGAACCACGGCAGCCACGGCTTTGATTTCCACAATGCTAACCGCATTAACGGCAAGGCGTTTGACATGATGACGCCGCAATTCGCCGCGCAAAAAGGCCAGTATGAGCGCTGGGTGATTTCCGGTGAGGGCGACATGATGCTGCATCCGTTCCATATTCACGGCACGCAGTTCCGTATTTTATCCGAGAACGGCAAACCGCCAGCGGCGCATCGCGCGGGCTGGAAAGACACGGTAAATGTTTATGGGGCGCGCAGCGAAGTGTTAGTGCGTTTCCAGTATGACGCGCCGAAAGAGCATGCTTACATGGCGCACTGCCATTTGCTGGAGCATGAAGACACCGGAATGATGCTAGGGTTTACGGTATAAAAAAGCCCGGCGCGCAATGCGTGCCGGGCTTATGGGATCGATCGTAATGTAGGCCGGATAAGGCGTAAGCCGCCATCCGGCAATAGCGCCTGATGGCGCTAACGCTTATCAGGCCTACGGAGCGCGTAGACCCGTTAAGCAGCGTTTAATTACAATTACTTCGCATCATCCGGCAGGGCATAAGCGACAATGTAATCGCCCATTTTGGTGCCGAACGAACCGTGACCGCCTGCGGAAATGACTACATACTGCTTGCCATTCACCTCATAGGTCATCGGTGTTGCCTGACCGCCCGCGGGCAGACGACCTTGCCACAGTTTTTCACCGTTGCTCATATTGTAGGCGCGTAGGTAGTTATCTGCGGTACCGGCGATAAACAGCACATTACCCGCTGTGGAAATCGGGCCGCCCAGCATCGGCATACCCATATTGAACGGCACTTTAAACGGCATCGGGAACGGCATGCTGTCCTGCGGCGTACCAATACGTTTCTTCCATACAACTTGGTTAGTTTTCAGATCCAGTGCGGAAATATAACCCCAGGCCGGTTGCTTACACGGCAGACCAAACGGTGACAGGAACGGGTTCAGCGTCACGCCATACGGCACGCCGTACTGCGGCTGAATACCGGATTCGGAACCGGTGCCCTGCGCGTCTTTCGGCGGCTCCATCGGGTTGCCTGGACCACGCGGGATCAGTTTGGAGACAAACGGCAGCGCCATCGGGTTGGCAATCGCCACCTGGCGGTTCGGATCGACGGAGATACCGCCCCATTCGAACATGCCGAGGTTACCCGGGAACACCAGCGTGCCTTGCTCGGACGGCGGTGTGAAAATGCCTTCATAACGCATCTGATGGAACATCACGCGGCAGACCAGTTGGTCGAACATGGTCGCGCCCCACATATCCGCACCGCTCAGATCTTTCTTCGGACGGAAACTCAGGTCAGAGAAGGGCTGCGTTTTGGTGACGTAATCGCCTTTCGCCGCACCCTGCGGTACCGGTTTTTCCGGCGCTGGCACCACCAGTTCACCGTTACGGCGATCCAGCACAAAGATGTTGCCGGTTTTCGCCGGGGCGTAAATGACCGGTACGGTTTTGCCATTGACATTGATATCCGCCAGCGTCGGCTGAGACGGCATATCCATATCCCACAGGTCGTGGTGTACGGTCTGATAATTCCAGACCAGCTTACCGGTGGTGGCATTCAGCGCAACGATGGAACTGGCGAAACGCTCCTGCTCGGGTGTGCGGTTACCGCCCCAGATATCCGGCGTTGTTACGCCCATCGGCAGATAAACGATATCCAGCTTCGCGTCATACGCCGCAGGAGCCCAGGAGTTCGGCGAGTTAAGGGTGAAGTGGTGTTCATCCGACGGGATAGCGTTAGGATCTTTCGCGCCCGGATCGAAGGCCCACAGCAGCTCGCCTGTATTGATATCGAAACCACGAATCACACCGGACGGTTCACGGGTAGAGAAGTTATCCGTCACTGCACCCGCAATAATAATCACTTTGTCGGTGACAATCGGCGGAGACGTCGGTTCGTACATGCCCGGCGTGGTCACCGGCATGTTGGTTTGCAGGTTCAGAACGCCTTTGTTGGCAAAGCCGTCGCACAGCTTGCCGTTATCTGCGTTAACTGCAAACAGACGGCCATCGTTCACCGGCAGAATAATGCGACGCGGGCAGTTCGCCACCACATCCGGGCTGGCGTTTTCTGCGGTGGCTTCATGGTAGGAAACACCACGGCAAGTCACGTGCTGGAAGCTCGGGTTCGCATTGAGCTGCGGGTCGAAATGCCACTTCTCTTTGCCGGTCGCCGCGTCGAGTGCGAACAAGCGCTGGTGCGCCGTACAGAGGAATAAGGTGTCGCCGACTTTAATGGGGGTCACTTCATTGGTGATTTCACCCGGATCGGTCGGCAATTTCAGATCACCGGTACGGAACACCCAGGCTTCTTTCAGGTTTTTAACGTTATCGGCGTTGATTTGCTTAAGCGGGGAGTAACGCTGGCCTTCCTGGTTACGACCGTAGGCAGGCCAGTCGCTGTCGGCAACCTGGGAAATCGGCGCTGCCGCAGTGGCATCGGCGCTCAGCGTGCCGTTAACTTCTTGCGGATCGTTAAAGCCTGCCCAGGTGAGAATGCCGCCGCTGATCAGCAGGGCAACCACCAGCGCAGCGACTGCGCCGCTGGACGGGACAATCAGTCGACGCCAGACAAACGGCAGAATCAACCAGATACCGAAGAAGACGAGAATATCGCTTCGCGGCGTCAGCGCCCAGAAGTCGAAGCCAACTTCCCAGACGCCCCAAATCATGGTGGCGAGCAGCAGCGCGGCATACAACCAAAGCGCGGTGCGTTTTCCTTTCCAGAGTAACCATGTGACACCCAGCATCACCAGACCGGCGATGGGGTAGTACCAGGAGCCGCCAATGGAAATAAGCCAGACTCCACCGATTAAAAGATACAGCCCGCAAAAGGCTGCAAACAGCGTCGTCAGCGTAATAAGTAGCCGCGACCGTTGAGTTTTAGTTTCTGCCATAAAAAAGACACTCATCAGTTTGTTAATATTTTGATAGCAACTAAGTATAGATGTTAACAACTGTGATCGTCATCACAAATAGAGCTTTATTGCGCAATGCCCACCAGAAATCGTTTTACTGGTATACTGCACGCCTTGCGTTTCAATCACCGGTTTATGTCAACGGTATTGAATGATTTACCATTAAAACCATATGGTTAGTTAAATGAAACACAAAGTTGAAGTGATGATCCCGGAAGCGGAGATCAACGCGCGCGTCGCCGAATTGGGCCGTCAAATCACTGAGCGTTACAAAGATAGCGGCAGCGAAATGGTGCTGGTGGGGCTGTTACGCGGCTCATTTATGTTTATGGCCGACCTGTGTCGTGAAGTGCAGGTTTCCCATGAAGTCGATTTTATGACCGCCTCCAGCTACGGCAGCGGCATGTCGACCACCCGCGATGTGAAAATCCTCAAAGATCTTGATGAAGATATCCGCGGCAAAGACGTGTTGATCGTCGAAGACATTATCGACTCTGGCAATACGCTGTCGAAAGTGCGTGAAATCCTCAGCCTGCGTGAGCCGAAATCACTGGCGATTTGCACCCTGCTGGATAAACCGTCCCGTCGCGAAGTGGACGTTCCTGTCGAATTTATCGGCTTTTCCATTCCGGATGAGTTTGTGGTGGGTTACGGCATTGATTACGCGCAGCGTTATCGCCATCTGCCGTATGTCGGCAAAGTAGTGATGCTGGACGAATAAAAAAATCGGGGCCATTGGCCCCGATAATTATTTGTGGTTGCTGTGCTTCTGGCTCAGATTGGAAACGCCTTGCCGATAGCGCTGTTCCAGCGATTCGCGGTTGGTGGCGGTGACATCCAGGTTGCGAAGCAGACCGTCGTGAATACCGTAAGCCCAGCCGTGGATCGTCACTTTCTGACCACGTTTCCAGGCGGATTGCATGATCGTCGAGTGGCCCAAGTTGTAGACCTGCTCCATCACGTTCAATTCGCAAAGGGTATCAAGACGGCGTTCTGGCGGCATTTCGCCAAGCAGCGAGCTATGTTTAAACCAGATATCGCGAATGTGCAGCAGCCAGTTGTCGATAAGCCCCAGTTCCGGGTTTTCAACCGCGGCTTGCACACCGCCACAGCCGTAGTGACCGCAGATAATGATGTGTTCAACTTCCAGCACATCAACGGCATACTGCACAACCGACAGGCAGTTCAGGTCGGTATGGATGACGAGGTTAGCCACGTTGCGGTGAACAAACAGTTCGCCCGGTTCGAGCCCGGTAAGGCGCTCAGCGGGAACGCGGGAGTCGGAGCATCCAATCCAGAGAAAGCGCGGCTTCTGGGCTTGCGCAAGTGTTTCGAAGAATCCTGGATCTTCTTCCACCAGCATTTTTGACCATAGTGCATTATTGCTGATGAGTGTATCTATGTCTTTCATAGAGGTTAACGACCTGTAACCAAATTAGTGCGTGGCGCTAATATAGGTCAACTCTCCGTCTTTTTAAACCACACATCGAGTGTAAGAAAATAGGTAAGTGATAATTCATGACCATTGCACTGGAGCTTGAGCAGCTTAAAAAAACCTACCCGGGCGGCGTTCAGGCGCTGCGCGGTATTGATTTAAAAGTAGAAGCGGGCGATTTCTACGCGCTTCTTGGGCCGAACGGCGCGGGGAAATCGACCACCATTGGCATTATCAGTTCTTTGGTAAATAAATCTTCCGGGCGTGTCAGTGTCTTTGGCTACGACCTGGAAAAAGACGTGGTAAATGCGAAACGCCAGCTTGGGCTGGTGCCGCAAGAGTTCAACTTCAACCCGTTCGAAACCGTGCAGCAGATCGTGGTTAACCAGGCGGGCTACTACGGCGTCGATCGCAAAGAGGCGCTGGTTCGTAGCGAAAAATACCTGAACCAGCTTGATCTGTGGGAAAAACGCAACGAACGTGCGCGAATGCTCTCCGGTGGGATGAAACGCCGTTTGATGATTGCCCGTGCGTTAATGCATGAGCCGAAATTGCTGATCCTTGATGAACCAACGGCGGGCGTCGACATTGAGTTACGCCGCTCAATGTGGGGCTTCCTGAAAGATCTGAACGACAAAGGCACCACCATTATTCTGACCACCCACTACCTGGAAGAAGCGGAAATGCTGTGCCGCAATATCGGCATCATCCAGCGTGGCGATCTGATCGAAAACACCTCCATGAAGTCGCTGCTTTCCAAGCTGAAATCGGAAACATTTATTCTCGATTTAGCGCCGAAATGCCCACTGCCGAAGCTCGAAGGTTACCAATACCGGCTGGTGGACACTTCCACGCTGGAAGTGGAAGTGCTGCGGGAACAGGGGGTAAACAGCGTGTTCAGCCAGTTAAGCGCGCAGGGGATTCAGGTATTAAGTATGCGAAACAAAGCCAACCGTCTCGAAGAACTGTTTGTGACGTTGGTGCATGACAGGAAAGGAGAAAGCGCATGATGCAACTGTTTTGGGTGGCGCTGAAAAGTATCTGGTACAAAGAGATCCAGCGTTTTATGCGTATTTGGGTGCAGACACTGGTTCCACCAGTGATCACCATGACGCTTTATTTCATTATTTTCGGCAACCTGATTGGTTCGCGCATCGGTGAAATGCACGGCTTTACCTACATGCAGTTTATCGTGCCGGGCTTAATCATGATGGCGGTGATCACCAATGCTTACGCCAACGTGGCCTCGTCGTTTTTCAGCGCCAAGTTTCAGCGCAACATTGAAGAACTGCTGGTCGCCCCGGTGCCGACGCATGTCATCATCACGGGCTATGTTGGCGGCGGCGTGGCGCGCGGGTTGTGCGTGGGTATTCTGGTCACGGCAGTTTCGCTGTTTTTCGTGCCTTTCCAGGTGCATTCATGGTTATTCGTCGGGTTGACGCTGCTGCTGACCGCCGTGCTGTTCTCGCTGGCGGGTCTGCTGAATGCGGTGTTCGCCAAAACCTTTGACGACATCAGCCTGATCCCAACGTTCGTGCTGACCCCGTTAACCTATCTGGGCGGCGTGTTCTATTCCATGACGCTGCTGCCGCCGTTTTGGCAGGCTCTGTCACACCTGAACCCGATCGTTTATATGATCAGCGGCTTCCGTTTTGGTTTCCTCGGCATTTCGGATGTGCCGCTGTTCACCACGGTTACCGTGCTGGTGGTGTTTATTCTCTTCTTCTACCTGCTGTGCTGGTATTTGATTAACCGCGGGCGCGGGCTGCGCAGTTAACTGACGTTTTACGGGGCATTTCGCCGGATGGCGCTGGCGGTATGAACCGGAAACATGGGTAACAGTTATGACTGGCATAAAAGAGGAGACTCGCTATGCCCTGGACTGAGACCCTACCCATGCAACGACTGAATTCATCCGTGTCTGCTTTGGCAGCACGGATTTTTTCCGTCTTATACCGCGCATTCAATAAGACCGCTTTGACGGTCTTATTGTCAGTCAGGAACTGCAATCAATATTATTTTAAAGACATTCTGATTTGATCACCCGTCTCTAATTTGTAATCGCAATAAGTTAAGCCATTGTTTTTTGTTGGCCTATTACCAGAATTTAAGAGCTCTTTTACTTTGCTACCTATTATCGCCATTGGGTCGAATCCTTTCCATTTACAATCAGCGGCTGATGGGGAGCAATAAGTCATACTTGAAATACCATCCGTGTCCTTTTCCACTACCGTTGACGTTATGTTTGCTTTTGCAGGGCATTGAACCGTGGCAGCAATGCCTGAAAATGATGAAAAACTCAAAAGCAGAGACAGAATGATAGTTTTTTCCATGTTCATGATAATCCCTTAGTCCATTATTAAGCTGTAATTGCAAATTAAAAATAGACGAATGAGGAGGGAATGCAAATTTTTAACTGGAATAATTCGGTGTTAATAGATGAATATACTGGTTTACGTTACATGTGCAGGAAAGCAATCCGCAGAGTTAGCTCCTTTTTTGACATAATCAAAGCCATTAAACCCGCCAGGCTTTGTTACAATTATGACAGTTTCTCAACCCGGTTCGTCTCATGTCTCGTTTGATTACCCTTCTGCTGCTGCTCGTTACGTGCGGCGCATCTGCCAGTATTGTCAGTGAACAACGTGTTCCTGCCCGTTATATGCAAACCACCGAAAATGCCGATATCTGGGCGCAGGTGGGCGACAGAGTGGTGACTGTCGGCAATATCCGCGCCGGACAAATCCTCGCCGTGGTGCCGGGTGCGGATGATGACTACGCGTTTCGTTTCGGTTTTGGCAGCGGGTTTATCGACAAAGGCCATCTGGAGGCGGTATCGGGCGACCAACGCGTGGAAGATAGCCTGGGCGATCTGCATAAGCCGCTCAGTAACCAGAATCTGATCACCTGGCAGGACACGCCGCTGTATAACGCCCCGGATAACACCAGCCCGCAGTTTGGTACGTTGGCGGAAAATCTGCGTTACCCCATTATCAATAAGCTGAAAGACAGACTGAACCTGACTTGGTTTCAGATCCGCATCGGCAACCGGCTGGCATGGGTCAGCAGTCTTGACGCGCAAGAAGATAATGGCCTGCCGGTGCTGACTTATCACCATATTCTGCGCGATGAAGAGAACACGCGTTTTCGTCACACCTCGACCACGACCTCGGTGCGCGCCTTCACTAACCAGATGACCTGGCTGCGCGACCAGCGTTACACCACGTTGTCGATGTACCAACTGGAAGGCTACGTGCGTAACCGCATGAATTTGCCCGCGCGATCGGTGGTTATCACCTTTGATGATGGACTGAAATCCGTCAGCCGTTACGCGTATCCGATCCTGCATGGCTACGGTTTTAAGGCGACGGCGTTTATTATCTCGTCGCGCATTAAATTACTACCGCAGAAGTGGGATCCACAGTCATTGCAGTTTATGAGCGTGTCGGAACTGAACAGCATTCAGGATGTGTTTGATGTGCAGTCGCACACCCATTTTCTGCACAGGGTTGATGCGGCGATGCACCCGATTCTGCTCAGCCGCAGTTATCACAATATTTTGTTTGATTTTAAACACTCGCGCCGTGCGCTGGCGCAGTTCAACCCACATGTACTCTATCTGTCGTATCCGTTTGGCGGCTATAACGATAACGCGGTGAAAGCGGCGAATGACGCGGGTTTCCATCTGGCGGTTACCACAGTGCGGGGAAAAGTGAAGCCGGGCGATAACCCGTTTTTACTGAAGCGAGTGTATGTGTTGAAAACGGATTCGCTGGAGACAATGTCGCGGCTGATCAGTAATCAGCCGCAGGGGTAGGGCATCAGGCAACCTGAACCGGCACGGCTTTCGCGGTGCGTTTCATCTCGTTGTCGCCATCAAAATAGGCCACTTTCGGCTGCCAGCTACGGGCAACTTCATCCGGCATGGTGACGTAGCTGGCGATAATCAGGATATCGCCCACGTCCGCGCAGTGTGCCGCCGCGCCGTTAACAGAAATGATTCGGGAACCGCGCTCGCCAGCAATCGCGTAAGTTGAAAAGCGTTTGCCGTTGGTCACGTTATAAATATCGATGGCTTCGTATTCCAGAATACCAGCCGCCTCAAGGAAATCCTGGTCAATGGCGCAGGAACCTTCGTAATGCAGGTCTGCCTGCGTCACTTTGACGCGGTGGAGCTTGCCTTGCAGCATAGTGCGGATCATAAATTAAACCTTTATTGCTGATAATTAACCTGAAAACGGGGGGCAGCTCCATGCATATTCCCCGTCTGTTTTCCGTACGCCCGAACCGGCGTGCAGAGGAGTATTGCCCGATTTATTCGCCCTGTCTAGCGGGCGAATTCGACCACTTTATTGTCGATAAGCCGCGCCTGACCAAGCCAGGCCGCCATCAAAATGACCGCACGTTGGCTGCTTTCGGACAGCGCTTGCAGGGTGTCCGCGTCGCGGATTTGAATATCATCGGCGCGCAAACCGGCGTCGTTGATTTCCTGCTCCGCAATGACCACCAACTCTTCAACATTGCGCTCGCCCGCCTGCAATTTTGTGGCGATGGCATTCATCACTTTGCTTAATGCCGGGGCGATTTTGCGCTGATCGGCGGTGAGATAACCGTTGCGCGAACTGAGCGCCAGGCCATCTTTCGCCCGCACGGTCGGTACGCCGACAATCTCAATGTCGTAGCCCATATCAGCGACCATTTTGCGGATCAACTGCAACTGCTGGTAATCCTTCTCGCCGAAGCAGGCGATATCTGGCTGTACCAGGTTAAACAGTTTGCTGACGATGGTCGACACGCCGCGAAAATGGCCAGGACGGCTTGCGCCTTCCAGCATCGTCGAAATGCCCGGCACATCGACATAGGTTTGGCTATCGGTGCCCTGCGGGTAGATATCCGCAGGTGCGGGAGCAAAAACGAAATCAACTTTGCGTTTATTCAGTTTTTCGCAATCTTGTTGCAGCGTACGCGGGTAGCGCACCAGATCGTCTGGCCTGTCGAACTGCATCGGGTTGACGAAAATGCTCACCACCACCACATCGGCGCGGGCTTTGGCTTCGTCGACCAGTTTCATGTGACCATCGTGCAGGTTGCCCATCGTTGGCACCAGCGCAATGCGTTTTCCTTCCTGGCGCAATCTGCGGATATGCTGACGCAGCAGCGGGAGGGTTTCAATAATCAACACACCTTGGCTCCTTAATGGAAACTGTGCTCTTCGCCCGGATAAACCCCGGACTCGACTTCCGCCACATACTGCCTGACGGCGGCGCGCATGTCGCCTGCTTCACTGAGGAAATTCTTGGCAAATTTAGGGATATGCCCGCCGGTAATGCCAAACGCGTCGTGCATCACCAGGATCTGCCCGTCGGTCACATTGCCTGCGCCAATCCCGATTACCGGAATGGTTAATGCTGCGGTAATGCGCTCTGCCAACTCAACCGGTACGCACTCCAGCACCAGCAACTGCGCGCCTGCCGCTTCCAGCGCCAACGCATCGTCATAAAGCCCTTGAGCCGCTTCACCGCGCCCCTGGACTTTATAGCCGCCGAAAATATTCACCGACTGCGGCGTTAATCCGAGATGACCGCACACCGGAACGGCGCGTTCGGTGAGCATTTTCACCGTCGGCGCCAGCCAGCGACCGCCTTCGATTTTCACCATATTGGCCCCGGCACGCATCACCGTGGCGGAGTGTTCAAACGCCTGTTCCGGTGTGGCATAAGCCATGAAGGGGAGATCGGCGAGCAGCAGGCAAGCGGGCGCGCCACGGCGCACGGCCTGCGTGTGATAAGCGATATCCGCCACCGTCACCGGCAGGGTAGAGTCATGACCTTGAACCGTCATTCCTAACGAATCACCAACCAGCATGACGTTAATCCCTTCTTCGGCAAACAGTTTTGCGAAGCTGTAGTCGTATGCGGTGATAGTGGCGAAGCGTTTTTTCTCTTGCTTGCATTTGAGCAGCCACGAAAGGGTAGTGGGTTTCATAGCGTTTCCTGATAGTCGAAAGCGATTCTGGCGCATTCTATCAGCAACATTCAGACGGGCAATGATTTTAGGCAACCCATTGGCGCGGGTCACAAAGAAAGGACGGAATTACCAGGCATCGGGTTTTGGCGCGTTCAGGCGCGCAAGAATGGCCTGCAAGGATTCGCCATCCGGGAAGTGCAGATCAGGGGCGATTTCAAACAGCGGCCACAGCATAAACCCGCGGTTTTTCATGTCGTAATGGGGAACGGTGAGGCACTCGGTGTTCAGCGTGATATCGCCAAACAGCATGATGTCGAGGTCGAGCGAGCGCGGTCCCCAGCGTTCGGCTTTGCGAACGCGGCCCTGTTGCAATTCAATGCGTTGGGTATGGTCGAGCAGGGCTTCTGGCGCAAGGTCGGTTTTCAGCGCCACGGCGGCATTGAGATAATCCGGTTGATCCGGTGGCCCGAGCGGGGGAGTGCGGTACAGCGAGGACACCGCCACGATACGGCTGTTGGGGATCTCGCCAATGGCAGCAATCGCGGCGTTAACCTGATCGAGCGGTGAGGCCAGATTGCTGCCCAGCGCGATATACGCGAGGGTCACGCACTGCCCTCGCGGCGCGGGGTGCGTTTACGCGGGCGGCGGTGGCGACGGCGTTCAGCCGGTTCTTCGCCTAAATCGTCCAGCATATGTTTTTGCGTTGGCGGCGCGGAAACCTGGAACTCACCCCACCATTTCGCCAGGCGTTGCAGTTCGCTGTTGTTTTCCGCTTCGGCCCGCAGCGCCAGCAAATCATAGGCGGCGCGGAATTTCGGGTGCTCCATCAGCTTCCACGCACGTTTACCCTGGCGGCGGGACATCCGCAGTTGCAACTGCCAGATATCGCGAATCAGCGTGGTAATGCGTTTCGGGATCGCCAGCGAACGGCAGGCTTCGTCGAGCACGTCATTCATCGCCAGCGCGAAAGCATCGTAATAGGCCAGCCCGCCTTCTTGCGTAATACGCTGCGCGTTCTCCAGCAGCGGATACCAGAACATCGCGGCAAACAGGAACGCTGGGTTAACGCGCATATCATTACGAATGCGGTTATCGGTGTTCTTCAGCACCTGATCGATAATGCGCTCCATCGGGCTATCACCTTTTTCGGTGAAATAGCGGGTGATGGTCGGGAACAGGGGCTGGAACAGGCCATACTGGCGCAGCAACTGGCAAGTGTCGTATCCGTGACCCGCTTGCAGCAGCTTAAGGGACTCTTCAAACAGACGCGCCGGCGGCACATCGTTAATTAAGGTTGCAAGGCGAGGAATCGGTTCGGCGGTTTTTTCACTGATTTGCATACCGAGCTTGGCGGCGAAACGCACCGCGCGCAGCATGCGCACTGGATCTTCGCGGTAGCGGGTTTCCGGGTCGCCAATCAGACGGATAACGCCCTCTTCGAGGTCGCGCATACCGCCGACGTAATCGCGCACGGTAAAATCAGCGACGCTGTAATAAAGGCTGTTGATGGTGAAGTCGCGACGTTGAGCATCTTCTTCAATCGAGCCGAAAATGTTATCGCGCAGCAGCATGCCGTTCTGCCCGCGTTGGGAGATGGTGCGATCGGTTTGTTGATCATCATGGTGACCACGGAAAGTGGCGACTTCGATGATTTCCGGCCCGAACATGACATGCGCCAGGCGGAAACGACGGCCAACCAGACGGCAGTTGCGGAACAGTTTACGCACCTGATCCGGCGTCGCACTGGTCGTCACGTCAAAATCTTTTGGTTTTTTGCCCAGCAATAAGTCGCGCACACCGCCGCCTACCAGGTAAGCGTCATAGCCCGCTTTGTTCAGACGATAGAGCACCTTGAGCGCATTTTCACTGATATCTTTGCGGGAAATAGCGTGCTGCTCACGCGGAATAACCGTCATTTGCGATTGGGCCATCGCCTCAACAACCATGCTTTCTTCGCGGCTCAGCACCTTACGGCAAAAATTAGCGACTCGGGTAAAAATAGTACACCTCGGTAGTGTCAGACGTCAGGACAAAAAATAGCGGCTAATCATAGCTCAGCGCGAGGCATTTGAGAATGCCGTATTCGCATCCCGCGTTACAGGTACACGAGAAAGCGTCCAGTTCGCCGCTGCCTTTTCCAGCAATGCATCGATGCGCAGATCCTGCCACTCTTTTGTTACATCCTGGTTCAAAAATTGTAAAGCCCTGATTAATATGGGCCGCGGATCGCCAGCCGGTAAGGCAGGCGCGTGATTCTGTTTGGAGAGCTTATTGCCCTGTTCGTTAAGCGCCAGCGGTAAATGAATATACCCCGGAACCGTCCAACCAAGCTGTTGATAGAGCGAAATTTGCCGCACTGTTGGCTCAATCAAATCCGCGCCGCGCACAATTTCCGTCACGCCCTGATAATTGTCATCGACCACAACGGCCAGGTTGTAAGCAAACAGCCCATCACGGCGGTGAATAATGAAATCTTCGCGCGCCAGTTTTTCATCGGCGACGATACGGCCAAGCAAGCGATCTTGAAATTCCAGTACCGGCTGGCGTTGCAGCAGACGTACCGCAGCGTTTTGCGGGCCGTTATACAGCAGGCGGCAATGGCCGTCATAAATGCCGCCGACGCTTTGAATGCGCGCCCGTGTGCAGGTGCAAAAATAACTTAACCCTTCACGTTGCAGCGTTTCCAGCACCTCGCGGTAGGCGTTATGCCGTTGGGATTGCCACAGCACATCACCGTCCCACTGTAAACCATAGTGTTCGAGCTGACGTAAAATAGTGTTGGCCGCGCCGGGAACTTCGCGAGGGGGATCAATATCTTCGATGCGTACGAGCCACACGCCTTGTTGCGCGCGCGCTTGCAGGTAGCTGCCGAGAGCGGCAATTAATGAACCAAAATGCAGTTCACCGGATGGGGATGGCGCAAAGCGCCCGATATAGTGTGATTCAGGCATGTCGACGGGCAAAAAAATATAGGGCGGGAATCACTCCCGCCGTATAAGACGCACCACGCCTTAGCGATGCGCCATCAGAGATGTCGGGGGATTAACCCGCCATCTGTTTTTCGCGGATTTCCGCCAGGGTTTTGCAGTCGATGCACAAATCGGCAGTCGGACGCGCTTCCAGACGACGGATACCGATTTCAACGCCGCAGGACTCGCAGAAACCGAAATCTTCGTCTTCTACTTTTTTCAGCGTTTTTTCGATCTTTTTAATCAGCTTGCGCTCGCGATCACGATTTCGCAGTTCCAGACTGAACTCTTCTTCCTGAGCGGCACGGTCAACCGGATCCGGGAAGTTAGCTGCTTCGTCCTGCATATGCGTGACGGTGCGATCGACTTCATCCCTAAGTTGATTACGCCATGCTTCAAGAATTCGCTTGAAGTGCGACAGCTGGGCTTCGTTCATATACTCTTCGCCCGGTTTCTCTTGATACGGCTCCACCCCAGCGATGGCGAGAATACTCAGGGACGATGTTTTACGGTTTTGCCCTTCTTGCATGTTGCTTCTCCTTAACACGCACTATCGATCCCCGTGTGGGGGAAAAATCAGGCCGCTATAAATAGCAGATGCTTTTACGGATGGCAAATATCTAAACGTAACACTTGACAACCCTGTGAAGAAAAGCGTATTTGCGCACGCGACCAAAACACTTATTCGTCAATCGCTTGCCTTTCGAGCGTAAAAGGTAGCGGCAAGCTAAGAGTGATATTACGAGCAGAAAGTTCCGCTTTATAAGCAATAACTTCTACCCCCCGGCGTTGTGCTTCACATAATAATCGTGCGTATTCCTCGTCAATATGGCGTGCGGGAGAAAAATGTTCAACGGCGGAATGCAAAACGGCAAACAGAATAACCGCGCGATCGCCATTGGCCGCTACGCTCATTAATTCCCGTAAATGCTTCTGGCCTCTAAGCGTTACTGCATCCGGGAAATAACCTGACTGCTGCTCGGCGAGCGTGACCGATTTCACTTCAATATAGCAGTTGCGCCTGCCGTCCGCCTGCAACAGAAAATCAATTCTGCTACGCTCCGCACCATATTTTACTTCGCTTTTCAGCGAGCTATAGCCAGTCAGCTCCGGCAGGCGGTCAGCGAGTATCGCTTCCTTCGTCAACATATTTGCCCGTTGCGTATTAACGCAAATAAATGCGCCTTTTTGCGTTTGAGTTAATTCCCAAGTGTGAGCATATTTGCGCTTAGGATTATTCGAAACGGAATACCAAACCGTGTCGCCAGGCGTAGCGCAACCGGTCATTGCGCCGGTATTCGGGCAGTGTAATGTCAGGGTTTCACCTTCTGGTGTTACCACATCCGCCAGAAAACGCTTATAGCGCAAAATAAGCGTGGCGGATTTAAGCGGCGGGACGAACTCCATATGAAATCCTTATATTTTTAGCGTCCAGCGATTCAGCGGCGTATAGCGAGTACGGCCCTGGATAAATTGCGATTCATACAAAACAAATTCGCTGACCTGAAAAGACCAGCGAAACCCCGGCGGCGGGATGGTGACCGCGTGGCTGGCATCGCGCAGCAACGTAATATGCGGGTGAAACGGCTGCGGGCTTTGGTAACAGCCGCTGCGTGAAGCTTGCGCGCGCAGCATATCAGCCAGTTGCAATAGCCCGCGCGGCGGCTGGCGAGAACCCAGCCATACCACCCTTGAGCGCAGCCAGTGCCCGGCGTCATCCAGATTGAGCGTGAAACCTGCCTGGCGGATTCGCCCGGCAAGGGATTCCAGCGCCCGCTGTTTTTCCGCACTGATATCGCCAAGAAACGCCAGCGTCAGATGCAAATTCGCCGTGGCAATTGGGCGTCCGGCTTCTGGTGAAAAGTGCTGTGCGCGCCACTGAACCACCTGCGTTTGGATATCGGCGGGCAGTTCGAGGGCAAAAAACAGCCTTTTGGATTCGGGCATGAAGTGGCCTCGGTAATGATTTGTGGCGATGTTATACTGCTGGCCGCCTTCTGTTAACCCCCCTGGAGCTTTCGTGTCCTCACTGCCGGTTGCCGCTGTTCTACCCGATATTCTTGCTGCGCTGCAAAGCGCGTCGCAGGTGCTGTTAAGCGCCCCGACCGGTGCGGGGAAATCCACATGGTTACCGCTGCAACTGCTGCAACAAGGCGATATCCGCGGGCGAATTTTATTGCTCGAACCCCGGCGTCTGGCGGCGCGTAATGTCGCGCAGCGGCTGGCGGAAATCCTCAATGAACAGCCTGGCGAAACGGTCGGTTACCGCATGCGTGCGGAAACGTGTGTTGGGCCGAACACACGCCTTGAAGTGGTCACCGAGGGGATTCTGACGCGTCTCATCCAGAACGATCCTGAGCTCAGCGGCGTGGGGCTGGTGATCCTTGATGAATTCCACGAGCGCAGCTTGCAGGCGGATCTCGCGCTGGCGCTGCTGCTGGACGTGCAGCAAGGGCTGCGGGACGACCTCAAATTGCTGATCATGTCCGCGACGCTGGATAACGACCGTTTGCAGGCGCTGTTGCCGGACGCGCCAACGATTGTTTCCGCAGGCCGCGCCTTTCCGGTTGATCAACGTTACCAGGCTTTACCTACCCATCTGCGTTTTGATGAAGCGGTGGCGCAAGCGACTGCCGAATTATTGCGCAGCGAAACCGGTTCGCTATTGCTGTTTTTGCCAGGCGTTGGCGAAATCCAGCGCGTGCAGGAGCAGCTCGCGTCGCGCGTCGGCAGCGATACGCTGCTTTGCCCTTTATATGGCGCATTGCCGCTCAGTGAGCAGCGCAAAGCGATTTTGCCCGCACCTGCCGGGCAGCGAAAAGTGGTGCTGGCAACGAATATTGCCGAAACCAGTTTGACCATCGAAGGGATTCGCCTGGTGGTGGACAGCGCCCAGGAGCGTGTGGCGCGTTTTGATGCCCGCAGTGGGCTAACGCGGCTGATCACGCAGCGGGTCAGCGTAGCGTCGATGACCCAGCGTGCCGGGCGTGCTGGTCGCCTTGAGCCGGGGATTTGCTTGCATTTACTCGGCAAAGAGCAGGCGGAGCGCGCAGCGGCGCAAAGTAGCCCGGAAATCCGGCACAGTGATTTATCCGGCTTGTTGATGGAACTGTTGCAGTGGGGATGCCAGGATCCCGCACAGCTGAGCTGGCTGGATATGCCTCCAGCGGCCAATCTGGCAGCCGCGCGTAAGCTGCTAAGCCAGCTTCAGGCGCTGGAAGACGAAAGGTTAACGCCGTTTGGCATGAAAATGGCGGCGCTCGGTAACGATCCGCGTCTTGCCGCCATGCTGGTGAGGGCCCAGGGTGTCGATGAAATCGCGACGGCGGCGAAGCTTGCCGCCATCCTGGAAGAGCCGCCCCGCGCCGGGAACAGCGATTTAAGCGCGGCATTTTCACGCGATCAGGCGAACTGGCAACAGCGCGCGCGCCAGCTTGCGCGAAGGCTGAAAAGCAACGGCGGTGAGCCGGACAGTGCAGCGCTGGCAGAGCTGTTAGCCAGCGCATTTGCCGATCGCATCGCGCGGCGGCGTGGTCAACAGGGGCGTTATCAACTGGCAAATGGTATGGGCGCGACGCTGGATGCCGATGATGCGCTCAACCGCCATGAATGGCTGGTCGCACCGCTATTGTTGCAAGGCAGCCAGTCGCCGGATGCGCGCATTTTACTGGCGCTGCCGCTGGATATAGAGGCGCTGGTCGCCCGCTGCCCGCAGTTGTTACAGCAGTCGGACACCGTTGAATGGGACGATGCGCAAGGCACGCTGAAAGCCTTTCGCCGCCGCCAGATTGGGCAACTGACGCTGAGCGCGCAGCCGCTGGCGAAACCCTCGGAAGCGGAGTTGCACCAGGCGATGCTGAACGGTATTCGCGATAAAGGCTTGCGGGTGCTGAACTGGACGGCGGACGCTGAGCAGCTGCGTTTACGTTTACACTGCGCGGCGAAATGGCTACCGGAAAACGACTGGCCGGCGGTCGATGACGCGTCGCTGCTGGACAATCTTGAGCAGTGGCTGCTGCCGCAAATGGGCGGCATTCGCTCGCTGCGCGATCTCAAGGCGCTTGATGTTACGCAGGCGTTACAAAACGCGATGCCGTGGTCGTTACGTCAACGGCTGGATAGTGAGCTGCCTGGGCATTACACTGTGCCGACGGGAAGCCGGATAGCTATTCGGTATCACGAAGATAACCCACCTGCGCTGGCGGTGCGGATGCAGGAGATGTTTGGCGAGGCGACCACGCCGACCATTGCGCAAGGGCGCGTGGCGCTGGTACTGGAGCTGCTTTCACCTGCGCAACGGCCATTACAAATTACGCGTGATTTAAGCGCGTTTTGGGCGGGAGCCTACCGCGAAGTGCAAAAAGAGATGAAAGGGCGTTACCCAAAACATGTCTGGCCGGACGATCCGGCGAACACCGCTCCCACGCGGCGTACCAAAAAGTATTCATAGCGCTGACGCGCGTAGCGTCATTCAGCAATGCTATAAATTGAGAGATTTCTTCTTCTGCCCGCGCGCAGAAGAACTGAGAATCAGGCCCTTGCGCCTGAACGTTGCGGAGAGTAAAGCATGGCGGGGAATGACCGCGAGCCAATTGGACGTAAAGGTAAACCTGCGCGTCCGGCGAAAGAAAAAGTGAGTCGTCGTCGACTTCGGGAAGAGGAGTACGACGATTACGAAGATGACAACGAGGGAGAACCCATGCCGAAAAAGGGGAGAGGCAAAGGCAAGAAGCCACGCGGTAAACGCGGCTGGTTCTGGCTGTTGTTAAAAATTTCCATCGTCTTAGCGGTATTGATCGCCATTTATGGCGTCTATCTGGATCAAAAAATCCGTGCCCGTATCGACGGTAAAGTCTGGCAACTGCCGGCTGCGGTGTATGGCCGAATGGTCAACCTCGAACCGGATATGGCCATCAGTAAAAATGAGATGGTGAAACTGCTGGAAGCCACACAGTATCGCCAGGTGACGAAGATGACGCGTCCCGGCGAATTTACCGTGCAGGCGCAAAGCATTGAGATGATCCGCCGTCCGTTTGATTTCCCGGACAGTAAAGAAGGGCAGGTACGCGCGCGTCTGACCTTTGATGGCGATCGCCTGGAAACCATTGAGAACATGGACAGCAACCGCCAGTTCGGTTTCTTCCGTCTCGATCCGCGCCTGATTACGATGCTCTCGTCGCCAAACGGCGAACAGCGCCTGTTTGTGGCGCGCAATGGCTTCCCGGATCTGCTGGTGGACACGCTGCTGGCGACCGAAGACCGCCATTTCTATGAGCATGACGGCATCAGCTTCTACTCGATTGGCCGTGCGGTGCTGGCTAACCTGACGGCCGGTCGCACGGTGCAAGGCGCAAGCACGCTGACGCAGCAGCTGGTGAAAAACCTGTTCCTCAGCAGCGAGCGTTCTTACTGGCGTAAAGCTAACGAAGCCTATATGGCGCTGATTGTCGATGCCCGCTACAGCAAGGATCGCATTCTTGAGCTGTATATGAACGAGGTCTACCTCGGTCAGAGCGGCGACAATGAGATCCGCGGCTTCCCGCTGGCGAGCCTCTATTACTTTGGCCGCCCGGTTGAAGAGTTGAGCCTTGATCAGCAAGCGTTGCTGGTGGGCATGGTGAAAGGGGCGTCGGTCTATAACCCGTGGCGTAATCCGAAATTGGCGCTGGAGCGTCGCAACCTGGTGCTGCGTCTGCTGCAACAGCAGAATGTCATCGATCAGGAACTGTATGACATGCTGAGTGCTCGCCCGCTGGGTGTGCAGCCGCGCGGCGGGGTGATTTCACCGCAGCCCGCGTTTATGCAGATGGTGCGCCAGGAGTTGCAGGCCAAACTGGGCGATAAAGTGAAAGATCTCTCCGGCGTGAAGATCTTTACCACCTTTGATTCCGTGGCGCAGGATGCCGCTGAAAAAGCCGCTGTGGAAGGCATTCCAGCGCTAATCAAACAGCGTAAATTGTCCGACCTTGAAACCGCAATGGTGGTGGTTGACCGCTATACCGGTGAAGTTCGGGCGATGGTCGGCGGTTCAACGCCGCAGTTCGCTGGTTACAACCGTGCGATGCAGGCGCGCCGTTCGATTGGTTCGCTGGCGAAACCGGCCACCTATCTGACGGCGTTGAGCCAGCCGAATATTTATCGTCTCAACACCTGGATTGCGGATGCGCCGATTTCATTGCGCCTGTCCAACGGCCAGGTGTGGTCTCCGCAGAACGATGATCGCCGTTTTAGCGGCCAGGTAATGCTGGTCGACGCGCTGACCCGTTCAATGAACGTGCCGACCGTGAACCTTGGTATGGCGGTAGGCTTACCGGCGGTAACGGATACCTGGCAGAAACTCGGCGCACCGAAAAATCAACTGACCGGCATGCCGTCGATGTTGCTCGGAGCGTTGAACCTGACGCCGATCGAAGTGGCGCAGGCGTTCCAGACCATCGCCAGCGGCGGTAACCGCGCACCGCTTTCCGCGCTGCGTTCGGTGATTGCCGAAGACGGTTCGGTGTTGTACCAGAGCTTCCCGCAGGCCGAGCGCGCAGTGCCGGCGCAGGCGGCGTATATGACGCTGTGGACGATGCAACAGGTTATCCAGCGCGGTACTGGCCGCCAGCTTGGCGCGAAATATCCGGGCTTACACCTGGCGGGTAAAACCGGCACCACCAACAATAACGTTGATACCTGGTTTGCCGGTATCGACGGGCGCGAAGTGACCATTACCTGGGTGGGCCGCGATAATAACCAGCCGACCAAACTGTACGGTGCCAGCGGCGCGATGGCGATTTACCAGCGTTATCTGCAAAACCAGTCGCCGATCCCGCTGGATCTGACTCCGCCGGAAGACATTACCGATATGGGCGTTGACGATATGGGTAATTTTGTCTGCGGTGGCGGCGGTGTCCGTTCGGTACCGGTGTGGACCACCAATCCGGACGCGCTGTGCCAGCAAAATCAGATGCAGCCGCAAACGGGGAATCCGTTTGATCAATCGACGCAGCCACAACAGCAACCGCAGCAACAGCCGCCGCAGCAGGAAGAGAAAAGTGATGGCGTAGCGGGTTGGATTAAAGACATGTTCGGCAGTAACTAAGCCATAACGGATAAGCCGTCATTGTTAAGGACAAAAACCCCCAACTGAAAAGTCTGGGGGTTTTTTATTTCCCGTTATCTAAAACATTCGAATAACGTTGCGTTAAAACCCCTTTAATACCTAATTAACCACCTGCTTTTTAGCTGGTTATTTCTTCAGCCTTTAAGCGGCGCCAGATGGCATTCCGCTTGCTATGCATACAACGCTTCGCATATTATTCTGCGGTCATAATAATAATTCTCGTTTACGTTATCGTTCACTCATTGATCAGAGATAAACCAATGGCGCGTCCAAAAACTGCTCAGCCAGTCAATACTACGCTGCGTAAAATTGCAGTTGTAGTAGCCACAGCGGTTAGCGGCATGTCTGTTTACGCACAGGCTGCAACCACCCAAAACGAAGAAACCATCACCGTTACCACTGCTGCTTCGCAAGAAAATGCTTGGGGCCCGGCTCCGACAATCGCGGCGAAACACTCCGCGACGGCAACCAAAACTGACACCCCGATTGAAAAGACCCCGCAGTCTATTTCCGTGGTGACCAATGAAGAGATGCAAATTCGTCAGCCAGCCTCTGTGAAAGAAGCTTTGGGTTACACACCTGGGGTGGTTGTTAGCAACCGTGGTGCATCGAATACCTACGATTTTGTCAGCATCCGTGGTTTCACTTCTGTCGGCCTAAGCCAGAACAATTACCTGGACGGGTTGAAATTACAGGGCAATTTCTATAACGACGCGGTTATCGACCCTTACATGCTGGAACGTGTTGAATTGATGCGCGGCCCAACTTCCGTCCTGTACGGAAAGAGCAATCCCGGCGGCATTATCTCTATGGTCAGCAAGCGTCCGACGACCACGCCGTTGCATGAAGTTCAGTTCAAAATGGGTACCGATAATTTGTACCAAACCGGTTTTGATTTCAGCGATGCGCTGGATGATAACGGTGAGTTTTCCTATCGCCTGACCGGTGTTGCGCGTTCTAACGATCAGCAGCAAGTCGATGCAAAGCAGAAACGCTATGCGATCGCGCCGTCTTTCACCTGGCGTCCTGACGACAAAACCAATTTTACCTTCCTGTCCTATTTCCAGAATGAACCACAAACGGGCTATTACGGCTGGTTGCCGAAGGAAGGGACTGTTGAACCATTGCCAAATGGTTCACGCATTGGTACCGACTTCAACGAGGGTGCAAAGAATAACTCGTATTCTCGCAACCAGAAGATGGTCGGCTATAGCTTCGAACATGGTTTTGATGACACCTTTACGGTGCGTCAAAATTTACGCTTTGCCGAAATGAAAACGGCGCAACAGAGTGTATACGGTACAGGTATTGCAGCTGACGGGCACACCCTCAATCGCGGAACCGTTGTTGATAATGAACGCCTGCAAAACTTCAGTGTAGATACTCAACTGCAAAGCAAATTTGCGACGGGCGCAGTTGAGCACACTCTTTTGACGGGTGTTGATTACATGCGTATGCGTAACGACATCAATGCGACTTTCGGCAGTGCGCCATCAATCGATCTCTACAATCCTTATTCTCCGGAAGATTTCGATTTTGGTGATGCAGCACCTTATCAATTGAACGAAAGCAAGCAGACTGGCATCTATGCGCAAAACCAGGCCGAGTGGGATAAATGGGTCTTCACACTCGGTGGTCGCTACGACTGGTCAAACCAACAAACGACCGTGCGTGCTGATGGCGGCTCTGTTGAGCGCAACGATCATCAGTTCACCTGGCGTGGCGGTGTGAACTATCTGTTTGATAACGGTATTGCACCTTATATCAGCTACAGCCAGTCCTTCGAGCCGAACGCATTCGATCTTTACAGCACGCCGCGTATGGCTTTCGCACCGTCTAAAGGTGAGCAGTATGAAGCGGGTGTTCGCTACGTACCGAAAGATATGCCGATCGTGCTTAGCGGTGCGGTTTATCAGCTGACGAAGACGAACACTCTTACGACTGACCCGAGCAATGTGACATTACAAGTTCCGTCAGGTGAAGTGCGCTCTCGTGGTATTGAGCTTGAAGCGAAAGCTGCTCTTAATGCCAATATCAATATGACCGCGTCATACACATACATTGATGCCGAATACACCAAAGACACTAACCTGAAAGGCAATCACGTTGAGCAGGTGCCCCGTAATATGGGATCGCTGTGGGGTGATTACACCTTTAACACTGGCGTGCTGTCTGGTCTGACATTGGGGACAGGCGGTCGTTTCATCGGTTCCAGCTATGGCGCACCGGATAACTCATTTAAAGTGGGTAGCGCGACGGTGATGGACGCAGTTATCAAATACGACTTAGCCCGCCTGGGCATGGCTGGTTCAAGTGTTGCTGTGAACGTCAATAACTTACTTGATCGTGATTACGTTTCCAGTTGCTTCCAGTCTTACGGCTGTTTCTGGGGCGCAGAGCGTCAGGTGGTGGCGACCGCAACCTTCCGCTTCTAATCTCTCTTCGGGCACGGTTCGCCGTGCCCTCTGACAAGTTGGCTACCATGCAGGAAAACAAAACGCTTCCCGATACCACCTTTCAACTGACCGATGTCACCTTTCGCGTGCCGGGACGCACACTGCTGCACCCGCTGTCGTTGACCTTTCCGGTTGGGAAGGTGACCGGCCTGATTGGCCACAACGGCTCGGGAAAATCCACACTGCTTAAAATGCTTGGCCGCCATCAGCCGCCGTCCGACGGGGATATCCTGCTCGACGCGCAGCCGCTGGAGAGCTGGAACAGCAAGGCATTTGCCCGCAAAGTGGCTTACCTGCCGCAGCAGTTGCCGCAGGCCGAAGGGATGACGGTGCGCGAACTGGTGGCGATTGGGCGTTATCCGTGGCACGGTGCGCTGGGGCGTTTTGGTGTCGCCGACCGGGAAAAAGTGGAAGAAGCCATTGCGCTGGTGGGGCTGAAACCGCTGGCGCATCGCCTGGTGGATAGCCTCTCCGGCGGCGAACGTCAGCGTGCGTGGATTGCCATGCTCGTGGCGCAAGATAGCCGTTGCCTGCTGTTAGATGAACCGACTTCCGCGCTGGATATCGCCCATCAGGTTGATGTGCTGGCGCTGGTGCATCGCCTGAGCCAACAGCGTGGGCTGACGGTAATTGCGGTGTTGCACGATATCAATATGGCGGCGCGCTATTGCGACTATTTGGTGGCGCTGCGCGGCGGTGAAATGATTGCAGAAGGCTCACCGGATGCGTTAATGCGCGCCGAGACGCTGGAACAAATTTACGGCATCCCAATGGGGATCCTGCCGCATCCGGCTGGTGCGGCTCCGGTGAGTTTTGTCTACTGATGGCCGGTTTACCTTCTCTTAGCCGTCGTCGCTTGCTGACGGCGATGGCACTCTCTCCGTTGCTGTGGAACCTGCGCGGCGCGCATGCGGCGGCGGTTGATCCAAAGCGCATTGTGGCGCTTGAATGGCTGCCGGTGGAACTGCTGCTGGCGCTCGGCGTCATGCCGTATGGCGTCGCCGATGTCCACGATTACAACATCTGGGTCAACGAGCCTTCTTTGCCTGATTCGGTGATTGACGTTGGTTTGCGCACCGAACCGAACCTCGAATTGCTGACGCAAATGAAACCCTCTTTGCTGGTGTGGTCGGCGGGTTATGGTCCGTCGGAAGCCAAACTGGCGACCATCGCGCCGGGGCGCGGTTTCACATTCAGCGATGGAAAAAAACCGCTCACCATGGCCCGGCGTTCCCTGAACGAGATGGCGCAACTGCTCAATAAAGAAGTGGCGGCAAAAAAACATCTTGATGCGTTTGATGCGCTGGTTGATAGCACAAAAGCGCATTTCGCCCGCCGTGGCGATCGCCCGCTGTTGATGATCACCTTGCTCGATCCGCGCCATGTGCTGGTGTTCTCCGAAAACTGCCTGTTTCAGGAAGTGCTCGACAGAGTAGGCATCCGCAATGCCTGGCATGGGGAAACCACTTTTTGGGGCAGTGTGGCGATCGGCATCGACCGGCTTGCCGAATACAAAGATGTCGATGTCATTTGCTTCGATCACAACAATGAACAAGACATGCGTACGTTGATGGCAACGCCGCTGTGGCAGGCGATGCCGTTTGTGCGGGCCGGGCGTTTTCAGCGCGTGCCTGCGGTGTGGTTCTATGGCGCAACGTTGTCGGCGATGCATTTCACCCGCGTGCTGGATAACGCGCTCGGAGGCCGGGCATGAGCCGACGTATCGCCCGTTTCCCGGCGTTGCTGCTGGCGGTGCTGTTTATCGCCGCCGCCTGGCTGACCTGGGCCAATTTAAATATCGCTTTGCCGCGCGAACAGTGGGGGCAGGCGCTGCGTGCGCCCGACATCAATCTCATTAATCAGATGCTGTTCCATTACAGCCTACTGCCACGGCTGGCGGTGTCGCTGCTGGTTGGCGCGGGGCTTGGCCTGGTCGGCGTTCTGTTCCAGCAAGTGTTGCGTAACCCATTAGCGGAACCCACAACGCTCGGTGTCGCCACTGGCGCGCAACTGGGGATCACCATTACCACGCTGTGGGCGATTCCCGGCGTGATGGCTTCGCAGTTTGCGGCGCTGATCGGGGCCTGTGCGGTCGGGGCGCTGGTGTTCGGGGTCGCCTGGGGTAAGCGTTTATCGCCGGTCACGCTGATCCTCGCGGGTTTGGTTGTTAGCTTGTATTGCGGTGCTATCAATCAGCTGCTGGTGCTGTTTCATCACGATCAATTGCAAAGCATGTTCTTATGGAGCACCGGTACGCTCACGCAAACGGACTGGAGCATCGCCCAGAGCCTGTGGCCGCAGTTGCTCGGCTGTGCAGTGTTGACGCTGTTGCTGTTGCGCCCACTGACTTTGATGGGGCTGGACGATGGCGTTGCGCGTAATCTCGGCCTGGCGCTGTCGATGGCGCGGCTGGCGGCGCTGACGCTGGCGATCGCGTTGAGTGCGCTGCTGGTTAACGCGGTGGGCATTATTGGTTTTATCGGTCTGTTCGCGCCGTTGCTCGCGAAAATGCTCGGCGCGCGTCGGCTGCTGGCGCGCCTGATTTTGGCGCCGGTGATTGGTGCGCTGATCCTCTGGCTTTCTGACCAGGTTATTTGGTGGTTAACGCGCGTGTGGATGGAAGTCTCCACCGGGTCGATCACCGCGCTTATTGGCGCACCGTTGTTGCTGTGGTTGTTGCCGCGCCTGCGCAGCATGAACACACCGGCGATGGACGCCGGCGATAAAGTGGCGGCTGAACGCCAGCATGTGCTGTGGTTTGCGCTGGGCGGTTTGGTGTTGTTGCTGCTGGCAATGGGCGTGGCGTTAAGCTTTGGGCGCGATGCGCAAGGCTGGCACTGGGCCAGCGGCACGTTGCTTGAAGAGTTAATGCCGTGGCGCTGGCCGCGCATTATCGCCGCGCTGACCGCCGGTGTGATGCTGGCGGTGGCGGGCTGTATTATTCAGCGTCTGACCGGCAACCCAATGGCCAGCCCGGAAGTGTTAGGGATCAGTTCCGGCGCGGCGTTTGGCGTGGTGCTGATGCTGTTCTTTGTACCGGGTAACGCCTTCGGTTGGTTGATGCCCGCCGGGAGCCTCGGCGCGGCGGGCACGTTATTGATCATCATGCTCGCCGCCGGGCGCGGCGGTTTCTCGCCGCACCGGATGTTGCTGGCGGGGATGGCGCTGAGCACGGCATTTACCATGTTGCTGATGATGTTGCAGGCAAGCGGCGACCCGCGCATGGCGGAGATCCTGACGTGGATCGCCGGCAGTACCTATAACGCTTCTGGTGAACAGGTGCTGCGCAGCAGTGTGATGATGGTTATCTTGCTGGCGCTGACGCCGCTGTGTCGCCGCTGGCTGATGATTTTACCGCTCGGCGGTGATACGTCGCGCTCGGTGGGAATGGCGTTAACGTCGTCACGCGTGGCGCTGCTGCTGTTGGCGGCGGCACTGACGGCGACGGCGACAATGACGATCGGGCCGCTCAGTTTTGTTGGCCTGATGGCGCCGCATATCGCCCGTATGATGGGCTTTCGGCGCACGATGCCGCATATGGTGATGTCGGCGCTGGTTGGGGGTTTATTGCTGGTGTTCGCGGACTGGTGCGGGCGGATGTTGCTGTTTCCATTCCAGATCCCGGCGGGGCTGCTGTCGACCTTTATCGGCGCGCCGTACTTTATCTATCTGTTGAGAAAGCAGAGTCGCTAGGCGATTAGAGGTATGGATTGTGTAGGCCCGGTAAGCGTTAGCGCCACCGGGCAATTCGCCGGATGGCACTGCGTTTATCCGGCCTACATGTTTACGGAGTTCCTGGTAAACAGTTACAGTTTCGCGAACACGCGGCGTGCCGCATCAACCGTGTTGCGGATATCCTCTTCGCTGTGGGCGACGGACATAAAGCCCGCTTCAAATGCCGACGGCGCGAAATAAATACCCTCTTCCAGCATCAGGTGGAAGAAGCGCTTAAAGCGTTCCACGTCGCACGCCACAACGTCCTGGTAGCAGGTGACTTCCTGCGCATCGGTAAAGAACAGGCCGAACATGCCGCCAACGTGGTTCACCACCAGCGAAATGCCCTGGCTTTGCGCCGCATCAATCAGGCCGTCGGCCAGCAATGTGGTGAGATCGTTCAGGGTTTCATGTACACCCACCTGCGCCACTTCGGTTAAACAGGCGTAGCCCGCCGCCATCGCAATCGGGTTACCGGAGAGTGTTCCCGCCTGGTAGACCGGCCCGGTCGGTGCCAGCGCTTCCATCACGTCGCGACGACCGCCAAATGCGCCCACCGGCATACCGCCGCCGATGATTTTGCCAAGACACGTCAGATCCGGCACCACACCATAGTGGGCCTGCGCGCCTGCCAGCGCGACGCGGAAACCGGTCATCACTTCATCAATAATTAACAGCGCGCCGAACTCATCGCACAAGTCACGCAGACCCGGCAGGAACTCAAGCTTCGGCGGCACACAGTTCATATTCCCGGCGACCGGCTCAACGATGATGCAGGCGATCTCCTGCGGATACTGCTCGAACGCCGCGCGGACGGATTGAAGATCGTTGTAGGTGCAAGTCAGAGTGTGCTTGGCGAAATCCGCCGGAACGCCCGGTGAGTTAGGCTGGCCGAGGGTCAATGCGCCGGAACCGGCTTTCACCAGCAGGCAATCGGCGTGACCGTGGTAACACCCTTCGAATTTGATGATTTTGTCGCGGCCGGTGAAACCGCGCGCCAGGCGGATGGCGCTCATGGTCGCTTCGGTACCGGAGTTCACCATGCGCACCATGTCCATGGTCGGCACCAGTTCGGTCACCAGTTCCGCCATTTTGACTTCCATCTCCGTCGGTGCGCCGAAACTCAGACCACGGCTGGCGGCTTCAATCACCGCGTTACGAATGGCAGGATGGTTGTGGCCGAGCACCATTGGCCCCCAGGAGCCGACGTAATCGATATAGGCTTTGCCGTCGGCATCGTATAAATAAGCACCGTCAGCACGCTCGATAAACAGCGGCGTACCGCCAACGCCGGTGAAGGCGCGTACCGGTGAATTGACACCGCCGGGGATAAGCTGGCGCGCTGCGTTATAGAGGTTTTCAGACTTACTCATGCTTTCATTCCTGGTTCGTGGAAAAATCTGTGCCGGTCATTCTATGTGATTACGGGAATGTTATGAAAGTTTTGCCGGGATTTTCCCCGCGACGTGCTGGCGAAGGCTGGCTACAATGGCCTCTTTTGTATGACTTACTGAAAACCATGTCAGAGAAAACCCCTTCATTCGAACAACAGCAGGTTGAGCGGCGGCGACGCAGAGATATCCTGCGCCAGATGTTGCAGCGCGATAAAACGCCGCTGGTGATTCTGGTCGTTGCGGCCATCGTCGGGACGCTCACCGGGCTGGTGGGCGTCGCCTTTGAAAAGGCCGTCAACGCCGTGCTAAACATGCGCATCGGCGCGCTGGCACAGGTGGCGAATAGCGCGATTGTCTGGCCGCTCGCCTTTTTGGGTTCAGCCGTGCTGGCGATGATTGGCTATTTTCTGGTGCGACGATTCGCACCGGAAGCGGGGGGTTCCGGGATCCCTGAAATTGAAGGCGCATTGGAAGAGTTGCGCCCGGTGCGCTGGTGGCGCGTTTTACCGGTGAAATTCTTTGGCGGTATGGGCACGCTGGGTGCCGGAATGGTGCTGGGGCGTGAAGGGCCGACGGTACAGATTGGCGGTAATATCGGGCGTATGGTGGGCGATCTGTTTCACTTACGCAGCGGTGAAGCGCGCCATACCTTGCTGGCGACCGGCGCGGCGGCGGGGCTTTCCGCAGCGTTCAACGCTCCGCTGGCAGGCATTTTGTTCATCATTGAAGAGATGCGATCGCAGTTTCATTACAACCTCATCTCCATCAAAGCGGTCTTTACCGGCGTGATTATGTCGAGCATTGTGTTTCGCCTGTTTAATGGCGAAGCCGCGGTTATCGACGTGGGTAAGCTGAGCAATGCGCCCGTCAACACGTTGTGGCTCTATCTGCTGTTGGGTATGGTATTTGGCTGCATCGGGCCGTTGTTCAATACGCTGATATTGCGCACGCAGGATCTGTTTCAGCGTATTCACGGCGGGCGTACCGGGAAATGGGTGCTGGTCGGCGGGCTGATTGGCGGAACCTGCGGCGTGCTGGGATTGATGGCGCCGGCGCTCTCGGGCGGCGGTTTTGCGCTGATCCCCATTGCCTCCGCCGGGAATTACACCGTTGGCGCGTTGCTGTTTATTTTTCTTATCCGCGTGGCGACGACATTGCTGTGCTTTAGCTCCGGTGCGCCGGGCGGGATTTTCGCGCCAATGCTGGCGTTGGGAACAGTGTTGGGGATGGCGTTTGGTAGTGCGAGCGTCGCGGTTTTTCCCCATTACCAGCTGGATGCCGCGACGTTTGCCATCGCCGGAATGGGGGCGTTATTAGCCGCTTCGCTACGTGCGCCGTTGACCGGAATTGTGCTAGTTTTGGAAATGACTGACAATTATCAGCTTATTTTGCCAATGATCATTACTTGTCTTGGTGCGACACTGTTAGCGCAGTTTTTGGGCGGGAAACCGCTCTATTCCGCCATCCTGGCACGTACACTTGCCAGGCAGGAAGCCGCCAGTGACAGTGAGCAGCGGCGGGAGAATACTTGAACGATTTAATACCGTATTGGATAATAGCCGCAATGATCGGGTTAATATTTGCCCAGATCTTCGTATCAATGGGAGCAAGACATGAGTGATGACGTAGCGCTGCCGCTGCAATTTACCGACGCAGCAGCCAGCAAAGTAAAAAACCTGATTGCGGACGAAGATAACCCTAATCTGAAACTGCGTGTTTACATCACCGGTGGTGGTTGCAGCGGCTTCCAATATGGTTTTACCTTTGATGACCAAATCAACGAGGGTGATATGACCATTGAGAAGCAGGGCGTTGGCCTGGTGGTCGACCCGATGAGCCTGCAATATCTGGTGGGCGGTTCGGTGGATTACACCGAAGGTCTGGAAGGTTCCCGCTTTGTGGTGACTAACCCGAACGCAACCAGCACCTGCGGCTGTGGTTCCTCGTTCAGCATCTGATACGTAATGCCCGGTGGCGCTTCGCTTACCGGGCTTCGTAGGCCGGATAATGCTCCGGTACTCAAAACGTCAACGTCCCGACTCATCTAGCGCAAAAGTAGGCAACTTTAGGTGCCAGCGAATTGCCGCAAGACGAATCCCCAACGTCACTACCATCCCCAGCATACTGGCTGATTCCAGTGGCACGCCAAAGAAGTAAAACGCCGACGCATGCACGATCCCGCCTGCAATACAGGCCGTGGCGTAAATTTCGGTACGCAGGATCATCGGTATTTCACGCGCCAGTACATCACGAATTATCCCGCCGCCGACACCGGTCACGACACCCATACAAATGGCGACCAGCGGGCCGGTTTCCGCCATAAACGCTTTATTCACGCCAATCCCGACAAACACCGCCAGACCCACGGCATCCAGCACCGGCAACACCCATTTCGGCAAGCGGCGCGGCTGACGCACCAGCGCGATGGTCAACATGCAGGTCACCATTGCAACCACTAAATCGGTGGGATCTTTCACCCAGAAAACCGGACCGTGCGCCAGCGCCATATCGCGGATCGTCCCGCCACCGACCGCCGTCACCACGCCTAGCACCAGCACGCCGAACGGATCCATCCGTAATTTTCCGGCAAGCAGAACGCCTGAGATGGCAAAAACAGCGGTACCGATAATATCCAGCCAGTAGACCAGCATGGTTGATTCCCCGGTTATTTCACCTGCGCAAGGGCAGTGCAGAGTTGTTGAGCGGCGAGGATAATACGCGGGCTTGCCCGTTCAAACCAGTCGCCGTGCAGAGAAATAATCGGTACATCCAGCTGATTTCGCCAGTATTGCTTAATTTTAGGAATCTGTTGTTTATCGCCCGCTAGCACTATCGCTTGCGGTTGACGCGCCAGCACTTGCTCGCGGCTGACCTGCGGCCACGGCACGTGGCTGGCGGCAAAGATATTTTCCCCGCCGCACAGCTCCAGCACCTGGTTTTGAATCGATCCTTTTCCACTGGTAAACAGCGGCTGCGCACCAAATTGCATAAACACGCGTTTTTTCGGCAGGCTGGCGTAATGGGATTTAAGTTCGTTGTACTTAGCCAGCAACTGTTGCGCCGCCTGTTCAGCCTGCTGTGGATGCGGGCTATAAGCCGCCAGCTTACGCAGCGTTTCCGCCACCTGCTCGATGGTGATCGCATCGACCCACATTATGGTGATACCAAACTGCTTGAGTTGATTAACCTGACGTTCCGTATTGCCGCCGCGCCAGGCCAGCACCAGGTCAGGTTTTAGCGCGACAATGCGTTCGAGGTTCATCCCTTGCCAGCTGGCGACTTGCTCAATATGCGCCGCTTCTGGCGGGTAATCCGAATAACTGCTGACGCCAACGGGCGTGATACCCGCCGCGAACACCAGTTCGGTATTGGCCGGAGAGAGGGAGATCACGCGTGGTGCGGCGAAAAGCCACGCCGGCAGAAAAATGAGCAGGGCGACAAGCGCCCTGAAAAGAGGGTTAGCCACGTGCCAGTTTCTGCACCAGGGTTTCAACCATCAGGCTGGATTGCTTCGCAGCCACCACCAGGAACTCATCAAAGCTCAGGTGGGATTGCTGATCCGCCACATCAGAAATGGCGCGAACCACCACAAACGGCACGCCAAAGTTATGGCAGACATGCGCAATCGCGGTCGCTTCCATTTCCACGGCAATCGCCTGCGGGAAGTTGTGACGAATTTTTGCCAGACCCACAGAACCATTGATAAACGCATCGCCGCTGACAATCAGCCCGCGTACCGCATTCAGTTTCAGCTCGCCGATGCAGGCTTCTGCCGCCGCAACCAGTTTGCCGTCGGCTTTAAAGCCTGCCGGGCAACCTGGCAACTGGCCATATTCATAGCCAAAAGCGGTAACATCGGCATCGTGATAACGCGCTTCGTCGGAAACCACGATATCACCCACTTTCAGTGTCGCGGCCAGACCGCCCGCAGAGCCTGTGTTGATAATCACATCCGGCTTACAACGTTCCAGCAGCAAGGTTGCGCCCATCGCGGCGGCCACTTTGCCAATACCTGATTTCAGCAGTGCGACTTCTGTACCATTTAGCGTACCGGTGTAGATTTCGCTCCCGCCAATATTCAGCGTTTGACGGTTCTCGATTTTGTCACGCAGCAGCGTAACTTCTTCTTCCATTGCACCAATGATGCCAATTTTCATGGAGATACTCGCTAATGTGATAAGACAGGATTACGTTTTCGAGGCATAGTCTATCATGGCATACACAATTGCATGATACCCGTGAGGCTATGCACAGGAGAGGAAATGGCCGAGATCGATTTTCGCAACAAGATAAACTGGCATCGTCGTTATCGTTCGCCGCAGGGCGTGAAAACCGAGCACGAAATCCTGCGTATTTTTGAAAGCGATCGTGGACGCATCATCAATTCTCCCGCCATTCGACGATTGCAGCAAAAGACCCAGGTTTTTCCTCTGGAGCGCAACGCGGCGGTGCGCACGCGTCTGACACATTCTCTTGAAGTGCAGCAAGTTGGGCGCTATATCGCCAAAGAGATCCTCAGCCGCCTGAAAGAGCAGCGCCTGCTGGAAACGTACGGCCTGGATGAGTTGACGGGGCCTTTTGAAAGTATCGTTGAGATGGCCTGCCTGATGCACGACATCGGCAACCCACCGTTCGGTCATTTTGGCGAAGCGGCGATCAATGACTGGTTCCGCCAGCGTTTGTCCCCGGACGACGCCGTTAGCCAACCGTTGTCGGACGATCGTTGTGAAGTGGTTGCGTTGCGCCTGCGCGAAGGCGAAGACAGTCTCAATACGTTACGCAGAAAAGTGCGCCATGATTTAAGCCAGTTTGAAGGTAATGCGCAGGGTATTCGCATGGTGCACACCCTCATGCGCATGAATCTGACCTGGGCGCAGGTCGGCTGTATTTTAAAATACACACGTCCGGCATGGTGGGTGGGTGAACCGCCGGCATCTCACAGTTATTTAATGAAAAAACCCGGTTATTATTTCTCTGAAGAAGCCTATGTTGAGCGGTTACGTAAAGAATTAAACCTCGACACTTATAGTCGCTTTCCATTGACGTGGATAATGGAAGCCGCAGACGATATCTCTTATTGCGTGGCCGATTTGGAAGATGCGGTGGAAAAACGAATTTTCACGGCGGAGCAACTTTATCAGCATCTTTATGACGCCTGGGGCACGCATGAAAAAGGCTCGCTGTTTGCTCAGGTTGTGGAAAATGCCTGGGATAAATCGCGCGTTAATTCCATGAGCCGCAGCGCAGAAGATCAATTCTTTATGTATTTGCGCGTCAACACGCTCAATAAACTGGTGCCTTACGCGGCACAACGTTTTATTGATAACTTACCGCAGATTTTTAACGGCGAATTCAATCATGCGCTGTTGGAAGATGACAGCGGATTTAGCCAGCTCCTTGAATTATATAAAAACGTCGCCATTAAACAGGTGTTCAGCCATCCCGATGTTGAGCAACTGGAATTACAGGGTTACCGCGTCATCAGTGGATTGCTGGAAATTTACCGCCCGTTGTTGCAATTATCGCTGGCGGACTTTACCGAGCTGGTGGAAAAAGAGCGTCTGCGTCGTTTCCCGATTGAATCGCGCCTGTTTCATAAACTGTCGACGCGCCACCGGCTGGCCTATGTCGAAGCGGTAAGTAAATTATCGCCTGACACGGCAGAGTACCCGGTGCTGGAGTATTATCACCGTTGTCGATTAATTCAGGATTATATCAGCGGCATGACCGATCTATATTCATGGGATGAATATCGTCGTTTGATGGCGGTGGAATAACACCGCTCAATTGTAAAGAACGACAATAAATTTTTACTTTTTCCAGACGCTTAAGGCCTGAACTTCACGCTATAAATCGACTCTGAGTGACACATACACAGCAGTTCGCGTTAATCAGTAATGAGATTGAGAGACATGAAAAAAACCACGTTAGCAATGAGTGCACTGGCTTTGAGTTTAAGTTTAGCGCTGTCTCCACTGTCTGCTATGGCAGCGGAAACAGTATCTTCTACAGCCACAACATCGCAGCAAATGCCAAGCCTCGCGCCGATGCTGGAAAAAGTTATGCCGTCGGTCGTGAGTATTAATGTCGAAGGCAGCACCACCGTAAATACGCCGCGCATGCCGCGCAACTTCCAGCAGTTCTTTGGTGATAATTCACCGTTCTGTCAGGACGGTTCACCGTTCCAGAGTTCTCCATTCTGTCAGGGTGGTGGTCAGGACGGGCAGGGCGGCGGCCAGCAGCAGAAATTTATGGCGCTGGGTTCCGGGGTGATTATTGATGCGGCGAAAGGCTATGTGGTCACCAACAATCACGTTGTTGATAACGCCAGCACCATCAAAGTACAACTGAGCGACGGGCGTAAATTTGACGCCAAAGTAGTGGGTAAAGACCCGCGTTCTGATATCGCTCTGATTCAAATCCAGGATCCGAAAAACCTGACCGCAATTAAACTGGCGGATTCCGATGCGCTGCGCGTGGGTGATTACACCGTCGCAATTGGTAACCCGTTCGGTCTGGGTGAAACCGTGACATCCGGGATCGTTTCTGCGCTGGGCCGCAGCGGTCTGAACGCGCAAAACTACGAAAACTTTATTCAGACTGACGCCGCGATTAACCGCGGTAACTCCGGTGGCGCGCTGGTTAACCTGAACGGTGAACTGATTGGTATCAACACCGCTATTCTCGCGCCGGACGGCGGCAACATCGGTATCGGCTTCGCTATCCCGAGTAATATGGTGAAAAGCCTTACTGGGCAGATGGTGCAGTACGGCCAGGTGCGTCGCGGTGAACTGGGTATTTTGGGAACCGAGCTGAACTCAGAGCTGGCGAAAGCGATGAAAGTCGATGCCCAGCGCGGTGCGTTCGTCAGCCAGGTGATGCCAAATTCCGCTGCGGCGAAAGCCGGTGTGAAAGCGGGTGACGTGATTACCTCTCTGAACGGTAAACCTATCAGCAGCTTTGCGGCGCTGCGTGCCGAAGTCGGTTCTATGCCGATCGGTAGCAAAGTCGCGCTCGGTATGCTGCGTGACGGCAAGCCGGTGAATATCACGCTGGAGCTGCAACAAAGCAGCCAGAATCAGGTGGAATCCAGCACCATCTTCAGCGGTATTGAAGGTGCGGAAATGAGCAACAAAGGTAAAGATGGCGGCGTAGTGGTTAACGCGGTGAAACCCAACACCCCGGCTGCGCAAATCGGCCTGAAAAAAGGTGATGTGATTCTCGGTGCGAACCAGCAGCCGGTGAAAAACATCGCTGAGTTGCGCAAAATCCTCGACAGCAAACCTTCTGTGCTGGCGTTGAACATCCAGCGTGGTGATACCTCCATCTATCTTCTGATGCAGTAACCCTTCAAAACCCTCTTCCCGATTCATGGGAGGAGGGGCTTTCCATTTATTTTGTGAGGCCTTCCACAACTTCACACTTCTCGCCTCCGCTTTGTGCATCTGCACAATGCAGACTATTGTGTTCTCCCATATGCTTGGGCTCTGCACAGGGGAGGGTTACATGGCTGGCTGGCATCTTGATACCAAAATGGCACAGGATATCGTGGCGCGCACGATGCGCATCATTGATACAAACATTAACGTGATGGATGCACGTGGCCGCATCATCGGAAGTGGTGACCGGGAACGAATTGGGGAATTGCACGAAGGTGCATTGCTGGTGCTTTCTCAGGGACGCGTTGTCGATATCGATGACGCCGTGGCGCGCCATCTGCATGGTGTGCGTCAGGGTATCAACCTGCCATTGCGTCTGGAAGGTGAAATTGTCGGTGTTATCGGTCTGACGGGCGAGCCCGAAACATTGCGCAAATATGGCGAATTAGTCTGTATGACCGCCGAAATGATGCTGGAACAGTCCCGTCTGATGCATTTGCTGGCGCAGGATAGCCGCCTGCGCGAAGAGCTAGTGATGAACCTGATTCAGGCCGAAGAGCATACTCCCGCACTCACTGAGTGGGCGCAGCGTTTAGGCATTGATCTAAACCAGCCGCGTGTGGTCGCGGTGGTAGAAGTCGACAGCGGTCAGTTGGGCGTAGACAGCGCAATGGCGGAGTTGCAGCAACTGCAAAACGCCCTGACCACGCCGGAGCGTAATAACTTGATCGCCATTGTCTCGCTCACCGAGATGGTGGTGCTGAAACCCGCATTGAATCAGTTTGGCCGCTGGGATGCTGAAGATCATCGCAAGCGCGTGGAACAGCTGATCACGCGTATGAAAGAGAATGGCCAGTTGCGTTTTCGCGTCGCGCTGGGGAACTACTTTACTGGCCCAGGCAGCATTGCGCGTTCCTACCGTACGGCGCGCACCACCATGATGGTGGGTAAGCAGCGCATGCCGGAAAGCCGGAGTTATTTTTACCAGGATTTGATGTTGCCAGTGCTGCTCGACAGCTTGCGTGGTGGCTGGCAGGCCAATGAACTGGCGCGCCCGTTATCGCGCTTAAAAGCGATGGACAATAATGGTTTGTTGCGCCGGACGCTGGCGGCTTGGTTTCGTCACAATGTGCAACCGCTCGCAACGTCTAAGGCGCTATTTATTCACCGTAATACTCTGGAATATCGCCTGAATCGGATCTCTGAACTGACAGGGTTGGATTTGGGGAATTTCGACGACAGATTGCTGCTGTATGTGGCGCTGCAGTTGGACGAGCAACGCTGATTTTTTGCCGGGTGGCGGCTTCGCTTTCCCAGCCTACAACGCTGTGTAGGTCTGATAAGCGAAGCGCCATCTGGCGTAATGCTGTTATTTCCCGCGCGTCAATTTCTCAAGATCGGATTCGATTTCGTTGATCTTATTGGTCACGACGCTTTCAAGGTGGCGCAAATCGTCAAGGATCTTACGTTTCAGATCGACTTCAGTACGATCGCGTTGGCATATTTGATCAAGCTCATCAATGACATAGCGTAGGTTCGGGCTAATTTCCTGCACTTCTTTATACCCCTGACCAACACCGTCGGCGACCACCGTTTTGCGCTGGCGTGGGTATTTGAATTTGACGCTCTTGGCAAAAAACTCGCCTTTGTCCTTATGAAAATAGATTTTCAGGATATCGTTATTGGCTTCCTGGCGGAGGCTATAGCGATCGATTTCATCGGGATTGGTAATGCCTAAACTTTTCAGATTATCGTACATAGCGGTACCCTTAAGCTCAACATAACCTATGAATAATTAACGAAAAAATCTATTTTTGCCACCTATGAATGCAAAAAAGGCGGGATATATCACCCTCTCCCAAACAGGGAGAGGGAAAGGCTTAGTCGATGGTACGCAGCAACTCGTTAATGCCTACCTTACCGCGCGTTTTAGCATCCACTTTTTTCACGATAACAGCGCAGTACAGGCTGTATTTGCCATCTTTTGACGGCAGGTTGCCGGAAACAACCACGGAGCCAGCCGGTACGCGACCGTAATGCACTTCACCGGTTTCGCGATCGTAAATACGGGTGCTCTGACCGATATAAACGCCCATCGAAATCACAGAACCTTCTTCAACGATAACGCCTTCCACAACCTCGGAGCGCGCGCCGATGAAACAATTATCTTCAATGATAGTCGGATTTGCCTGCAATGGCTCCAGAACGCCACCAATCCCTACGCCACCGGAAAGGTGCACGTTTTTACCGATCTGCGCACAAGAACCGACAGTCGCCCAGGTATCAACCATCGTTCCTTCGTCAACGAAAGCACCGATGTTAACGTAAGACGGCATCAGAACCGTGTTGCGCGCGATGAATGCACCCTGGCGCACCGCGGCTGGCGGTACTACGCGGAAACCTTCTTTCTGGAAACGCGCGTCGTCATAGTCGGCGAATTTCATCGGCACTTTATCAAAGTAGCGGCTTTCCGCACCGTCGATAACCTGGTTATCGTTAATGCGAAAAGAGAGCAGAACGGCTTTCTTCAACCACTGGTGGGTCACCCACTGACCCTCAATTTTTTCTGCGACGCGCAGTGCGCCTGAATCAAGCAGAGCGATAACCTGGTTCACCGCTTCGCGGGTAACAGTATCTACATTTGCCGGGGTAATCTCTGCGCGACGCTCGAAAGCGGCCTCAATAACGTTCTGTAACTGCTGCATTGTTTAACTCTTTCCATCTTGTGTAAAAAAACAATCACCCTTTATCGTTTGGATTGAGGGCCTCTGTCAACCGTTGTTGTACCTCCTTTTGCAGCACATTATTAAGGCCACGCCGGTCGGCAGTCGCGATTATGAATAAATCTTCTACTCGCTCACCAATGGTTGTAATTCTTGCCCCATGCAGCGAAATTCCAAGGTCGGCAAAAACCTGGCCGACCCGCGCCAGCAGCCCCGGTTGGTCAAGGGCAATCAATTCAAGGAACGATTTTCTTTCGGTATGCGTCGGCAGGAAATTCACCTCGGTATCGACGGTGAAATGACGCAACTTGGCCGGTTGACGACGCGGCTGCGGTGGCTGCCAGGTGTGTTGCGTGATCGCTTGCTCCAGCCCGAAGCAGATCGCGTCATGGCGATCGGCGGACAGCGGGCTGCCGTCCGGCTCCAGCACAATAAAGGTATCCATCGCCATGCCATCGCGCGTGGTAAAGATCTGCGCGTCATGCACGCTGAGATTACGCCTATCGAGTTCGGCACACACCGCAGCGAACAGATAGGGTCTGTCTGGACTCCAGATAAAGATCTCCGTACCGCCGCGAGTGGCCTGTGGGCTGAGTAAAATCATCGGCTTACTGAGATCATGTTGCAGCAGATGCCGCGCATGCCAGGCCAGTTGGTTTGGGCTGTGGCGCACAAAATAGTTGGCGCGACAGCGCGCCCAAATCTGATGCAACAGCTCTTCATCAATATTATCCATGCGCAGTAATGCCAACGCCTGCAACTGATGATGGCGCACGCGCTCGCGCATATCCGGCGTGTTTTGCATTCCCCGGCGCAGCTGCTTCTCAGTGGCGAAATAGAGTTCGCGCAACAGGCTCTGCTTCCAGCTGTTCCACAGCGTTTCATTGGTTGCGCAGATATCCGCGACCGTCAGGCAGACGAGGAAGCGCAGGCGGTTTTCCGTTTGCACCTCTTCGGCGAACTGTTTGATCACTTCCGGATCCTGAATATCGCGGCGTTGCGCGGTTACCGACATTAACAAGTGATGACGCACCAGCCAGGCCACCAGTTGGGTTTCCCGGGAATTCAGCCCGTGGAGTTCGGCGAACTTCAGCACGTCCTGCGCACCTAACACCGAGTGATCGCCGCCACGGCCTTTGGCGATATCGTGGAACAACGCCGCAATCAGAATCAGCTCCGGGTGGGTAAGGCGCGGCCACAACTCGACACAGAGCGGATGCTTATTACGCGTCTCCTCTTTGGCAAAACTCTCCAGCTTCAGCAACACGCGAATGGTGTGTTCATCAACGGTGTAGGCGTGGAAAAGATCGAACTGCATTTGGCCGACAATGTGCGACCACTGCGGCATATAGGCCCACAACACGCTGTGGCGGTGCATGGGCAGCAAACCGCGGCTGACCGCGCCGGGGTGGCGCAGCATGCTGAGGAAAATCGAACGCGCTTCGGCAATGTAGCAAAGCGGCTGTGTCAGATGGCGGCGCGCGTGGCGCAGATGGCGCAACGTGGCGGAGTAGATGCCGGTAATGGTGCTGTTGCGCACCATAATGTAGAACATGCGTAAAATCGCCTGCGGCTCGCGGATAAACAGCGTTTCATCACGCAGGTCAATCAGCGTGCCGCGCAGCTGGAATTCATCATCAATTGGGCGGGGTTTCTCATCGGTGGTCAGCGCCAGAATCGCGTCGTCGAACAACTGGAGCAGCATCTGATTCAGTTCCGCCACGCGGCGGGTGACGCGGAAGAAATCTTTCATCATATGTTCAACGGGCTGGTTGCCTTCGCCGACATAATTCAGACGCTGAGCGACGCTTAACTGCCTGTCGAACAGCAGCCGGTTATCGTAGCGATTGACCTCTAAATGCAGCGCGAAGCGAATACGCCACAGCAGATGCAGACACTCATTCAATTCATTGCGTTCGGCTTCGGTCAGAAAACCAAAACCCACCATCTCATCCAGCGAAGTTGCGCCAAAATGGCGGCGAGCCACCCACTGCAACGTATGGATATCGCGCAGGCCGCCGGGGCTGCTTTTTATATCCGGCTCAAGGTTATAGCTGGTGCCGTGATAGCGTTGGTGACGTTCGTTTTGCTCCACCACTTTGGCCGGGAAGAACGTTTCGGAAGGCCAGAAATTATCGCTGAAAATGTGCTTTTGCAGTTCCAGGAACAGTGCAACATCACCCACTAAAAGACGTGATTCGATAAGGTTGGTAGCGACGGTAAGATCCGATAAACCTTCCTGTAAGCATTCGTCAAACGTGCGGACGCTGTGGCCAACTTCCAGCTTCACATCCCACAATAAGGTCAGTAGCTCACCGATTTTCTGCGCCTGCTCATCCGGCAATTTTGTCCGGCTGAGAATCAGCAAGTCGATATCGGATAATGGATGCAACTCGCCACGACCATAACCGCCGACCGCAACCAGCGCGGTATCCCCAACGTCACCAAAACCGTATTCCAGCCATAAACGCTGCAAGAGTTGATCGATAAACTCGGTGCGCGCTTCAATCAATTGCTCGGCCGAAATCCCGGCGTCAAACACATGCCCCAGCCACTGCTGAAAAGTATCAATACGCGCTTTAATGCTCGCGCAATTGAGTTCGTCTTTCGGCCAAACGCCTGGATGTTCAGGCTGACCGGGAAGGGTGGGTTTTACGGTGCTGACGAATTGTTCGGAAGAGAGATTGCTCATTATTTGCCACCCATTTGGCGTGTGAATACACTGCGAAACAAATTAAAAGAGATAATGAGAAATGAAAAGTCGTTTATATGTATGACCCGGGCGGAAAGGGCAGCTAAAAAAACGGCCCGCATAGCGGACCGTCGATAACATTGAGTAAAGCTTGGATCAGGCGGCGGTAAGTACAGCCTCGATGGTGTCGTCTTTACGCAGCGTCAGGATTTCGCAGCCGGTTTCAGTGACCACGATAGTGTGCTCATATTGCGCCGACAGGCTGCGGTCTTTGGTTTTGACTGTCCAGCCATCTTTCATGGTACGAATGCGGTAATCACCGGCATTCACCATCGGTTCAACGGTAAAGGTCATGCCCGCTTTCAACACCACACCGCCATCATCCGCATCATAATGCAGCACCTGCGGCTCTTCGTGGAAACCGCGACCGATACCGTGACCGCAATACTCGCGCACCACGGAAAAACCTTCGCCTTCGACATATTTCTGAATAGCCGCGCCGAGCGTGCGCAGACGAATACCCGGTTTTACCATACGCAACGCCAGGTAGAGGCTCTCTTGCGTGACACGGCACAGGCGCTCACCGAGGATCGTCGGTTTACCCACGATGAACATTTTGGACGTATCGCCGTGGTATTCGTCTTTAATCACGGTGACGTCGATGTTTACCACGTCGCCGTCTTTCAGCAGTTTTTCATCATCCGGAATGCCGTGACAAACCACTTCATTAATAGAGATGCAAACGGACTTCGGAAAACCGTGATAGCCAAGGCAAGCAGAGATGGCGTGCTGCTCGTTGACGATGTAATCATTGCAGATGCGATCCAGTTCGCCAGTGCTGACGCCCGGCTTGATATGCGGCTCGATCATTTCCAACACTTCGGCGGCAAGACGCCCGGCGACGCGCATTTTTTCGATTTCTTCAGGAGTTTTAATAGAGATAGCCATGGAATGTGCCCATCAGTGTCGAATTTTTCGACTATACCAGGATTAGTGCTGTCAATGGTAACAGTCAGGCAAGCTTTGTGCCAAATTGAGAATCATTAACAGCACACTGCGTCAACAACTATTGGTTTCCGGTAGTGTTTTGTGGTATAAAGCGCGCCGGACTTCCGTTCCTGTTTTGGGATGGGAGCCACAAATCTCACTTTGTGTAATAACACACACGTATCGGCACATATTCCGGGGTGCCCTTCGGGGTCGGTAATATGGGATACGTGGAGGCATAACCCCAACTTTTATATAGAGGTTTTAATCATGGCAACTGTTTCCATGCGCGACATGCTCAAGGCTGGTGTTCACTTCGGTCACCAGACCCGTTACTGGAACCCGAAAATGAAGCCGTTCATCTTCGGTGCGCGTAACAAAGTTCACATCATCAACCTTGAGAAAACTGTACCGATGTTCAACGAAGCCTTGGCTGAGCTGAACAAAATTGCTTCCCGTAAAGGCAAAATTCTGATCGTTGGTACTAAACGCGCTGCAAGCGAAGCGGTGAAAGAAGCTGCTCAGAACTGCGACCAATTCTTCGTGAACCATCGCTGGTTGGGCGGCATGCTGACTAACTGGAAAACCGTTCGTCAGTCCATCAAACGTCTGAAAGACCTGGAAACTCAGTCTCAGGACGGTACCTTCGACAAGCTGACCAAGAAAGAAGCGCTGATGCGCACTCGTGAGCTGGACAAGCTGGAAAACAGCCTGGGCGGTATCAAAGACATGGGCGGTCTGCCGGACGCTCTGTTCGTTATCGACGCTGACCACGAGCACATCGCAATCAAAGAAGCAAACAACCTGGGTATCCCGGTATTTGCTATCGTTGATACCAACTCCGATCCGGACGGCGTTGACTTCGTTATCCCGGGTAACGACGACGCAATCCGTGCTGTTAGCCTGTACCTGAATGCCGTTGCTGCTACCGTTCGTGAAGGTCGTTCTTCTGATCTGGCTACTCAGGCGGAAGAAAGCTTCGTAGAAGCTGAGTAATAAGGCACGCTCTTTGAGCCCCTTATTGAGCAGGTAGTACCGAGTTTGGTTAGGGGGCCTGTCTATGGCCCCCTTTTTCACTTTTAAGCCTGTTTGGTTCCTGGAACCGGGCAGGTCATATCTCTCCCGAGGATTAAAGAATGGCTGAAATTACCGCATCCCTGGTAAAAGAGCTGCGTGAACGTACTGGCGCAGGCATGATGGATTGCAAAAAAGCACTGACTGAAGCGAACGGCGACATCGAGCTGGCAATCGAAAACATGCGTAAGTCCGGTGCTATCAAAGCAGCGAAAAAAGCAGGCAACGTTGCTGCTGACGGCGTGATCATCACTAAGATCGACGGCACCTACGGCATCATTCTGGAAGTAAACTGCCAGACTGACTTCGTCGCGAAAGATGCTGGTTTCCAGGCATTTGCTAACAAAGTCCTGGACGCCGCTGTTGCTGGCAAAATCACTGACGTTGACGTTCTGAAAACGCAGTTCGAAGAAGAACGCGTTGCGCTGGTTGCTAAAATCGGTGAGAACATCAACATCCGTCGTGTTGCTTCCCTGGAAGGCGAAGTTCTGGGTTCCTACCAGCACGGTGCGCGTATCGGTGTTCTGGTTGCGGCGAAAGGCGCTGATCAGGAGCTGGTTAAACAACTGGCAATGCACGTTGCTGCAAGCAAGCCGGAATTCGTTAAACCGGAAGATGTGTCTGCTGAAGTGGTAGAAAAAGAGTACCAGGTTCAGCTGGACATCGCCATGCAGTCTGGCAAGCCGAAAGAAATCGCAGAGAAAATGGTTGAAGGCCGCATGAAGAAATTCACCGGCGAAGTTTCTCTGACTGGCCAACCTTTCGTTATGGATCCGAGCAAATCTGTTGGCCAGCTGCTGAAAGAGCACAACGCTGACGTGACTGGCTTCATCCGCTTCGAAGTGGGCGAAGGCATCGAGAAAGTTGAGACTGACTTCGCAGCAGAAGTTGCTGCAATGTCCAAGCAGTCTTAATCAATAAAAGGAGCCGCCTGAGGGCGGCTTCTTTTTATGTCCTTCATCTGAAAATCAGCCGATACGCTAGTGTTTGCGCTGACAGGCGACGTATCATAGCGCCAGTATTAAACCCGTCCATTTGTTCACAGTCTCAGGAAAGAAACATGGCTACCAATGCAAAACCTATCTACAAACGCATTTTGCTCAAGCTGAGCGGCGAGGCACTCCAGGGATCCGAAGGTTTCGGTATTGACGCAAGCATTCTTGACCGCATGGCGCAGGAAATCAAAGAGCTGGTTGAACTGGGTATTCAGGTTGGTGTGGTCATTGGTGGTGGTAACTTGTTCCGTGGGGCGGGCCTGGCGAAAGCGGGGATGAACCGCGTTGTGGGCGATCACATGGGTATGCTGGCAACAGTCATGAACGGCCTGGCAATGCGTGATGCTCTGCATCGTGCCTATGTGAACGCGCGTTTGATGTCCGCATTCCCGTTAAACGGGGTTTGTGACAACTACAGCTGGGCAGAGGCTATCAGCCTGCTGCGTAACAACCGCGTGGTGATTTTCAGCGCCGGTACCGGCAACCCGTTCTTTACCACTGATTCCGCAGCATGCCTGCGCGGTATCGAAATCGAAGCCGAAGTCGTGTTGAAAGCGACCAAAGTTGACGGCGTGTTTACCGCCGATCCGGTGTTAGATCCGACCGCCACCCTGTGTGAACAACTCTCCTACAGCGAAGTGCTGGAGAAAGAACTGAAAGTGATGGATCTGGCGGCCTTCACATTGGCTCGTGATCACAAATTACCGATTCGCGTGTTCAATATGAACAAACCAGGCGCACTGCGTCGCGTGGTCATGGGCGAAAAAGAAGGCACATTGATTACGGAATAATTCCCGTAAGCAGTAAATAAAGGTAAGATTCCGCTTTAATTTATTGAGCAGTTCTTTTTGGTGCCTTTACGGTGCCAAAAATTGAACAGGCTATACTTAGCACACCCGCCGTATGGCCTGCCTGCGACAAGATTTCAAGGATCCGTAACGTGATAAGCGATATCAGAAAAGATGCTGAAGTGCGCATGGACAAATGCGTAGAATCGTTCAAAACTCAAATCAGCAAAGTGCGCACCGGTCGCGCTTCCCCGAGCCTGCTGGATGGCATCGTTGTGGAATATTATGGTACGCCGACGCCGTTGCGTCAGCTGGCTAGTGTTACCGTGGAAGACTCTCGCACGCTGAAAATCAACGTCTTCGATCGCTCTATGAGCCCGGCCGTTGAGAAAGCGATTCTGACTTCTGACCTGGGTCTGAACCCGAGTTCTGCGGGTAGCGATATCCGTGTTCCGCTGCCGGCGCTGACTGAAGAACGTCGTAAAGACCTGATCAAAGTCGTCCGTGGTGAAGCTGAACAAGCGCGCGTTGCCGTACGTAACGTTCGCCGTGACGCGAATGACAAAGTAAAAGCGCTGCTGAAAGATAAAGAAATCAGCGAAGATGACGACCGTCGTTCACAGGATGACGTGCAAAAGCTGACTGACGCTGCAATTAAAAAAGTGGATGCGGCGCTGGCGGATAAAGAAGCGGAACTGATGCAGTTCTGATTCTAAAAAACCGATAAAAACGCCGTACAGAGAGCCGCGAGAGTGGCTTCGCTGACGGCGTTTTTGCTTTTTATACTTGCAACGTTACGAGCGTTTCATGAAGCATTTAACCCTTCTGGGCTCAACGGGTTCTATAGGTTGCAGCACGCTGGCGGTGGTTCGTCACAACCCCGATCGTTTTACCGTCACTGCGTTAGTCGCAGGCAAAAATGTTGCCCGCATGGTCGAGCAATGCCTTGAGTTCTCCCCTCGATTTGCGGTGATGGATGATGCCGACAGCGCGCAGCAAGTCAGACAAACCCTGCGGGAGCACGGCAGTCGCACTGAGGTGCTGAGTGGTCAGCAGGCCGCTTGTGAAATGGCTGCGCTCGGCGAAGTTGATCAGGTTATGGCCGCGATAGTTGGCGCAGCCGGATTGTTACCGACGCTGGCGGCGATTCGCGCTGGTAAAACGGTTTTGCTGGCCAATAAAGAGTCGCTGGTGACCTGTGGCCGCCTGTTTATGGAGGCGGTGAAAGAGAGCAGGGCGCAGCTTTTGCCGGTCGATAGCGAGCACAACGCTATTTTTCAGAGTTTACCGGAACCAATCCAGCATAACCTGGGGTACGCTGATCTTGAGCAAAATGGTGTTTCGTCTATTTTGCTTACCGGGTCAGGTGGCCCATTTCGGGAGACGTCATTAGCGGATCTGGCCTTGATGACGCCGGATCAGGCATGTCGTCATCCGAACTGGTCAATGGGGCGTAAGATCTCCGTTGATTCCGCCACCATGATGAATAAAGGTCTGGAATACATTGAAGCGCGCTGGTTGTTCAATGCCTCTGCCCGCCAGATGGAAGTGCTGATCCACCCGCAATCGGTGATCCACTCCATGGTACGTTACCAGGATGGCAGTGTTTTGGCGCAGTTGGGCGAGCCGGATATGCGTACACCCATTGCACACACCATGGCCTGGCCAGAGCGTGTGCCGTCTGGTGTTAATGCCCTCGATTTTTGCAAACTAAGCTCGTTGAGTTTTGCTGCCCCCGATTACGATCGTTACCCTTGCCTGAAGCTGGCTATTGATGCTTCCAGTGAGGGGCAGGCGGCGACAACGGCGCTGAATGCGGCAAACGAGGTGTCCGTGTCGGCTTTCCTGGCATCCGCTATTCGTTTCACGGATATTGCCGCCCTTAATCTGTCTGTACTGGAGCAGATGGATTTACGAGAACCACAGAGCATCGACGACGTTCTGGCAGTGGATGCACTGGCTCGTGAAATTGCGCAAAAACAAGTGATGCGCCTCGCAAGCTAGTGATATTACTGCCCTGCGTGACGGTGCTATTTGTTAGCGTTGGGCTTCGGTGATATAGTCTGCGCCACAAAATTGCCAGTTTGTATTATGGCGTATTGTGTAGGCCGTGGTTTACACGGCTTTTTTGCGTAAAGGCTTTTGTATTCCTGAGTACCGCTAAATCCTTTTCAGGGACTAAAACGCGTTATGTTGTCTGCTAACCAACCGATGAGCGAAAGTTTGCCAACGCATGGCTGCCGCCATGTAGCGATAATTATGGATGGCAATGGTCGCTGGGCGAAAAGACAAGGTAAGCTCCGTGCCTTTGGACACAGAGCGGGTGCGAAGTCTGTCCGCCGTGCGGTCTCTTTTGCCGCCAATAGTGGTATCGATGCGCTGACGCTTTATGCTTTTAGTAGCGAGAACTGGAATCGTCCAGCGCAGGAAGTTAGCGCGCTGATGGAATTGTTTGTGTGGGCGCTGGACAGCGAAGTGAAAAGCCTGCACCGCCATAATGTACGTTTACGCGTCATTGGCGATACCAGTCGTTTTAATTCGCGTTTGCAGGATCGAATCCGCAAAGCGGAAGCGTTAACCGCCCAGAATACCGGGCTGACGCTGAATATCGCGGCGAACTATGGTGGTCGCTGGGATATCGTTCAGGGAGTCCGGCATTTAGCTGAGCAAGTGCAGGAAGGGCTATTGCGTCCGGATCAAATAGATGAAGAAACGCTGAACAAGCAAATCTGCATGCATGAGCTGGCTCCCGTTGATTTAGTGATTAGGACTGGTGGGGAACATCGCATAAGTAATTTTTTACTTTGGCAAATTGCCTATGCCGAACTTTACTTTACTGATGTTCTTTGGCCCGATTTTGATGAACAAGACTTTGAAGGTGCGCTGAATGCCTTTGCTAATCGAGAGCGTCGTTTCGGCGGTACCGAGCCTGGTGGCGACAAAGCCTGATGGGGGTTGCTTTTGCTGAAGTATCGCCTGATTTCTGCGTTTGTATTGATACCCATTGTTATTGCAGCGCTTTTTTTGCTGCCGCCGGTGGGATTTGCAATTGTTACGCTCGCCGTTTGCATGCTTGCCGCATGGGAATGGGGGCAACTGAGCGGTTTTACGTCACGCACACAGCGGGTTTGGCTGGCAGTATTATGCGGGCTTCTGTTAGCGCTCATGTTGTTTACGCTGCCGGAATATCATCACGACATTCATCAGCCGCTGGTGGAGATTTCTCTTTGGGCCTCGCTGGTCTGGTGGCTGGCCGCCCTGGTGCTGGTGCTGGCTTATCCGGCATCTGCAGCGCTGTGGCGTAATTCGAAAATACTGCGTCTGATTTTTGGTGTGCTGACGATTATCCCTTTTTTCTGGGGAATGCTGGCGCTGCGAGTCTGGCATTACGATGCTAATCCTTACAGCGGCTCCTTGTGGCTGCTGTACGTGATGATCCTCGTTTGGGGTGCAGATTCAGGTGCATACATGTTTGGCAAATTGTTTGGCAAGCATAAACTGGCACCAAAAGTTTCGCCGGGCAAAACCTGGCAGGGTTTTTTGGGCGGCTTGCTGACCGCTGGCGTTATTTCTTGGGGTTACAGCGCATGGGCGAATCTGGATGTCGCACCGTCTACGCTGCTGATTTGTTCAGTGGTTGCTGCTCTGGCGTCGGTGTTAGGTGATTTAACAGAAAGCATGTTTAAACGTGAAGCCGGAATCAAAGATAGTGGTCATCTTATTCCGGGTCATGGCGGTATACTGGATCGCATTGACAGCCTGACAGCGGCAGTTCCTGTATTTGCCTGCCTGTTATTGCTGGTTTTCAGGACGATTTGACGGAAGGTTTTATGCTGAGCATTCTCTGGAATCTGGCGGCGTTCATCATTGCGCTTGGTGTGTTGATCACGGTGCATGAATTTGGCCATTTCTGGGTTGCTCGCCGTTGCGGTGTCCGCGTTGAGCGCTTCTCCATTGGTTTTGGGAAAGCGCTATGGCGCCGTACAGACAAACATGGCACCGAGTTTGTCATCGCCCTGATCCCCCTGGGCGGTTATGTAAAAATGCTGGATGAACGCGTTGAGGCGGTTACGCCGGAAATGCGTCACTACGCTTTCAATAATAAAACGGTCGGCCAGCGCGCCGCCGTTATCGCGGCGGGTCCCATCGCCAACTTCATCTTTGCCATCTTCGCTTACTGGCTGGTGTTTATCATCGGCGTCCCTGGCGTTCGTCCGGTTGTTGGTGAAATAACGCCCAACTCTATCGCTGCAAACGCGCAAATTGCACCAGGCACGGAACTTAAAGCAATTGACGGTATCGAAACGCCTGATTGGGATGCTGTGCGCTTACAGTTGGTGTCAAAAATCGGCGATAGCCAGACGACCGTCAGCGTAGCGCCATTTGGCAATAACAATCGTCAGGAAAAAGTGCTGGACCTGCGTCATTGGGCCTTTGCACCGGACAAGGACGATCCGGTAATGTCTTTGGGCATTCGTCCCCGTGCGGCGCAGCTTGAACCGGTGCTTGCAGAGGTGCAAGCTGGCTCCGCAGCCAGTAAAGCGGGTTTGCAAGCTGGCGACAGGATCGTTAAAGTCGATGGTCAGCAGTTAACGCAGTGGATGACATTCGTTACGCTGGTACGGGATAACCCAGGTACATCGTTAGCGCTGGAAGTTGAGAGACAAGGGGCTCCCTTGTCCTTGACACTGATACCGGATACTAAACCCGGTAACAAGGCAGAGGGGTTCGCGGGCGTGGTGCCCAAAATTATCCCACTGCCAGATGAATACAAGACAGTACGCCAGTACGGGCCCTTTAGCGCCATCGTGGAAGCCACGGATAAAACCTGGCAGTTGATGAAGCTGACGGTCAGTATGTTGGGGAAATTGATCACCGGTGATGTAAAACTGAACAACCTCAGTGGGCCGATCTCGATTGCTCAGGGGGCTGGGATGTCAGCGGAGTTCGGGTTGATTTACTACCTGATGTTCCTTGCTTTGATAAGCGTGAACTTAGGCATCATCAACTTGTTCCCATTACCCGTTCTTGACGGCGGGCATCTGCTGTTTTTAGCGATTGAGAAGCTGAAGGGCGGACCGGTATCCGAGCGAGTTCAAGACTTTAGTTATCGCATTGGCTCTATTTTGCTGGTGCTGTTAATGGGGCTTGCACTTTTCAATGATTTCTCTCGCTTGTAAGAGAGTTTGTTAGGAAGAACGCATAATAACGATGGCGATGAAAAAGTTGCTCATAGCGTCGCTGCTGTTTAGCAGCGCCACCGTATACGGTGCTGAAGGGTTCGTAGTGAAGGACATTCATTTCGAAGGCCTACAGCGTGTCGCCGTTGGTGCGGCCCTCCTCAGTATGCCAGTACGTCCTGGCGATACGGTGAATGATGAAGACATCAGTAACACCATTCGCGCGTTGTTTGCCACCGGCAACTTCGAGGATGTTCGTGTCCTGCGTGATGGCGATACCCTCCTCGTTCAGGTGAAGGAACGCCCGACAATAGCCAGCATCACTTTCTCCGGCAACAAGTCGGTCAAAGATGACATGCTGAAACAGAACCTTGAGGCTTCTGGCGTGCGTGTTGGCGAATCACTGGATCGCACCACTCTGTCCGATATCGAAAAAGGACTGGAAGATTTCTACTACAGCGTCGGTAAATATAGCGCCAGCGTAAAAGCTGTCGTGACCCCGCTGCCGCGTAACCGCGTCGACCTGAAGCTGGTCTTCCAGGAAGGTGTTTCCGCGAAAATCCAACAGATCAATATCGTCGGTAACCACGCATTCTCAACTGAACAGCTGATCTCCAACTTCCAGCTGCGCGATGAAGTGCCATGGTGGAACGTGGTTGGCGATCGCAAATATCAGAAACAGAAGCTGGCGGGCGACCTTGAAACCCTGCGCAGTTACTATCTGGATCGCGGTTACGCGCGTTTCAACATTGATTCGACGCAGGTGAGTCTGACGCCGGACAAAAAAGGCATTTACATTACCGTTAACGTGACCGAAGGCGAGCAATACAAGCTTTCCGGTGTGCAGGTGAGCGGTAATCTGGCAGGGCACTCTGCCGAGATTGAAAGCCTGACTAAAATCGAGCCGGGCGAGCTGTATAACGGCACTAAAGTGACCAAAATGGAAGATGACATTAAAAAGCTTCTTGGTCGCTATGGTTATGCTTATCCGCGCGTTCAGTCTCAGCCTGAAATCAACGACGCCGATAAAACGGTTAAGCTGCACATCAATGTTGATGCCGGCAACCGCTTCTACGTGCGTAAGATCCGCTTCGAAGGCAACGACACCTCCAAAGACTCCGTACTGCGTCGCGAAATGCGCCAGATGGAAGGCGCGTGGCTGGGCAGTGATCTGGTTGATCAGGGTAAAGAGCGTTTGAACCGTCTGGGCTATTTCGAAACTGTTGATACTGAAACTCAACGCGTTCCAGGCAGCCCGGATCAGGTAGATGTTGTCTACAAGGTCAAAGAACGCAACACCGGTAGCTTCAACTTTGGTGTGGGTTACGGTACCGAAAGCGGCGTCAGCTTCCAGGTTGGCGTGCAGCAGGATAACTGGTTAGGTACCGGTTACTCTGTCGGTATCAGCGGCACCAAAAATGATTACCAGACTTATTCTGAGTTCTCCGTCACAAACCCGTACTTCACTGTTGATGGTGTCAGCCTCGGTGGTCGTATCTTCTATAACGACTTTAAAGCTGATGACGCGGATCTGTCCTCGTACACCAACAAGAGCTACGGTCTTGATGGCACGCTTGGCTTCCCGATTAACGAGTACAATACGCTGCGTGCAGGTTTAGGTTACGTTCATAACAGCTTGTCGAGTATGGAACCGCAGGTTGCGATGTGGCGTTATCTGGACTCCGTGGGGCAGAACGCCAGTACCACGAGTGATGACAACGGCTATTCGGCGGACGATTTCACCTTCAACTATGGTTGGACGTATAACAACCTTGACCGTGGGTACTTCCCGACGAAAGGTTCGCGCGTCAACCTGAACGGTAAAGTCACCATTCCGGGCTCCGATAACGAGTTCTATAAAGTGACCGTCGACACCGCGTCCTACTTCCCAATTGACGACGATCACAAATGGGTGGTTCTGGGTCGTACACGTTGGGGGTATGGTGACGGTTTAGGTGGTAAAGAACTGCCGTTCTATGAGAACTTCTACGCAGGTGGTTCAAGCACCGTTCGTGGCTTCCAGTCCAACAACATTGGTCCGAAAGCGGTTTACTACGGCGGTTCTGGCCTGGATAACTGCAATTCTACTACAGAAAAGTTCTGTAAATCTGATGATGCGGTGGGCGGTAACGCCATGGGCGTTGCCAGCGTAGAGCTGATTACACCAACGCCGTTCATCAGCGAAAAATATGCGAACTCTGTACGTACCTCGTTCTTCTGGGATGCGGGTAGCGTGTGGGATACAAATTGGGATAATACCCAGCAGATGAAAGAGTTGGGCATTCCGGATTACAGCGATCCGAGCAATATCCGTATGTCTGCGGGTATCGCATTACAATGGATGTCCCCATTGGGGCCGTTGGTCTTCTCCTACGCCCAGCCGTTTAAAAAGTACGATGGAGACAAAGCGGAGCAGTTCCAGTTTAACATCGGTAAAACCTGGTAACGCCGCACTGCAATGGAATGCGCAAGCAGTGTAGTGATGGCTGCGGCTTTCACGAGAAGGCCCAGCCACGCAAAGAACTGTACCTCCGGGTACAAACGGGATGGTAAGGAGTAAATTGTGAAAAAGTTGTTATTAGCTGCAGGTTTCAGTCTGGCAATGGCAGCGTCTGCTCAGGCAGCTGACAAGATTGCGATTGTTGATATGGGTAACCTGTTACAGCAGGTCGCGCAGACTTCCGGCGTTTCTCAAACCATGAAAAACGAATTCGGTGGCCGTGCCAACGAACTGCAGAGCATGGAATCCGACCTGCAAGCAAAAGCACAGCGTTTGCAGCGTGACGGTTCCACGATGAAGGCGAGCGAGCGCAGCAAACTGGAAAAAGATATCACTTCCGGTCGCCAGGCATTCGCCCAGAAAGCACAGGCTTTCGAGCAGGATCAGGCGCGTCGTTCTAACGAAGAGCGTGGCAAGCTGGTCACTCGCATTCAGACTGCAGTGAAAAAAGTGGCTGCTGACCAGGGTGTTGATCTGGTTATTCCTTCCAACGCCGTTATTTACAACAGCAACGATGTAAAAGACATCACCGCTGATGTACTGAAACAGGTTAAATAAGTAATGCCTTCAATTCGACTGGCTGATTTAGCTCAACAGTTGGATGCAGAATTACACGGTGATGGCGATATCGTCATCACCGGTGTTGCGTCCATGCAATCTGCCGAAGCAGGTCACATCACTTTCATGGTAAATCCCAAATACCGTGAACACCTGACCGCATGTCAGGCCTCTGCCGTTGTAATGACGCAGGACGATCTTCCTTTTGCCAATACCGCCGCTCTGGTCGTGAAAAATCCGTACCTGACTTACGCGCGCATGGCACAAATTCTTGATACCACGCCGCAGCCGGCGCAAAACATCGCGCCAGGCGCGGTGATTGACCCGACGGCTCAGCTTGGCAACAACGTGGCAATTGGCGCGAACGCCGTGATTGAATCGGGCGTTACCCTGGGTGACAACGTCGTTATCGGCGCGGGTTGCTTCGTTGGGAAAAAGACGAAAATTGGCGCGGGTTCGCGTCTGTGGGCCAATGTATCCATTTACCACGAGATTGAGATCGGTGAAAATTGCCTGGTTCAATCAGGTACGGTTATTGGTTCTGATGGCTTTGGTTATGCCAACGATCGCGGTAATTGGGTTAAAATCCCACAACTTGGTCGCGTGATCATTGGTAATAACGTCGAAATCGGTGCGTGTACAACGATTGACCGTGGTGCGCTCGACGATACCATTATTGGCAACGGCGTGATTATCGATAACCAGTGTCAGATTGCACATAACGTTGTGATTGGCGACAATACCGCGGTTGCCGGTGGCGTCATCATGGCGGGTAGTTTGAAAATTGGCCGCTATTGCATGATTGGTGGCGCCAGCGTAATCAACGGGCATATGGAAATTTGCGACAAGGTTACCGTAACGGGGATGGGGATGGTTATGCGACCTATCACCGAGCCAGGAATTTACTCCTCGGGTATTCCGTTACAACCGAACAAAGTGTGGCGCAAAACCGCGGCCTTGGTGATGAATATCGATGATATGAGCAAGCGTTTGAAAGCTGTCGAGCGCAAGGTTAATCAGAAAGACGAATAATTCATCCGCCTGACACTTGTACACAAAAGAATTCGAGTGACAGAAAAAGCGGCGTAACGCCTCTGCAACTCGAAGAACAAAGTGTATATACTTCCCGGCCTGTGGGCATTCTAAAGACTGCCGCGGGCCGTGTTATTATTGCTTTTTAGTATATTTAGACAGGAAGAGTATTTTGACTACTGACACTCATACTCTGCACATTGAAGAGATCCTGGAACTTCTGCCGCACCGCTACCCATTCTTACTGGTAGACCGTGTGCTGGATTTTGAAGAGGGTCGTTTTCTGCGCGCAGTCAAAAATGTTTCGGTAAACGAACCGTTTTTCCAGGGACACTTCCCTGGCAAACCGATTTTCCCCGGCGTGCTAATCCTTGAAGCAATGGCGCAGGCAACCGGTATTCTGGCGTTTAAAAGCGTTGGCAAACTGGAACCGGGTGAGTTGTATTACTTCGCCGGTATCGACGAAGCGCGCTTCAAGCGTCCTGTTGTACCAGGCGATCAGATGATCATGGAAGTCACTTTCGAGAAAACGCGCCGCGGCCTCACCCGTTTCAAAGGTGTTGCGCTGGTAGACGGCAAAGTTGTTTGTGAAGCTACTATGATGTGTGCACGTAGCCGGGAGGCCTGATACGTGATTGATAAAACCGCCTTTATTCATCCTACTGCCATTGTTGAAGAGGGTGCCGTTATTGGCGCTAACGTTCATATTGGCCCGTTTTGTATTGTGGGACCTCACGTAGAAATTGGTGAGGGCACCGTACTGAAATCTCACGTTGTCGTAAATGGCCACACAAAAATCGGTCGCGATAACGAGATTTATCAGTTCGCCTCCATCGGCGAAGTTAACCAGGATCTGAAATATGCTGGTGAACCGACCCGTGTGGAAATTGGCGATCGCAACCGCATTCGCGAAAGCGTCACCATTCACCGTGGCACAGTACAGGACGCTGGACTGACGAAGGTGGGCAGCGATAACTTGCTGATGATCAACGCGCACGTCGCTCATGACTGCACGATTGGCGATCGCTGTATCCTCGCGAATAACGCGACGCTGGCGGGGCACGTCTCCGTCGGTGACTTTGCTATCATCGGCGGCATGACCGCTGTACACCAGTTCTGCATTATCGGCGAGCACGTGATGGTTGGTGGCTGCTCCGGTGTTGCGCAGGACGTTCCGCCATACGTTATCGCTCAGGGCAACCATGCCACACCGTTTGGTGTGAACATTGAAGGCCTGAAACGTCGCGGGTTTAGCAGAGAAGCGTTAGTGGCTATCCGTAACGCGTACAAACTGTTGTACCGCAGCGGTAAAACGCTGGAAGAGGCAAAACCGGAAATCGCTGAGCTTGCCGCGAAGCATCCGGAAGTTGACGCGTTTATGCAGTTCTTCGCGCGTTCAACGCGTGGTCTGATTCGTTAATGGGCGACAATCGTCCTCTTACGATAGCCTTGGTCGCCGGAGAAACCTCCGGCGATATTCTTGGTGCCGGTCTTATCCGCGCATTGAGAGTGCGCGTCCCCAACGCCCGTTTTGTCGGCGTTGCCGGGCCACGTATGCAGGCTGAAGGGTGTGAAGCCTGGTATGAAATGGAAGAGTTGGCGGTAATGGGCATCGTTGAGGTGCTGGGCCGTTTGCGCCGTTTGCTGCATATCCGCGCCGATCTGACCCGTCGCTTTAGCGAACTGAAACCGGATGTTTTCGTCGGTATCGACGCGCCGGATTTCAACATTACCCTCGAAGGCAATCTGAAAAAGCAGGGTATCAAAACCATTCATTACGTCAGTCCGTCCGTCTGGGCGTGGCGACAAAAACGCGTTTTCAAAATTGGCAGAGCCACCGATCTGGTGCTGGCGTTTCTGCCTTTCGAAAAAGCGTTTTACGACAAATTTAACGTACCGTGCCGGTTTATCGGCCATACCATGGCGGATGCCATGCCGTTGGATCCGGACAAAGGCGCGGCGCGCGATCATCTCGGTATCAGCCGGGATGTGCACTGCCTGGCGCTGCTGCCCGGAAGTCGCGGCGCGGAAGTGGAAATGCTTAGCGCGGACTTCCTGCGCACTGCACAACTATTGCGCGAGCGTTACCCCGATCTTGAAGTGGTTGTGCCGCTGGTGAATGCGAAACGCCGTGAGCAGTTTGAGCATATCAAAGCAGAGGTTGCGCCAGAGTTGCCGGTGCATATGCTCGACGGCAAGGCGCGCGAAGCGATGATTGCCGCAGACGCCGCACTGCTGGCTTCAGGCACCGCCGCGCTGGAGTGCATGCTGGCGAAATGTCCGATGGTGGTCGGTTACCGCATGAAACCGTTCACGTTCTGGCTGGCGAAACGGCTGGTGAAAACGCCGTATGTTTCGCTGCCAAACTTGCTGGCCGGGCGCGAACTGGTGAAAGAACTGTTGCAGGACGAATGTCAGCCGCAGGCGCTGGCTGCCGCGTTAGATCCGCTGTTGGCGAATGGCAAAACCAGCCATCAGATGCATGACATTTTTCGTGAGCTGCATCAGCAGATTCGCTGCAACGCCGATGAGCAGGCGGCTGACGCCGTACTGGAGTTAGCAAAATGATCGAGTTTGTTTATCCGCATACGCATTTAGTGGCGGGTGTGGATGAAGTAGGGCGTGGCCCATTAGTGGGCGCGGTCGTGACGGCTGCGGTGATCCTCGACCCTGAGCGCCCGATTTTCGGCCTTAACGATTCAAAAAAATTATCCGAAAAACGCCGTTTGTCGCTCTACGATGAGATCAAAGAGAAAGCGCTGGCCTGGAGCCTGGGCCGCGCAGAGCCGCATGAAATTGATGAACTCAATATTCTGCATGCCACCATGCTGGCGATGCAGCGCGCTATCGCTGGGCTGACCATCACACCGGAATATGTGCTGATTGACGGCAACCGCTGCCCGACGTTGGCGATGCCTTCGCTGGCGGTGGTCAAAGGCGATAGCCGGGTGGCAGAAATCAGCGCGGCGTCGATCCTCGCCAAGGTCACGCGAGATGCAGAGATGGCTGCGCTTGATCTGGTCTTTCCGCAATATGGCTTTGCGCAGCACAAAGGCTATCCCACTGCTTTCCATCTGGAGAAGCTGACGGAACACGGTGCAACCGAGCATCACCGACGCAGTTTCGCGCCGGTGAAACGCGCGTTAGGCCTCGTGTCCTGATCCTTGAGAACGTGAAATAACCAGGCTGGAATCTAAAAATGGCTGAACCACGTTTCGTACACCTACGGGTGCATAGCGATTATTCCATGATTGACGGGCTGGCGAAAACCGGGCCGCTGGTGAAAAAAGCGGCCGCGCTTGGCTCGCCCGCGCTGGCGATCACGGATTTCACCAACCTGTGTGGTCTGGTGAAGTTTTACGGAACAGCGCACGGTGCCGGGATCAAGCCGATCGTCGGTGCCGACTTCCATGTGCAAAGCGATCTGTTCGGCGATGAGTTCACGCAACTGACCGTTCTCGCCGCCAACAATACCGGCTATCAGAATCTGACATTGCTTATCTCGCGTGCTTATCAGCGCGGTTACGGCGCGTTAGGCCCGTGGATCGACCGCGACTGGCTGGTGGAGCTTAACGAAGGGCTGATTCTGTTGTCAGGCGGTCGCATGGGCGACGTCGGCAAAAGCCTGATACGCGGTAACAGCGCGCTGGTCGAACAGTGCCTCGATTTCTACAAACAGCATTTCCGCGATCGCTACTATCTGGAATTGATCCGTACCGGCCGCACCGACGAAGAGAATTATCTGCACGCCGCCGTCGCGCTAGCGGAAGAACACGGCGTGCCCGTGGTCGCTACCAACGATGTGCGTTTTATCGATGCAGGTGATTTCGATGCGCATGAAATCCGCGTTGCCATCCACGACGGCTTTACCCTCGACGATCCCAAACGTCCGCGCAACTACTCGCCGCAGCAATATATGCGCAGCGAAGAGGAGATGTGCGAGCTGTTTGCCGATATTCCGGAAGCGCTGGAAAACACGGTCGAAATCGCCAAACGCTGCAACGTCACTGTGCGGCTGGGCGAATACTTCCTGCCGCAGTTCCCGACCGGGGACATGACCACCGAAGATTTCCTCGTTGTGAAATCCAAAGAGGGTCTGGAAGAGCGTCTGGAATTCCTCTTCCCGGATCCGGCCGTGCGCGCCGAAAAACGCCCGCCTTACGACGAGCGTCTGGATATTGAACTGCAAGTTATCAACCAGATGGGGTTCCCTGGCTACTTCCTCATCGTGATGGAATTTATCCAGTGGTCGAAAGATAACGGCGTACCTGTAGGCCCGGGACGTGGTTCCGGTGCGGGTTCGCTGGTGGCGTATGCGCTGAAAATTACCGACCTTGATCCGCTGGAGTTTGACCTGCTGTTCGAACGTTTCCTTAACCCGGAACGCGTATCCATGCCCGACTTCGACGTCGACTTCTGTATGGAGAAGCGCGACCAGGTTATCGAACATGTGGCGGATATGTACGGGCGCGACGCGGTTTCGCAGATCATCACCTTCGGTACGATGGCGGCGAAAGCAGTTATCCGCGACGTGGGCCGCGTTTTGGGTCATCCGTACGGCTTTGTCGATCGGATTTCCAAACTGGTGCCGCCGGATCCGGGGATGACGCTGGCCAAAGCGTTTGAAGCCGAACCGCAATTGCCGGAAATCTACGAAGCGGACGAAGAAGTCAAAGCGCTGATTGATATGGCGCGCAAGCTGGAAGGGGTAACGCGAAACGCCGGTAAACACGCCGGTGGTGTGGTGATCGCGCCGACCAAAATCACCGATTTTGCGCCGCTCTACTGCGATGAAGCCGGTCAGCATCCGGTCACCCAGTTTGATAAAAACGACGTGGAATACGCGGGCCTGGTGAAGTTCGACTTCCTCGGTTTGCGTACGCTGACCATCATCAACTGGGCGTTGGAGATGATCAACGCTCGCCGCGAGAAACAGGGCGAGCCGCCACTGGATATCGCCGCCATCCCATTGGATGACAAGAAAAGTTTCGACATGCTGCAACGCTCGGAAACCACTGCGGTGTTCCAGCTTGAATCGCGCGGCATGAAAGATTTGATCAAGCGTCTGCAGCCAGACTGCTTCGAAGATATGATCGCACTGGTGGCGCTGTTCCGCCCTGGGCCACTGCAATCCGGCATGGTAGATAACTTTATCGACCGTAAGCATGGTCGCGAAGAGATCTCTTATCCGGACGTACAATGGCAGCACGAAAGCCTGAAACCGGTACTGGAGCCGACCTACGGCATCATCCTGTATCAGGAACAGGTGATGCAGATTGCCCAGGTGCTTTCTGGCTACACCCTCGGCGGCGCGGATATGCTGCGTCGCGCAATGGGTAAGAAAAAGCCGGAAGAGATGGCGAAGCAGCGCGGTACGTTTGAAGAAGGCGCGAAGAAAAACGGCGTCGACGGCGAACTGGCGATGAAAATCTTCGATCTGGTGGAAAAATTCGCCGGATACGGGTTTAACAAATCGCACTCCGCCGCCTATGCTTTGGTTTCATACCAGACGCTGTGGCTGAAAGCGCATTATCCGGCCGAATTTATGGCGGCGGTCATGACTGCCGATATGGACAACACCGAGAAAGTGGTTGGCCTGGTGGATGAGTGCTGGCGCATGGGCCTGAAAATCCTGCCGCCTGATATCAACTCCGGTTTGTACCATTTCCACGTCAACGATGACGGGGAAATTGTTTACGGTATCGGCGCGATTAAGGGCGTGGGCGAAGGGCCGATTGAAGCGATCATTGAAGCGCGTAACAACGGCGGCTATTTCCGCGAACTGTTTGATCTCTGCGCACGGACCGATATCAAAAAGCTCAATCGCCGGGTGCTGGAAAAACTGATTATGTCCGGGGCGTTTGACCGCCTCGGACCGCATCGCGCGGCGCTGATGAATTCGCTGGGCGATGCATTAAAAGCCGCCGATCAGCATTCGAAAGCGGAAGCGATCGGCCAGGCGGATATGTTCGGTGTGCTGGCGGAAGAACCGGAGCAAATAGAGCAGTCTTACGCCAATTGTCAGCCGTGGCCGGAACAAGTGCAGTTGGATGGCGAACGCGAAACGTTAGGTTTGTACCTGACGGGCCATCCGATTAACCAGTATTTAAAAGAGATTGAGCGCTATGTCGGAGGCTACAGGCTGAAAGACATGCATCCGACCGACCGTGGGAAAGTCACCACGGCGGCGGGGCTCGTCATTGCCGCGCGGGTTATGGTCACCAAGCGCGGCAATCGTATCGGCATCTGTACGTTGGATGACCGTTCCGGGCGTCTGGAAGTGATGTTGTTCACTGACGCGCTGGATAAATACCAGCAGTTGCTGGAAAAAGACCGCATACTCATCGTCAGCGGACAGGTCAGCTTTGATGACTTCAGCGGGGGGCTTAAAATGACCGCCCGCGAAGTTATGGACATTGACGAAGCCCGGGAAAAATATGCCCGCGGGCTTGCTATCTCGCTGACGGACAGGCAAATTGATGACCAGCTTTTAAACCGACTCCGTCAGTCTCTGGAACCCCACCGTTCGGGAACCATTCCAGTACATCTCTACTATCAGAGGGCGGATGCGCGCGCGCGGTTACGTTTCGGCGCAACGTGGCGTGTCTCTCCGAGCGATCGTTTACTTAACGATCTGCGTGGCCTCATTGGTTCGGAGCAGGTGGAACTGGAGTTTGACTAATACAGGAATACTATGAGTCTGAATTTCCTTGATTTCGAACAGCCTATTGCTGAGCTGGAAGCGAAAATCGATTCTCTGACCGCCGTTGGCCGTCAGGATGAAAAACTGGATATTAACATCGACGAAGAAGTGCATCGTCTGCGTGAAAAAAGCGTCGAGCTGACACGCAAAATTTTCGCCGATCTTGGCGCATGGCAGGTTGCTCAGTTGGCTCGCCATCCGCTGCGTCCATACACCCTGGATTATGTCCGCCTGGCTTTCGATGAATTTGACGAACTGGCTGGCGACCGCGCCTATGCAGACGATAAAGCCATTGTTGGCGGCATCGCGCGTCTGGACGATCGCCCGGTGATGATCATTGGTCATCAGAAAGGCCGCGAAACCAAAGAGAAAATTCGCCGCAACTTTGGTATGCCGGCACCGGAAGGCTACCGCAAAGCGCTGCGTCTGATGGAAATGGCAGAACGCTTTAATATGCCGATCATCACCTTTATCGACACCCCTGGTGCTTACCCGGGCGTCGGTGCGGAAGAACGTGGTCAGTCTGAAGCGATCGCCCGCAACCTGCGTGAAATGTCTCGCCTGAGCGTGCCGGTTATCTGCACCGTGATTGGCGAAGGTGGCTCCGGTGGCGCGCTGGCGATTGGCGTGGGCGATAAAGTGAATATGCTGCAATACAGCACCTATTCCGTTATCTCCCCGGAAGGTTGTGCGTCGATCCTATGGAAAAGCGCCGACAAAGCACCGCTGGCTGCTGATGCGATGGGTATCATCGCGCCACGTCTGAAAGAGCTGAAACTGATCGACTCCATTATTCCAGAACCACTGGGCGGCGCTCACCGTAACCCGGAAGCGATTGCCGCTTCACTGAAAGCGCAACTGCTGGCCGATCTGGCCGATCTGGATGTGCTGAGCAAAGAAGATCTGCGTAACCGCCGTTACCAGCGTCTGATGAGCTACGGCTACGCCTAAGCGAAGCGCCATCCGACAAGATATGATGAGCCGCACCTCAGGTGCGGCTTTTTTTATGTCTGCCGTTTCCCTCAGCTATGCTTAGCGTAGGTTTTTAACGGAGGTAGCTGTGAATATTATTGCCATCATGGGACCCCATGGCGTTTTCTATAAAGATGAGCCAATTAAGGAGCTGGAGCAGGCGTTACACGCGCAAGGGTTTCAAATTATCTGGCCCAGAAACAGCACCGACTTACTGAAATTTATTGAGCATAACCCGCGCATTTGCGGCGTGATCTTTGACTGGGACGAGTACAACCTCGATCTATGCAGCGAGATCAATCAGCTTAACGAATATCTTCCGCTGTATGCTTTTATCAATACACATTCGACACTGGATGTTAGCGCCCACGATATGCGCATGGCGCTGTGGTTTTTCGAGTATTCACTTGGCGTGGCCAGTGATATTGCGACGCGCATCGATCAGTACACCAAAGAGTACCTGGAAAACATTACGCCGCCGTTCACCCGGGCGCTGTTTACCTATGTCAAAGAGGGGAAATATACCTTCTGTACGCCAGGGCATATGGCGGGCACGGCGTACCAAAAAAGCCCGGTGGGTTGCCTGTTTTACGACTTTTTCGGCGGCAACACCTTAAAAGCGGACGTCTCGATTTCGGTCACCGAATTGGGTTCGCTGCTTGATCATACCGGCCCGCATCTGGAGGCCGAAGAGTACATAGCCCGCACATTTGGGGCCGAGCAAAGCTATATGGTCACCAATGGCACGTCCACCTCGAATAAGATTGTCGGCATGTACGCCGCGCCCGCCGGGAGCACGCTGCTTATCGATCGTAACTGTCATAAATCCCTCGCCCATTTGCTGATGATGAGTGATATCACACCGCTGTGGTTGAAACCGGGACGCAACGCGTTGGGTATTCTCGGCGGCATTCCGCGGCGCGAATTTACTCAAGTCAGCATTGAGCAGAAGATCGCGAAAACAGACGGCGCACGCTGGCCGGTGCATGCGGTGATCACCAACTCCACTTATGACGGGCTGCTGTATAACACGGACTGGATCAAAAAGACGCTGGATGTGCCGTCGATCCACTTCGATTCGGCTTGGGTGCCGTACACCAATTTCCATCCGATCTACGCCGGGAAAAGCGGTATGAGCGGCGAGCGCATCGCCGGGAAAGTGTTTTATGAAACCCAGTCGACCCACAAAATGTTGGCTGCATTTTCCCAGGCTTCGCTTATCCATATTAAGGGCGAATACGATGAAGATGCCTTTAACGAAGCGTTTATGATGCACACCACCACATCACCGAGCTATCCGCTGGTGGCCTCCATCGAAACGGCGGCGGCGATGCTGCGCGGTAACCCCGGCAAGCGGCTGATCAACCGTTCGGTGGAGCGCGCGTTACACTTTCGCAAAGAGGTGCAGCGCCTTAAAGAGGAAGCTGACGGCTGGTTCTTTGATATCTGGCAACCGGAAGAGATCGATGAAGCCGCCTGCTGGCCGGTGGCGTCCGGCGAGCGCTGGCACGGTTTCCGTGAAGCGGATAACGATCATATGTTCCTCGATCCGGTCAAAGTCACCATTCTGACGCCTGGCATGGATGAAGCGGGCAATATGAGCGAAGAGGGGATCCCGGCGGCGTTGGTGGCGAAGTTCCTCGACGAGCGCGGCGTGGTGGTTGAGAAAACCGGTCCGTACAACCTGCTGTTTTTGTTTAGTATTGGCATCGATAAAACCCGTGCGATGGGGCTGCTGCGCGGGCTAATGGAGTTCAAACGCGCTTACGATCTCAATCTGCGGGTGAAAAACATGCTGCCGGATCTCTATGCCGAAGATCCTGACTTCTACCGCAATATGCGCATTCAGGATCTGGCGCAGGGGATCCACAAATTGATCCGTCAGCACGATCTCCCTCGCCTGATGCTGCAAGCCTTTGACGTCTTGCCGGAGATGAAACTGACACCGCACCAGGCCTGGCAGCGGCAGATTCAGGGCGAAGTGGAAACCATCGCGCTAGAACAGCTTATCGGGCGCATTTCGGCCAATATGATCCTGCCTTACCCGCCTGGCGTGCCGTTGGTGATGCCGGGCGAAATGATCACCGATGCCAGCCGCGCGGTGCTCGATTTTCTTTTGATGCTGTGCGCGATTGGCCGCCACTATCCGGGGTTCGAAACGGATATCCACGGCGCGAAACGGGATGAAGAGGGCGTATACCACGTACGAGTCCTAAAAACGCCCTGAACTATTGCGGGTCAACGCGGGCGGGGGTAACGTTCTGGCATGACGAAAAGGAGAGATTATGCTGGGTCTAAAACAGGTACATCACATTGCCATCATTGCTACGGATTATGCCGTAAGCAAAGCCTTCTACTGCGATATCCTCGGGTTGACGCTGCAAAGCGAGGTGTATCGTGAAGAGCGCGACTCCTGGAAAGGGGATCTTGCGTTAAACGGGCAGTATGTGATTGAACTGTTTTCGTTCCCGTTCCCGCCTGTGCGCCCCAGTCGCCCGGAAGCATGTGGGCTGCGCCATCTGGCCTTCAGCGTCGATGATCTTGACCAAGCGGTGGCGCATCTCGAAGCGCACGGTGTGAAGTGTGAAGAGATTCGCATCGACCCTTGCACCGACAAACGTTTCACCTTCTTTAACGATCCGGATGGCCTGCCGCTGGAGCTTTACCAGCAGTAACACTTGCCACTTCTGCGAATGCCCGGTAACGTGCCGGGCATTGCTTCCGTTTTGATAACCGCTATGACCACGCCATTTTTCACGCCGTTGCCGACCTCTTCGCGCCAGTTTCTGGTGGCGTTTAGCGGCGGGCTGGATTCCACCGTTCTGCTGCATAAGCTGATGCTTTGGCGAGCGCAACAACCTGATATCCAGTTGCGGGCGATTCATGTCCATCACGGGCTGAGTCCGCATGCCGATAGCTGGGCTGCGCATTGCCAGCGCCTTTGCGAGCATTGGCAGATTCCGCTGTCTATTGTTCGCGTCACGCTGGTGGATGGAGGGGAAGGGATAGAAGCGCAGGCCCGCAAAGCACGCTATCAGGCGTTTCGTGAAGCGTTGTTACCCGACGAAGTGCTGCTCACCGCCCAGCATCAGGATGACCAATGTGAAACTTTTTTGCTGGCATTAAAACGCGGCAGCGGCCCGGCCGGGCTTGCCGCCATGCCAGAGAGCCTGCCTTTTTATGGCACGCAGCTTATTCGCCCCTTGCTCAATCAAACGCGGGATGCCCTGTATCAATGGGCGACCGACCATCATCTTCATTGGATCGACGATGAAAGCAACGCCGACACCCGCTTTGACCGCAATTTTCTACGCGCAGACGTTCTACCGTTGCTGAATGCCCGCTGGCCGCATTTTGCCGAGGCGGTTACTCGCAGCGCCGCGCTGTGTGGCGAACAAGAACAGTTGTTGGATGAACTGCTGGCGGACGAGCTTTCGGCGGCGACCACGCCTGATGGCGCGCTAACTATTGCCGCCTTGCAGGGCATGAGTGATGTGCGCCGTCGGGCGCTTTTGCGCCGCTGGCTTGCGAAATTCGGGGCGGCAATGCCGTCGCGGGCTATGCTCGATCGGTTATGGCAAGAGGTGGCACTGGCGCGAGAAGATGCCACGCCGTGTTTGCGTCTCGGCGCCTATGAAGTGCGACGCTACCGTGACAGTTTGTGGTGGGTAAAAACGACGGCGCACCCGCGTGATGCGCAGCTTCACTGGCCTGCGCCTTTTCACACGCTGAACTTGCCGGACGGGTTAGGTGACTTGTCGCTGCTGGACGGCGGCGAATTGCGTGCGCCTACGGTAGATGAAGTCGTTTCTGTGCGTTTTCAGGCTCCCGGCCTGCTGCATATTGTCGGGCGCAGCGGTGGGCGTAAATTGAAGAAGATTTGGCAGGAACTCGGCGTTGCGCCTTGGCGTCGCGATTCGACGCCGCTGCTGTTTTACGGTGAAACGCTGATTGCGGCGGCGGATGTGTTTGTCACAAAAGAAGGCATTAAACGCGAAGGACAAACGGGCGTGCGGCTGGTGTGGCAAAGATAACGGGCAGCGATACTGCCCGCAATGTGTTCAGGACTCGCTCACCACAACGGTGCCGATTTCGGGATGGCTGAAGCTGGTAATTTTATCGAGACGCAGCTCGCGCGTTACGCCTGCGACGTCTATCACCAGATACTCCACATTTTTACGTGAGACTAAATCGTTGGCTTTGGCGCTCAGCACCTCGCCGTCTTTTAGCTCCAGCGTCAATAACAGTTGATGCTGGCAGGCGAGTTCAAGATTGTCATAGTCATCACAGTTGATGGGTTGATAGGCATCATTCATTGACATAATCGCTCACCAGTAAGTTCGCGGCAGCATAAGCCGCCTTTTCCCTGACCGACTCTGAAAGGGTGTCATCCGACGCCATTTCATTCAGCACTTTCAACACGCAACCCAGCGCATCCGGGATATACCCTAAATCTCCGCTGGCGATTTCCGCATACCGTCTGCGTACTAACTCACAATAATTATTCACATCACCTCCTGCCAGTAACCTGACTTTACTGTGAGATAACACTAAGCCTACGAAGTTAAACTCTGTTTAGCAAGGTGACTATACCACAGCTTGTTTGGCATTATCAGCGTGATGAATATCCCCTGCGGCAAGAGATAACAGCGCTTTATGCTTATATTCGCTACAATAGCGGCCATTTTATGAAGGAGTGGTGTAATGGCATTAAAAGCGACAATTTATAAAGCGACGGTGAATGTTGCCGATCTGGATCGTAACCAGTTTTTAGATGCCACATTGACGCTGGCCCGCCATCCTTCCGAAACGCAAGAACGCATGATGCTGCGTTTGCTGGCGTGGATCAAATACGCCGACGAGCGTTTGCAATTCACCCGTGGGCTGAGCGCCGACGATGAGCCGGAAGCCTGGCTGCGCAATGATTATCTCGGTATTGATCTGTGGATCGAGCTGGGTTTGCCTGACGAAAAGCGGCTTAAGAAAGCGTGCAACCAGGCGAAAGAAGTGGCGTTGTTCACCTATAATTCCCGGGCGGCGCAAATCTGGTGGCAGCAGAACCAGTCACGTTGTGCTTCGTTCAGCAATCTGAGTATTTGGTATCTGGATGATGCGCAACTGGCGGCGCTCAGTGCGTTTGCTAACGATCGCACCATGACGATACAGGCCACCTTGCAGGATGATGCCATCTGGCTATCTGATGAGAGCCAAAACCTGGAGTTCCACTTTGAAACCTGGCAGCAGCATTCATGATTGAAATTTCCCGTTCGGTTTCCATTGCCGACGAAGAACTGGAAATCACCGCTGTGCGGGCGCAGGGCGCGGGTGGGCAGCACGTCAATAAAAGCTCAACCGCCATTCATCTGCGTTTTGACATTCGCGCCTCAAGCCTGCCAGAGTATTACAAGGCGCACCTGCTTGAAGCCTCGCACCATTTAATCAGCAGCGAAGGCTACGTCATTATCAAAGCGCAGGAATACCGCAGCCAGGAGATGAACCGCGAAGCGGCGGTTGCTCGCCTGGTCGCGCTCATCAAAGAATTAACCGTAGTGCAGAAAAGCCGCCGGGCAACGCGCCCGACCCGCGCATCGAAAGAGCGCCGGTTAGCGACCAAGTCGCAAAAGTCGTCGGTAAAAGCGCTACGCGGGAAAGTTCGTCGCCATGAGGGTTGATGGGCAATAACAGAACAGTGCATAAGGAACGGAGTGTGAAAAAAGCGATTTTGGCCGTCATGGCAGGATGTACGCTCTTTACCCTTTTCGGCTGTAACCACCGTGGTGAGTTCGAAACGGTGCAGCCAACGCAGGTGGAAGAGCTAAAACCTATGCAGCAAAGCTGGCGCGGCGTGTTGCCCTGCGCCGACTGTGAAGGGATTGAAACTTCGCTGTTTCTGGAAAAAGACGGTAGCTGGGTGATGAACCAACGCTATCTGGGCGGGAAAGCGCCGTCGGTGTTTGGTTCCTATGGCAACTGGGCGCGTACAGCGGACAAGTTAATCCTTACCGATACCCATGGCGATAAAACCTATTTTCGCGCCAAGGGCGAAGCGCTTGAGATGCTGGATCAGCAAGGCAACCCTATCCGCTCGCAACTTAATTACACCTTACAACCGGTGAAAGCTGCGCTGCCGGCGACGCCGATGGCGATGCGCGGGAAGTATATGTACATGGCGGATGCGGCGGTATTCACCGATTGCGCCACGGGCAAACAGGTGGCGGTTGCCAGTAATGCGCAGCTTGAGCGCGATTACGCTGCGGCGCGCGGCACCGAAACGAAACCGATCCTGCTGGTGGTGGAAGGGCATTTTGCGTTAGAACCGAACCCGGATACCGGCGCGGCACAAAAAGTGCTGGTGACGAATAACAAAGGTAAGTTCAGCGCGAACAAAGATTGTGATGATTAAGCGTTAGCGCCATAAAAAAGCCCCGAAAAATCGGGGCTTTTTTGTTTGCTTCGTATTTAGCCTTTAATGGCTTTCACCAGGTAATCGAGAATATCCCCGGTTTTGATCAGCTGCTTCTCGCCGTTACGACGGTATTTGTATTCGATATCGTCGTTGTCGAGGTTGCGATCGCCAATCACCACGGTATGCGGGATACCAATCAGTTCCATATCCGCAAACATTACGCCCGGACGCTCTTTACGATCGTCCATCAGCACTTCGATGCCCTGTGCGCGCAGTTCAGCGTAGAGTTTTTCTGCCAGTTCCTGCACACGGTAAGACTTGTGCATGTTCATCGGCAGCAGAGCAACCTGGAACGGTGCAATGGCGTCTGGCCAAATGATGCCGCGCTCGTCGTTGTTCTGCTCGATCGCCGCCGCGACAACGCGCGTCACACCGATACCGTAACAGCCCATGGTCAGAATCTGATTACGGCCATCTTCACCCTGAACGGCAGCATTCAGCGCCTGGGAATATTTGGTTCCCAGCTGGAAGATATGACCGACTTCGATACCGCGTTTGATAAGCAGCGTACCATTGCCATCTGGGCTCGGATCGCCTGCAACAACATTACGGATATCCGCCACTTCCGGTGTCGCGACATCGCGATCCCAGTTGATGCCAAAGTAATGTTTGCCATCAATGTTGGCGCCAGCGGAGAAATCGCTCATCGCCGCGACGGTACGGTCAATCACCACCGGAATCGGCATATTCACCGGACCCAGCGAACCCGGACCTGCATTCACAACGGCACGGATTTCCGCTTCGGTCGCAAAGGTCAACGGGCTGGCGACCTGCGGCAGTTTTTCCGCTTTCACTTCGTTTAGCTCGTGATCGCCACGAACCAGCAGCGCAACCAGCGGGTATGCGCTATCCTCTACGGCTTTCACCAGCAGGGTTTTCACGGTTTTTTCAATCGGCAGGTCGAACTGCTCAACCAGCTCGGCAATGGTTTTCGCGTTCGGCGTATCAACCAGCGTCATTTCCTGGGTTGCCGCCGCGCGTGGAGTTTTCGGCGCCAGCGCTTCAGCAAACTCAATGTTGGCTGCGAAATCGGACGAGTCAGAGAAGATCACATCATCTTCGCCGCTCTGTGCCAGAACCTGGAATTCATGGGATGCGCTACCGCCAATCGAGCCGGTATCTGCCTGTACCGCACGGAAATCCAGGCCCATGCGGCTGAAGATTTTGCTGTAGGCGGCGTACATCGCGTCATACGTTTCTTGCAGCGATTCCTGAGAAGTATGGAAAGAGTAAGCATCTTTCATCAGGAATTCGCGCGAGCGCATCACGCCGAAACGCGGACGCACTTCATCGCGAAACTTGGTCTGGATCTGGAAGAAGTTCAGCGGCAGCTGTTTGTACGAGTTCAGCTCATTACGGATCAGATCCGTGATGACCTCTTCGTGCGTTGGGCCGAGAACAAACGGACGATCGCCGCGATCAACAAAACGCAGCAACTCCGGGCCATACTGCTCCCAACGGCCGCTTTCCTGCCACAGATCGGCGGGCTGCACTACTGGCATGGACACCTCAATCGCACCGGCGTTGTTCATCTCTTCACGCACGATGTTTTCGACTTTTTTCAGAACGCGCAGACCGGTCGGCAACCAGGTGTACAACCCGGAGGCCAGTTTGCGGATCATCCCGGCGCGCAGCATCAGCTGGTGGCTGATGACTTCGGCGTCGGCAGGCGTCTCCTTCAGAGTGGAGAGCAAGTATTGGCTAGTACGCATGTTGTTACGATTCCATTTGGACAATTGGAGCAGGCCTAAGGCAGGCCTGACACAAAAAAGTGGTTTAGTTTATCAGCCTGGCAGAGATGCCAAAAGAGAGGGGGATAAAATTAGCGTGCTTCGAGGGCAAACACCTCGAACCCGCTCTCGGTAACGCGCCAGCGCACATTAAAATCATGCAGCCAGACGGCGTATGTTTTTCCGTGCTCCTCTTCTTTGCGATACGCAGGACGCGGATCTTGCGCCAGCACGTCTCGCAAAAACGCCCTGAAATGGGGATAGCGCGTTTCCAGGCGGGAAAGCTGCGCCTCGACATCCGACGTAAAGGCGACGGGTATGTCCGCGACCGGGGCATGCTGAGCATAACTGGCTTGCGCGTCAGGCAAGGCTTCAGCAAACGGCAGATACGGTTTTATATCCACAACCGGCGTGCCATCGACCAAATCGAGGCTGCCCAATTGCAGTATCACCTGATCTTTATGGCAGCGAATGCCGTGTAGCTCGACCAGTGACATGCCGATGGGATTGGGCCGAAACGTCGAGCGCGTCGCAAACACACCCATTCTGGCATTGCCCCCCAGGCGCGGTGGGCGTACCGTGGGTCGCCAGCCGCCTTCCATCGTCTGATGAAAAACAAAAAGCACCCACAAATGGCTGAACGCTTCCAGGCCGCGAACCGCGTCGGGCTGATTGTAAGGAGGAAGCAAGTGAAGTTCACCGCCACCGTGTTTCACCAGACCAGGTTGGCGCGGAACGGCAAACTTCTCTTTATAAGGTGATCGAATGACACCTATTTGCTCGAAAGCAAATGTACTCATTTGGCCGAAATATTCAGGGCAGAACCCACGCAGATCGCCTGGCGGTAACAGCCCGGCGTACCGCTGGTGACTTCGCAGCTATGCAGCAGCACGGCATTCGCTTTGGCTTTTTTCGATGCGTTGATTTGCATACGTTTGCGAGCGGTTGGGATGTTCGGCGGGGAATCTTGATTGCTGGCCTGGCAGGATTCGCCAGTCACTTCACCCAAGTCGCGGAAAGGTTTACCAACTAACTCTTCTGCGTCGGTGATGATGCGAACCGGGGCAGGGCGCGTCACTTTTGGTTTTTCCGGCTCTGCTCTTGGCGCAGATGCGGTACTTTTCACTGGTTCGACAGGAGATCTGCTTAGCAAAGAACAGCCGCTTAGCATGAGTGCTAATAAACAGATCGGTAAAGCACGCATAATTTATCCTCAAAGTAATTATCTAAACGCCGCTTATTGAATCAGGCGCGTGCACAAATGACAAGGCGGGCTTTCGCCCGCCTTGAATGATATTACAGACTGAGGAGATTACCAGCCTTTCACTGCGCCGCCGTTGAACACCTTATTGGCCGCGTCGCTCACTTCGTCAGACTGGAAAGCCTGCACGAATTTCTTCACGTTTTCCGCGTCTTTGTTATCTTCGCGAGCCACGATCAGGTTCACGTACGGAGAATCTTTGTCTTCAACGAAGATGCCGTCTTTTTCCGGTGTCAGGCCGATCTGGCTGGCGTAAGTGGTGTTGATTACCGCCAGCGCGATCTGCGCGTCATCCAGAGAGCGCGGCAGCTGTGGTGCTTCCAGCTCAACAATCTTCAGGTTTTTCGGGTTTTCTGTCACGTCCAGCACGCTCGGCAGCAGACCAACGCCGTCTTTCAGTTTGATCAAACCTTGTTTCTGCAACAGCAGCAGAGAACGGCCGAGGTTAGTCGGATCATTCGGTACCGCTACCTGAGAACCGTCTTGCAGTTCAGACAGCGCTTTGATTTTTTTTGAATAACCGGCGATCGGGTAAACGAAGGTGTTACCGACCGGTACCAGTTTGAAGCCACGATCTTTGATCTGCTGATCGAGGTACGGTTTATGCTGGAAAGCGTTGGCATCAATATCGCCTTTGCTCAGCGCTTCGTTCGGCAGCACGTAATCGTTGAACGTTACCAGTTCAACATCAAGGCCATATTTCTCTTTCGCCACTTTCTGGGCAACTTCAGCAACCTGCTGTTCAGCACCCACAATCACACCGACTTTGATGTGATTCGGATCTTTTTCATCCTGGCCGCAACCAACCAGTGCCAGGGAACCCAGCAGAGCGCCAACCGCTGCAAAGGTCTTGAATTTAAAAGCCATCAGTTTTTCCTTACTATCAGAGTCGTTATGTTGTGTGTAACGTTATTTGTGCGTCACAGCCCGGACGATACGATCGCCAGCGAACTGAATTAAGTAAACCAAAACTACGAGTAATACCAACACGGTATTCATTACTAATGGGTTATAGGTCACATAGCCGTACTGGATACCCAACTGTCCCAGGCCGCCAGCACCTACTGCGCCGCCCATCGCGGAGTAACCGACCAGCGTGATAAGTGTGATGGTCGCAGCATTAATCAAGCCCGGCAGCGCTTCCGGCAGCAGTACCTTGCGAATAATCTGCATCGGTGTTGCGCCCATGGCGCGGGACGCTTCAATCAGACCGGCTGGTAGCTCAAGTAGCGTGTTTTCCACCATACGGGCGATAAACGGAGCCGCACCCACGGTCAGCGGAACGATAACGGCGTACAGGCCAATTGAGGTGCCAACAATAATGCGGGTGAATGGAATCATCCATACCAGCAAAATGATAAACGGAATGGAGCGGAAGATATTCACCAATGCTGAGATCACGCGGTACAGGCTCGGGTTCTGCATGATTTGACCCGGACGCGTGACGTAGAGCAATACGCCGAATGGCAAACCGACGGCGAAACCCAGCAGGCCAGAGGCAAAGGTCATAAACAACGTTTCCCAGATGCTGCGAGCAAACAGCCATATCATTGCCTCAGACATAACCGAGTACCTCTACTTTTACATGGTGTTCTTGCAGCCAGGCGATGGCGGCTTGCGTATCCTGCGCTGCGCCGTGCATTTCCGTCAGCATAATGCCGAACTTCACGCCGCCTGCGTAATCCATCTGCGCGCTAATAATGTTGTTGTTTACATTGAAACGACGCGCGGTTTCTGACAGCAGCGGAGCATCGACTGACTGACCGGTAAATTCCATACGCAGCATCGGCACGCTGTCAGCTTGCGGTTCAGCCTGCAAACGTTGCAGATAATCTTCTGGGATATCCAGATGCAGCGTGGATTGAATAAACTGCTGCGCCAGCGGTGTTTTCGGGTGGGAGAAGACTTCACTCACCGTGTCTTGCTCAATTAACTCACCATTACTGATCACTGCCACGCAATCACAAATCCGTTTAACAACGTCCATCTCATGGGTGATCAATAGGATGGTCAGACCCAGACGGCGGTTAATGTCTTTCAATAATTCGAGAATGGAACGGGTGGTTGCCGGATCGAGCGCGCTGGTGGCTTCGTCACATAACAGCACTTTCGGGTTGCTGGCCAGCGCACGGGCAATTGCCACACGCTGTTTTTGCCCGCCGGAAAGGTTGGCCGGGTAGCTGTCGTGCTTATCGCTCAGACCAACCAAGTCGAGAAGTTCTTTTACCCGGCGATTGATCTCGTCGCGCGGGGTGTTATCCAGCTCAAGCGGTAATGCGACGTTGCCGAACACAGTACGCGAGGCGAGCAAATTGAAGTGTTGGAAGATCATGCCGATTTGACGACGCGCTTTGGTCAATTCAGCTTCTGAGAGTTGGGTCAGTTCCTGGCCGTCAACCAGAACACTGCCTTGCGACGGACGCTCGAGCAGGTTTACGCAGCGAATGAGCGTACTTTTCCCGGCACCGGACGCGCCAATGACGCCATAAATTTGACCAGCGGGAACATGCAGGCTGACGTTATTCAGCGCCTGAATAGTGCGGTTTCCCTGCTGGAACACTTTGGTGATATTCGAAAGTTTAATCATCAGATTATTTTTATCGTATAAGAGTTAGCCGTGGCATTTTGTTCTGCCGCTACGGGATATAAGCCGTAAACACAGCGGATGGTAAGGCATCCAGACGTCTAAATCAATGTCGCGCTGAACGATGAGCACTTTCCTGCGTAGCGAAACATGAGATACTAATAGAATATGCCTTTTTCAGGAGCAAACCCGTGGCAACCTTAGTACCCGCTATTTTTCTCGATCGTGATGGCACAATTAATGTCGATCACGGCTACGTCCATGAGATCGATAACTTCGAATTTATTGATGGCGTCATTGATGCCATGCGCGAACTAAAAGAAATGGGTTATGCGTTGGTGCTGGTGACTAACCAGTCCGGTATTGCGCGTGGCAAATTCACCGAAGCGCAATTTGAAACATTGACTGAATGGATGGACTGGTCTTTGGCTGACCGTGGGGTGGATTTAGATGGTATCTATTATTGCCCGCATCATCCGCAAGGAACGGTAGAAGAGTTTCGCCAGGTCTGTGATTGTCGTAAGCCGCATCCGGGGATGCTGATCTCTGCACGCGATTTTCTGCACATTGATATGGCTGCTTCTTATATGGTTGGCGATAAAGTTGAAGATATGCAGGCGGCGGCGGCTGCGCAAGTCGGTACAAAAGTGCTGGTGCGTAGCGGTAAGCCTGTAACCCTGGAAGCCGAAAATAGTGCCGATTGGGTGATAAATAGTCTCGCAGAGCTGCCTGAAACCATCAAAAAGCACCAAAAATAACCGTTATGACGAAAAGATGAGCGGTTGAAATAAAAATGCATTTTTCCGCTTGTCATTCCTCTCCGGCTCCCTATAATGCGCCTCCATCGACACGGCGCTAGCGAAGAACATCACGCAGTGGCGTTAAGTCGAAAGAGAAAAAATCCTGAAAATCAGGGTTGACTCTGAAAGAGGAAAGCGTAACATACGCCACCTCGCGACAGAGCGCCAGGGCGCGTCGCAACTGCTCTTTAACAATTTATCAGACAATCTGTGTGGGCACTCAGGGGATATGGATTCTTGAACGTCGCAAGACGCTAAATGAATACCAAGTCTCACGGGTGAACACGTAATTCATTACGAAGTTTAATTCAGTGAGCATCAAACTTAAATTGAAGAGTTTGATCATGGCTCAGATTGAACGCTGGCGGCAGGCCTAACACATGCAAGTCGGACGGTAACAGGAAGCAGCTTGCTGCTTCGCTGACGAGTGGCGGACGGGTGAGTAAAGTCTGGGAAACTGCCTGATGGAGGGGGATAACTACTGGAAACGGTAGCTAATACCGCATAACGTCGCAAGACCAAAGAGGGGGACCTTCGGGCCTCTTGCCATCAGATGTGCCCAGATGGGATTAGCTAGTAGGTGGGGTAAAGGCTCACCTAGGCGACGATCCCTAGCTGGTCTGAGAGGATGACCAGCCACACTGGAACTGAGACACGGTCCAGACTCCTACGGGAGGCAGCAGTGGGGAATATTGCACAATGGGCGCAAGCCTGATGCAGCCATGCCGCGTGTATGAAGAAGGCCTTCGGGTTGTAAAGTACTTTCAGCGGGGAGGAAGGGGGAATGGTTAATAACCATTTTCATTGACGTTACCCGCAGAAGAAGCACCGGCTAACTCCGTGCCAGCAGCCGCGGTAATACGGAGGGTGCAAGCGTTAATCGGAATTACTGGGCGTAAAGCGCACGCAGGCGGTCTGTCAAGTCGGATGTGAAATCCCCGGGCTCAACCTGGGAACTGCATTCGAAACTGGCAGGCTTGAGTCTCGTAGAGGGAGGTAGAATTCCAGGTGTAGCGGTGAAATGCGTAGAGATCTGGAGGAATACCGGTGGCGAAGGCGGCCTCCTGGACGAAGACTGACGCTCAGGTGCGAAAGCGTGGGGAGCAAACAGGATTAGATACCCTGGTAGTCCACGCCGTAAACGATGTCGACTTGGAGGTTGTGCCCTTGAGGCGTGGCTTCCGGAGCTAACGCGTTAAGTCGACCGCCTGGGGAGTACGGCCGCAAGGTTAAAACTCAAATGAATTGACGGGGGCCCGCACAAGCGGTGGAGCATGTGGTTTAATTCGATGCAACGCGAAGAACCTTACCTGGTCTTGACATCCACAGAACCTGGCAGAGATGCCGGGGTGCCTTCGGGAACTGTGAGACAGGTGCTGCATGGCTGTCGTCAGCTCGTGTTGTGAAATGTTGGGTTAAGTCCCGCAACGAGCGCAACCCTTATCCTTTGTTGCCAGCGGTCCGGCCGGGAACTCAAAGGAGACTGCCAGTGATAAACTGGAGGAAGGTGGGGATGACGTCAAGTCATCATGGCCCTTACGACCAGGGCTACACACGTGCTACAATGGCGCATACAAAGAGAAGCGACCTCGCGAGAGCAAGCGGACCTCATAAAGTGCGTCGTAGTCCGGATTGGAGTCTGCAACTCGACTCCATGAAGTCGGAATCGCTAGTAATCGTGAATCAGAATGTCACGGTGAATACGTTCCCGGGCCTTGTACACACCGCCCGTCACACCATGGGAGTGGGTTGCAAAAGAAGTAGGTAGCTTAACCTCCGGGAGGGCGCTTACCACTTTGTGATTCATGACTGGGGTGAAGTCGTAACAAGGTAACCGTAGGGGAACCTGCGGTTGGATCACCTCCTTACCTGAAAGAACCTGCCCCTGCAGTGCCCACACAGATTGTCTGATGAAAAACGAGCAGTAAAAAATCTCTGCAGGCTTGTAGCTCAGGTGGTTAGAGCGCACCCCTGATAAGGGTGAGGTCGGTGGTTCAAGTCCACTCAGGCCTACCAAATTTCTGCTGATGCTGCGTTGCGGCGACACTCGCATACTTCAGTATGCTTCGTGCCACCTCGCCCTGCCTCACCAGAAATTCCGGTTCATGAGGTTTGACTACGATGGGGCTATAGCTCAGCTGGGAGAGCGCCTGCTTTGCACGCAGGAGGTCTGCGGTTCGATCCCGCATAGCTCCACCATCCTTTACTGTTCGGTACAAGAAAACTTCAGAGTACACATTCTGTGTGTGCTGCGAAGTTTTGCTCTTTAAAAATCTGGATCAAGCTGAAAATTGAAACGCGGAGCAGTGCGAACTGTTCCGTGAGTCTCTCAAATTTTCGCAACGTGATGATGCGTAAGAAACATCTTCGGGTTGTGAGGTTAAGCGACTAAGCGTACACGGTGGATGCCCTGGCAGTCAGAGGCGATGAAGGACGTGCTAATCTGCGAAAAGCGCCGGTAAGGTGATATGAACCGTTATAGCCGGCGATGTCCGAATGGGGAAACCCGGTGCACTCAGGTGCATCATCACAGCATGAATCCATAGTGCTGTGAAGCGAACCGGGGGAACTGAAACATCTAAGTACCCCGAGGAAAAGAAATCAACCGAGATTCCCCCAGTAGCGGCGAGCGAACGGGGAACAGCCCAGAGCCTGAATCAGTTTGTGTGTCAGTGGAAGCGTCTGGAAAGTCGCGCGATACAGGGTGAAAGCCCCGTACACGAAGATGCACATGCTGTGAGCTCGAAGAGTAGGGCGGGACACGTGGTATCCTGTCTGAATATGGGGGGACCATCCTCCAAGGCTAAATACTCCTGACTGACCGATAGTGAACCAGTACCGTGAGGGAAAGGCGAAAAGAACCCCGGCGAGGGGAGTGAAAGAGAACCTGAAACCGTGTACGTACAAGCAGTGGGAGCCTCATTAATGGGGTGACTGCGTACCTTTTGTATAATGGGTCAGCGACTTATATTCTGTAGCAAGGTTAACCGTATAGGGGAGCCGAAGGGAAACCGAGTCTTAACTGGGCGTTAAGTTGCAGGGTATAGACCCGAAACCCGGTGATCTAGCCATGGGCAGGTTGAAGGTTGGGTAACACTAACTGGAGGACCGAACCGACTAATGTTGAAAAATTAGCGGATGACCTGTGGCTGGGGGTGAAAGGCCAATCAAACCGGGAGATAGCTGGTTCTCCCCGAAAGCTATTTAGGTAGCGCCTCGTGAATTCATCTCCGGGGGTAGAGCACTGTTTCGGCTAGGGGGCCATCCCGGCTTACCAACCCGATGCAAACTACGAATACCGGAGAATGTTATCACGGGAGACACACGGCGGGTGCTAACGTCCGTCGTGAAGAGGGAAACAACCCAGACCGCCAGCTAAGGTCCCAAAGTCATGGTTAAGTGGGAAACGATGTGGGAAGGCCCAGACAGCCAGGATGTTGGCTTAGAAGCAGCCATCATTTAAAGAAAGCGTAATAGCTCACTGGTCGAGTCGGCCTGCGCGGAAGATGTAACGGGGCTAAACCATGCACCGAAGCTGCGGCAGCGACGCTTATGCGTTGTTGGGTAGGGGAGCGTTCTGTAAGCCGTTGAAGGTGTGTCGTGAGGCATGCTGGAGGTATCAGAAGTGCGAATGCTGACATAAGTAACGATAAAGCGGGTGAAAAGCCCGCTCGCCGGAAGACCAAGGGTTCCTGTCCAACGTTAATCGGGGCAGGGTGAGTCGACCCCTAAGGCGAGGCCGAAAGGCGTAGTCGATGGGAAACAGGTTAATATTCCTGTACTTGGTGTTACTGCGAAGGGGGGACGGAGAAGGCTATGTCGGCCGGGCGACGGTTGTCCCGGTTTAAGCGTGCAGGTGGAACGACCAGGTAAATCCGGTTGTTTTTAACACTGAGGCGTGATGACGAGGCACCACGGTGCTGAAGTGACAAATGCCCTGCTTCCAGGAAAAGCCTCTAAGCATCAGGTAACACGAAATCGTACCCCAAACCGACACAGGTGGTCAGGTAGAGAATACCAAGGCGCTTGAGAGAACTCGGGTGAAGGAACTAGGCAAAATGGTGCCGTAACTTCGGGAGAAGGCACGCTGGTGCGTAGGTGAAGTGACTTGCTCACGGAGCTGAAACCAGTCGAAGATACCAGCTGGCTGCAACTGTTTATTAAAAACACAGCACTGTGCAAACACGAAAGTGGACGTATACGGTGTGACGCCTGCCCGGTGCCGGAAGGTTAATTGATGGGGTCAGCGCAAGCGAAGCTCCTGATCGAAGCCCCGGTAAACGGCGGCCGTAACTATAACGGTCCTAAGGTAGCGAAATTCCTTGTCGGGTAAGTTCCGACCTGCACGAATGGCGTAATGATGGCCAGGCTGTCTCCACCCGAGACTCAGTGAAATTGAACTCGCTGTGAAGATGCAGTGTACCCGCGGCAAGACGGAAAGACCCCGTGAACCTTTACTATAGCTTGACACTGAACACTGAGCCTTGATGTGTAGGATAGGTGGGAGGCTTTGAAGCGTGGACGCCAGTCTGCGTGGAGCCGACCTTGAAATACCACCCTTTAATGTTTGATGTTCTAACGTGGACCCGTGAACCGGGTTGCGGACAGTGTCTGGTGGGTAGTTTGACTGGGGCGGTCTCCTCCTAAAGCGTAACGGAGGAGCACGAAGGTCAGCTAATCCTGGTCGGACATCAGGAGGTTAGTGCAATGGCATAAGCTGGCTTGACTGCGAGCGTGACGGCGCGAGCAGGTGCGAAAGCAGGTCATAGTGATCCGGTGGTTCTGAATGGAAGGGCCATCGCTCAACGGATAAAAGGTACTCCGGGGATAACAGGCTGATACCGCCCAAGAGTTCATATCGACGGCGGTGTTTGGCACCTCGATGTCGGCTCATCACATCCTGGGGCTGAAGTAGGTCCCAAGGGTATGGCTGTTCGCCATTTAAAGTGGTACGCGAGCTGGGTTTAGAACGTCGTGAGACAGTTCGGTCCCTATCTGCCGTGGGCGCTGGAGAACTGAGGGGGGCTGCTCCTAGTACGAGAGGACCGGAGTGGACGCATCACTGGTGTTCGGGTTGTCATGCCAATGGCACTGCCCGGTAGCTAAATGCGGAAGAGATAAGTGCTGAAAGCATCTAAGCACGAAACTTGCCCCGAGATGAGTTCTCCCTGAGACTTAAAGTCTCCTGAAGGAACGTTGAAGACGACGACGTTGATAGGCCGGGTGTGTAAGCGCAGCGATGCGTTGAGCTAACCGGTACTAATGAACCGTGAGGCTTAACCTTACAACGCCGAAGATGTTTTGGTGTGAGAGAGAGAAGATTTTCAGCCTGATACAGATAAAGCCGGGTGCGGAGGAGAAGTCTGCATGCGGTAAACAGAATTTGCCTGGCGGCACTAGCGCGGTGGTCCCACCTGACCCCATGCCGAACTCAGAAGTGAAACGCCGTAGCGCCGATGGTAGTGTGGGGTCTCCCCATGCGAGAGTAGGGAACTGCCAGGCATCAAATTGCAGTGAAAACCGGGGCAACAAACCGGTGGTTGTGAAAAAATTCGGTGGAGCGGTAGTTCAGTCGGTTAGAATACCTGCCTGTCACGCAGGGGGTCGCGGGTTCGAGTCCCGTCCGTTCCGCCACTTATTTAAGAACCGTATCTCTCACGAGATACGGTTTTTTTTCGTCTGCTGTTTGTATCAAAACAGACCGTTAAGCCCTTTATTCAGCGTTATTCCCAGCGTTTCAGCAGCAAGCTGGCATTAACGCCGCCAAAACCAAACCCGTTCGATAACGCATAGCGCATCTCGACCGCTTTAGCCGTTAACGCGACCAGATTCAGTCCTTCAGCATCCGCGTCAGGATGATGCAAATTCAACGTCGGTGGAACCCTCTGCTCACGCAAAGCTTGAATAGTGAAAATAGCTTCAATCCCGCCCGCAGCACCCAATAAATGACCTGTAGCGGATTTCGTCGACGTAATGGCTACTTGGCTTGTTGTTCCAAACAATCCTTTTATTGCGGCCAATTCGCCTTTATCACCCACCTGCGTTGAAGTGGCATGCGCATTAATATGCTGAATATCCGCAGCGGTAATGCCTGCCTGACGAATGGCCACTTCCATCGCCCTCTTAGCGCCGTTGCCATCTTCTGGCCCAGCGGTGAGATGATAAGCATCTGCGCTGGTTCCGTATCCCACCAGTTCCGCTAGCGGTGTGGCACCACGCGCAATAGCATGCTCCAGGGATTCGATAACCAGCAACCCAGCGCCTTCGCCCATCACAAACCCGTCACGATCGCGGTCAAAAGGGCGTGATGCTGCCGATGGATCATCATTAAAACCGCTCGATAACGCTCTTGCAGCAGCAAACCCCGCAAGGCTAACCCGGTGGATCGCGGCTTCGCTCCCTCCACAGAGTGCAATATCGGCTTCACCACTGCGGATCATTCGCGCCGCATCGCCAATTGCCTGCGCTCCAGCGGCACACGCCGTAACTGGCGCGCCGATGGGGCCACGAAAACCATGTGCTATTGAAACATGTCCGGCAGCCAGATTGGCAAGAAACGAAGGGATGGTGAAAGGAGAAAGCCGGCGGGGCCCACGTAAATCTGTTGTGTGTACCGCATTGGCGATTTCGTTAAATCCACCGATACCAGTAGCAATCACCGTCGCGGTACGATCCTTTTCCGCTTGATCCTGTGGGAACCAGTCGGCCTGTGTCAGTGCTTCCTGTGCGGCAACCAGCGCGAGCTCGATAAAGCGGTCCATTTTTTTGCGTTCTTTCGCCGCAATCGCAACCAAAGGATCAAAACCGTGTTCGGGATCCTGTTCAATCGAAGGAATCTGTCCGGCGACTTTGCATGGAATATTCTCGACGATCGCGTCATCAAGCCGGGAAATCCCTGACTTGCCTTGCAACAGCGACTGCCAAACATGCGATACGCCGCAGCCCAGCGGGCTGACGATCCCCATTCCTGTTACGACGATGCGTTTTGGTGAAACGCTCATAATAAATTCTCCTGAATATCATGGTGTCTGCGGCTTTTTCATTAAGGGAACAAGCAGCGCAGCAATCAAAAAGCCGATCATGATCAGATAAAAGGCATCTGAAAATGCCTGCGTGCGCGCCTCCCGTAACGCCAGAGCGGAAAGATTCTTCAGTGCGGCATTATCGGCAATCTCCGGCGCAAGACCCTGACTCAGTAATTGACGGGTACTTCCCTGAACGAATTCCGTTACCGAAAGATTGGCATTGTTGAGATGGTCAGCAAGGCGGCTGTAATGCAGATTGGTACGGTTATTAATGACCGTACCACAAAGCGCAATACCAATTGCGCCGCCGAGATTACGCATCAAATTAAACAGGCCGGATGCCAGTTTCAGCCGTGCAGGCGGCAAACTACCGAGAGTGAGCGTGACGGCTGGCGCAATTGCAAATTGCTGTGCCAGCCCGCGAAACGCCTGCGGTAACAGCAGTTCTCGCGCCCCCCACTCGTGAGTCAGCGGAATAAAGCTGTACATGGAGAAGGCGAACGCCACCAGACCTGCCATCAACAACCAGCGTAAATCGACGCGATTGGCAACCCAGGCGTAGAGCGGTATGGAGAGCACCTGAAAGAGACCGGTGGAAAAGACGGCCAGACCAATTTCCAGCGCGCTAAAACCGCGAACCATTCCAAGAAACAGCGGCGTTAGATAGATCGTAGCAAAGATGCCTACCCCTGCCATAAACGAGAAGTAGCAACCCAGCGTGAAAGTGCGATCCTGTAGTGCGCGCAAGTCCATAACTGGCTGCGCATGGCGTAATGTGCGAACGATAAAAGCAACACCGCAAAGCAGTGCGATCCAGCCCGTAAGCACCAGCGTGTCGTCATCAAACCAGCCCCAGCGCGGCCCTTCTTCTAGCGTATATTCCAGGCAACCCAGCGACACGGCGAGTAACAAAATACTGAGGTAATCCGCGCCGCGCAGCAGCGAAAGATTTGGGGTATCGATTTTTACCAATAGCGGTACGGCAATGGCGATATACATTCCCGGCACAATATTGATAAAGAATAGCCAGTGCCAACTGAAGTTATCGGTGATCCAGCCACCCACCGTTGGGCCGAGGGTCGGGGCCAGCGATGCCAGCCCACCAATGGTTGCGGCAGCGATCACCCGTTGTTTACCTTCGAAAAAAGCGAATGCCGTCGTAAACACCAGCGGGATCATTGATCCGCCAGCCAGCCCCTGCAATGCGCGAAATAAGATCATACTTTGGATATTCCACGCCCATCCGCACAGCAGGCTCATCACGGTGAAACCCGCAGCCGAGGCGGCAAACAGCCAGCGCGTAGACATCACCCTGGCCAGCCAGCCGGAAAGGGGAATAATAATGATCTCGGCAATTAAATAGCTGGTTTGCACCCAAACCGTTTCATCGTCTCCGGCAGAAAGGCCGCCGCCAATGTTTCGCAAAGAGGCTGAAACAATCTGAATATCAATCAGTGCGATAAACATGCCCACGCACATGGTAGAGAAAGCGAATACTTTTTGGTTGAGTGCCATGGAAACAACGGACGACAGCGGTACTGCGCCGGAGGTACTCATCGCGTGCTCTTTTCATCGACGGTGACGATGACCGAAAACCCCGGGCGCAGCACGTCAAGTTTGGCGGCTTCACCTTCCAGGGCGATGCGCACCGGCACTCGCTGAACAATTTTAGTGAAATTGCCGGTCGCATTTTCCGCCGGGAGAATACTAAAACGCGAACCCGTCGCAGGTGAGACACTCAACACATGTCCATGAAAAGTACGTCCGGGCAGCACATCAGCAACAACAGTTGCTGGTTGGCCTGGACGCATATGCGCAAGCTGGCTTTCCTTGAAATTGGCTTCCACCCATAAACCTTGCGCTGGCACCAGCGAAAGGAGCTGCGTTCCGCTGCTGACAAAGGAACCTGACCAGGCACGGCGATTACCCACCACGCCATCAAACGGCGCGCGAATTTCGGTGTAGCTGAGATTAAGCCGGGCCATTTCCAGATTGGCTTGTGCCTGCATCAAGGCGGCCTGTGCCTGCTGTTGGCGGGCATCGAGCACCAGAAGCTGACGTTCAGCAACGGCGCTGTCCGCGTGCGCTTTATTCTCTTCGGCGCGCGCCCGGCGATAATCCGCCGCCGCGTTTTCCCGTATCTGCGCGGAAACGGCGCTGGACATCACCAGCGCGCTATAGCGTCGATTGTCGTTAGCGGATTTCTCGCTGGTTGCCCTGGCAGCGGCCAACGATGCCGTTGACCCTTCAATCGTCGCCAGTTGCAATTGGCGAGTGGCGGCAATATCGGCCAGTGCCGCTTGCTGTGCCGCGACTTCACCCATCGCTTTGGCGAGTGCCGCCTGGTAATCGCGATCGTCAAGGCGCACTAAAAGATCGCCTTTCTTGACGAGCATATTGTCCTGAATGGCAATTTGTTGAATATACCCGGAAACTTTGCTGGAAATCGCACTGATATCGCCGCCGACATAAGCATCATCGGTTGACTGTATAAAGCGCCCGGTTTGCCACCAATAAACCCCATAAGCGGCCACGGCCAGCAGCGCCGCGCTGAGTATCGTAAGCGTGAGCACTTTTTTCTTATTGGTTGTCATCATGATCGACACTCACATACTGCTGCGGTGTGAATTTCTGCGCGTTATCCCCGTCGGATTTACGTTGCAGGTAATCATGACGGTAATGGATAACCGGTGAAGCGGCTGGGCCGGGAACCATAACGTATTTCTCTGGCGTAATCGGCTCGCCGGTGGCTTTGTCGACCATGATCGCTTCGACAGGACGCTGCGTCTGACGCTCAACCAGCTGGATTTGCGCGCCTTCTGGTGAAAAATAACGATTGCCCCATTCCGCTAAGGCGAGGATCACCGGGCGGAAATCATGACCGCGCGCAGTGAGATGGTATTCATAGCGCGGTGGCGTTGTACTGTAGCTCACTTTTTCCAGCAGCCCGTCATCAACCAGCTCTTTCAGGCGGCGGGAGAGGATATTTGGCGCAACGTTGGCGCTTTTCTGAAACTCATCGAAGCGCGTAAAACCGGCAAACGCGTCGCGCAAGATAATCATGCTCCAGCTATCACCGATACGCCCAAGACTGCGGGCGATAGGGCAGGGAGCGTGGCAAAGCGGTTCATTTTTCATGATCGAGCCTGGAGGTTGTTTATCGTCTGCGCACAAAGTGACATAGTGACTTTCAAAATGCAAGTTACTCGATTCACCGTTGCCGTGGCACATTGTTGCTCTTGCAGCAAAAATCCTCTGCTTTTTTGCCTCTTTTTCCGCCTTAGTGAGCCAGGGATAATCGCGGCATGAGTTTTGAAAACGACGAAAAGAGGAATTCTGATGTCTATCCCTGCATTTGGTCTTGGTACCTTCCGTTTAACTGACGAAGCAGTCATCGCATCGGTGAAAAATGCCCTTGAACTGGGCTACCGCGTTATTGATACCGCACAGATTTATGGTAACGAAGCCGCCATTGGCGAAGCGCTCGCACAGAGCGGCGTTGCGCGTGAAGAACTGTTTATCACCACCAAAATCTGGACTGAAAACTTGGGAGAAGATCTGCTGATCCCAAGCCTGCAAGAGAGCCTGAAAAAACTCGGCACTGATTACGTTGATTTAACGCTGATCCACTGGCCTTCTCCGGGCGCAGCTGTGCCGGTTGCTGTTTCCATGCAACAACTGATGAAAGCGAAAGAGCAGGGGCTGACGCGCCAGATTGGTATTTCTAACTTCACCATCCCGCTGATGGAGCAAGCTATTGCCGCTGTCGGTGCGGAAAATATCGCGACTAACCAGATTGAACTGTCACCGTATCTGCAAAACCGTAAAGTGGCAGATTGGGCGAAACTGCACGGTATCCATATCACCTCTTACATGACGCTGGCGTATGGCAAGGCGCTGAAAGATGAAGTGATTGGTCGTATTGCGCAGAAACACAACGCGACACCTGCGCAAGTGATCCTGGCCTGGGCGATGGGTGAAGGCTATGCGGTGATTCCGTCTTCTACCAAGCGTGAGAACCTGGCGAGTAACCTGCTGGCGCAATCGCTGAAACTGGATGCGCAAGATAAAGCGGACATCGCCAAATTGGATTGCAACGACCGTCTGGTCAGCCCGGAAGGCCTTGCACCAGAGTGGGATTAAGCTGCAACGTAACGGGAGCTAAGGCTCCCGTTTTCGTTATTCTCCCGTCTGCGGGGCATGCTCGCTGACGAAATCGATAAAAGCGCGTATGCGCGTACTCACCGCCCGATCGCTGTAATAGACGGCACTAAAGGGCATCTCCACTGGCAGACGTTTGTCCGCCAGCAACTCAACCAACTCACCGCTCGCCAACTCTTTGTCGATCATATAGTCCGATAAACTGGCGATACCGTTTCCGCTCAAACACAGGTGTTTCAATGTTTCACCGCTGTTGGACGATATCTCCGGCGTCACTTCGAGCAGTTGCCCATCGCCAGAGGCCACCGGCCACGTGTTCAGTGAAACCGGTTCGGTAAAGCCAAGACAAACATGGTCACGCAAAGCTTCGGCGGTTTCCGGTTTGCCGTAACGGGCAATGTAATCAGGCGAGGCGATAATTTTGCGATAGCTTTTGAACAGCGGGCGGGCGCGTAGGCTGGAGTCGGTCAGTTTGCCGACGCGGATCGCCACATCGACTTTGCGCTCAATGAGGTTGATAAACGTCTCGCTGGAGACCAGCGACAAATTGATTTCCGGGTAGCGTTCACGAAACGGTTTAATCAGCGGCATCAAAAAATGCAACACAACCGGTGTTGCGGCATCAATACGCAATGTGCCACGCGGTACGGATTTATTCTCCATCACTTCTGTTTCTGCCGCTGCCATCTCCTGTAGCACCGTTTGCACGCGGCGAAAATAGCGCTCACCTTCTTCGGTGAGGCTAAGTTGGCGAGTTGTTCGGTTCAGCAGGTTCACACCCAGTTTATTTTCCAGTTTCTTTACTGCACGGCTAATGGCCGAATTTGCCTGGCCTAAACGTTCCGCTGCCCGGCTAAAGCTGCCGCTTTCTACGACAGCGACAAAAATCGCGAGTTCTTCCGAGGTGGTTTTCATTATTGCCTCTGTAGCAACATTTCATCGATATTATTCAAGCGACTGTATTTAACCATGCCACCCGCTATGACGCCACGCCCGGCACGTTTTGTCTGTGTCACTCACCACAACCAACGGCTTTTCTCTCGATTGGTCGTTGAAACTCTGGGCTACAATCCCTATAACTGAATGACGCCCCTGGATCCGGGCGCGGAAATCAAAGAGGTTTGAAGCTGAAGTGCCAAAAAATACTTATGCTATGCGATATGTTGCCGGACAGCCTGCGGAACGCATTTTACCGCCGGGGTCTTTCGCGAGTATTGGTAAGGCGTTGCCTGCGGGGGTTCCCCTCAGCCGTGATGAGAAAATCCGCGTGCTGGTGTGGAATATCTTTAAGCAGCAGCGTGCTGAATGGCTATCCGTACTGCAAAACTTTGGCAAAGATGCGCACCTGGTTTTGCTCCAGGAAGCGCAGACCACGCCAGAGCTGGTCCGGTTCGCGACCACAAACTATCTTGCCGCCGATCAGGTTCCCGCGTTTGTTCTGCCGCAGCACCCGTCTGGCGTAATGACGCTTTCATCTGCACATCCGGTTTATTGCTGCCCGCTGCGCGAGCGCGAACCCATTTTGCGGCTGGCGAAATCAGCCCTGGTGACGGTTTACCCGCTGCCTGATCTGCGTAATCTGATGGTGGTCAATGTGCATGCGGTGAATTTCAGTCTCGGCGTGGACGTTTACAGCAAGCAGTTGCTGCCGATTGGCGACCAGATCGAGCGCCATTCCGGGCCAGTCATTATGGCCGGGGATTTCAACGCCTGGAGCCGCCCGCGAATGAATGCGCTTTATCGCTTCGCGCGAGACATGTCTTTACGGCAGGTGCGTTTTACCGATGATAACCGTCGGCGTGCGTTTGGGCGGCCGCTGGACTTTGTGTTCTACCGGGGGTTAAACGTGCAGGAAGCGTCTGTGCTGGTGACCCGCGCATCGGATCACAATCCGCTGCTGGTTGAGTTTTCACCCGGCAGACCATAAAAAGGATAAAAAAAAGCACCGTGGGGAATACGGTGCTTTTTTTGTCGGATTAAATCAGGAATCCGGTGTTGCGCTGTTCTTCACGAAAAGCGTGATCTGATCGCCAGGCTGCAGGTTGGCGGTATCGGTGTTCCAGCGCATCACATCTTTGATGTTCACGCCGTGACGTTTCGCGATACTGGACAACGAATCGCCTTTTCGCACGCGATAGGTAATGCTATCGCTATTGCTGGCAAGACGTTGCGCACTGCTACCTGCGCCAACCGTCAGGTTCTGGCCCACTTTCAGATTCGCACCGCGAAGGTTATTCCATTGCTGGAGATCCTTCGTGGTAACGCCAAGGCGTGACGCGATGGCAGAAAGTGTATCGCCTGAGCGAACCTTATAATTCCGGCTGGGCAGTGAGGTATTCTGCGCCATCAGCGTCGGCTGTACGGCGGCGATTTCGCCGGATGCCAGCGATTCACGCAGCTGATCTGCATGTTTCTTCGGCACCATCACGTACTGTGGACCTGCTGAACCTAGCGTCGAGCCTTTAACGCCTGCGTTAAACGCCTTCAGCTTGTTCACGGAAATTCCCGCCATTTCAGCCAACTGATTCACCTCTACCGGGCTACTCAGCCTGACACGCGCCAGCGCACGGCTTTCATCCGGCGTCGGCAGATTTACGCCATACCGCTTGCTGTTTTTGAGAATATCGCTCAACGCCAGCATTTTTGGCACGTAAACCTTTGTTTCGTAAGGTAATGAAAGAGACCAGAAGTCGGTGGGTTTACCCCGTGCTTTGTTCGCTTTCATCGCCTTCAATACGCGACCTTCACCGCTGTTATAGGCAGCGACCGTCAGTAACCAGTCGCCGTCAAACATACGGTTAAGACGCTGCATCATGTCGAGAGCGGCCGTGGTAGAGGCCACAATATCACGACGCGCATCATAGCTGCGTGTCTGTTTTAAACCATAATTTCGCCCAGTGCTCGGTATGATTTGCCAAATGCCTGCGGCATTGGCACCAGACGTTGCGTGCGGGTTAAAAGCGCTCTCCACTATGGGTAGTAGTACCAGTTCCATGGGCATATTACGTTTTTTAACTTGCCCTGCTATCCAGTACATATACGGCTCTGCCCGTAAAGTTACATCGTGGAGATAGCTCTTATTGTTCAAATACTTCAGTTTCTGTTCGCGAATCCGGGTATTTTCCGGAATTCCCATCTTTAGCTCGTCGCTAATGGAGGCCCACAAGTCACTGTTACTCTGGGCGGTGAGTGTTCCATCGTCCATCCACCGCGCCTGACTTGTAAACTTCCCTGCTTCCCCTTGACCAGCTGCAGAAAGGCTCTGTGCGTGCTGTTGGACCGTGCCATCGTGGTTAGACGCCTGGCACCCCACGAGCAGGACAGAGGCGAATAATATCGCTTTTGCCTTCATGTGTGTGTCAATAGTAGTTGCTTAAAAGACGAGCGATAATAACGGCGATGTTTGCAAAAGGCAACCCGCAATGTCAGAAGTTATCTTTCTTAGCCCTTAACCATGCAAAACGCTCTTCAGGGTGTTGCAAATTTGTTTCTTTATTAATTACATTAATTAAATCAACATCTTCCGTACGTAGAAATAAATTAATTTCCCGCTCATTTTTCAGAGTTACGGGGAGTGTTTTTTGGTTTTTCGCACGTAACTCACTCACTTTTCTATAGTATTCGTTAAGTGCGCGATCCTCTGGCAAAACGCTAACTGCAAACTTCATATTCCCTAAAGTGTATTCATGTGCGCAACAAATGATGGTGTCGTCGGGAAGCGCATTAATTTTGCAAAAGGATTGATACATCTGGCTTGCCGTCCCTTCAAACAATCTTCCACAGCCGCCGGAAAACAGCGTATCTCCGCAAAACAGATAAGGAAAACTGAAGAAACAGATATGTCCTAAAGTGTGACCTGGCGTCGCGAAAATAGAAAATTCGTGTCCCAAAACAGCGACCGTATCGCCCTCAGCAACGACCTGCGTAGTGCCCTTATTTTGTGTCTCTGCTGGCCCATATACCACTACATCAGGAAAGCGTTCGCGCAGTTCTTTCACGCCGCCAACGTGATCATTGTGATGATGGGTAAGAAAGATAGCGTCAGGTTGCCAGTGGTTTTCATCGATAGCTTTCAGGATCGGCGCGGCTTCGCCCGGATCAACAATCAGGCAGCGCCCGTCATCGTTGCTCAGTACCCAGATGTAGTTATCCTGAAACGCGGGAATACTGTTAAGATTCATAAATTACCTCTCAAAGCGTGGCGGAAGGTTGTGATGAAACCGGCAAGGACTCCCCGAACATTTGTAGCACCGGCAAGCTGGGATGATTTACCCAAAGGCGTGCATTACCGCGAGGCGCTGGAAAAGGAGCTCAAGCCATGGTTGGCGAAAATGTATGGATTTCACTTGCTCAAGATTGGCAATCTCAGCGCAGAAATCAATGTTGAAAGCTGCGCAATCTCCCACCAGGTGAATGTCTCCCTTGCAGGCGATCCGGCACAAGTCAGAGCCGATCCGCTGCATTTGCCGTTTGCGGGGAAATCCGTCGACGCCTGCCTGCTGGCGCACACGCTTCCCTGGTGTCCCGATCCCCATCGTCTGCTCCAGGAAGTGGATCGCGTATTGATTGATGACGGCTGGCTGGTATTGAGCGGTTTCAACCCCATCAGCCTGCTGGGGATCAGCAAAGCGGTGCCTTTCGCCCGCCGATCCCCTGCTGTTAAAAGCCGCATGTTCACCCTGATGCGCCAGTTTGACTGGCTTTCGCTGCTCAATTTCGAGGTATTGCATTATAGCCGCTTTCGCGTGCTGCCCTGGACAAAGCAGGGCGGTAAACTGCTGAGCACGCACTTACCAGCGCTGGGGTGCATGCAGTTGGTTGTCGCGCGCAAACGCACTATTCCGCTGACGCTTAACCCCATGAAGCAAAGCCGCAGCAAAAGCCCGGTTCGTCAAACCGTTGGCGCGACGCGCCAATCTTAAGCCAGCGTTTCCGGCTGGTAGCCAATGTCTTCCTGGGTTGGGTTCATTGCTGCCGTGCGCGCCAGTTCATCGCAGCGCTCGTTTTCTGGGTGACCGGCGTGGCCTTTTACCCACTCCCAGCGAATTTGGTGCTGGCTGAGCGCCGCATCCAGCCGCTTCCAGAGGTCGACATTTTTAACCGGTTTTTTATCTGCCGTTTTCCAGCCGCGTTTTTTCCAGTTATGGATCCACTGCGTGATCCCCTGGCGAACGTACTGGCTGTCGGTGCTGAGCACCACTTCGCAATGCTCTTTTAACCCTTCGAGCGCGACAATGGCGGCCATCAACTCCATGCGGTTATTGGTGGTGAGGCGATAACCTTCGCTAAAGGTTCTTTCGTGCTGGCGATAGCGTAAAATCGCGCCATATCCACCCGGACCCGGATTGCCAAGACAGGATCCGTCGGTGAAAATTTCTACCTGTTTAAGCATCTCTGGTAGACTTCCTGAGTTGAAAACGACAAGTCTGACATAAATGGCCGCTATGAGCACTGCAATTACACGACAGATCGTCCTCGATACTGAAACCACCGGTATGAACCAAATCGGCGCTCACTATGAAGGGCACAAGATTATTGAAATCGGTGCCGTCGAGGTGATAAACCGCCGTCTGACCGGCAATAACTATCACATTTACCTGAAGCCTGATCGGTTGATCGATCCTGAAGCGTTTGGCGTTCACGGTATCGCCGACGAGTTCCTGCTGGATAAACCAACCTTCGCCGACATCGCCGATGAATTCATCGACTATATCCGCGGCGCGGAGTTGGTCATCCATAACGCGTCGTTTGATATCGGCTTTATGGATTATGAATTCAGCAAGCTGAATCGCGGTATCCCGAAAACGGACACCTTTTGTAAAGTCACCGATAGCCTCGCGCTGGCGCGTAAGATGTTCCCCGGCAAGCGCAACAGCCTCGACGCGCTCTGCTCGCGCTATGAAATCGACAACAGCAAGCGAACGCTGCACGGCGCATTACTTGACTCCCAAATCCTTGCCGATGTTTATCTGATGATGACAGGCGGCCAGACATCGATGAAATTTTCGATGGAGGGCGAAGGGCAATCACAGGCAGGTGAGGCGGGGATCCAGCGCGTTGTGCGCCAGGCAAGTAAGCTGCGCGTTGTTTTAGCCAGTGATGAGGAGCTGATGGCGCATGAATCACGTCTCGATTTAGTACAGAAGAAAGGCGGAAGCTGCCTTTGGCGCGGCTAAATCGTCTTGTTATCGTTAGAAAATCATCCCATGGGCGATTTTTGCAGCAAACGATTCAAAACAGCGGAAAAAGCGTTGACGCCACCAGGCGCAATCCGTAATATGCGCCTCGTTCCCTAACAGGAACACAACGCGGAGCGGTAGTTCAGTCGGTTAGAATACCTGCCTGTCACGCAGGGGGTCGCGGGTTCGAGTCCCGTCCGTTCCGCCACAATTCAGAAGGCCTGAATCAGCAATGATTCAGGCCTTCGTCGTTTTTGCATTTGCAGTTTGCAAATCACATCCCATTCAACGATTTCATTCACGCCTTGCTGACTGGGGCATCCAGCGGGTAGGGGTTTTTATGAATGCGGTTGTAGTTAATGGCGTAAAGTGCGGTAACGATCATCAGCGTCACGAACGCCCCCATGACCTCTTTCGCGCCAGAACCCACAACGGCCCAAATGCAGTAGATGAAGGCGACAAAGGTCAACAGCAGATACATCGGTCGCGCGTTACCGAAGTGACCATGGCCAAGTAACAGCAACGCTGCACAAGTATAAAGATAAGGTACCAGGGTAAAGATCACGGAAACGGACGATACCAGGCCAAATTCTTTTGCCGCGTTTGGCGAGATGCTGCTGAACTGAAAGATAGTCATCAGTACGCCAACAATAACCAACCCGGCGACGGGCGTACCGGCTTTGTTTACGCGGGCGAAAATAGGCGGAAACAGATCGTCGTCAGCTGCCGCTTTCGCAGTCTGACCCGCAAGTAACGTCCAGCCACCGAGCGAACCAAGGCAGCCGGCCGCCGCACAGAACGAGACAATTGCCCCAGCGGTGTTCCCCAACGCCATGCGCGCGGCATCGCCAAAGGGAGACGCGGAGACGCGCAGGTCAGCGTTGGGGATCATACCCATGATTGCGGTCGTCGATAACACATAGCAGACGGCGGCAATCAACACTCCGCCGATCGTGGCGATAGGGACATTGCGTTTCGGGTTTTTTACCACGCCAGCGGCAACCGATGCGCTCTCAACACCAATAAAAGACCACAGTGTGACGCTCAATGTGCTCTGGATTGCGCCAAACGTGTTGAGCCCGCTGACATTCCAGGCGGCCATATAGGTTTCACCGCGAAACCAAAACCAGCCAAAGACCGCAATCCCGACAATCGGAATCAGCGCCAGGATGGTCGCAACCGCCTGTACGCGGGTGATCATTTTCGGCCCGACAATGTTCAACAAAACAAAGATCCACAGCATCGCGACACAGGTGAGGGTTAATACTATCGGGTCTTTGAGGATCGGGAAAAAGTAGCTCAAATAGCCTACTCCAATCACCACCATCGCGATGTTCCCCACCCAGCAGGCAAGCCAGTAGAGAACGTTAGTCTGGTAGCCTAAAAAAGGCCCGAAACAGCGGCGAGCGTAGGCGTATGAACCGCCAGGGCTGGGGTCTAAGAATGACATCTTGGCATAAACCACCGACAGCGCTAACGCGCCGATAATGGTGACGAGCCATCCATAGATTGCAATCCCGCCGGTCGCGGCGAGATTTGCTGGTAATAAAAAAACGCCTGAGCCCATAATATTCCCGGAAACCATCAGCGTGACGGGAATCAGGCCCACTTTGTGCGCATCAGCATCGGTCGTCATAATCATCCTCCTGATGGGGTTCAGCAGGAATAATACTGCGCGAGGCGCGTAATTTTAGTGTTCCCGGCGGAGTATGGCTATTGCCGATACTATTATCGCTAATATCGAAACGACACCTGCAAGCCAATATTATTGGCGGTATTGCGTGACATAATGCAGTGGCGTGGTGCCATAAAAAGTCTTAAAGACCGAAATAAAATAGGAAGTACTTCGATAGCCGCATAATCGCGAAATTTGATAGATGTTTTTGTCCGCCATTAATAGCTGCCGTGCGGCGTAGCGCATTCGGCAATCAGTAATGATTTGGCTATAACTCGTATTTTCATTTTTCAGTTTCTTTTTTAACAGGCTTGGGCTCAGAAACAGGGCGCTGGCCACCTGGCTTAAGCTCCATTCTTTATGAATATCATTTTGGATGATGTGATAAACGCGCTCTTTAACAGTGCTACGAAGAATATGGATCAGTAACGCAATGAAACCGGGATGATCAAGAAAGAGTGAGAGCTCGGTAAACAGCAAAGCGCGGGTTCTTTCAATTTCACAACTTTCTGATGTTTCAAGGGTGCTGTGCAGCGCCGCTTGACGAAATACTTCCGGTGTTCGACAAAAGCAGGATATTACGGGTGTCGCCAGTCGGGGCCAGGGGGGAATATGTATTAAATCTCTCTTTAAAAACTGAAGATAATCATTCAGGACGGGCCGGCTGATAGGGGCAACTAATTCATTGTTTAGGTGCGATAAATCAATAATGTTGTTATCACAGGCAAGGAACGTCAGATGGTTTGCCGGTAATAACAATGGCAGGGTGTCGTTGATTTTAACCTCAACATCCGTTTCTGTTAAAACCACCACGCAGGGTGCACAGCTATAAAATCTCATTCTCTCACTCCATGAATATGAATAAGTAAATACCTCCGCTGAAATAAAAGCGTAGCAGGCATCAAATATTCTGTCAGATAATTATTTCGATAAAGTTGATGAGGCTTTTCTGTAAACGAAAAATGACAAGGATGGAAAGTCAGAGAGCAAATAATTGCAGACACAGGATGCTAAATAAGGAAGTGTCTGTTTTTACTTCAATATAACCACAGGAGCGATCTCTTTCGTGAACGGCAATCGCTCCTGTGGGTGGCTTCGTTAAGCGGCAGAGGCTTTTGCGAAGAAGCCGCTTACTGATGCTAAAGATCTTTTTTAACTTTCTCCCATTCGTTTTTCACTTCGCCTTTGAAGCTGGCTTTCTTGTTTTCAGTACAGGCCTGAACAATTGCCGGTGTGACGGTTGTTATTCCCTGCACATCCAAAACAGCCTCTTCAGGTTTGTCCTTATTGTTCAATGCCTCAGCGAAGCCAATTGCCGTAGGCTGGAATGAAGCATCGAGAGCAAGAAAATCTTCACAAGTCCAATCATTAACAGGCTTTTTATTATCTGCGGCCTGGCTCAGTGCAGGGGTTAATAACAGGCTACCGATAATAATGCATGATATTTTCTTCATTTTACTGTCCTTAACTATTCATTTGATAAGACCTAATAACTATATCACCCACCGTTAACTTGTACATGAATGGGTAATCCCCCAACAATTAAGCATGAATTAAAAAGTTAAATAAAAACAACTCATTAATATTACCTTCAGAATAAAGCATCAGAAATTATTACTAAATAAATTTATGGCTACAAATGTGTTTGTTGTGTGTTAATAATTTTTTATGGCGAGGAGGTATGTCGAATATCAGACGGAATGAGATTGTTTAGAAATAAGGAAATATATTAAGTGTCACAATATCGCTCATTCTTCTTAGTTTTAACTTAAGCATGATGTTGAATTTTTGGCTGCGTAAGGTTTGCCTGGAAATGTTCAGGTTTGCGGCGATATCGTCTGGATTTTGTTGGTTTAAAAAGTGGGTGACAATTTTATATTGATTGTGTGAGAAGCCAATCTTAGGTTTGCGATAAAGGGTTGGGTTGTCGATGAATAATGATAACCAATCGGTTATCTCCATTTTTCTGTTGACAAAAGAAATAGGTAAACGTGTTTTTATCTTGCTGATGTGAAAAGGCGCTAATAAGAAAATACTGCCGACTTCCAGCGATTGTAAAATGCTAATTGCATGATCATCGAGAACATTATTGTGGTATGCATCAATAATCAGCTTGCTCGATGCATCAGTGAAATAGTCGTTAATCTCAGCGAGTTTCTCAATTTTTATTATCTGTTCCTGTTTAACAAGGTGTGACACCCCCTCAAAAAGGAATCGATCTTTCGTCACCATGAGGATCATAAACGCGCTCCTGTTCAGCCTGGTTCAATAAATGCACCTTCGCTAATTCACGCTTTTATGCACATGACGTGATAAATACCATCAATGATCTCGGTGCCTTCGGTTTCATGCTCAAAACCAGGAAACTCATGATCCCAGGACTGCAATGCTCGCAGGTAGGCAATCTGCGGGCTGGTACTGTCGCCAAAATTCTCTCCGGAGAGCAACATAGGAATTCCCGGTGGATAGGGGATGACGGCATTGGCCGCGGTGCGGTTTTGCAACCCTGCAATCGCGACTTTCTCGACGTTATCGGAAACAATGGCTTGATACGCGTCGCGCGGTGTCATCATTACTTTCGGCAAAGAGGCGTAGGCGGCGTTCAGGTTTTCATCCGGGTTATTGATTTTCAACCAGCCGAACATTTCATCGCCTAAATCGCGAACGCCCATGTCGGCATAGATATCCGGATATTGACGGGCCAGCTCCGGCAGCACTCGCGATAGCGGCGCATTACTGTCGTAATGGCGCTTAAAGGAGCACAGCGTGTTGATGAGCGTGCCCCATTTCCCGCGGGTGATCCCCATAGAAAAGAGAAACATTATTTGGAAATCGGTCGTGCGGGTCGGCACGATACCGTGGCGACCAAGCCACGCGGTGACCAGTGCAGCAGGTACGCCGCTGTCCAGCAAGTTGCCATCGTCACCCATTCCGGGCGCCAGGATGCTGACTTTTATCGGATCAAGCATGCTCCAGTTATCCGGCAAATCTTTAAAGCCGTGCCAGGTTTCTCCCGCGCGCATGATCCAGCAGTTCTGATCGTGACCCAGAAGATCTGTCGATGCGTCCTCAAAAGCAATCTCTTTGCCGGTTTGTGGATCGAGCACCTTCTCTTTGTTCCACGGCTTGAAGAACCAGTCATTGTTAGCGGTGTACTCGCGGTACAGACGCGTCATCGCCTGGCGAAAATCAACGGCTTCGTCGATGACCTCCTGCGTTAACGACAGGCCGCTGTTACCGTCCATCATCGAAACCGCGATATCGTTTGACGCACAGATGGCGTATAGCGGTGATGTGGTCGCGTGCATCATGTAGGCCTGGTTGAAGCGGGAGAAGTTCACCGCGCCGCGACCTTCGCGGACATGAATGTAAGACGCCTGCGAAAGCGCATTCAGCAATTTATGGGTGGAGTGGGTAGCGAAGAGGGTGGGGCCATGGTGATCCCCAGGGGCGCCGCGCATGGCATAGTGGTCGTGATACACCGGATTGAAGCGCGCGTAGCCGTACCAGGCCTCATCGAAGTGAATGCGATCGCTGGTTTGTTCCAGCAGAGCCTGTACGTTTTTGGCGTTATAGCACACGCCATCGTAGGTACAGTTCGTGACGACGCAATAGGACGGTTTACGCCCCGCGTTTGGATTGGTAAGCGGGCTGGCGCGGATTTTTTCCTGCACCGTTTCCGGCTGCATCTCCTGCGGGTAGATAGGCCCGATGATGCCGTAGCGGTTACGGCTTGGCACCATATAGACCGGCTTCGCCCCGGTGAGAATCAGACCCTGTTCAATCGATTTATGACAATTACGGTCAATCACCACCACATCCGCGTCGGTCATACAGGCTTGCATAATGGTGCGGTTGGAGCCGGACGTGCCGACGACGACAGACCATGAACGATCTGCGCCAAATACCCGCGCCGCGTTCTTTTCGCTCTCGCCGAAGGCGCCGGTATGGTCAAGCAGGGAGCCAAGTGAAGTTCGCTCGATCCCCATATCGGTACGGAACAAATTTTCTCCGTAATAATCGTGGTAAAACCGTCCCGCGGGTGTTTTGGTAAAACCCACGCCGCCCTGATGGCCAGGCGCGGCCCACGAATATTCATGAATGTGGTTGTATTTCACCAGGGCGGAGAACAGCGGCGGCAGCATTTGCTGACGGTAGCGCGCCATCGCCGCGACTGCGCGTCCGGCAATGAAATCCGCGGAATCTTCCAGAATCCATGCGAACTCATCGACAAACGCTAGCAGTTGCTGGTCAATCAGGGCGGTGGCTTTTTCACGCTCGCCGAGCAGGAATATCGGCACGTCTTGCTGGCGTTCATGAAGCTTAACGAGCAGTTGGCGCACGCGCTGATGCTCATCATTTTCGTCCATCTGATAGCTGAACATCAGGCAGTCAATGGCTTCATTGGCGGAGATGATCGCGTAACCATCATCAAGTGAGGTGGACTGTATGACATCAACATTCTCGCGGCGTAACGCGTCTGCCAGACGGGCAACAGCCGCCCCGACCCAGGTGTCCTGGTGCAGAAATTCACTTTCAACAATCAGTATTTTCACATCACAACCCCGCAGAAATGGTGGAATGCGATATGTAATACGCCGCAGGGTATGGCGAGTAAATGGCTGCCGTTGGGTTATCGACAGAGGGAGTATTTTTATGGCTGATTCCGCTATTTGGCGTGAAAAGGCCTGGAGGGTACCCGCAATTATTCTGGGTTTAGGCCTGTTTCACGACCTTTTCAGCGAGTCAGCCGTAGCTGCTGCAAATTGCCGTCCAGTTGCAACTCCGTTTGCAGACGCGCCACATCCCGGCAGGTAAACGCCATTGCGCGATGGGTTTCGAGCTTGTTTCGCCACTTCTCCGGCACCTGTTGCAGGTTTTCATACAACACTTCCAGCGTCGGAAAGGTGCTCAGCAATTGTGTCGCGCTTTTCGGGCCGATCCCGACGACGCCCGGCACCTTCGAACTGCTGATCCCCGCAAGGCCCCAATAATCTGGTAGCTGTTGCGGTGTGACGCCATACTCCTGTGCGATAAAAGGCGCGTCCAGCCAGCGTTTCTGGAAATAGTCACGAATGCGAATGGTGGGGGAAAGTAGCTGGCAGTAGCCTTTGTCGGTGGAAACAATGGTCGCTTGCTGCCCAGCCTGCGCCATTTTTACTGCCAATGTTGCGGCGAGATCGTCCGCTTCGTTGCCTGGCATCGCCCAGCAGCGGATGCCGCGTTGCTCAAATGCCGCGCGAAGCCGGGGCATTTCATCATGCAGCGTTTCCGGCATCGGCGGGCGACCGGCTTTGTAGTCCGGCAATAATTGATGGCGCCAGCCCTGATTACGGGCTTCATCGTCGAACACCGCTACGGCGTGCGTCGGCTGGCTGTGCACAAGCAACTGTTCTAGCGCGTGCAGGCAGGTATCCGCACAGGGTGAACCCTGCACCGCATGGATGCGGCGGATCAGATTGAGTGCGTCGACAATAAGCAGATGAGCCACAGATACCCTCCTTGAAATCGTGCGCTAAGGGTAACATCGCCAGCTTTGTCAGGCTATGAAACGGTAAATAATCAGGAAGATGCCTCGCAAAACGAGGCATTTGGCCGAAATTAATCGCAGGTGACAATTTTCATTGCCAGGCCACCGCGCGAGGTTTCGCGGTATTTGGCATTCATGTCTTTGCCCGTTTCGTACATGGTTTCAATAACTTTATCGAGACAAACGCGCGGTTCGCTGGTGCGGCGCAGCGCCATGCGAGCGGCGTTCACCGCTTTTACCGACGCAATCGCGTTACGTTCAATACAGGGCACCTGCACCTGGCCTGCCACCGGATCGCAAGTCAAACCAAGATTGTGCTCCATACCAATTTCCGCCGCGATGCAGACCTGCGCCGGGCTACCGCCGAGCAGTTCCGCCAGCCCTGCCGCCGCCATCGAACAGGCCACGCCCACTTCGCCCTGGCAGCCCACTTCCGCACCGGAAATCGAGGCGTTCATTTTGTACAGCGAACCGATCGTGCTGGCGACCAGCAAATAGCGCGCCAGCGAATTAGCGTTCACTTCGCGGATAAACTTATCGTAGTAAGCCAGCACTGCCGGGACGATCCCGCAGGCACCGTTGGTTGGTGCGGTGACTACGCGACCACCGGCGGCGTTTTCTTCGTTCACCGCCAGCGCGAACATATTGATCCAGTCAACGACCGCCATCGGGTCGGTGGTGGTTTTGTCACTGCTCACCAACATACGACGCAGCGCGGCGGCACGGCGCGGAACGCGCAGTCTGCCCGGTAATACGCCTTCTGTGGTGATGCCGCGCTCAATTCCGCCTTGCATCACTTCCCAAACGCGCGCGAGGTGCTGTTCCAGTTCCTTTTTGCTGTGCAGCGCCAGTTCGTTTTGCATCATCAGGCCCGAGAGTGACAGGCCTGTTTGCTGGCAGTGGCGTTGCAAATCGGCGGCGTTTTTGTACGGGTAAGGCACGTCCACCGGCGTGCTGCTAATCTGGCCGAAGTGTGCTTCATCGACAATAAACCCGCCGCCGATGGAGTAATACGTTTGGCTGTAGAGCACCTTTTCGCCCGCCAGCGCCGTAATACGCATGCCGTTTTCATGCAACGAGAGGTTATCGGCATGGAAATTCATGCACTTATCCACCGGAAACTCGACTTCATGTTCGCCGTTTGCCAGCAGCAGGCGGCCATGCGTATTAACGTCCTGAATAAATCCCGGAATGGCATCAATATCGACACTGTCCGGTAGATTGCCGGCCAGGCCCATAATAATGGCGATATCCGTGTGGTGCCCTTTGCCCGTCAGGGAGAGGGAACCGTAAACGTCCACCACGACACGGGTGACGTCGAGCAATATGTTGCGGGCAATCAGATCGTCTGTGAATTGTTTGCCGGCTTTCATCGGGCCAACGGTATGCGAGCTGGACGGGCCGATGCCGATTTTAAAAATATCGAATACGCTGATCATGACGCATTATCCATTGCAAAGAGGGTCGCGCCGCCCGGAGCGGGCGGCGCGCAGAGATTAGCTGAACAGGGAGAAGAAGATCGCAGAGATGGCGATAAGGCCCATGATAACAACGAAGATGTTGCTGATATGGCCGCTGTATTTGCGCATTGCCGGTACTTTGGCGATGGCGTACATCGGCATCAGGAACAGGATCATGGCGATAATCGGGCCACCCAGCGTTTCAATCATCCCAAGGATGCTCGGGTTCAGTGTGGCAACGGCCCAGGTGGTCAGCAGCATAAACAGCGCAGTAATGCGGTTCAGCTTGTTGATTTCGATGGTTTTGCCTTTGCCGCGCAGAGACTTAATCACCATGCCGTTAAAACCTTCACGCGCACCTAAATAGTGGCCGAGGAAGGATTTGGTGATGGCAATCATGGCAATGATCGGTGCCATCCAGGCGATAACCGGGGCATTAAAGTGGTTCGCCAGGTAAGAGAGAATCGAAATGTTCTGCTCTTTCGCAGAAGCCAGATCGGCAGGCGCGAGGCTCAGCACGCAGCTGAAGACGAAGAACATTACGGTCAGCACCATCATGATGTGCGCGAAAGCCAGAATGCGTGAGCATTTACGTTCCGCTTTATCGCCGTACTCTTCGCGTTTCGCCACGGCAAAAGAGGAGATGATCGGCGAGTGGTTAAAGGAGAAAACCATCACGGGAATCGCCAGCCACAGGGTCATCCACAGGCCATTGCCGGTTGCGGAGGCGCTATCCAGAGACAGCGTTTCCAGCACGGCACCGTTCCACTGCGGGATCAGGTAAACCGCCAGCAGCATCAACGCGATAACAAACGGGAACACCAGGATGCTCATCGCTTTCACAATCATCTGCTCGCCAAAGCGCACAATGGTCATCATGCCGACGATCAGAATCAGCGACAGAATCGCGCGCGGCGGCGGCGTCATGCCCAGCTGGTGGGTCATAAAGCTGTCGACGGTATTGGTGATCGCTACGCTGTAGACCAGCAGGATCGGGTAGATCGCGAAGAAGTAGAGCAGGGTAATCAGTTTACCGGCACCGATACCAAAGTGTTCTTCAACGACTTCGGTGATGTCTTCGCCCGGATTTTTACCGGAGAGAACAAAGCGGGTCAGGCCGCGGTGCGCGAAGTAGGTCATCGGGAAGGCGATAATCGCCATGATAATCAGCGGGATCAAGCCGCCAACGCCAGCGTTAATTGGCAGGAACAGTACGCCAGCGCCGATTGCAGTACCGTAAAGGCCCAACATCCACATGGTGTCGGTTTTACGCCATGAACTCTGCGTTTCGGTTGAAGCCAGAGTACTGGTTTGAGTCGTTTCCATTGATAAATCTCCTGGGAAAAGCAAAATGCTGCCATTTTGGGCGAATACATTGCCTGTGACGCCAGCGGTAATATTAAATCTGGTCAATTACGGCTTTTTTATGATTTCTTCCCGTAATTATTTGCGGCGGAAAGATACATTTATGTTATGACTTCATCAGTGATCGGGATCTCAATTGCAATAATCCACTTTTTATATGGATATATTTAGACCATCTATCTACTTAACGATCATCAGGTGAGATTTATGGGCGCGAAGGCTATCACTCGCCAGATTAGCGATCAAATCAGTGCCCATGAAAGACGATAAAACCACTGTAAATCATCTGATTGGCAGTGATTTATCGAATTTTAAACCAATTGAAATGGATGAATGCCTTGCGAGCGGAGAGCGGGAAACGGTGGGAAAAGAAGGAAATATAAGGGCAGCTTATTAGCTGCCCTTTTGGTGTCAGGCGCAGATTTCGTAGCAGGGAATATAAGCCGAGCCTGGGAGTTTCATGCGGTGCTGGGCGACAAAGCCCTGTAGCAGATCGTCCATCCGGCGCATCATGTTGCTATCGCCATGAATTTTATACGGGCCAAACGTTTCAATCGCACGAATGCCGTGCTCTTTCACATTACCCGCCACAATGCCCGAGAATGCCCGACGCAGATCCGCCGCCAGCACTTCCACCGGCTGATCCGGGTAAAGTTTCAGATTCGCCATATTTTCATGGGTCGGTTCGAACGGCACTTGCAGATCCGGCGCAATGCGAATCGACCAGTTGAAGCTGTAGGCATCCCCGGTTTCCCGGCGATTCTCTTTCACCTGCGGCATCGCCTTTTTCATCTGGCGGGCCACTTCGGCGGCATCATTAATAATGATGGTGTAATGGCGGCGCGCGGCTTCGCCCAGCGTGTTGACGATAAACTCATCCAGCACACGGAAATAGTCCGCACTCTCTTTTGGCCCGGTCAAAATCAGCGGTAGCACCTGATTTTTGTTCGCCGGGTTCATCAGGATCCCCAGCAAATAAAGCAACTCTTCCGCCGTGCCTACGCCGCCTGGGAAGATAATGATACCGTGCGCGATACGCACGAACGCTTCGAGGCGTTTTTCGATATCCGGCATGATGATCAATTCGTTGACCAGTGGGTTTGGCGGTTCGGCCGCGATGATCGACGGTTCGGTCATACCGATAAAGCGTCCTTCTTTATAGCGCTGTTGTGCATGGCCTACCGCCGCACCTTTCATCGGCGCTTCCATCGCGCCTGGCCCGCAGCCGGTGCAGATGTTCAGTTCGCGTAAACCAAGCTGGGTGCCGACACGGCGCGCGTACAGGTATTCTGTCTCGTTAATGGAGTGACCACCCCAACAGACGACCATGCTCGGCGCTTCACCAACGTGCAGCGCGCGGGCGTTACGCAGAATAGAAAAGACCAGGTTGGTAATGTGGATGGAGCTTTCCAGATCGAGGTGCTGGAAACGCCCGGCGTTATGAATCTGCCCATTCACGAAGAGAATATCGCGCAGGACGGCAAACAAGTTGGCCTGCAACGAGCGGATAATGCGCCCGTCGACAAAGGCTTCTTCCGGTGGGTTGATCAATTCCAGTTTTACGCCGCGTTCACGGCGCAACACGTTAATGTCAAAACTTTCGTTACGGGAGAGCAGCTCTTTGCTGCTGTCGGTCTGGCTCCCTGAGTTCAATACAGCGAGCGAGCAGTTACGAAACAGTTGATACAAATCGCTGCTGGCCGTGCGTTTTAGCATATCGACTTCCAGCTGCGACAACATATCCATTGAGCCAAGCGGGCTAATATGTGTAATCAAGTGAACTCCTTACGGGACGAAAATTTTATCTTCCCTGCTGATTACAATAGCCCTGGCTTATGACGTTTAACAACCTGCCGCAAGAATGTTTTACTGGCGCACCAGCCGCCCGGTGGCCGGAACGAAATCTGTATTGGTTCGCCACGGGTTAATATCCAGCCCGCCGCGACGCGTATAGCGCGCGTAAACGCTCAGCGTTTCCGGTTGGCAAAAACGCTGGATATCCGTAAAGATGCGCTCGACACACTGCTCGTGAAACTCATTGTGATGGCGGAACGACACCAGATAACGCAGCAGTTTTTCGCGGTCGATTTGCGGGCCGCGATAGTGAATCTGTACGGAGCCCCAATCCGGCTGGTGGGTGATTAGACAGTTTGATTTCAACAAATGGCTGACCAGCGTCTCTTCAACCACCTTTCCGTGGGCGGCATCGGTGAGCAGCGCGGCGTCGAATTCATAGTTATCGATGTCGATATCCTGATCATCAATGCAGATGCCGTGGAAATGGGCAATCGGCTGGCCTTCCAGTTCATTAATGCGAAACAGCACGACGCTCACTGGGCCTTGCGCGCAGGCGCTGAGATCGCGCTGCAAGGTTTCACGCACATCATCCCAACTGGCGAAACGCGTCTGGTTAAAACTGTTGAGATAGAGCTTAAAGCTTTTCGATTCCACCAGGTTCAGGCTGGCGTGATCCAGTTCGACCTGGCCAACCGCCACTTGGGGCAAGCCTTTGGCATTCAGCCAGGAAAGTTCATACAGCGTCCAGATATCCGAACCGACAAAAGGCAGGTTATCTGCGTGCAAGCCAAGCGGATCGCGGTTCAGAGAGCGTGGAACCCCCTGCAACAGGCTGGCGTCGTAGGTGTCGCGGTAATCGGTGGTTTTGCCAAGTGTCAGGCCGGAGAGCGCCTGGTGGTTATCATAAGAAGACATGTTTCATCGCCATTTTGCAGGTAAACTGTCCGGCAAGTTTATCCTGGCTTATGTGAAGAGAGAAATCGGTGGAAAATGAGACGGCCCTGGCGCTGAAAGCCTTTACTGAACGTTATTGCGATGCCTGGCATACCGCGCGCGGCAGTTGGCCGCAAAGTGAGGCGCTTTACGGTATTCCCTCGCCGTGCATTATTTCTTCCACGGATGAATACGTTATCTGGCAGCCAAAACCGTTCACTGCTGTACAGAATGTAAACCCGATTGAACAGGCGATGGAAATTGTGGTACAAACGCCGCTTCATGCGTTTTATACCACACAGTTTGCCGGTGATATGCCCGCGCGGTTGGGGACATTGACCCTGACGCTGCTGCAAACCTGGAGTGAAGAGGATTTCCTGCGCGTACAGGAAAATCTGATTGGTCACCTGGTCACGCAGAAAAGACTGAAGTTATCGCCTACACTTTTTATTGCCACTTTGGATAGCGAACTGGATGTGATTTCGCTGTGCAACCTCAGTGGTGAAGTGATCAAAGAGACGCTGGGAACGCGCCAGCGCACCGTTTTAGCACCAAATCTCGCGGACTTTCTCCGTCAGCTCGAACCCGTTGTGTAATCCACTATACTACTCCCCTGTGAGAGATCTCTTACAAAGCCTGTAGGAGATCGCCCGTACGTTTCCCATGCGATTACTGTGCCATCTCAATTTAATTGGTTATAAATCATAACGTTAATTGATTAATCCCTTCATTTTATAGCGCCTTTATGCGGCTTATTTGCGTTAAGTCTCCTTGTAAGACGAGGCGGAATACGTAATCCTATCTCTTGTCGACACGGAGTCTGACGAAGAAACGTACATTAGGAAGATGTTGTTTCTGGACACACCGGGATGGTGCTTCACGGACAGACTTCAGGACGAAGTATAAGGAACATCGCAGGAATGCGATAAAGGACACCTCCAGGACGGAGAATGAGAGCCGGTCGGGACGTTCGGTAGATTAGGATGATCCAGGACACGCTTTAAGGACGAGGCCAAGTCACATCGGGGTGGTGTGAGCATGACGCGCTGTTTAAGGATGAACAGGTCAGGAGACCGTAGGAAAAGTTTTCACGGATGAGCAGGGAGCACAATGAGTAGCTGGATGGCTACGAAACGAACCGGGAGCACTGTTTTTACAGTGCTCCCTTTTTTTATTTGTTCCGCTCTTTGCTATGCTGCGCGCCAGTCTGTTTTAAACGGGGGTTTTTATGACTCAACACCAACGCGTGCGCCAGCAACTTCATCTCCTCGAAGCGCAACTGCGCGAGCACAATCTCTGGCAAACCACCTCGCCAGCGCCGAGTGCGTTTGAAAGCACGCAACCTTTTTGTATGGATACCCTTGAGCCGTTCGAGTGGCTGCAATGGGTATTGATCCCGCGTATGCATGCCTTGCTGGACAGCAAACAGGCGTTGCCGCAGGCGTTTGCCGTCGCCCCCTATTATGAAATCGCCCTCGATGCGACACACCCTTCCCGCGACGCGATGCTGGTCTATTTACAGCAGTTGGACGCGCTGTTTATCGGCGAAAGCAACTGATGCTGGAGATAATCTATCAGGACGAATGGCTGGTGGCCGTCAACAAACCGTCCGGCTGGCTGGTGCACCGCAGCTGGCTGGATCGCGATGAAAAAGTGGTGGTAATGCAAACCGTGCGCGACCAAATCGGCCAGCACGTTTTTACCGCCCATCGCCTCGACAGGCCAACTTCCGGCGTTTTGCTGATGGGGTTATCCAGCGAAGCCGGCCGCCGTTTATCCCAGCAGTTCGAACAACATCAAATCCAGAAACGTTATCATGCCGTGGTGCGTGGCTGGTTAATGGACGAAGCACTGCTCGACTATCCGCTGGTGGAAGAGCTGGACAAAGTGGCCGACAAATTCGCCCGCACGGATAAAGGCCCGCAGCCTGCCGTCACGCATTATCGCGGTTTGGCGACCACCGAAATGCCCGTCGCCACCGGCAAATTTCCCACTACCCGTTATGGTCTGGTCGAGCTGGAGCCGAAAACCGGGCGCAAACATCAGTTGCGCCGCCATCTTTCTCATCTTCGTCACCCGATTATTGGCGACAGTAAGCACGGCGATTTGCGGCAAAATCGCAGCGCGGCGGAGCATTTTGGCTGCAACAGGTTAATGCTGCACGCCAGCCAGTTAACGCTCTCGCACCCGTTTACCGGTGAAGCGTTAACCTTACGCGCCGGGCTGGATGCGGTCTGGATGCGAGCGCTTTCGCAGTTCAGTTGGCGGGGGCTTCTCCCTGAGAATGAAAGGGTTGAGTTTGTGAGCCTCACCCCTCAGGATGAGGGCAATCTGGATTCACGCAAGGAGTGATGAGCATGGCGAACGTCGGCATTTTTGTAGGCACCCTGTACGGCAACTCGCTGCTGGTGGCGGAAGAAGCGCAGGAAATTTTAACCGCGCAAGGCCACAAAGCCACGGTGTTTGAAGATCCCGAAGCCGCAGACTGGGACAACAACAAAGGCAATTACGCGCTGGTGGTCACCTCCACCACCGGGCAGGGCGATTTGCCCGACAGCATTGTGCCGCTGTTTCACTACCTGCGTGACACCGTCGGTTACCAGCCAGATTTACGCTATGGCGTGATCGCCCTGGGCGATAGCACATACACCCATTTCTGCGGCGGCGGCAAACAATTCGACGCGCTGCTACAAGAACAAGGCGCACAGCGCATCGGCGATGTTCTGCTGATTGACGCAAGCGAAGACCCCGAGCCAGAAAGCGTTGCCAATCCGTGGGTTGAACACTGGGCAACCCTGCTGAAATAAGCGTTTCCCCTCCCGCGCGCCGGGAGGGGAAACCCCGCCTTTTGATGCCGTCAAGCGACGCATTTCACATTATTTAACGCCACTTCTCTTTAAGCCCTGCACACCCCCGCTGTGTTTCCATTTTCGTGAAGTACTCCCCATCGCCCTGGGCTAATGCAATAAACCAGCGGTCGGGGTCCGATGAATGTTGTGTTGCTGCACGGTGAGAGATAAAGGGGCGCTTCATATACTTTTTCTCGCCAGTTAAAAAAATGTGGCCCGCCGGGCGAAAAACCGCGCAGGAGCCGCAAAAAAACACAACCGCATCATCCTGTCTTCCCCTACAGGTTGCGCCGTACAGGATGCATGTCGAAAAGAACATTTTGCTTCGGGAGTACAATCATGAGTTCATTAAGCCAGGCGGCGAGCGGCGCTGAAAAGCGCACGAACGCCCGCTACTGGATAGTGGTGATGCTGTTTATCGTCACATCCTTCAACTACGGCGACCGCGCCACCCTGTCGATTGCCGGTTCAGAAATGTCCAAAGCCATCGGCCTCGACCCAGTTGGTATGGGTTATGTCTTCTCCGCGTTTTCCTGGGCGTATGTCATCGGCCAGATTCCGGGCGGCTGGTTGCTTGACCGCTTCGGATCCAAACGCGTCTACTTCTGGTCCATCTTCACCTGGTCGCTGTTTACCCTGTTGCAGGGCTTCGTCGATATCTTCAGTGGTTTTGGCATCATCGTCGCGCTCTTCACGTTGCGCTTTATGGTCGGTCTGGCCGAATCACCTTCCTTCCCTGGTAACAGCCGTATCGTCGCGGCCTGGTTCCCGGCGCAAGAAAGGGGCACGGCGGTGGCGATTTTCAACTCCGCGCAATACTTCGCCACCGTCATTTTCGCCCCGATCATGGGCTGGCTGACCCACGAAGTGGGCTGGTCGCACGTCTTCTTCTTCATGGGCGGTCTGGGGATTTTTATCAGCTTCCTGTGGCAGAAAATGATCCACGAGCCGAACCAACATCCGGGCGTGAACAAAAAAGAGCTGGAGTACATCGCTGAAGGCGGCGCGCTGATCAATATGGATCAGAAGAGCAGCAAACAGAATGTGCCGTTCTCCGAGAAATGGGGCCAAATCAAACAGTTGCTCGGTTCGCGCATGATGATTGGCGTATACCTGGGCCAATACTGCATTAACGCGCTGACCTACTTCTTCATCACCTGGTTCCCGGTTTATCTGGTGCAGGCGCGCGGCATGTCGATTCTGAAAGCGGGCTTTGTCGCGTCCATTCCGGCGATCTGCGGATTTGTTGGCGGTGTGCTCGGCGGGATCATTTCCGACTGGTTAATGCGCCGCTACGGTTCCCTGAACGTCGCACGTAAAACGCCGATTGTGCTGGGCATGCTGCTCTCCATGAGCATGGTGTTCTGTAACTACACCGATTCAGAAACGCTGATCATCGCTTTCATGGCGCTGGCCTTCTTCGGTAAAGGCATTGGCGCGCTGGGTTGGGCCGTTATGGCGGATACCGCGCCGAAAGAGATCAGCGGCCTGAGCGGCGGCCTGTTCAACATGTTCGGCAACATCTCCGGCATCGTCACGCCGATTGCGATCGGTTACATCGTTGGTACTACAGGTTCGTTTAACGGCGCGCTGATTTATGTCGGTATCCATGCGCTGGTGGCGGTTCTCAGCTACCTGGTGCTGGTGGGGAATATCACCCGTATCGTATTGAAACCTGTGACAGGACGTTAATGATGAACACACAAGCAAGCCCGATTATCACGGATATGAAAGTCATTCCGGTTGCCGGACATGACAGCATGTTGATGAACATCGGCGGCGCGCATAACGCTTACTTTACTCGCAACATTGTGGTGCTCACAGACAACGCCGGGAACACCGGCGTTGGCGAAGCGCCGGGCGGCGAGGTCATCTATAAAACCCTGGTCGATGCCACGCCGATGGTGGTGGGCCAGGAAGTGGCGCGGCTTAATAAAGTGGTGCAGCGCGTGCACAAAGGCAACCAGGTGGCGGATTTCGACACCTTCGGGAAAGGCGCCTGGACTTTCGAACTGCGCGTGAACGCCGTGGCGGCGTTGGAAGCCGCGCTGCTCGATTTGTTAGGCAAGGCGTTGAATGTGCCGGTGTGTGAACTGCTTGGCCCCGGCAAACAGCGCGACGCGGTCACCGTGCTCGGGTATCTGTTCTATGTCGGTGATCGCACTAAAACCGACTTGCCGTATCTCGATGCCACGCCGGGCAGCCATGAGTGGTATCAGTTGCGTCATCAGGAAGCGATGAACAGCGAAGCGGTGGTGCGCTTAGCGGAAGCTTCGCAGGATCGCTACGGCTTTAAAGATTTCAAACTGAAAGGCGGCGTTTTGCCGGGCGAGCAAGAGATTGACACCGTTCGCGCCCTGAAAAAACGCTTCCCGGATGCGCGTATCACCGTCGATCCGAACGGCGCCTGGTTGCTCGACGAAGCCATCAGCCTGTGTAAAGGGCTGAATGATGTGCTGACCTACGCAGAAGATCCGTGCGGGGCGGAGCAGGGCTTCTCCGGGCGTGAAGTGATGGCGGAGTTCCGCCGCGCCACCGGTTTGCCGGTCGCCACCAATATGATTGCCACCAACTGGCGCGAAATGGGCCACGCGGTGATGCTCAACGCGGTCGATATTCCGCTGGCGGACCCGCACTTCTGGACGCTTTCCGGCGCGGTGCGCGTCGCGCAATTGTGCGACGACTGGGGCTTAACCTGGGGTTGCCACTCCAATAACCACTTCGACATTTCACTGGCGATGTTCACCCACGTTGGCGCGGCCGCGCCGGGCACGCCGACCGCCATCGACACCCACTGGATCTGGCAGGAAGGCGACGCGCGCCTGACCAAACAGCCGCTGGAGATCAAGCAGGGCAAAATCGCCGTACCGGACGCGCCAGGCCTGGGCGTTGAGATCGACTGGAACCAAATTGAGAAAGCGCACGCAGCATATAAAAAACTGCCTGGCGGCGCGCGCAATGACGCAGGCCCGATGCAATACCTCATCCCAGGCTGGACGTTTGACAAAAAACGCCCCGTTTTTGGACGTCATTGATAGACCAAAAGGATAACGAAATGAGCACATATACCTCTACGCCCGTTGTTTCCGCCATGCAGATCATCCCGGTGGCCGGTCACGACAGCATGTTGATGAACCTGAGCGGCGCACACGCGCCGTTCTTCACCCGTAACATCGTGGTGATCAAAGATAACGCCGGTCACACCGGCGTCGGTGAAATCCCCGGCGGCGAGAAAATCCGTAAAACCCTGGAAGACGCCATCCCGCTGGTGGTGGGCAAAACGCTCGGCGAGTACAAAAACGTGCTTAACACCGTGCGTAACACTTTCGCGGATCGCGATGCCGGTGGCCGCGGCCTGCAAACCTTCGACCTGCGCACCACCATTCATGTGGTGACCGGGATTGAAGCGGCGATGCTTGATTTGTTGGGTCAGCACCTCGGCGTGAACGTGGCGTCCCTGCTCGGCGAAGGCCAGCAGCGCAGCGAAGTGGAAATGCTCGGCTACCTGTTCTTCGTGGGCGACGCCAAAAAAACGCCGCTGCCGTACCAGAGCCAGCCGGATGATAAATGCGACTGGTATCGCGTACGTCATGAAGAGGCGATGACCCCGGATCGCGTGGTGCGTCTGGCGGAAGCGGCCTATGAAAAATACGGTTTCAACGATTTCAAACTGAAAGGCGGCGTGCTGGCCGGAATGGAAGAAGCCGAAGCGATTTCCGCGCTGGCAAAACGCTTCCCGCAGGCGCGCGTGACGCTGGATCCGAACGGTGCCTGGTCGCTGGATGAAGCAATCAAAATCGGCAAACACCTGAAAGGCGTGCTGGCGTATGCGGAAGATCCGTGCGGCGCCGAGCAGGGCTTCTCCGGGCGCGAAGTGATGGCGGAATTCCGCCGCGCCACCGGCCTGCCGACGGCGACCAACATGATCGCCACCGACTGGCGTCAGATGGGCCACACGCTGTCGCTGCAGTCGGTGGATATTCCGCTGGCTGACCCGCACTTCTGGACCATGCAGGGTTCCGTGCGCGTGGCGCAGATGTGCCACGAATTCGGCCTGACCTGGGGTTCGCACTCCAACAACCACTTCGACATTTCACTGGCGATGTTCACCCACGTGGCTGCCGCCGCGCCGGGTAACGTTACCGCCATCGACACCCACTGGATCTGGCAGGAAGGCAACCAGCGCCTGACGAAACAGCCGTTCGAAATCAAGGGCGGCATGGTACAGGTACCGACCACACCGGGTCTCGGCGTGGAGCTGGATATGGATCAGGTGATGAAAGCCAACGCGCTGTATCAGCAACACGGCCTTGGCGCGCGTGATGATGCGATGGGGATGCAGTATCTGATCCCGGACTGGACGTTCGATAACAAACGTCCGTGCATGGTGCGTTAATGAAATTGCCAGTCCTTGCGGGGGCTGGCATTTCCCTGTTGTTCCTGGGTGTATGCTTATAGCGGTGAATATGCGTAAGGATGGCTTATGAAAATTGTGATCGCACCTGACTCGTATAAAGAAAGTTTGAGTGCATTGGATGTTGCGAACGCTATTGAAAGCGGGTTCCGCGAAATTTTTCCCACCGCGGAGTACGTAAAAATTCCGGTGGCGGACGGTGGCGAAGGGACGGTTGAAGCCATGGTTGCCGCGACCAAAGGACGTGTCGTAAAGGTTAACGTTAAAGGCCCACTTGGCGAGCAGGCTGAGGCGTTTTATGGGCTTTCCGGCGATGAGCAATCCGCCTTTATCGAAATGGCGGCGGCCAGCGGGCTGGAAATGGTGCCCACCGCCAAGCGCGATCCGCTGATCACTACCTCGTGGGGCACTGGTGAGTTGATCCGCCACGCGCTGGACGCGGGCGTGAAACATATCATCATCGGCATCGGCGGCAGCGCGACCAACGATGGCGGCGCGGGCATGGTGCAAGCGCTCGGCGCGAAACTGCTGGACGACAATGATCGGCAGATTGACCTCGGCGGCGCGGCGCTGGAAACGCTGAAACGCATTGATATCCGCGAGCTGGATAAACGCCTGGCGCAGTGCCGGATTGAAGTGGCCTGCGATGTGACCAATCCGTTGATCGGCAAAGAGGGCGCGTCGGCCATTTTTGGCCCGCAAAAAGGGGCGACGCCCGAGATGATCGCCCGGCTGGATAAGGCGCTGGCGCACTACGCGAAAATCATTGCCCGCGATCTGGATCTGGATGTCTTGAAGTTGGCTGGCGGCGGTGCTGCCGGTGGCATGGGCGCGGCGTTGTATGCCTTCTGCGGCGCGGAACTGCGCCAGGGGATTGAGATTGTGACCGACGCGCTGGCGTTGGATGAACACGTGACCGGCGCGGATTTGGTGATCACCGGAGAAGGGCGTATCGACAGCCAGACCGTGCACGGCAAAGTGCCAGTGGGCGTGGCGAAGGTCGCCAAACGGCACAACATCCCGGTGATCGGCATTGCCGGCAGCCTGACCGCCGATGTCGGCGTGGTGCACGATCATGGGATCGACGCGGTATTCAGTGTGATTTATACGATCTGCTCGCTGGAGGACGCGTTGGCGAACGCCGGGGAGAACGTTCGCCTGACCGCGCGCAATGTGGCGGCGGTGTTGAAAGCCGGGCAGAGATTGTAGCGCTTGATTTGCCGGATGGCGGCTTCCGCCTTATCCGGCCTACGCAGTTCAAATGTGTATGCCAATTCCGTAGGCCGGATAAGCGTCAGCGCCATCCGGCATGACAAAACCAATATGGCTACCCAATCAACCGGTGCGCTTCGCGCGTCACGTTGTCCATCTCATCTAACAACTCAAGAAACTCCGGTTCCAACGCCTCGGCGGCAACGCCGCTGCGCAACTGGTGCTCAATAAGCTGGCAAAGCTTTTTCAGCCGTGGAACGCCGCTGTAACCGCAACTGCCGTGCAATTTATGGATCCCTTCCGCTAACCCGGCTGGCGCTTCTCCGACCAACTGCTCTTCGACCATGTTGCGGATCTCCGGCAGGAACTCCACCAGCATATGTAACATATCCCGCGCCAAATCGGTTTTGCCCGCCGCCTGGCGCAGCGCCAGTTGCCAGTCGAGTGTCGTCTCTGCATCCACCACGATCTCAACAGGCGCTGGCTCCGGCTCCGATGGCGTCAACCACGCGCCAACAGCGGGGCCGGGTTTATAGCGCAACAGCAGGTTATGCAGCTTGTCCTCTTCAATCGGTTTCGCCAGATAATCATTCATCCCGGCGCTGAGCAGCTTCTCTTTTTGCCCGGCCATCGCATGGGCGGTGACGGCAATCACCGGCGTTTGTTGCTGATGCGGCAACTGGCGGATCAGCTCGCAGGCGCGAATACCGTCCATATCCGGCATCTGGATATCCATCAAAATCAGATCAAACTGCCGTTGCTTCGCGCGTTCGATGGCGTGCAGGCCGCTGTCGCACAACTCGACATGCTGAACCTGATCCTCCAGCAACGCGCCGATCAACTTCAGGTTGGCCGGGTTGTCGTCCACCGCCATCACCGACATTGGCAATTTGGTATCCGCTGGCGACGGCAACTGCGCCAGGCGCGTAGAACGGCAATATTCGGTCAACGCAGGCAGCAAACGCGTGGTGGTGAGCGGCTTGAGCAAACATGCGGCGGCACCATCCTGTTTCAACTCTTCAGCGTTCACTTGCGCATGGCACGGCAGCGCCAGCAGCAGATAATCGGTCATCGACGCGGCGCGCGCGAGGCGGTCATGCTGCATACTCAGCGGCTCGCGAACGGTCACCGGAATCGCCATCAACAGAATGTCGTAATGCGCCTGCGGCAGGGCGGAGAACGACGGGCTGTAAATCACTTCCAGCGGCGTTTCGTTGAGTATATCCAGCGTGCACTGCGCCGCCGTGGCGTTTGGTTCAACATAACCGAGACGTTTGCCGACCAGACAGTCCGTGGCTTGCACATCGCTGATGGCATTAGGATTGAGATCGAGATTGATATGGAACCAGAAGGTCGAACCGCGATTTGGCTGGCTGTGGAAAGAGATATCGCCGCCCATCTCGTTCACCAGTTTTTGCGTGATCACCAACCCCAGCCCGGTGCCGCCGTGGCGGCGCGAAATACTGGCGTCCGCCTGGCGAAACGCCTGGAACAACCGCGACTGATCGCGCTCCGGGATCCCAATGCCGGTATCGCGGATCTGCATCTCCACCTGCACTTTGTTATTACTGATGGCGCGCTTCTCAACCACAATGTCGATATTGCCGTTTTCGGTGAATTTGATGGCGTTGCCGACCAAATTGGTGATCACCTGTTGCAGGCGCAGTGGGTCGCCAATGACGTTATCCGGGACATCATTTTTGATATTTAACGTCAGCTCCAGCCCTTTATCGTGCGCGGAATGCGCCAGCAGGGTCACTACTTCATCCAGCGTATTGCGTAGCGGGAACGGGATGCTTTCCAGAATTAATTTGCCCGCTTCCAGCTTGGAAAAATCCAGCACGTCATTAATGATCGCCAGCAAATTATTGGCCGAACGCTCAATGGTCAGCAGGTGATCGCGCTGCGTCGGGTTCAGCTCCGATTTCAGCGTCAGGCGGGTAAAGCCGATCACGCCATTCAGCGGCGTACGCAGCTCGTGAGACATGTTGGCGAGGAACTCGGATTTGATGCGCGCGGCTTCCTGGGCGCGTTTTTTCGCCAGATCCAGCTCGACGTTTTGGATCTCCATCTGCTCCAGTGTTTCGCGCAGATCGGAGGTCGACTGGTCAATATTGTGCTGCATCTCTTCATGGTATGCCGCCAGCGACATCGCCATCGAATTAATGCCGTTTTTCAGCATATCCAGCTCGCCGAGCATAAAACCTTCGACGCGGCTGTCGAGTTGTCCGCGACGAATGCGGTCCACGGTATTCACCATATTGCGGATCGGGCTGGTGACGTCGCGCATCAGCCGCCAGCCAAAAATCAGCGCGATACCGATACAGAACAAAATCATCAAACTGGAGATAAAAATCTCTTTGTACTGCTGTAAACGCACCGATTTGAGATCCAGTTCCAGCGCGACATAACCGAGCATATTGCCGGTGATTTTGTCTGCCGGCAGCGAGGAATTGGCGGGGGCGTACCCTTCGGTCAGAATTGGCGTGCGTAACACCATCACGTCGCCGCGCCGGGTGACGCTCAGTTTGCGTGGATAGGGCTGGCCCGGTGCCAGCTTGAGACTGTCGCCATCAAGTTGAAAATTCGACGAAACGAACACATTATTTTTGCCATCGTAAATCGAAATGGCCCGCACGATGTCCGAATGACGGCGATGCAGAACGCTAATCAACTGGCCAATGGCCTCTTTGTCCTGCAACGTCATGCTGTATTCGCTGGAAACCGCCAGCGGTTCAATAATGCTGGCTCCGGCGTCTTCCAGTTGACGCTGCAAATCGTTATAGCGGTGCACGACGAAAAAGATACTGAGCAAAACACCGATAAGCACAGTGGGGGCCAGGATCAGAATCATCATGCGTGCGCGCAAGCTGTAGTTGGTCATGGAATTCCGTTATGGGAGAATGTGGCCATTAATCGATAATTGAGATAATTCCCTGCAATGGCGCAATTCTACTCTGCAAAACGACGTGTGACGACTCGTCAGAAAATAACCGTAACAGTAAACGACCTTGACCCTTTTGGGCAGGGGGTTGCGCGCCATAATGGTAAAGCGTTGTTTATTCCCGGCCTTTTGCCCACTGAAACAGCAGAAATCACGTTAAAAGAGGACAAACGGCAGTTCGCCCGTGGCGAGGTCAGCCGCCGTTTGAGCGACAGCCCGGAGCGCGTAGCGCCGCTGTGTCCGCACTTTGGCATCTGCGGTGGTTGCCAGCAGCAACATGCCAGCGTTGCCCTGCAACAGCGCAGTAAAAGCGCCGCGCTGGCGCGTTTGATGAAGCGCGACGTTAACGAAGTCATTGCCGCCGAGCCCTGGGCATACCGCCGCCGCGCGCGCTTAAGCCTGAGCTGGCAGCCGAAAACGCAACGTCTGGAGATGGGGTTTCGTAAAGCGGGCGACAGCGACATTGTGAACGTGACGCGTTGCCCGGTACTGGTGCACCGCCTTGACGCATTGCTCCCGGCGCTGCGCGATTGCCTGGCCGGGTTAAAAGCCGTGCGTCACCTTGGGCATGTGGAACTGGTTGAGGCGGGCAATGGCCCGCTAATGGTATTGCGCCATACCGCTGCGTTAAGTGCGGAAGATAAAGATAAATTGGAACGCTTTTCGCATTCCCAAAAACTTGCGCTGTTTCTCGCGCCACAAAGTGAGATTCTTGAGCAGGTTAGCGGAGAATCTCCCTGGTACAGTTCGGACGGGCTACGCTTATCATTCAGTCCGCGGGATTTTATTCAGGTAAATGATGGTGTGAACCAGCAGATGGTTGCCCGTGCGCTGGCGTGGCTCGACGTGCAGCCCGGCGACCGCGTGCTGGATCTGTTCTGCGGCATGGGCAACTTCACGTTGCCGCTCGCGAAACGCGCGGCTGAAGTGGTTGGCGTTGAAGGCGTTGCCGATCTGGTGGCGAAGGCGCAGGAAAACGCGCGACAGAATGGCTTGCAGAATGTGACATTTTTTCACGAAAATCTGGAGGACGATGTCACGAAGCAACCGTGGGCGAACCACGGGTTTGACAAAGTTTTACTCGACCCTGCGCGCGCAGGCGCAGCGGGAGTCATGCAGCATATTATAAAATTGTCGCCAGGCCGGGTGGTGTACGTCTCCTGTAATCCCGCCACGCTAGCCCGCGACAGTGAAGCGTTGCTGAGCGCGGGTTACCAGATTCAGCGGCTGGCGATGCTGGACATGTTCCCGCACACTGGCCACCTGGAATCGATGGTGTTGTTTGTGAATCACAAATGATTAATTTAGGCTTGTCGAGTTCGACAGGCCCGGTCCCTGAAAGGAGAGGACGATGGTTGCGGTACGCAGTGCGCATTTGAACAAAGCGGGTGAATTCGATCCGGCCAAATGGATCGCCAGTCTGGGCATGACCAGTCAGCCGTCGAGTGAACGCTTAACCGAAACCTGGGCTTATTGTCTGCAACAAACAGAGGGGCATCCGCACGCGGAAGTGCTGCTCTCGCGCGGTATTGAGATGGTGGAAATTCTCTCAATGCTGAGTATGGACACCGACACGCTGCGCGCTGCGCTGTTGTTCCCGCTGGCCGACGCTGAAGTGGTCAGCGAAGAGGTGCTGCGCGAAAGCGTGGGCACATCGATAGTGAATCTGATTCACGGCGTGCGTGATATGGCGGCCATTCGCCAGCTAAAAGCCACGCACACCGATTCCGTCTCTTCCGAACAAGTGGATAACGTTCGCCGAATGCTGCTGGCGATGGTAGACGATTTCCGCTGCGTGGTGATCAAGCTGGCGGAACGTATCGCGCATCTGCGCGAAGTGAAAGACGCGCCGGAAGATGAGCGCGTGCTGGCGGCGAAAGAGTGTACCAATATCTATGCGCCGCTGGCGAACCGCTTAGGCATCGGGCAACTAAAGTGGGAACTGGAAGATTACTGCTTCCGCTATTTGCACCCGGCGGAATACAAACGCATTGCCAAGCTGCTGCACGAACGCCGTATCGATCGCGAACATTACATTGACGAGTTTGTCGGCCATTTGCGTTCGGAGATGAAAACCGAAGGTGTGAAAGCCGAAGTCTATGGCCGCCCGAAACACATCTACAGCATCTGGCGCAAAATGCAGAAAAAACACCTCGCCTTTGACGAGCTGTTTGATGTGCGCGCGGTGCGCATTGTCGCCGAGCGCTTGCAGGACTGCTACGCCGCGCTCGGTATTGTGCACACCCATTACCGCCACTTGCCGGATGAGTTCGACGATTACGTCGCCAACCCGAAACCGAACGGCTACCAGTCTATTCATACCGTGGTACTCGGGCCGGGCGGGAAAACCGTTGAAATCCAGATCCGCACCCGCCAGATGCATGAAGACGCCGAACTGGGCGTTGCCGCGCACTGGAAATACAAAGAAGGCACCGCCACGGCGGGCGTCGCTCGTTCCGCACATGAAGATCGCATCGCATGGCTGCGTAAACTGATCGCCTGGCAAGAAGAGATGGCCGATTCTGGCGAAATGCTCGACGAAGTGCGCAGCCAGGTGTTCGACGACCGGGTGTATGTGTTTACGCCAAAAGGCGATGTGGTCGATTTGCCAGCAGGTTCCACCCCGCTGGACTTCGCTTATCACATTCACAGCGACGTTGGACACCGCTGCATCGGCGCGAAAATCGGCGGGCGCATCGTGCCCTTTACCTACCAGTTGCAGATGGGCGATCAGATTGAAATCATCACCCAGAAACAGCCGAACCCAAGCCGTGACTGGCTGAACCCGAACCTCGGTTATGTCACCACCAGCCGTGGGCGGTCGAAAATTCACGCCTGGTTCCGGAAACAGGATCGTGACAAAAATATTCTCGCGGGTCGTCAGATCCTCGACGATGAGCTGGCGCACCTGGGGATCAGCCTGAAAGAGGCGGAAAAATTCCTGCTGCCGCGTTACAACTTCAACGAACTCGATGAGTTGCTGGCGGCGATTGGCGGGGGCGATATCCGTCTCAATCAGATGGTTAACTTCCTGCAATCGCAGTTCAATAAACCGAGCGCCGAGGAGCAGGACGCCGCCGCGCTGAAGCAGTTGCAGCAGAAAACCTACGCGCCGCAAAGCCGCAGCAAAGACAATGGTCGTGTGGTGGTGGAAGGCGTTGGCAATTTGATGCACCACATTGCGCGCTGCTGCCAGCCGATCCCGGGCGACGAGATTGTCGGTTTTATTACTCAGGGGCGCGGCATTTCCATTCACCGTGCCGACTGCGATCAGCTCGAAGAGCTGCGCAACGTTGCGCCGGAACGCATTGTCGATGCCGTCTGGGGCGAAAGTTACTCGGCGGGTTACTCGCTGGTGGTGCGCGTAACGGCGAACGATCGCAGCGGGCTACTGCGTGATATCACCACCATTCTCGCCAACGAAAAGGTCAACGTGCTGGGCGTTGCCAGCCGCAGCGACACCAAAGAGCAACTGGCGACCATCGATATGAATATCGAAATCTACAACCTGCAAGTGCTGGGCCGCGTGCTCGGCAAACTCAATCAGGTGCCGGACGTTATCGACGCGCGTCGCCTGCACGGCGGTTGATTTTCATCTCACGCGATCCTCTTCCTTCCTGGAGGGGGATCGCTTTTTTTTTAAGGATTTTTCATGACTCAAATCGAACGTCTGCTCGGGATTATGCAACGCCTGCGCGACCCGGAAACCGGCTGCCCCTGGGACAAAGAACAAACTTACGCCACTATCGCGCCTTACACCCTGGAAGAGACGTACGAAGTGCTGGACGCGATCTCGCGCGAGGATTTTGACGATCTGCGCGGCGAACTGGGCGATCTGCTGTTCCAGGTGGTGTTTTACGCGCAAATGGCGCAGGAAGAGGGGCGCTTTGATTTCAACGATATTTGCGCGGCTATCAGCGACAAACTGGAGCGCCGCCACCCGCACATCTTTGGCGATGCAAGGGCCGGAAACAGCGCGGAAGTGCTGGAACGCTGGGAGCAAATCAAAACCGCCGAGCGCGCGGAAAAATCACAGCATTCGGCGCTGGATGATATTCCCCACAGCCTGCCCGCGCTGATGCGCGCGCATAAAATCCAGAAACGCTGCTCGACCGTCGGCTTTGACTGGAACACCATTGGCCCGGTGCTCGAAAAAGTGTACGAAGAGATCGATGAAGTGATGGACGAGGCGAAACAGGCGGTGGTCAATCAAGCGCGTGTGGAAGAAGAGATGGGCGATCTGCTGTTCGCGACCGTCAATTTGTCGCGCCATTTGGGCGTTAAAGCGGAAGTCGCGCTGCAAAAAGCCAACCTGAAATTTGAACGCCGTTTTCGCGAAGTCGAACGCATTGTCCGCGAGCGCGGTCTGGAAATGACCGGCGTAGATCTGGAAACAATGGAAAATGTCTGGCAGCAGGTAAAACGCCAGGAACATGATCTTTAAGGCATTTATTACGATAAGCGCTATTTGTGTGATTTTCTAAATAGCAAGCGCTTGATTTGCGTCAAAAACATTTCTCCGAAAGCGGCTATTTTCACACACCTTAAGTCTGTCTGGACCTGGTGAAGAGGAGGGGTAATGAAAGTTTGTGGCGCAAGTCATCATCCGGTATACTGCTTTCCCGTCCTGGTTATTCCACCGTCTTTTAAACCTAACTTCTCAGGTTCAGCATGACAACGAACTATATTTTTGTGACCGGCGGGGTCGTATCCTCTCTGGGTAAAGGCATTGCCGCAGCCTCCCTGGCAGCCATTCTTGAAGCCCGTGGCCTCAACGTCACCATGATGAAACTGGATCCGTATATCAACGTCGATCCGGGGACAATGAGCCCAATCCAGCATGGTGAAGTGTTCGTTACCGAAGATGGCGCAGAAACCGATCTTGATTTGGGTCACTACGAGCGTTTCATTCGCACCAAAATGACCCGTCGTAACAACTTCACCACCGGTCGTATTTACTCAGACGTACTGCGTAAAGAGCGCCGTGGCGACTATCTGGGCGCAACCGTTCAGGTTATTCCGCACATCACCAACGCAATCAAAGAACGCATCATTGCGGGTGGCGAAGGCCACGATGTCGCGCTGGTTGAAATCGGCGGTACTGTTGGTGATATCGAATCTTTGCCGTTCCTTGAAGCGATCCGTCAGATGGCGGTAGAAGTGGGCCGTGAGCGCACACTTTACATGCACCTGACGCTGGTGCCATACATGGCAGCGTCTGGCGAAGTCAAAACCAAACCGACACAGCACTCTGTGAAAGAGTTGCTTTCTATCGGTATCCAGCCAGATATCCTGATTTGCCGTTCCGATCGCGCGGTTCCTGCTAACGAACGTGCGAAAATTGCTTTGTTCTGTAACGTTCCAGAAAAAGCTGTAATCTCTCTAAAAGACGTCGATTCCATTTATAAAATCCCGGGCCTGTTGAAATCCCAGGGGCTGGACGATTATATTTGTAAACGATTCAGCTTGGACTGTGCGGAAGCGAACCTGGCCGAATGGGAACAGGTGATTTACGAAGAAGCGAATCCGTCAGGCGAAGTCACTATCGGTATGGTCGGCAAATACATTGAATTGCCGGACGCCTACAAATCAGTGATTGAAGCGCTGAAACACGGTGGCCTGAAAAACCGCGTAACCGTCAACATCAAGCTGATCGACTCGCAAGATGTGGAAACGCGCGGCGTTGAAATTCTGAAAGGTCTGGATGCGATTCTCATCCCTGGCGGCTTCGGCTACCGCGGTGTAGAAGGCAAGATCGCCACCGCACGCTATGCGCGTGAAAACAATATTCCTTACCTCGGCATTTGTCTGGGGATGCAGGTTGCATTGATTGAGTTTGCCCGTAACGTCGTCGGGATGGAGAACGCCAACTCCACCGAATTTGTGCCAGACTGTAAGTACCCGGTTGTGGCGCTGATTACCGAATGGCGAGACGAAGAAGGCAACGTTGAGCAGCGTTCGGAGAAGAGCGATCTCGGTGGCACCATGCGTCTTGGCGCACAGCAGTGCCAGCTTGGTGACGACAGCCTGGTTCGCCAGTTGTATGGCACGCCAACTATCGTTGAACGCCATCGCCATCGTTACGAAGTCAACAATATGCTGCTGAAACAAATTGAAGCTGCGGGTCTGCGTGTTGCGGGCCGTTCCGGTGATGATCAGTTGGTCGAGATCATCGAGGTGCCGAATCATCCGTGGTTCGTCGCCTGTCAATTCCACCCGGAATTTACTTCTACGCCGCGTGATGGACATCCGCTGTTTGCCGGCTTTGTGAAAGCCGCCAGCGATTATCAGAAGCGCCAGGCGAAGTAACAAAATATAAAGACAGCGCTGTAATGGCGCTCCAATAGCATTCGTTCTACAACAAGGCAGCCCGTGAGTGAATCCCCGGGAGCTTAGTCAACTAAGTGACCGGGGTGAGTGAGCGGGCTAACGCAGTTGTAGGGCGAAGGATGAAGGAGCGAGCGTTGTTTGTCTGGAGTTTTAGTTTAACTTGTACTGAGGAAAACCTAATGTCCAAAATCGTTAAAGTCATCGGTCGTGAAATCATCGACTCCCGTGGTAACCCGACTGTTGAAGCCGAAGTACACCTGGAAGGTGGTTTCGTCGGTCTGGCTGCCGCTCCGTCAGGTGCTTCCACTGGTTCCCGCGAAGCGCTGGAACTGCGCGATGGCGACAAATCCCGTTTTCTGGGTAAAGGCGTAACCAAAGCTGTTGGCGCGGTTAACGGCCCGATCGCTCAGGCAATCCTTGGCAAAGACGCCAAAGATCAGGCTGGCATCGACAAAATCATGATCGATCTCGATGGTACCGAAAACAAATCCAACTTCGGCGCTAACGCAATCCTGGCGGTTTCTCTGGCTGCTGCTAAAGCGGCTGCTGCTTCTAAAGGCCTGCCGCTGTACGCACACATCGCTGAACTGAACGGCACCCCGGGCAAATACTCCATGCCGGTTCCGATGATGAACATCATCAACGGTGGTGAGCACGCAGACAACAACGTCGACATCCAGGAATTCATGATTCAGCCGGTTGGCGCGAAAACCGTGAAAGAAGCCATCCGTATGGGTTCTGAAGTTTTCCATCACCTGGCTAAAGTGCTGAAATCCAAAGGTATGAATACAGCTGTTGGTGACGAAGGTGGCTATGCGCCGAACCTGGGTTCCAACGCCGAAGCACTGGCTGTTATCGCTGAAGCGGTTAAAGCGGCTGGCTACGAGCTGGGCAAAGACATCACTCTGGCTATGGACTGTGCAGCGTCTGAATTCTACAAAGACGGCAAATACATTCTGGCTGGCGAAGGCAACAAAGCCTTCACCTCTGAAGAGTTCACTCACTTCCTGGAAGATCTGACTAAACAGTATCCGATCGTTTCCATCGAAGATGGTCTGGACGAATCTGACTGGGCTGGTTTCGCATACCAGACCAAAGTGCTGGGCGACAAAATCCAGCTGGTTGGTGACGATCTGTTCGTAACCAACACCAAGATCCTGAAAGAAGGTATCGAAAAAGGTATCGCTAACTCCATCCTGATCAAATTCAACCAGATCGGTTCTCTGACCGAAACCCTGGCTGCAATCAAGATGGCGAAAGATGCTGGCTACACTGCCGTTATCTCTCACCGTTCTGGCGAAACTGAAGACGCAACCATCGCCGATCTGGCGGTAGGTACTGCGGCTGGCCAGATTAAAACCGGTTCCATGAGCCGTTCTGACCGCGTTGCTAAATACAACCAGCTGATTCGTATCGAAGAAGCGCTGGGTGAACAAGCACCGTTCAACGGTCTGAAAGAGATCAAAGGCCAGGCGTAATCCTGACTTTTCTCTTTGAAAAAAACCCGCTTCGGCGGGTTTTTTTTTCATCTGTCGTTCAGCCAACAGCTACAGCAGCAGCGGTAATGTCGCGCTGGCGGTTTGCTGGCTGGTTTCACTGTAGTGTGCATCCAACGCTATCAGCGATGTGGTTAACAGTTCGACCAGCAACATCGCGCCCACTTTTGCATTCAACGCACCTGCGTTCAGCGGTCCTTCTGGCTTTGCGGCCACCAACAACATATCGCTGATGGTCGCCAGCGGGCTACGCGGCGTATTGCTCAGCGTCAGCACCTGCGCGCCGGATTTACGCGCCAGCTTCACAGCGTGCAACAGATCGCGGGTTGAGCCGGAGCTGGAAATCGCTACCACCACATCCTGCTGGCGCAGCGCGGTGGCATTCATCGATGCCCGGTGCATATCGCTGAACAGTTGCGCCGGTTTGCCCAGCCGCAGCAGCTTGTAATGCAAATACTCACCGATAATCGCGCTGGCGGCCACGCCATAAATCTGCACCGAAGACGCCTGATGCAGCGCCAAAGCCGCCTGCTCCAGCATCGAACGATCGAGTAATTGCGCGGTATCGCGCAGCGCCTGAACGGAATCATCCACCAGCGCATCGATGGCATCTCCGCTCTGCACACGAAGCGTTTGACCGCGCTGCACATCCAGCGCCAGCGCCATTTTGAATTCGTTATACCCTTTGCAGCCCAGTGTGCGGCACAGACGCGTCACGCTGGCTTCGCTGGTTTCACTCTCGCGGGCCAGCTCCGTTATCGTCAAATAGAGCACGCGCGCGGGATCGGTTAGCACAAAATCCCCGAGTTTCTGCTGCGTGGGGCTGTAACCAGACACCTCCTGGCGTAGCCTGAGCAGCAAGTTTTCATTTTCAGACATCATAAGATCCTAAAGCGCCTTTGCATGGCGGGTAGTGTGCGTGAAAGCCGGACAGTGTTGCCAGTCATTTTAAAAAAGTATGATCGCCTTCGCTATTATTGGTGATAATTTTCATTAATTAACTTTAATGTGATAAATATTTTCATCATTACAACGGCGGGGAAACAAACATGGCATTCTTCAGCGGGACATCTTCAGGACGTTGGTTCGAAAAAGCGCAGCGTTTCGGCAAATCTTTTATGCTGCCGATCGCCGTTCTTCCGGCGGCGGGTTTGTTGCTCGGGATCGGCGGCGCGCTGTCGAACCCCAACACTATCACCGCGTATCCGTTTCTGGATGTCGCCTGGTTACAGGCAATTTTCACCATCATGAGCAGCGCCGGGTCGATTGTCTTTGCCAACTTGTCGGTGCTGTTCGCCGTTGGCGTAGCGGTTGGCCTGGCGCGCACAGACAAAGGCACCGCGGGCCTCGCGGCATTGCTGGCCTTCCTGGTGATGAACGCCACCATCAATGCGCTACTTACCCTGACCGGGCAACTGGCGCAAAGCAACCCAGGCGCAGTCGGGCAGGGGATGAGCCTCGGCATTCAGACGCTGGAAACCGGCGTGTTCGGCGGCGTGGTGATTGGTCTGGTCACTTGCGCGTTGCACCAACGGTTTAACAAAATCGCGCTGCCGCAGTTTCTCGGTTTCTTCGGCGGTTCGCGCTTTGTGCCGATTATCAGTTCGTTGGCGGCAATCCTCGTCGGTGCGGTAATGACGGTGGTATGGCCGCATTTCCAGAAGCTGATTTTCGGTCTCGGCGGGCTGGTCGATGCCACCGGCTATCTCGGTACGCTGCTGTACGGCTTTATTCTGCGCATGCTTGGCCCGTTCGGTTTGCACCATATCTTCTATCTGCCTTTCTGGACCACAGCGCTCGGCGGCAGCGAGATGGTCAACGGCCAACTGGTAGAAGGTACGCAGCGCATCTTCTTCGCCCAGCTTGCCGATCCCTCGACGCAGCAGTTCTACGTTGGCACCTCGCGTTTTATGTCCGGGCGTTTTATTACCATGATGTTTGGCCTGATTGGCGCGTGCCTGGCGATGTACCACACCGCCAAACCGGAAAACAAAAAACGTGTCGCCGGGCTGCTGCTGTCGGCGGCGTTAACCTCTTTCCTGACCGGCATTACCGAACCGATTGAGTTCTCCTTCCTGTTTGTCGCGCCGGTGCTGTATGTCATTCACGCCTTCTTCGACGGGCTGGCGTTTATGCTGGCGCACATCCTGCACATCACCATCGGGCAGACTTTCTCGGGCGGATTTATTGATTTCATCCTGTTTGGCATTTTGCAGGGCGAAGCGAAAACCCACTGGATGTACGTGCCGCTGGTCGGCGTACCGTGGTTTTTCCTCTACTACTTCACGTTCCGTTTCCTGATAACCCGCTTCGATTTTGCTACCCCAGGGCGTGAAAAAGAGACGGTGGAAAACGTGGTCATTAACGATAGCGAGCGGGCGCAGGCCATCGTGGCGGGGCTTGGCGGCGATGCGAACCTGGAAGAGGTGGATTGCTGCGCCACGCGTTTGCGCATCACGGTTGTTGATGGCAGCAAAGTCAACGAAGCGGCGTTGAAAGCGACCGGCGCGCGCGGCGTGATCTTGCGCGGCAACGGCGTTCAGGTCATTTACGGCCCCCATGTCACCATTATCAAAAATGAAGTGGAAGAGTTACTAAGCAGAGGTTAACGATGTTAGAACAAATCAAAGGGAAGCTGGTGGTCTCCTGCCAGGCGCTGGAAAACGAACCGCTGCACAGCCCGTTTATCATGGCGAAAATGGCGCTGGCGGCGGCGCTTGGCGGTGCGTCCGGGATCCGCGCTAACAGCGTGGTGGATATTGAGGCGATCAAACAAGAAGTCGCGCTGCCGGTGATTGGCATCATTAAACGTAACTACGCGAACTGCGATGTCTTTATCACCGCGACGATGCGTGAAATTGATGAACTGATGCGCGCCGCCCCCGAGATGATCGCCCTGGATGCCACTAACCGCCCCAGGCCTGGCGGGGAGACACTCGAACACCTGGTCAGGCAAATCCGCCAAACGTATCCGCACCTGCTATTGATGGCCGATACCGCCAGCGTGGAAGAAGCGGTCATCGCGCAGCAACTCGGTTTCGATTGTGTGGGCACCACGCTGTACGGCTACACGGCGCAGACCAAAGGCCATAGCCTGCCGGATAACGACTGCGCGCAGTTAAAAGCGGTGCTGGCGGCGGTGAGCATTCCGGTGATTGCCGAAGGCAATGTCGACACGCCAGAGCGCGCGGCGCGCTGCCTGGCGTTGGGCGCCCATGCGGTGGTAGTCGGCGGCGCCATCACGCGCCCGCAGCAGATCACACAGCGCTTTATCGACGCGCTGAATTCACCAGCTTCCTGACGAACCGCCGCCGTCGCTGGAACCACCGCCGCCAGAGCTGTCGCTGCTGCTGTGGCTTGCGCTATCGTTACTGTTGCTGTGGTGGTGAATGAAGTCGTTCGCTATCCAGTTGGATGTGCCGTCGCCAGCGCCTTGCGCTGATTCGAGCAGGCGCTGCGGGTAAAGCCACATCACCAGCAACGCCAAAAAAATGATCAGGAAAGGAATCGAAAAGCTGAGCCACAGAAACGGTTCCACCCACGGGAAAAAGTCGCTGGTGATGGCGAGTACGGGCGTCAGGAAGCAAGAGGAACCAAAAAACAGCGTCAAAAGCGTCTTTTTTTTGCGTTTGTGAAACAAGAAAAAGAGGGCGATAGCCAGAACAGGCAGCCCCTTCCAGAAAGCGAAATCGAAGACAAACGACCGCAGCCACGACGGGGATGAAGCCTGCGGCAGCGGTTGTTTGTTAAGCAGCGCGTTGATCCCTTTAAGGCCCTGCCCGATGCCGGTTGAGAGATCGCCGACTTTAAAATGCGGGATCATTTGCTCATCAATAATTCGCTTCGCCAGCGGGTTAGTGATCACGCTTTCAAGGCCGCGACCCACTTCGATTCGCACTTTGCGATCCTGCCAGGCAACCAAAACCAGCACGCCATCATTGCGATCGGCGTCGCCCAACTGCCAGGTGTTGAACACGCGGTTGGCAAAGAATTCGAGATTATCGCCGTGCAAAGAGGGCACGATTAACACGGCGGTTTGCGTACCGGTCTGCGCATTTTGCGCAGCCACTTCGCGGCTGAGCGTGGCCTCTTCCTGAGCGTTCAACACATCCTCAGGATCGTTAAAGAACCCGTGCATGGTGGGAACAGGAAGCGCCTGCGCCTGGAAAGCAAAGCCGCTCAGTACCAGCAACAGCGCGAACAAGCGTGCCATAAGCATTATCCTTGCAGGGCGGAGAGAAACAGTTCACATAATAGCGGCACATTTTCAGGGATGACAATTCGCCATAATTGGCGTCAATACTTACAACCACTTAGCGGCGAAGCGCAAATGGCACATGAATGTGCGAGGGTTATCTGCAATAATCCCTTTTTTCCTTTTTAGTAAGAGCGATGATGCAGTACCCGATTAACGAGATGTTCCAGACCCTGCAAGGCGAGGGTTACTTTACCGGCGTTCCCGCTATTTTTATTCGTTTACAGGGATGCCCGGTTGGTTGCGCCTGGTGCGATACCAAACATACCTGGGATAAGCTTGCGGATCGGGAGGTGTCGCTGTTTAGCGTGCTCGCGAAAACCAAAGAGAGCGACAAATGGGGCGCGGCAAGCAGCGAAGATCTGCTCGCCATCATTCAGCGTCAGGGCTGGACTGCCCGCCATGTGGTGATCACCGGCGGCGAACCCTGCATTCACGATTTGATCCCACTGACCAGCCTGCTGGAGAAAAACGGCTTTAGCTGCCAGATTGAAACCAGTGGCACCCATGAAGTGCGCACTTCGCACACCACCTGGGTCACCGTGTCGCCGAAGGTGAATATGCGCGGCGGTTATGATGTCCTACAACAGGCGCTGGAACGCGCCGATGAGATCAAACACCCGGTCGGGCGGATGCGTGACATTGAAGCGCTGGATGAATTACTGGCGCAACTGACTGACGATAAGCAGCGGGTTATCGCGCTGCAACCGATTAGCCAGAAAGAGGACGCCACGCGGTTATGCATTGAAACCTGCATTGCCCGCAACTGGCGGTTGTCGATGCAAACGCACAAATACCTGAATATCGCTTGATAACCAAACCCGCCGTCCGGCGGGTTTTTTCTCGAATGAAATATCCTATAAAAACTGAGCTGTGATTTCTGTCACGCTACATGCACTTTATTTGTGATGATAATCGTCGGCTTTTTTCTCGAAAGTCATAAATAAGATAATCGTCTTAACAGGGAATATATCGTTCTTTTATTAAAATGGAATTTGGAAAATATGATAACAACTGCTTCATTAAATGGATTTTCCATGGACTTTTTTTCTCTCAAAGGAAAAAACGCCATTGTCACCGGTGGAAATACGGGGTTAGGTCAGGCGTTCTCTGTGGCATTAGCCAAAGCCGGCGCGAATGTTTTTATTCCCGGTTTTTCCCGCGATGAGGGGGAAACAAAAACCGTGATTCAGCAACAGGGCGTCGATGTGGCGTTTATGCATGTCGATATCACCGCGAAAGGTGCGCCTGAACAGGTGATTTCTGCCTGTTGTGAGCGTTTTGGCACCGTTGATATTCTGGTCAATAACGCCGGAATTTGTAATTTAAATAAAGTGCAGGATTTTAATCGCGATGATTGGGATCCGATGATTAATGTCAATCTGACGGCGGCTTTTGAATTAAGTTATGAAGCGTCAAAAATAATGATCCCCCGTCAATCGGGGAAAATAATTAATATTTGTTCGGTGTTATCTTATAGAGGCGGTCAATGGTCGCCCGCTTATTCTGCAAGTAAACATGCGCTGGTGGGGTTGACCAAAGCTTATTGTGATGAGTTGGCGAAATACAATATTCAGGTTAATGGTATTGCGCCGGGTTATTACGCCACCGATATTACCCGCGTTACACGCAGTAAAGCGAAAACCAATCGTTGGGTATTAGATCATATTCCGGCGAATCGCTGGGGCGATAAGCCGGATTTAATGGGTGCGATGATTTTCCTCGCCAGCCGCGCATCCGATTATGTCAATGGCCACGTGCTGGCGGTGGACGGCGGTTTTCTGGTGCGTTAATGCGCGATAGTTGTCAGCCATTTCCTGAAAAGGGGAAATGGCTGGCGGCGGGATTACTCCCCGCGATAGACACAGCCTGCGGTGCAGGTTTCTTTAATCATCACCGCGCTCAGCAACGGCACAATCGGCTTCATCTGGTCCCAAATCCATTTCGCCAGTACTTCGCTGGTCGGGTTTTCAAGCCCTGGGATCTCGTTCAGATAGTAGTGATCCAGTCGGTCGTAAAGCGGTTTAAATGCCGCTTTCAATTCGGCGAAGTCCATAATCCAGCCGGTATAAGGATCCACCTCGCCGGTTATCTCCAGGCGCACCATAAAAGAGTGGCCATGCAGACGACCGCATTTGTGCCCCTGCGGGACGTGCGGCAAATGATGAGCGGCTTCGAAGGTGAAATCTTTAAACAAGGTGGTCGACATAATGAACTCTCAGGCTGACAAAAAACCGCCGAATGGTAGCGGAAATGACCTTTTTTAGCATTAATTAAAATCACTAAAAGTGATGACAACGGGCGCAACATCGCAGCATGGTGAATTTATCAATACAATTCAGTCAGTTATTCAACCGGTTTTACTGTTAATAACTATAGCTAAAACAGGTTAGTTCTTTTGGTTATTTATTATTTCCAACCTTTCTTTAATTGTTATTATCCCCGCCGTTAACCTTACATTCTCTTCTGTTTTTCAAACTATAAAAACAGCTTTGCTACTGGAACATAACGACGCATGACGACCCTGGCCCCATCTTCCGCGTTGCTCCCGTTAAACCCGGAGCAACTGGCGCGCCTTCAGGCAGCCACCACTGATTTAACTCCCACCCAGCTCGCCTGGGTTTCTGGCTATTTCTGGGGCATGCTGAACCAGCAGCCCGGCACTGCGGTTGCCACGCCCGCACCGGTTGCAGAAACACCGTCCATCACCCTGATTTCCGCGTCGCAGACCGGCAATGCGCGCCGCGTCGCCGAAGCGCTGCGTGACGATCTGCTGGCGGCGAAGCTCAACGTCAATTTGGTCAACGCGGGCGACTACAAATTCAAACAGATCGCCAACGAAAAATTGCTGGTGATTGTCGCGTCCACCCAGGGGGAAGGGGAAGCGCCGGAAGAAGCCGTCGCGCTGCACAAATTCCTGTTCTCGAAAAAAGCGCCGAAACTCGACGGCACCGCCTTTGCGGTCTTTGGTCTTGGCGACACCTCGTATGAATTCTTCTGCCAGGCCGGGAAAGATTTCGACAGCAAACTGGCGGAACTCGGTGCCGAGCGCCTGTTAGATCGCGTGGATGCCGATGTTGAATACCAACCCGCCGCCGCCGAATGGCGCGCCCGCGTGGTAGACGTATTGAAAGCCCGCGCACCGGCCGCAACGCCTGGGCAAGCACTCGCAAGTACCACCGGCGCGGTCAATGAAGTGTTCTCCAGCCCTTACACCAAAGAAGCGCCGCTCACCGCGAATCTTTCGATCAACCAGAAAATCACCGGTCGCAACTCAGAAAAAGATGTTCGCCATATCGAAATCGATCTCGGCGATTCCGGCCTGCGCTACCAGCCGGGCGACGCGCTCGGCGTCTGGTATCAGAACGATCCGGCGCTGGTCAAAGAGCTGGTTGAACTGCTGTGGTTGAAAGGCGACGAGCAAGTCACAGTCGATGGCAAAACGCAGGCGCTTTCAGAAGCGTTGCAATGGCACTTCGAGCTGACGGTGAACACCGCCAACATCGTCGAAAATTACGCCACTCTGACACGCAGTGAATCGCTGCTGCCGCTGGTGGGCGATAAAGCCCAATTGCAGCATTACGCCGCCACAACGCCTATTGTTGATATGGTGCGTTTTTCGCCGGCGCAACTGGACGCGCAAGCGCTGATCGACTTGCTGCGCCCGCTGACGCCGCGCCTTTATTCGATTGCCTCTTCGCAAGCGGAAGTGGAAAGCGAAGTGCATGTCACCGTCGGTGTCGTGCGTTTTGACATTGAAGGCCGCGCCCGCGCGGGCGGTGCGTCGAGCTTCCTCGCCGAACGCGTGGAAGAAGACGGCGAAGTACGGGTGTTTATTGAGCATAACGATAACTTCCGCCTGCCTGCCAACCCGGAAACACCGGTGATTATGATTGGCCCAGGCACCGGCATTGCGCCGTTTCGCGCCTTTATTCAGCAGCGCGCCGCCGATGAAGCGCCAGGCAAAAACTGGCTGTTCTTTGGCAACCCGCACTTCACCGAGGATTTCCTCTATCAGGTGGAGTGGCAGCGTTATGTGAAAGAGGGCCTGCTGAATCGCATCGATTTGGCGTGGTCCCGCGATCAAAAAGAAAAAGTCTACGTACAAGACAAACTGCGCGAACAAGGCGCGGAACTGTGGCGCTGGATTAATGACGGCGCGCACATTTATGTCTGCGGCGACGCCAATCGCATGGCGAAAGACGTTGAGCAGGCTTTACTGGACGTGATTGCCGAGTTCGGTGGCATGGATACCGAAACGGCGGATGAATTTTTAAGTGAGCTGCGCGTTGAGCGCCGTTATCAGCGAGATGTCTACTAATGAGCGATAAACACCCCGGCCCACTGGTGGTCGAAGGCAAACTGGCCGACGCCGAGCGCCTGAAGCTTGAAAGCAACTATCTGCGCGGCACCATTGCAGAAGATTTGCACGACGGTCTGACCGGCGGCTTCAACGGCGATAACTTCCTGCTGATCCGTTTTCACGGCATGTACCAGCAGGATGACCGCGACATTCGCGCCGAACGCGCCGAGCAAAAACTCGAACCGCGCCACGCCATGATGCTGCGTTGCCGTCTGCCGGGCGGCATCATTACACCGAAGCAGTGGCTGTCGATTGATAAATTTGCCGACGATAAAACAATCTACGGCAGTATTCGCCTGACCAACCGCCAGACATTCCAGTTTCACGGCATTCTGAAAAAGAACGTCAAACCGGCGCATCAGATGTTGCACGAAGTCGGGCTGGACGCGCTGGCCACCGCCAACGACGTTAACCGTAACGTGCTGTGCACCTCGAACCCGATCGAATCGCAACTGCACGCGGAAGCGTACGAGTGGGCGAAAAAACTCTCTGAGCATCTGCTGCCGCGCACCCGCGCTTATGCGGAGATTTGGCACGATGCCGAGAAAGTCGCGACCACCGACGAAGAGCCGATTCTGGGCAAAACTTACTTGCCGCGTAAGTTCAAAACCACGGTAGTGATCCCGCCGCAAAACGATGTGGATCTGCACGCCAACGACATGAACTTTATCGCCGTGGCGGAGAACGGCAAGCTGGTGGGCTTTAACCTGCTGGTGGGCGGCGGGCTTTCCATTGAGCACGGTAATAAGAAAACGTACGCCCGCACGGCGAGCGAGTTTGGTTACCTGCCGCTGGCGCACACGCTGGCAGTGGCCGAAGCGGTCGTTACCACGCAGCGCGATTGGGGCAACCGTACCGATCGCAAAAACGCGAAAACCAAATACACGCTGGAGCGCGTCGGCGTTGAAACCTTCAAAGAAGAAGTTGAGCGCCGCGCAGGTATTAAATTCGAACCGATCCGTCCGTATGAATTTACCGGGCGTGGCGATCGTATCGGCTGGGTGAAAGGCATTGACAATAAATGGCACCTGACGCTGTTTATCGAAAATGGCCGCATTCTGGATTATCCAGGCCGCCCGCTGAAAACCGGTCTGCTGGAAATTGCTAAGATCCATAAAGGCGATTTCCGTTTAACGGCCAACCAGAACCTGATTGTCGCGGGCGTGCCGGAAAGCCAGAAAGCGAAGATCGAGAAACTGGCGCGCAGCCACGGGCTGATGGACGCAGTGAAACCGCAGCGTGAAAACTCAATGGCCTGTGTGTCGTTCCCGACCTGCCCGCTGGCGATGGCGGAAGCCGAACGTTTCCTGCCATCGTTCGTCGATAAAGTCGAATCGGTAATGGAAAAACACGGCGTTGGCGACGATCACATTGTATTGCGCGTAACAGGCTGCCCGAACGGCTGTGGCCGCGCGATGCTGGCGGAAATCGGCCTCGTCGGTAAAGCGCCGGGGCGTTATAACCTGCATATCGGCGGCAACCGCATCGGCACGCGTATTCCGCGTATGTACCGCGAAAACATCACGGAAGCGGAAATTCTCAGCGAGATCGACACGTTGGTCGATCGCTGGGCGCATGAGCGTGAAGGGGATGAAGGCTTCGGCGATTTCACCGTTCGCGCCGGAATCATCCGCCCGGTGCTCGATCCGGCGCGGGATTTTTGGGAATAACGTAACTGAATGCCGGATGGCGGCGTAAACGCCTTATCCGGCCTACGGTATGCCGCCAACGGTTTGTAGGCCGGATAAGCGAAGCGCCATCCGGCTCACGGGATGCCGTCAATGGTTTTGTAGGCCGGATAAGGCGAAGCCGCCATCCGGCAAAGAAAACAGTGAGGAACTTATGTCCAAACTCGATCTGAACGCCCTCAACGACCTGCCGAAAGTGGATCGCATTCTTCAGCTTGCCGAAACCAACGCGCAGCTTGAGAAACTCACCGCCGAAGCGCGCGTGGCCTGGGCACTGGAAAACCTGCCGGGTGAATATGTGCTCTCATCCAGTTTTGGTATTCAGGCGGCGGTCAGCCTGCATCTGGTGAATCAGGTTTGCCCGGGTATCCCGGTGATCTTGACGGATACCGGCTATCTGTTCCCGGAAACCTACCAGTTTATTGATGAACTGACGGACAAGCTCAAGCTGAACCTCAAGGTTTATCGCGCAGAGCAAAGCCCGGCGTGGCAAGAAGCGCGCTACGGCAAATTGTGGGAGCAGGGCGTCGAGGGGATTGAGAAGTACAACCAGATCAACAAAGTCGAGCCGATGAACCGTGCGCTGAGCGATCTGAACGCGCAAACCTGGTTTGCCGGGCTGCGCCGCGAGCAATCCGGTAGCCGTGCGACACTGCCGGTGCTGGCAATTCAACGCGGCGTGTTCAAAGTGCTGCCGATCATCGACTGGGACAACCGCACGGTGTATCAGTACCTGCAAAAACACGGGCTGAATTATCACCCGCTGTGGGATCAGGGTTACCTGTCGGTCGGCGATACCCACACCACCCGCAAATGGGAACCGGGCATGGCGGAAGAAGAAACCCGCTTCTTCGGCCTGAAACGCGAATGCGGGCTGCACGAAGGTTAATGCGCGTTTTGCCGGATGGCGGCTTCGCCTTATCCGGCCTACCAAACCCGTGCCGCGCCTCGTAGGCCGGATAAGCGCCAGCGCCATCCGGCGATCGAAGCCGACATCGCGGAATGTGCCGGATGGCGGCTTCGCCTTATCCGGCCTACCAAATGCGTGCCGCGCTCCGTAGGCCGGATAAGCGTTTCAGCGCCATCCGGCAATCAAACCCTAAAACCCCGCCGCGCTGCCGTTGCTGCGCGGATCGAATGCCCCTTCCAGCATGCCGTTGGCATGACGCACAATCGCCCCGGCATGCCCGGTCGCTTCGCTTAAACCCGGCAGCCACTCAACATCGTGGCCCCGCGCGCGCAGCGCCTGGAATGTCTCTTCGCTAAAACGCCCCTCCAGCTTCAGGCTATCGGACGTCTGGCCCCAGGTGCGCCCGAGCAACCAACGCGGGGCGCAAACCGCTTCCTGTAATGGCATCCCCTGCATGATATGGCGGGTAAAAATCGCCGCCTGCGTTTGCGGTTGACCGTCGCCGCCCATCGTACCGTAAACCATCGTGCGGCCATCTTTCAGCCGCGCGGCCGCCGGGTTTAAGGTGTGGAACGGTTGTTTGCCGGGCATCAACGCCAGCAAATGCGACGGATCGAGGCTAAAGGCCGCGCCGCGGTTTTGCAGCAGCACGCCGCTTTCCGGTAGCACCACGCCGCTACCAAACTCGTGATAAATACTCTGGATAAACGACACGGCCAGGCCATTTTTATCCACCACGCCCATCCACACCGTATCGCCCGGCCCTTTGCCCTGGCCCCAGGGCGCGGCACGCTGCTCATCAATGCTGGCGGCCAGCACTTCCAGCGGCGTCTGCTCCAGCAGGCTTTGCACCGGCAGCGTCACATGGCGCGGATCGGTGATATAGCGATCGCGCAGGCCAAAGGCTTTTTTGGTGGCCTCGACAATACGATGAATGGTCTGCACTTCATTGGCTTGCGCCATCTCCAGATGATCGGTAATGCCGAGGATCGCCAGCGAAACCAGCCCCTGTGTCGGCGGCGTCATATTGAAAACCTCGCCCTGGCTATGCGCCAGTTTGAGGGGAACGCGACGCTGCGCGCGGTGGTTCGCCAGATCCTGCGCCGTCACCGGCAAGCCCAGCGTCTGCATTTCGCTCGCCATTAGCTGCGCGAGTGAGCCGCGATAAAAGCTCTCCAGCCCATCGGTGGCAAGGCGGGTCAGCGTGCGCGCCAGTTTCGGCTGGCAAAAACGGCTGCCCGCGGTGGGAATTTCCCCGTCAGGCAGGAAGGTTGGCGCAAAACCAGGAACATCTACCAACTCTGGGTATTTCGCCTGCGTGGCGCTGGCCTGCGATTGGGTGACGGGAATACCGTCTGCGGCATAACGAATGGCGTCCGCCAGCAGGCGCGACAGCGGCAACTGCCCGCCGCCGAGCGACGCGGAAACCTTCAGCGCTTCATCCCAGCCGCTGAGCGTGCCGGGCACCGTTAACGCCGCCAGCGGGCCGCGATGGGGAATCTGCGCGTGATCGGCGTAAAACGCGGTTGTCGCCAGTTGCCCGGCCGCGCCGCTGGCATCAATAGCCAGCGGTTCTCCCTCCGGTGGGACAATCAGCCAAAAGCCATCGCCGCCAATGCCGTTCATATGGGGATAAACCACCGCAATGGTTGCCGCTGCCGCCACCATCGCTTCAATGGCGTCGCCGCCGTGGCGCAACACCGAGAGCGCCGACTCACTGGCGAGATGGTGCGGCGTTACCGCCATTCCGCAGGGGGCCATATTACTTTGCATCGTCTCGCTTCCTTTTTTGCAGTTGAATAAAAAAGCTAAGCAAGAGCTGTTCCAGGTTAATGCCATTACACTGAAAAGAGTTACCGGTTAACAACAGGAGATCTGTTATGAAAATTGCGTTTCTTGGGCTTGGCACCATGGGGCTGCCGATGGCGGCGAATTTGCTGAAAGCGGGGTATAACGTGCAGGGCTGGAACCGCTCTGCCGGGCCTGCGGCGAAACTGGCGGAACGGGGAGCGGTGAATGCCGCAACGGCGGCGGAAGCGGCAACGGATGCCGACGTGCTGATCTCCATGCTGGCGGACGATAACGCCACGCGCAGCACGCTGTTGGAGGGCAATGTGCTGGCGACCCTGAAACCGGGTGCCATTCATGTGAATATGGCGTCAATTTCCGTTGCACTGGCGGTGGAACTGGCGCAATTGCACCAGGCGCGGAATGTCGGTTATCTCGCGGCCCCGGTGCTGGGGCGGGTGAATGTCGCCGAAGCGGGGCAGCTCACGATTCTGGCCGCTGGCGACAGTGCATTGTTGGCAAACGTGCAGCCGCTGCTGGATGTGCTCGGGCAGAAAACCTGGTATTTGGGCGATCGCCCGGAGCAGGCCAGCGCGACGAAGCTCGCCGTGAACTTTATGATTGCCAGCGCGATTGGCGCGATGAGCGAAGCCGTTGCATTGGTGCAGGGGTATGAGGTCGATAAAGGCGAGTTTATCGATTTGATCACCTCTTCGCTGTTCGCCGCGCCGGTTTACAAAGGATACGGGCAGGCGATTGCCACCGACACTTTCGAGCCCGCCGGGTTTAAGCTGGCGCTGGGGCTAAAAGATGTGCGCCTGGCGCAGGACGCCGCCGAACGGGTGAATGTGCCGCTGGCGCTGGCCGGGACATTGCGCGCCGCGCATGTGGAAAGCCTGGCCCATGATGAAGGGCACCTGGATTGGGCCGCGCTTTCCCGCACCGCCGCCCGCCGCGCCGGGCAGATTTAAACCCTTTAGCCGGGTGACGGCTTCGCCTTACCCGGCCTACAAAACCGACATACTTCCCCGTAGGCCTGATAAGCGCAGCGCCACCGGGCACTTCTTTTATTTAATCCGTTTGCCGGACGCGTCGGTGACCTGTTCCCCGTCTTCTTTGCTGAATGCTCCTTTCAGGCCGCCCGGCAGAATATCGAGTACCCCTTCCGAAGGGCGGCACAAGCGCGTACCGAGCGGCGTCACCACGATAGGGCGGTTAATCAGAATCGGCTGTTGCAGCATAAAATCCAGCAACTCGTCGTCGGTAAACCGGTCTTCCGCCAGCCCCAGTTGCGCATACGGTTCAACATTACTGCGCAGTAGCGCCCGCACCGAAATTCCCATATCGGCAATGAGCTTCACCAGTTCGTCGCGCGACGGCGGTGTCTCAAGGTAAAGAATAATGGTGGGCTCCACGCCGCTGTTACGGATCATCTCCAGCGTATTGCGCGACGTGCCGCAGGCCGGATTGTGATAAATGGTGATAGTGCTCATAACGAAATCTCATCGCTAATTAAAAAGAGAGGCGCAGCGCCAGTGCCGCCATTGTTAGCGAACAGCGCCGACCATTCGAAAAAGCCGGATTCATCCAGCACCAGGGTGAACAAAAAAATAACGCCAGTCAGTAACATCCTCTACTCCATCAGCGTGTCATTTCCCCCAGCGAAGGGGGGTAATGTAACTTTTTTCCTTCACCACGGCAGAGTGAATCCCCCCTTTTAGTGCGTCGCCTGCACGCAAACAGTGCATGTCCACCTTTCCGCGTCTGCGTGTACTAAATCTATCCTCATGCCTCGCCAAAAAATAAACATTATCAAATCAAAGCATTAACAAAAATTTCAAAAATATGACCGAACCAATAGCGGATTGGTTCGCTAATTGCTTAATCCACTGCGGGGTATACAGAACGATTTAAATTTAACTTTCTGTAATTAAAGAAAAATAAAACGCGAAACGCGGATGAACCAATATGGAAAAACCGTCACGCTATCTGGCGAATTCCAGTACAGCGCTTGAACAACTTCGTGGGCTGATCCACCAACATGAGTCAACACCAGGGACTCCATTGCCCACTGAACGTGAACTCGCTGAAACGCTGGGCGTCGGGCGCCGTGAAGTGCGCCGCGCGCTCGACGTGCTGGAAGAAGAGGGGCGCATTTGGCGCAAGCAGGGCAAAGGCACGTTTACCGGCCCAACCGCGCCGGTCACGCCGATTGCGCTGCAAGGGCTGGTGCAGCAAACCAACATGCTGGAAGTGATGGAAGCCCGCTTGCAAATCGAGCCAGGCCTTGCGCGGCTGGCGGCGTTGCGTGCCAGCCCGGAAAACGTGGCGCTGATGCAGCGCATGCTGGAGCGCATCGATAACGTCAGCCCGGACGACCCGGATCTGAATGAGCTGTGGGACAGCGCGTTTCACCGGGCCATCGCCGAAGCGGCGGGCAACCGCTTGATGCTCGGCCTTTTCGACACCCTCGACGCGGTACGTCGCGAACCCGCCTGGCAGCATCTGCGCGAACTTGCGCGCACGCCAGCCAAGGTCGATCGCTACAACGATCATCACCACCGCATCATGCAGGCTATTCGGGATCGCCAGCCGAAAGCGGCGGCAACGGCGATGCGTGAACACTTGCTTGATCTGCAACATGCCCTGACCCAGGCCATTCATCTTGAGGACGAGACGCCATGACGACGATCCCTTTTAAAGACGCCGCGCCGGTGCTGCGTTTGCACAACCTGAAGGTGCAATTTGCCGGATCGCCGGTCAGCGTGCTGGACGGTATTTCGCTGACCGTCAAAAGCGGCGAAACGCTGGCGCTGGTGGGCGAATCCGGCTGCGGCAAAAGCATCACGTCGCTGGCACTGATGGGGTTGTTGCCCGCCAGCGCGCAGATCATCAGTGGTGAAATGCAGTTTCGCGAACACAATTTGCGCCAGCTTTCCCCGCGCGAATACGCCGACCTTCGCGGCAACGCGCTGGCGATGATTTTCCAGGAGCCGATGACCTCCCTGAACCCGGCGTTTACGCTGGGCGATCAGCTCAGTGAAGCGGTGATGCGCCACCAGCATGTGCCGCGCAAAGCGGCGCTGGACGTCGCGCTACAGATCCTCGAAAAAGTGCAAATCCCCGCGCCAGAAATGCGCCTCAAAGCCTATCCGCACCAGCTTTCCGGCGGTATGCGCCAGCGCGTGATGATTGCGATGGCGCTGATCAATAACCCGCGCCTGCTGATTGCCGATGAACCGACCACCGCGCTGGATGTGACCATTCAGGCGCAGATCCTCGCGCTGCTCAACACCCTGAAAGCCGACACCGGCACGGCGGTGCTGATGATCACCCACGATCTCGGCGTCGTTGCCGAAGTCGCCCAACAAGTGGCGGTGATGTACGCCGGGCAAGTGGTTGAACAGGGCAGCGTCGAGGCGATTTTTGCCGATCCACAACATCCGTACACCATCGGTTTGATGGGTTCGATCCCTTCACTCGGCGCGCGCAAAGGCCAGCTTTCCACCATTCCCGGATCGGTACCGCTGCCGGAAGCGATGCCGAAAGGCTGCCGTTTCGCGACTCGCTGCCCGTTTGCGCAGACGCGTTGCCACGAGGAAAAACCCGCGCTACAGCCGCAGGGGCGGGGCCATCAGGTCGCCTGTTTCCGTGTTCCCCTTGAACAGCATATTGCGTTGGGAGAAACCGCATGAGTACACCCATTTTAGAAGCGCACGACCTAAGCAAACGCTTTGTCGGGCCGACGCGCCTGTTCGCCCCGAAGCGCTTCGTCACCGCTGTTGACCGTGTTTCCCTGACGGTTTACCCCGGCGAAACACTGGCGATTGTGGGCGAGTCCGGTTCCGGTAAATCAACCCTTGGTCGCCTGCTGCTGCGTTTATTGGCCGCCTCCGAAGGGCGGGTTTATTACCAGGGTGAAGAGATCACCGATGCCAGCGGGGCGCGTTTAAACCAGTTGCGCCGCGAACTGCAAATCATCTTTCAGGATCCGTTCGCCTCGCTGAACCCGCGCATGACGGTGGAGGAAATCGTCGGCGAACCGCTGTGGCTGCACCAGAAGATGAACAAGGCCGATCGCCAGCCACGCGTCGCCGAACTGCTGTCGACAGTGGGCTTGCCTGCCGCCTGGGCTCGGCGTTACCCGCATGAGTTTTCCGGCGGCCAGCGCCAGCGTATTGGCATTGCCCGCGCCCTGGCGTCCGGGCCGAAACTGCTGCTCGGCGATGAGCCCGTTTCCGCGCTGGATGTGTCGGTGCAGGCGCAGGTGGTCAACCTGCTGGAAGACCTCAAACAACAGCTTGGCCTGACGATGATTATCGTCGCGCATGGCCTTGCGGTGATCCGCCATATGAGCGATCGCGTGGCAGTGATGTACCTCGGGCAGATCGTCGAGATGGCGACAGTGGATGAGATTTTCGATGCGCCGCTGCACCCGTACACCCAGGCGCTGATTGCCTCTGCGCCGCAGACGCAGCCAGGACTTGCGCGCGAAACGCCGCTGTTGCAGGGCGATTTGCCGAACCCGTCTAACCCGCCGCAGGGTTGCCGTTTTCACACCCGTTGCCCGTATGTCACCGAAGAGTGCCGCCAGCGCGAGCCGATTACCCAGGTGCTCGATGGCGGCCGCCAGGTGTCTTGCCACCGCTGGCAGGAGATCAACCGTGATCGTAGCGTTATTCAGATAGCTCCGCCCTCCGCCGCGTTCCTGCGCCGCCGCGCACTGTTTGAACATGCGGCCTCTCACTCGTCACTTTGAAGGAAAGAATAATGATTGTGCGAAATTCTCTTTTGACCGTTCTGGGAAGCGTTATGTTGTTGGGCGCGGCGCTGCCGGCCCAGGCTGAAAATGTCCTGCGCATTGGGCTGGGCGCGGACCCGGACATGCTTGATCCGCACCTGGCGCGCACTTATTACGGGCGTTTTGTATTTGCCTCACTGTGCGACCGGCTGGTGGATGTGGATGAAAACCTGAAAGTGGTGCCGGGTCTGGCGAAAGAGTGGTCGTGGAGCGAAGACGGCAAAACCCTGACCATGAACCTGCGCGAGGGCGTGACGTTCCACGATGGCGAGAAGTTTGACGCTGCGGCGGCGAAATTCAGCCTCGATCGCGCGCTCACCTTGCCAGGTTCGCTGCGCAAAAGCGAAATCTCCTCCATTGAGTCTGTGGAAGTGACCGGGCCAATGCAGATTGTACTGCACCTGAAAACGGCGGATTCGGCGTTGCTGATGCAGTTGACCGACCGCGCCGGCGCGATGCTGGCACCAGAGGCGGCGAAAAAGCCGGACTTTGCCGCGCACCCGGTTTGTTCCGGGCCGTATAAATTCGACAGCCGCGTGTCACAGGATCGCATTGTGCTGTCGCGCTTTGATAACTACTGGAACAAAGGCGCGTACCACTTCGACAAAGTGATTTACCTGCCGATTCCGGATGCCTCCGTGCGCCTTGCAAACCTGCGCGCGGGCGATCTGGATCTGACGGAAGGCATTGCCGCCAGCGACGTGAAAACCGTGCAGGCCGACAGCCAGCTGCAACTGGCGAAGGTCACCGGCCTCGGTTACCAGGGCATTACCTTTAACATCAATAACGGCAAAGTCCCGGCCAACGATCCATTCAAAGATGCCCGCGTGCGCGAAGCGTTCTCGCAGGCCATTGACCGCGACGCGCTGAATCAGGTGGTGTTCGAAGGTCTTTACTCGCCAGCGAACCAGGCGTTTTCCCCGGTTAGCCCCTATCACGTGAAATTGCCGGTGCCGCCGCGCGATGTGGAAAAAGCCAAAGCGCTGCTGAAAGCGGCGGGCGTAACGACGCCGATCACCGTTTCGCTGTTGGTGCCGAACAACCCGATTTCTCAGCAAGTGGGCCAGGTATTGCAGGCGATGACCGCTGAAGCGGGCTTTAACGTCAACCTGCAAATGACTGAGTTCGCGACGTTGCTCGATCGTCAGCAACGCGGGGATTTTCAGTTGAGCTACTCCGGCTGGTCCGGTCGCCCGGATCCGGACGGCAGCATCTTCGGGTTTATCAACAGTAAAGGGACGCTGAACGACGGTCGCTACAGCAACCCGCAAGTTGATGAATGGCTGACGCAGGCGCGTTTGCATAACGATCCGGCGACGCGCAAGGGGCTGTACGAAAACGTGGTGAAGCAACTGCAAACGGATATGCCCCTCGCTTATCTCTACTTCGAGCCGCGCATGTTCGGGCTGAATAAAAAAGTGCAGGGCTTCAAACCTTACCCGGACGGCATTGTGCGTCTGGCGGGTCTGACGCTCGCGAAGTAAACGGCCGTTGTAAGGAGAAACCATGCTGGAATTGATTTGCAAACGCCTGATGCTCGCTATTCCGACGCTGCTGATGGTCAGTATGATGGTGTTCGGGCTGCAAAAACTGCTACCCGGCGATCCGCTGACCGCCATGCTTGGCGAGGAACGCGACCCGGCGGTGATCGCCCAGTTACGCGCGGAGCTAAACCTGGATGCGCCAATCCCGGTGCAGTATTTCAACTGGTTGACCCGCGCTTTGCAGGGGGATCTTGGCGTCTCCTTACGCACTCAGGAGCCGGTCACCCACCTGATTGCCACCAAGCTGCCAGTGACCCTGGAGATGTCGCTGCTGGCGATGATTATCGCGCTGCTGTTTGGCATCAGTATGGGGATCATGGCGGCGGTCAACAAAAACAGTTGGATCGATCACGGCACCAACTTTGTTGCCATCTCCGGGATTTCGGTGCCGCACTTCTGGCTGGGGATTTTGTTGATCCTTATTTTCTCGGTCAATTTGCAGTGGCTGCCCGCCTCTGGCTTTGTGCCGTTTAGCGAAGATCCGCTGCAAAACCTGCGCACACTGCTGCTGCCCGCGCTGGTGCTCGGCACCGGGCTTGCCGCAACATTGATGCGCCATACCCGCGCTTCGATGATTGCGGTGCTGAAAGCGGACTATATTCGCACCGCACGCGCCAAGGGCTTGCTGCCAAAAGCGGTGATCATGAAGCACGCGTTTCGTAACGCGCTGGTGCCGGTGATAACACTGACGACGCTGCTGTTTGGCGAGTTGTTAGGCGGCGCGGTGCTGACCGAGCAGGTGTTTACCATTCCAGGCTTCGGCAAGATGATTGTCGATTCCGTCTTCAACCGTGATTACGCGGTGGTGCAGGGCGTGGTGCTGGTGGTGGCGATAGGTTTCCTGGCGCTGAACCTGCTGGCGGACGTGCTGTATGTGTTGATTAACCCGAAAATGCGGAGCCAATAATGGCGGAACTGACCACTGTACGCGTGGCGGCGTCGCTGCCACGCGCGGAAAACCGGGTGCTGAAGAAATTTCTCGCCAACAAAAGCGCGGTGATTGGCGCGGCGATCGTCGGCGTTTTCGTGCTCATCGCCTTGCTGGCACCGTGGATTGCGCCGTTCGATCCGGTGAAAGCCAACTTCCTGGCGGTACGTAAACCGCCGTCTGAACTCTACTGGTTCGGCACCGACGAACTGGGGCGCGATATTCTTTCGCGCATGATTTGGGGCGCGCGCACCTCGCTGCTGGCGGGCTGTGTGTCGGTGGTGATTGCGGTGGTGATCGGCGTGCCGCTCGGCCTGTTGGCGGGCTATTTTCAGGGCATTTGGGACGGCGTGATTTCTCGCTTTATCGAAGCGCTGCTCGCGTGCCCGTTTCTGATTATGGCCATTGCCCTCGGCGCGTTTCTCGGCCCCAGCCTGACCAACGCGATGATCGCCATTGGCCTGTCGGCGATGCCGATCTTCGCCCGCCTGACGCGCGGCCAGGTGATCGCGATTCGTAATGAAGAGTACATCGACGGCGCGCGGGCGATTGGCCTGCCTGACCGCTGGATAATCTTGCGCTATGTGCTGCCGAATGTGATGTCGCCGATTATCGTGCAGGCGACGTTGGCGATTGCCTCGGCGATCATCACCGAAGCCAGCCTGTCGTTTCTCGGGCTTGGGCAACAGCCGCCGTACCCCTCCTGGGGCGCGATGCTCAACACCGCCAAAGGTTTTCTCGAACAGGCGCCCTGGATGTCCATTTTCCCAGGCGTAGCTATCTTTTTGACGGTGCAGGGATTTAATTTACTCGGCGACGGGCTGCGCGACGCGCTCGATCCGCGCCACGACTAAGGAGTTTTGATGACGAAAGCGATTGATTTTAACGTGGGTTACGCGTCGCGCCGTGCGCCGATGATGGGGCACAACGCGGTAGCGACGTCGCAGCCGCTGGCGGCGCAAGCCGGGATGCGCATGTTGCAGCAGGGCGGCAATGCGGTAGACGCGGCGATTGCCACGGCGATGGCGTTAACGGTGGTGGAACCGACCGGCTGCGGGATTGGCAGCGATGCGTTCGCCATTGTTTGGGATGGCAAAGAACTGCACGGGCTGAACGCGTCCGGTCGTTCCCCGGCAAGCTGGCACGCGGATATTTTCGCCGGGCTGGATGCGGTGCCGGAAATCGGTTGGGATGCGGTAACCGTGCCTGGCGCGGTGTCCGGCTGGGTGGCGCTCGCCGAGCGTTTCGGCACGCTGCCGCTCACCACGCTCGCGCAACCGGCGATTGAATACGCCCGCAACGGTTTTCCCGTTTCGCCGTTGATTGGTCATTTGTGGCAGCGCGGCTACAACAAGCTAAAAGATCAGCCGGGGTTCAGCGCCTGTTTTGCGCCAGAAGGGCGCGCGCCGAAAATCGGCGAAATCTTCCGTAACCCGGCGCAGGCCCGCACGCTGGAATTGATCGCGAAAACCAACGGCGAAGCATTTTATCGCGGCGAGTTGGCGCAAAAAATCGCCGCCTTCGCCAAAGCGCACGGCGCGCATCTGACGGAAGCGGATCTGGCGAATCACAAAGCCGATTGGGTTTCGTTGTTATCACGTGAATTCGCGGGCGGTTCGGTACAGGAGTTGCCACCGAACGGGCAGGGCATCGCCACGTTGATCGCGCTTGGCATTCTGGAGCAGTGCGATATTGGCCGTTACGACCCGGATTCGGTGCAGTCGCTGCATCTGTCCATTGAAGCGATGAAGCTGGCGCTCGCCGATCTCGACCGCTATGTCGCCGACGAAGATCATATGGAGTTTGCCGCAGAACGGCTGCTCAGCGATGACTACCTAAAGTCGCGCGCGGCGCTGATCGACCCGAATAAAGCGTCTGATTTTGTCTACGGTTCACCGACGCAAAGCGGCACGGTGTATCTCTCCACCGCCGATGCCAGCGGCATGATGGTGTCGTTTATTCAGTCGAACTTTATGGGCTTTGGCTCGGGCGTTGTGGTGCCGGACACCGGTATCAGCCTGCAAAACCGCGGCTGCGGCTTTGTGTTAGACCCCAAACATCCGAATGCGCTGGCGGGCAGCAAACGCCCGTTCCACACCATTATTCCAGGCTTCGCGATGGGTGCGGACGGCAAACCGCTGATGTCGTTTGGCGTGATGGGCGGGCCGATGCAGGCGCAGGGGCACATGCAAATGGCGCTGCGCATTATGCAGCACGGGCAAAACCCGCAGGCAGCGATTGATGCGCCGCGCTGGCGCGTGGTGCAGGGGCGCGAAGTGGTGGTTGAAGCGACGTTTTCACACAATGTGATTGCTGCACTGCGCGAGCGCGGGCACCTGATAACCGTTGAAGATCCGCAGGCCGGGTATAACTTTGGCGGTGCACAGGTGGTTTACCGGATGCCGGAAGGGCATTATCTGGCGGCGACGGAGAGCCGCAAAGATGGGCAGGCGTTAGTGAGCTAATCCGCGCGTTTTATCTGGCCGGATGGCGCGTAAACGCTTACCCGGCCTACAGGGTTTTGTAGGCCGGGTAAGGGCAATTTCGCCGGATGGCGGCGCGTGGGTTTTGTCATTTGTCGGCCCGGTAAGCGCAGCGCCACCGGGCGTTTCATTACTCCAGCGTAAACGGATCCGCGTCCTGCCAGGCCGGGAACTGCGCCCGGTATTCTTGCAGGGCGCTTAACGACATCTCCGCGTCAATACGCGTCGCCAGATGCGCTTTGGCGGTGGCGATAATTTCCCCCTGCGGGCTGATCACCCGGCTGTCGCCGCGATAATGGTGACCGTTGCCGTCGGTGCCGACGCGGTTACAGGCCGCCACCCACGCCTGATTTTCAATGGCGCGCGCCACCAACAGCGACTGCCAGTGCAGCGAACGCGGCGCGGGCCAGTTTGCGACATACAACAGCAGATCGTAATCATCGCGGTTGCGCGACCAGACCGGGAAACGCAGGTCGTAGCAGACCAGCGGCAGAATCCGCCAGCCGCGCCATTCAAACACGACACGTGCATTACCCGCTGCGTAGTGATGGTGCTCATCGGCCATGCGAAACAGATGGCGTTTATCGTAAAAATGCACCTTGCCTTCTGGCTCGACCAACAAAAAGCGGTTCACCGGCCCGCGTTCGGTTTGCAGCGCGGCGCTCCCGGCGATTAACGCGTTGGTATGGCGCGCTTTATCCTGCATCCACGCAATCACGTCTTCTTGCGCCATCGACTGTTTTGCCGCTTCCATTGCAAAGCCGGTGGTGAACATTTCCGGCAGCACAATCACATCGCGGCCGGTTATCTCTTCCAGTTGAATATCAAAATGGCGCAGATTTGCTGGCCCATCCATCCAGACTAGCGGTTGTTGTAATAGCGTAATTTTCAGACCAGGCACAATGAGAACCCCCCTAAGACGACATGAGGACAATGTAGCATGCAGAAATGAAAAAAAACCCGCAGCATGCGGGTTTTAGAAAGTGGATATGCTTTTCAAGCAGTTACAGCGTTACGCTGCTTCCGGCTTGCGCACCTTCTCTGGCGTTTTTACCACCGGCTGAGTCGCCAGTGCCTCCGCGTCAAAGTCGTCCACGTTGATGCTGCGCAGGCGGCTGGTTTCCGCTTTGATAAGCAGCGCGGCTTCGTCCTGGTTAATCAACCCGCCCGCCAGCGCCTGGTGCGCCAGGTCATCCAGGCGGGTAAACGGCAAGTTTTTACCCAACGCTTTGCAGATGCGTTGATGAATCGGATCGGCGGCCATCACATCGATCAGCGCTTCTTCCAGCAAGCCGACCGGGTTGTGCGGGCTGGCGGTCAGATACTGACCACGACCGATGCGCGAACGGGTTGCGCTCGGCGTTTGCAGGATCTTCGCGACTTTGTGATCCAGCTTGTCGGATGGCGCAAGGTGGTGGCGACCGGTTGGGAAGATGACAAAGCTCAATGCACCTGCGATCACACGGTTCGGGAAGTTATCCAGCAGATCGTCCATCGCCTGTTCGGCTTTATACAGCGCATCCTGCACGCCCCAATGCACCAGCGGCAGATCCGCTTCCTGACGGCCTTCGTCGTCATAACGTTTCAGCGTCGCGGAAGCCAGGAACAGCTGGCTTAACACGTCACCCAAACGGGCGGAGATGCGCTCGCGGCGTTTCAGGCTGCCGCCCAGTACCGCCATGGAAACATCGGAGAGCAGCGCAAGGTTGGCGCTCAGGCGGTTCAAATGCTGGTAGTAACGTTTGGTTGCATCGCCGGTCGGCGTTGTGCTGGTCAAACCGCGCGTCAGGCCGAGCCAGAAGCTGCGCACTTTGTTACTGCCCACGTGGCCGATATGTTTGAACAACAGTTTGTCGAAGGCGTCCACATCGTTATTTTGCGCGGCGGCCATCTCTTCGAGCACATACGGATGGCAGCGGATCGCGCCCTGGCCGAAGATCATCATGGTGCGCGTCAGGATGTTTGCCCCTTCCACGGTAATGGCGATCGGCGCGCCCTGGTAAGTGCGGGCAAGGAAGTTGCTTTCGCCGAGCATGATGCCTTTACCGCCTGCAATATCCATCGCGTCGATGATTGACTGCTGACCACGGTGGGTACAGTGGTATTTCACAATCGCCGACAATACCGCCGGTTTTTCGCCGAGCATAATGCCGTAGGTAATCAGCGCGGCGGCGGCATCCATCACATACGCGTTACCACCAATGCGCGCCAACGGCTCTTCAATGCCTTCCATTTTGCCAATCGGCACTTTGAACTGACGGCGAATATGGGCGTAAGCGCCAATCCCCAGCGCGACCGATTTCACGCCGCCCGTCGAGTTGGACGGCAGAGTTATGCCGCGCCCGACCGACAGACATTCCACCAGCATGCGCCAGCCCTGACCGGCCATTTTCGGGCCGCCGATGATGTAATCAATCGGCACAAAGATGTTGTCGCCGCGGGTTGGGCCGTTCTGGAAGGGAACGTTGAGCGGGAAATGGCGACGGCCAATTTCTACGCCAGGCGTTGAGGTCGGGATCAGCGCGCAGGTAATACCCAGGTCTTCTTCGCCGCCTAGTAGTTTATCCGGGTCGGAAAGTTTAAACGCCAGGCCAAGCACGGTGGCAATCGGCGCGAGGGTGATATAACGCTTGTTCCAGGTGAGGCGCATGCCGAGCACCTGCTCGCCTTGCCAGTCACCCATACACACCACGCCGGTATCCGGAATGGCACCCGCATCGGAACCCGCTTCCGGGCTGGTCAGCGCAAAACAGGGGATTTCCACGCCACGCGCCAGGCGCGGCAGGTAGTGATCTTTCTGATCTTCGGTGCCGTAGTGTTGCAGCAATTCGCCTGGGCCTAACGAGTTCGGTACGCCGACGGTAATTGCCAGGATTCCAGAGACGCCAGCCAGTTTTTGCAGCACGCGGGACTGCGCATACGCCGAGAACTCCAGCCCGCCGTACTCTTTTTTGATGATCATTGCGAAGAAGCGGTGCTCTTTTAAGAACGCCCACAGTTCCGGCGGCAGATCTGCCATTTCGTGAGTTATCTGGAAGTCGTTAGCCATGCGGCAGGCTTCTTCCACCGGGCCGTCAATAAAGGCTTGTTCTTCGGCGGTCAGGCGCGGCTGCGGGTAGTTGTGCAGCTTTTTCCAGTCCGGGTTGCCGCGAAACAGATCGCCTTCCCACCAGGTCGTGCCGGCGTCAATGGCTTCTTTTTCGGTGCGCGACATCGGCGGCATCACTTTACGAAAACCCCGGAACACGGGAGCGGAGATTAGCGCTTTGCGCATCGGCGGGAAGTTGAACGGAACCAGAATAATCGCCAGCGGCAGCAGCACCCAGATGGACCACAAACCGGAGAGGCCAAGCGCGGCAGTCCACGCCAGCAAAATCACGCTGCTGAGCAGCAAGTTGACCCGGTGATAAAACAGCACACCGAGCAGAACGACCGTTGCGACAAGACTCAAAATCATCATAAAGAAATGCTCCCTTCTTGTAGGAGGTCTGACCACTTGTGATGTTATGAGTTGTAGTGGATGTGATTTCTTTTAGCAATGTGTTTACAAAATAATTACAACCTGGTTCACATTGTTGGGGACATTTTGCGCAGGAAAATCGAAAACGCCGGAAGGGGGATGGGCTTTAGCTTCTCGCCTGGAATGCTATCCGGTACACTGCGCAGTGTTATTTACATTCATGCTGAAGGATATCCTCATGTACCAGGATCTGATTCGTAACGAACTGAACGAAGCGGCGGAAACGCTGGCGAATTTCTTGAAAGATGAAGCCAATATTCACGCTATTCAGCGCGCGGCGGTGTTGCTGGCCGACAGCTTTAAAGCCGGCGGCAAAGTTTTATCCTGTGGTAACGGCGGCTCGCATTGTGATGCCATGCATTTTGCTGAAGAGTTAACCGGGCGCTACCGTGAAAACCGCCCAGGCTACCCGGCAATTGCCATTTCCGATGTCAGCCACATCTCTTGCGTCAGTAATGACTTCGGTTACGACTTTATCTTTTCCCGTTATGTGGAAGCCGTTGGCCGCGAAGGCGACGTGCTGTTGGGGATCTCCACTTCCGGTAACTCCGCGAACGTTATCAAAGCCGTTGAAGCGGCGTGTGAGAAGGGGATGAAAGTGATCACCCTGACCGGTAAAGACGGCGGCAAAATGGCTGGTACGGCGGATGTTGAAATTCGTGTGCCGCATTTTGGTTATGCTGATCGTATTCAGGAAATCCATATCAAAGTGATTCATATACTGATTCAGCTGATCGAAAAAGAGATGGCTAAGGCTTAAAGAAGGCTATTTTATTTGCCATTTTGAATCTGGGCAGTGCTCGAAATCCTCACGTACTACGTGTACGCTCCGGTTTCTGTGCGCTGTCCGTGTCCAAACTGGCTGCAACAATAACGCCTTCTCAGATCGAGGCGGTTGTGGGGGTGTATATGTGCGAACTGCTCGGTATGAGCGCTAACGTGCCGACCGATATTTGCTTTAGTTTTACCGGTCTTGTCCAGCGTGGCGGGGGAACCGGGCCGCATAAAGATGGCTGGGGAATTACCTTCTACGAAGGCAAAGGCTGTCGCACGTTCAAAGATCCGCAACCCAGCTTTAACTCGCCCATCGCCAAACTGGTGCAAGATTACCCGATCAAATCCCATTCGGTGATTGCCCATATTCGCCAGGCAAACCGTGGCGAAGTGGCGCTGGAAAATACCCATCCTTTCACTCGCGAGCTGTGGGGGCGCCACTGGACGTATGCCCACAACGGGCAGCTTAAGGGGTACAAATCGCTGGAGACCGGGAATTTTCGCCCGGTGGGTGAAACCGATAGCGAGAAAGCTTTTTGCTGGCTGCTGTATAAGCTGACCCAACGCTACCCGCGTACGCCGGGCAATATGGCGGCGGTGTTTAAATATATTGCTGCGCTGGCGGTACAACTGCGTGAGAAAGGCGTTTTCAATATGCTGCTATCGGACGGGCGCTATGTGATGGCGTTCTGTTCCACGAATCTATTTTGGATCACGCGACGCGCGCCGTTTGGTGTGGCAACGCTGCTGGATCAGGACGTGGAGATCGATTTTCAGCGGGAAACCACACCGAATGATGTGGTGACCATGATTGCGACGCAGCCGTTAACCGGCAACGAAACCTGGCACAAGATTATGCCAGGCGAGTGGGCGTTATTTTGCCTCGGGGAGCGTGTAGTTTGACGCCAGCTGCGGCTGAACAGAGGTGTTCAGCGGTTTGCTAACCACATAACGACCATCCACAACCGAGACAACCGGCGGCTGGTGGGTAGTGGCGAAGTAGTCATAGCCCGGTTTTAACTGACGCCAGAAATCCGCGTAGGTCGAGTATTTATGACGCTGCATATTAGCGTCGGTCATGCGGAACGGATAAATACTTACCTGCACGTTCGGCTGCCCAAAGACCAGCGCGGCGGTCACAAACTGGAAAATCTCATCGATACCGCTATCCGTCATGGCGTAACAGCCAATGGAAACGCAGGCACCGTGGATCATCAAGTACTTGCCTTCATAGCCGTGGGCGCGGTCATAGGTATTGGGAAAACCAATGTTGATGGCCTTATAAAAACGGCTGTCCGGCTTGAGCTGGTTGCGCTGCACGGAATAAAACCCTTCCGGGCTTTTAAAATCACCCTGGCGCTGTTTGGGACCCAAACCGCCGGAGTAATTACAAATTTTGTAGCTGTCGAGCAACTGGTACTGCTCGCCCATCTTGACGAAAAGATCAAGGGTGCGCTCTTCCTTGAAGATTTGGATATAAACCGGCGACCCCATCAACTGCTGTTTGAATTCTTTGCTGACCGGCGTAATTGAACTGTTGCTGCCGACCAGGCCAGCAAAAGAGACGCACGGAATCAAAAGCATCGCAATAAATAATGCGATTTTGCGCATACTACTTGTTTCCTTGATAAAGCTAATACCACATTGCCAGAACGGCAAAAGAAGCCCAAAAATCAGACAATTCTGTTTTGGAGCGCCCACATTAGCATTACGGCATTTTTTCGCAAGCCCCTGGTACCTTCCATCCTTCGCGCTGGCGCGTTATCGGCTGCGCCATCAACGTAACGCGAACAATTTTTGTACATTGGCTTTCAAATGCTTAGCCGGATAGCTGGAGGACATTATGAAAGTAAATAGCCGGAATTACCCCACTTATTAGGTTCTTTTCGCCGGATTTACGCGCTGGCTTCTCATTTCACTGAAACGTGCTGTATACTTATCCAGTGTTCTGTGAGGGTGTACGCATGCGCAAAATCATACATGTTGATATGGACTGCTTTTTCGCGGCGGTAGAAATGCGCGACAACCCAGCCCTGCGCGATATTCCCATTGCAATCGGCGGCAGCCGGGTGAAGCGCGGCGTAATCAGCACCGCCAACTATCCGGCGCGCAAATACGGCGTTCGCAGCGCGATGCCCACCGCAATGGCCCTCAAACTCTGCCCGCACCTCACCTTATTGCCTGGCCGTTTTGACGCTTATAAAGAAGCTTCTAACCAAATTCGCGATATCTTTTCCCGCTACACCTCGCTTATTGAACCGCTTTCGCTGGACGAAGCGTATCTGGATGTTACGGAAAGCCCACACTGCCACGGTTCGGCAACGCTGATGGCGCAGGAGATTCGCCAGACTATTTTCAAAGAGACGCAATTGACCGCGTCGGCGGGGATTGCGCCGGTAAAGTTCCTTGCCAAAATCGCCTCCGATCTCAACAAGCCCGATGGGCAATATGTGATTACGCCTGCGGACGTTCCGGCGTTTTTGCGCACCTTGCCGTTGAGCAAAATTCCGGGCGTGGGAAAAGTCTCGGCGGCGAAGCTGGAAACGCTGGGTCTGCGTACCTGTGAAGATGTGCAGAACAGCGATCTGGCGATGCTGCTCAAGCGCTTTGGCAAATTTGGCCGCGTGTTGTGGGAGCGAAGCCAGGGCATCGATGAGCGAGAAATCAGTAGTGACCGGCTGCGTAAATCCGTCGGCGTCGAGCGCACGCTGGCGGAAGATATTCATCACTGGGAAGAGTGCGAGGCGATTATTGAGCACTTGTATCCTGAACTCGAATGCCGCCTGGCGAAGGTCAAACCGGATCTGCTGATTGCTCGCCAGGGCGTGAAACTGAAATTTAATGACTTCCAGCTCACCACCCAGGAGCATGTCTGGCCGCGTTTAAATAAAGAGGATTTAGTGGCGACGGCGCGTAAAACCTGGAACGAGCGGCGCGGCGGGCGCGGGGTTCGGCTGGTGGGGCTGCATGTGACTTTGCTGGATCCGCAACTCGAGCGGCAATTGGTGCTGGGGTTATAGAGGGAAATGTCCGCGCCGGGCGGCGCGGACAGCAGGCTTATTTCGCCGGGATCGCTTTCAGCAATTCAGTCAGCAGGGTCCAGTACTGGCCCACGCTTTCGATGTGCACTTGCTCATCCGGAGAGTGCGGACCGGTAATGGTCGGCCCGATAGAAACCATATCCATATCCGGGTACGGTTTTTTAAACAGACCGCACTCCAGACCGGCGTGGATCACCTGAATGTTCGGCGTTTTGTTGAACAGACGCTGGTAAGTTTCACGCACCAAAGCCATCACCGGTGAATGCGCGTCCGGCTGCCAGCCCGGGTAGCCGCCTTTCGGCGCGGTTTTCGCACCGGCCAGCGCGCCCAGCGATTCCAGCATGCTTACCACGTAATCTTTACCGCTATCGACCAGCGAGCGGATCAGACAGATGATCTCTGCGTTGTCGTCCTGCAAGGTTACAACGCCGACGTTCAACGAGGTTTCCACCACGCCTTTGGCGACGTCGGAATTACGGATCACGCCGTTTGGCGTCGCGTTGAGCAAGCGAACAAACGCATCGCGAGAAGCGGTGGTCAGCGCGGTTTTATCGCTGGTTACGCTGTCGACCAGCACCACCAGGTTTTTCTCTTTCGCTTCCAGCTCGTTTTTCAGGATTGCCTGATAAGACTCCGCCAGCGTTTTCAGCTGTGCGGATTTGTCGGCCGGAACGGCAACAACCGCAATCGCTTCACGTGGGATGGCGTTGCGCAGGGTGCCACCGGTGAAATCCAGCAGGCGCAGATCCAGCTCATCAGCGTGACCGGCGAGGAAGCGCGCCAGCAGTTTGTTGGCGTTGCCAAGACCTAAATGAATGTCGGCGCCGGAGTGGCCGCCTTTCAGGCCTTTAAGCGTCAGTTTGAAGGTGTTGAAACCGGCAGGAACCGCTTCGCGCGTTAACGGCAGGGTGGTGATGAAGTCGATACCGCCCGCGCAACCCATGTAGATTTCACCTTCTTCTTCAGAGTCGGTGTTAATCAGAATGTCCGCCTGCAACCAGTTGGCCTGCAAGCCGAACGCGCCGTCCATGCCGGCTTCTTCGGTCATGGTCAGCAGCACTTCCAGCGGGCCGTGCTCGACGGTGGAATCTGCCAGCACTGCCAGCGCGGAAGCCATGCCAATGCCGTTATCCGCGCCGAGCGTGGTGCCGCGCGCTTTAATCCACTCGCCGTCGATGTAAGGGCGAATCGGATCTTTGGTGAAATCGTGTTCTGTGTCGTTATTTTTCTGCGGCACCATATCCAGGTGCGCTTGCAGAACCACCGGCTTGCGGTTTTCCATCCCGACGGTGGCGGGTTTGCGGATCAGAATGTTGCCAACCTGGTCGCGCTCCGCGTGCAGGCCTTTCTCTTTTGCCCAGCCCATGATGTGTTCGGCGAGTTGTTCTTCATGGTAGGACGGGTGCGGAATGGAGCAGATTTTGGCAAAAATATCCCACAGCGGCTGCGGAGATAGTTGAGACAGTTCAGACACGATGAGTCTCCTTACGAAGAGCCTGCGAAACTTACCTTGCAGGTACAGGGTTAAATAAAAAAATCGCAAGGCATTCTTGCGAGATGGCGTTGAGAATACCACTTTATTGCGGCTTCGCGAGTACGGGAATCGGTAAAAAGCGTCTGCGATGCCGGGTAACACTGGTTTTTAGCGTTTCAGATCTCTATAATCTCGCGCAACCCATTCCCCCTCGAACACTTTTTAAGCCGTAAAACACAGGCTGGGACACTTCACATGAGCGAAAAATACGTCGTCACCTGGGACATGCTGCAGATTCACGCACGCAAACTTGCCGCCCGACTGATGCCTTCTGAACAATGGAAAGGCATTATCGCCGTAAGCCGTGGCGGTCTGGTACCGGGCGCATTGCTGGCGCGTGAACTGGGTATTCGTCATGTCGATACCGTTTGTATCTCCAGCTATGACCACGACAACCAGCGCGAGCTGAAAGTCCTGAAACGCGCGGAAGGTGACGGTGAAGGCTTTATCGTGATTGACGATCTGGTGGACACCGGCGGTACGGCGGTTGCGATTCGCGAAATGTATCCAAAAGCGCATTTCGTTACCATTTTCGCTAAACCGGCTGGACGCCCGCTGGTTAATGATTATGTGATTGATATCCCGCAGGATACCTGGATTGAACAGCCGTGGGATATGGGCGTGGTTTTCGTTCCGCCTATCAGCAGCCGTTAATTCCCCTCGCATTCTGCTCACGCCCGGTTCTGCCGGGCGTTGTTCTTTTTGGCACATGACAGGTTACAATAACCTCCGGTGATATTTACAAGGAGGCTGCGCGCAATGTCACAGTCAAATCTTAGCGAAACGCTGTTCAAACCCCGCTTTAAACATCCAGAGACTTCCACGCTGGTGCGTCGCTTTAACCCAGGCGCGCAGCCGCCAATACAATCCACACTCGATGGTACAAATGTGCCGCAATGGTACCGGATGCTCAACCGGCTGATGTGGATTTGGCGCGGTGTGGATGCGCGTGAAATCCTCGAAGTACAGGCACGGATTGTGATGAGCCAGGCCGAGCGCACCGACGCAGATTTGCTGGATACGGTTGTCGGCTACCGCAACGGTAACTGGATCTACGAATGGTCCACCCAGGCGATGCTCTGGCAACAAAAAGGGATGCAGGAAGAGGACGCGACAAAGAGCGGTCGCCACTGGCTGCATGCGTCGAGCTTATACAGCATTGCCGCTTATCCCCATATCAAAGGCGATGTGCTCGCCGAACAAGCGCAGGCGCTGGCCAATCGCGCTTACGAAGAAGCCGCCCAGCGGTTACCCGGCACCATCAAAGAGCTGGAGTTCGCCATCCCTGGCGGCGCGCCGGTGAGCGGATTTCTGCATATGCCGCCGGGCGACGGCCCGTTTCCTACGGTACTGATGTGCGGCGGGCTGGATGGCCTGCAAATTGATTACTACACCCTTTATGAGCGTTACTTCGCCCCGCAAGGCATTGCGATGTTGACGCTTGATATGCCGTCTGTCGGCTTCTCCTCGAAATGGAAATTAACCCAGGATTCCAGCCTGCTGCATCAGCACGCGCTGCAAGCGCTGCCGAACATTCCGTGGGTGGATCACACTAAAGTTGCGGCGTTCGGTTTTCGCTTTGGCGCAAACGTGGCGGTGCGGTTGGCGTACCTTGAAGCCTCGCGTCTGAAAGCGGTGGCGTGTCTTGGGCCGGTGGTGCATGCGCTGCTCAGCGAGCCGTCGCGCCAGGGAAGGGTACCTGAGATGTATCTCGACGTGCTTGCCAGCCGCCTGGGTATGCATGACGCGTCGGATGAAGCACTGCGGGTGGAACTTAATCGCTACTCGCTGAAAACGCAGGGTTTATTGGGAAGACGCTGCCCGACGCCGATGCTTTCCGGCTTCTGGCAAAATGATCCGTTTAGCCCGGAAGAGGAGTCGCGATTAATCACGTCGTCTTCGAATAATGGGAAATTACTCGAGATCCCGTTCAAGCCGGTGTATCGCAATTTTGACAAAGCGTTGCAACAAATCACCGGATGGATCAGCCATCATTTCCGTTAATAGATTGATAAATTCTATTGGTTTGGTAAAACAGTTGCATCACAAAAGGAGATCGCAATGACGTTACCGAGTGGACATCCGAAAAGCAGGTTAGTTAAAAAGTTTACTGCGCTTGGGCCATATATCCGCGAAGAGCAGTGCGAAGAAAACCGTTTTTTCTTTGATTGCCTGGCAGTTTGCGTGAATGTGAAACCCGCGCCTGAAAAACGTGAATTTTGGGGATGGTGGATGGAGATGGAAGCGCAAGAGAAGCGCTTTACCTATCGCTACCATTTCGGTCTCTTCGATAAAGAAGGGCAGTGGAAGCCGACAGCCATCAAAGATCAGGAAGTGACCGATCGTCTTGAGCAAACGCTGCGCGATTTCCATGAGCGTGCGCGTGCTCTTTTGGCCTCTTTAGAGCTGAAGCTTGAACCTGCCGATAATTTTAAAGAGAAGTTGAAACTCCCCGCATAATCTCCCCCCATAAAAAAATGCCCGATCGCGTTTCGCGTATCGGGCATGGACAGGCATTGCCTGCATTCTCTCTGTCCGGGAAATCAATGCCCTCTTGCGAGGGCATTGCAAATAACGAGGGTTGTTCCTGGTAAAGCTACTTAGAACTGGTAAGTCACGCCAACAGCAACGATGTCGTCGTCAGCGATAGCCAATTTGTTGTCGTCTTTGATCTGGTTGATTTTGTAGTCAACCATCGCAGAGAAGTTCTTGTTGAAGTAGTAAGTCGCGCCAACGTCGATGTAGTTAACCAGATCTTCGTCGCCGATACCGTTTTCCATGTCTTTGCCTTTGGTCAGCACATAGCCCAGAGACGGACGCAGACCGAAGTCGAATTGGTACTGAATCACCGCTTCAAAGTTCTCGGCTTTGTTGGCGAAGCCCAGAGAAGAAGAGACCGGCGTCATGTTGTAAGACAGGGAGTAGAAGGTTGCGATATACAAATCGTTCGCATCGTATTTCACGCCAGTGGCCCAGGCTTCCGCGTTCTGGCCCTGGCCGAGCGTCATTGCATTCTGCGCGTTGGTACGGTCAGAGTTCGCGTAAGCGCCAATCACCGTGATCGGGCTGCCGCCGAAATCGTAAGCCAGAGATGTGCCCCAGCCGTCGCCGTTTTGTTTGATCACGCTGCTGCGGCCATTTTCGTTTTTACCCTGGTATTGCAGGGTCATATCCAGACCGTCAATCATGCCGAAGAAATCGGTGTTACGGTAAGTCGCAACGCCTGTTGTACGTTTGGTCATGAAGTTATCGGTACGCGCCAGCGAGTCACCGCCAAATTCCGGGAACATATCGGTGATAGCGGCGACGTCATACAGCACGCCCAGGTTACGGCCGTAGTCGATAGAACCAAAATCTTTGATTTTCAGGCCTGCAAACGCCAGACGGGTTTTCTGACCCGAGGTACTTTCATCGTTGTTGCCTGCGAATTCAGATTCCCAACGACCGAAACCGGTCATCTGATCGTTGATTTGCGTTTCACCTTTGAAGCCGAAACGCACGTAGGTTTTGTCACCGTCGTTGCTGGTATCGTCGCTGAAGTAGTGCATGGCTTTCACTTTGCCGTACACGTCCAATTTGTTGCCATTTTTGTTATAAACTTCGGCTGCGTGAACAGAAGAAGCGGAAGCGACAACGCCCAGTACCATTAATGCCAGAGTGCTCTTTTTCATTTTGAATTCCTGATTGAACTAACGCGCTAATATTCGCTGGGCATAATGCCCCGTGAAAAACAGGAAGGGTTTTAACGCTCTGAAATTAAAGATTTATGACAAATTAAGAATAATTTTAAAAAGTTATGTTTTTATGTTTTTGCAACAATTTTGTAAAAATCTACCGTTACGCTGACTGATCCCGCTCAACAAAAAAGTGAGCGAATCGCGCTGGCGGTTGGCAAGTGCCTTGAGTCCTGTTACAACGTCTGACTACTATCGTATTTTCTTATTTTTTCCTAAAAACGGCAGAGAATCATGAGTGACAGCCAGACGCTGGTGGTAAAACTCGGTACCAGTGTTTTAACGGGCGGTTCCCGTCGCCTGAACCGCGCCCATATTGTGGAACTGGTGCGCCAGTGCGCGCAGCAACATGCCGCCGGGCATCGTATTGTAATTGTGACTTCCGGCGCGATTGCCGCCGGGCGCGAGCACTTGGGCTACCCGGAACTGCCCGCGACCATTGCTTCGAAGCAACTGCTGGCGGCGGTAGGGCAGAGCCGTTTGATTCAACTGTGGGAACAGCTGTTTTCTATTTACGGCATTCATATCGGCCAGATGTTGCTGACCCGCGCCGACATGGAAGACCGCGAGCGTTTCCTCAATGCGCGCGACACGCTGCGCGCGCTGCTTGATAACAATATCGTGCCGGTAATCAACGAAAACGACGCGGTCGCCACCACCGAAATCAAAGTGGGCGACAACGATAACCTTTCCGCGCTGGCGGCGATTCTGGCCGGCGCCGACAAACTGCTGCTGCTGACCGATCAACAAGGTCTGTTTACCGCCGATCCGCGCAACAATCCTGACGCTGAATTGATTAAAGATGTCTATGGTATCGACGATGCGCTGCGCGCCATTGCCGGTGACAGCGTTTCGGGGCTTGGTACGGGCGGGATGGGTACTAAATTACAGGCCGCCGATGTCGCTTGTCGCGCAGGTATCGACACGATTATCGCCGCTGGCAGCAAACCGGGCGTGATTGGCGATGTGTTGAATGGCACGCCGGTCGGCACGCGTTTTCACGCGCAAGAATCCCCGCTGGAAAACCGTAAACGCTGGATTTTTGGCGCGCCGCCAGCTGGGGAAATTTCCGTCGATGAAGGGGCAACCGCTGCTATTCTGGAGCGCGGTAGTTCCCTGCTGCCGAAGGGCATTAAAAGCGTGACAGGCAATTTTTCTCGTGGTGAAGTGATCCGCATTCGTAATCTGCAAGGCCGCGATATCGCTCATGGCGTCAGCCGCTACAACAGCGACGCGCTGCGCCGTATTGCGGGTCACCACTCGCAGCAAATTGACGCCATTCTAGGCTATGAATACGGCCCTGTCGCTGTGCACCGTGACGATATGATCATCCGTTAAGGAGCAGAAGTATGCTGGAACAAATGGGTATCGCGGCGAAAGCAGCGTCTTACAAGCTGGCATTGCTCTCCAGCCGCGAAAAAAACCGCGTGCTGGAAAAAATCGCCGATTATTTAGAAGTACAAGCGGAAGACATTTTATTAGCCAACGAGCAGGATCTGCTGGAAGCTCGCCGTAATGGCTTGAGTGAAGCGATGCTTGATCGTTTGGCGCTGAACCCGGCGCGTTTAAAAAGCATTGCCGATGATGTGCGCCAGGTTTGCAACTTGGCGGATCCGGTCGGCCAGGTTATTGATGGCGGTTTGCTGGACAGCGGCCTGCGCATTGAGCGTCGCCGTGTGCCGCTCGGCGTTATCGGCGTGATTTATGAAGCGCGCCCGAATGTCACTGTTGATGTCGCCTCGCTGTGCCTGAAAACCGGCAATGCCGCGATCCTGCGCGGCGGTAAAGAAACGTGGCGCACCAATGCCGCGACGGTGAAGGTTATCCAGCAGGCGTTGGAAGAGTGCGGTTTACCGGCCGGTGCGGTGCAGGCGATCGAAAGCCCGGATCGCGCCCTGGTCAATGAAATGCTGCGCATGGATAAATACATTGACATGCTGATTCCACGCGGCGGCGCGGGTTTGCACAAACTGTGCCGCGAGCAGTCGACGATCCCGGTGATCACCGGCGGTATTGGTGTTTGCCATATTGTGGTGGATGACACCGCGGAAATCGCCCCGGCGCTGAAGATAATCGTCAACGCCAAAACGCAACGCCCGAGTACCTGTAATACCGTTGAAACGTTGCTGGTGCATCAAGGCATTGCGGGGACTTTCCTGCCCGCGCTGAGCAAGCAAATGGCGGAAAGCGGCGTAACGCTGCACGCAGATGAGCAAGCGTTGGCGCTGCTGCAAAACGGCCCGGCGAAAGTTGAAGCGGTGAAAGCAGAGCAGTATGACGATGAGTTTTTGTCGCTGGATCTGAACGTGAAAATCGTCGCCGATCTGGATGAGGCCATCGATCATATTCGTCAGCACGGTACGCAGCACTCCGACGCGATCCTGACGCGTACGCTGCGTAACGCGGACCGCTTTATCAACGAAGTGGATTCCTCTGCGGTGTATGTGAATGCGTCCACGCGCTTTACCGATGGCGGGCAGTTTGGCCTCGGCGCGGAAGTGGCGGTCAGCACCCAGAAGCTGCACGCGCGCGGCCCGATGGGCCTGGAAGCGCTCACCACCTATAAGTGGATTGGTTTCGGCGACGATACGATTCGTGCGTAAATGAAATCGGGTGATGCAAAAGTAGCCGTTTGATTCCCAAGGGCATTGACGCATCACCCGCTTAGTTTTAACCTTCTACCCCGTGATTCACGCTCGTGAACACATCGCAGGGCCGATATAGCTCAGTTGGTAGAGCAGCGCATTCGTAATGCGAAGGTCGTAGGTTCGACTCCTATTATCGGCACCATCTTTTCTAATAAAATCATCTGGTTACTGCTGCATTGTTTTGCTTTTCTTAACATGAATGTGCATTTTTGCGCGTTGTACGTGTGGCAAAATTGTGGCAACAAGAAATGTCTAACTTAGCACTAGAAAGCGAAAGTCTGTATGAGTTCAATTGTGTGTTTTTTTAATTTACAACTTCAACTTCTTGTTTTTAAAAAATATTCTCATCATTACCTTTTTACTGAACCATTTGATGTTTTGCGGAGAAAAGCGTAAGATGGTAATGCTCTTTAGCGTATTATGGATTTACCACCTGATTGGTCAAATCTAGTTGGGCGTTGCGCCAAACTCTAATTTATTGATTACATTTACAGTTGCGGAACAAACTTTTTGAGCCGCAATCCAGTAGGTTGCGGATCAAAAAGTTTGTTCCGCGGCTTCAAGTAAAGAGCCTAGACCTCGGGATGGACAGGGTACTAAAAACTCCTTGTTCATCTCTTGGTACTAGTTAATGACTGGTAAACGGAACAAGCTGGTAATGAGCATCGATATTGAAACGACACTTCAAAAAGCTTACCCTGATTTTGACGTACTTTTAAAATCAAGACCAGCGACACACTACAAAGTATACAAAATTCCAAAGCGGACTATTGGCTATCGTATCATAGCTCAACCTACGTCACGAGTAAAAGCAATCCAAAGGGATATAATTGAAATACTGAGACAACATGCGCATATTCACGATGCAGCCACAGCTTATGTTGATGGGAAAAATATACTACATAACGCTAAGATACATCAGAACTCAGTTTATTTATTAAAATTAGATTTAGTCAATTTTTTTAACAAAATAACACCAGAAATTCTATTCAAGGCATTAGCCAGACAACATTTGGATATTTCAGATGAAGATAAAAATATACTAAAACAATTTTGTTTTTGGAATAGATCAAAAAGAAAAAATGGTGCATTAGTTTTAAGTGTAGGGGCACCAAGCTCCCCTTTTATTTCGAATGTTGTTATGAACAGCTTCGATGAGGAGATAAGTTGTTTTTGCAAAAAAAATAAAATATCTTACTCAAGATATGCTGATGATTTAACTTTTTCAACAAATGAAAGAGATATTTTAGGGTTGGCTCATCAAAAAGTAAAAACAACATTAATTCGTTTTTTTGGCACGCGGCTTATTATTAATAATAACAAGATTGTATATTCTTCTAAAGCACATAATCGTCATGTAACGGGAGTGACTTTAACTAATAATAATAAATTGTCAATTGGAAGGGATAGAAAAAGGTATATTACTTCTTTAGTGTTTAAATTTAAAGAAGGCAAGCTTTCGAATGTTGATATTAATCATCTTAGAGGCTTGATCAGTTTTGCAAATAATATTGAGCCTACTTTCATTGAAAGACTTGAGAAAAAATATGGAGATTCAACCATTAAGTCTATCAAGAAATATTCTGAAGGAGGATAAATGGAAAAGAACTTACCGAGTCGAGTAACTAAATTAATTAAAAAATCGGAAGGCGGCGATTTTGCTTCTTCGTATCAGCTTTATAAAGTATTTGGTTCAAAAGAGTACGGAGTTGAGCCAGATGAGGAAAAATCTAATCACTTCAAAGAATTATCAGCTAAACAGATTGAGGGGGGAAAACTGAGAGTTGCTGATATTCATTTGGAAAACTATAAAGGGTTTGAGTCCCTAATAATGGATTTTTCCATGAAAAAAAACTCTACCGTCTTAGTAGGGAACAATGGTTGTGGCAAGTCGACGATTCTTGATGCAATCCAGAAGGGGCTGACACATCTATCCTCAAGATTATCTACTCGCTCGCATAATGGCGATGGTATCGAAAAACATGAGTTAAAAAAAGGTCAAAGCTATGCTTCGATCGCAATAAATTACGACTATATGGGAATTCGTTTTCCTATGATCATAGCTACGACTGAACCTGGTTATGAGGATAAAGCAAAAAGTAACTATAGTGGGATTAATGAGTTAGGGAATATTTTCAAAACAGCCCATTCAATCAATCCAAATGTATCATTTCCTTTAATTGCAATGTATACAGTTGAAAGAGCTAATGACGTTTCAACAAGAGATATTGAGAATTCAGAAGAAATTAAAGAAGCGCAAATCTGGGATAAATTCAAAGCATATAATAAGAGTCTGACTGGAAAGGCTGATTTCAAGTTGTTCTTTAGATGGTTTAAAGAACTAATAGAAATTGAAAACTCTGACAATGCAGATCTAACAGCATTAAGAGCAGAGATTCGTGCTAAAGAAAAAGACTTAGACAATCCATTACTAAAAGCTCTTCTGGCAGAAAATAAGAATTCTGAGACTACTAAAAAATTGTTAGAAGATCATCAAAACTCTTTGAAGGTTTTAAAAGAGAAGTTGAATAATTATTATTCAGTCAATAGTAAAACACTACACACTATTGAAGATGCGATTTATTCTTTCCTTCCAGGTTTTAGTAACCTTAAGCTTCAACGGGCCCCTCTTGATCTGACAGTCGATAAAGATAATGTTTCTTTAAGCGTTCTTCAATTATCTCAAGGTGAAAAAAGTATTTTAGCGTTAATTGCTGATATTGCTCGTAGATTGGCATTGTTAAACCCTAATAGTGTTAACCCTTTGGATGGAACTGGAATTGTATTAATCGATGAAATAGACCTCCACTTACATCCATCATGGCAGCAAAATATTATTCCAAGACTTGAGAAAACTTTTAAGAATATTCAGTTTATAGTTACAACTCATAGTCCACAGGTCTGTCATACAATTGATAGTCAAAATATATGGTTGTTAAAAAATGGCCAAAAGTTTAAGGCACCGAAAGGTGTAAGAGGGGCAATATCTTCATGGGTACTGGAAAACTTGTTCGAAGTTGCTCAAAGGCCGCCAGAGGATAAGTATACAAAGCTCTTACAAGAATATAAAAATTTAGTATTTTCAGAAAAATATGCTAGTGAAGATGCTAGAAAGCTAGGTACTACTTTATCCCAGCATTTCGGTCCAGATGATGAAACTTTAATAGAATTAAAGCTTGAAATTGAAAAAAGAATTTGGGAGGATGATTTTGAAAAGGATCAATAAAACCGAGGAAGATCAATTCTTTATCAATTTCAAAGCACAAAATCCAAATGGGACTTGGGATGAATTTAGGAATTACGAACAAGGCGCTTTATATAAGAGACTCAAACAACACATTTGCAATGATCAAACGTACCTTTGCGCGTATTGCGAAATAGATTTAGATCGTGAAAATCAACATGAAATAAAAGTAGAGCATTTCAAATCTAAATCTGGTTCGCTTCCTGGTGGAAGTAACTGGCATTTAGAGTGGTCTAATCTTTTAGCTGTATGCCTAGGAGGTACAAATACAGGTGATGATTTTGAATTACCAGCAAATCTAAGTTGTGATTCATATAAGTCATACTATGAAGACAAAAATAAAGTAACTGACAAAGACTGGACAGGTAAAATCCTGCTACCTCTCACGCTTCCAGATGCGCACAAATTTTTTAATTTCGACAAAGTTACAGGTAAGTTACTACCTAATGAATTGTACTGTAATTCTATCAGTATAGATGGTAAACCTACTGCAGAAACACTTAGCATTGTTACTAAAACAATTGACGTTTTAAATCTAAATTGCAGTAGACTAAATAACGCTAGAAGAAAATTGCTGTTTCACTTCAATAATTGTGCACGAGAAAGAAACTTAAGAAAAATTCATAATCTATTGTTACAATGGAATCAAGGTGAACCTAAATTTTTTCAAACGACACGAGACATAATAATTCGTGAAGATAAAATTTGCCAAGGCTTATTGAACGGAACGATAAAATATTAACAATAGGGGGACATGCGCAGATTCCATTTGTTTTTATTCTAAATGATAATGATTTAAATATTTTGCGCATGATTCCCATTCTCATCAAAGAATGTTTTTACGCTGCATCCAATTATTATAGTTATTATGTAGGTTCCACCAAAAATAAACATCTGTATTAAAAATAACTGAAAGAGATAAACACTCTTTCTCTGTTATTGAAGATTCATTCTGTAAGATATCAATCATTCTTTTATAGGAAATATCCATTTTAATAGATAATTCGTACGCTGATATTCCTAATGGCTTTAAAAATTCAAATAACAGCATTTCTCCTACGGTCGTTGGTGCAGCACTTTTCGTCTTCACATCAGTCGCCTTTTTAAAAGAATATACACTAATCTTATCACCAGCAAAGATACCACAACAATGTTCCAACTTGCATTTATCTGAAGATAGAATTTTTAGCCTAATGTAGGATGTCCCCTCCGTCCAGAGCTTCACATATTCAAGCCTAGCCTTACCAGTCGGGTTTAGTTTCCCTATCTTCCCGGCTTTACTGTGAGTAGCGTTCCCATGCCGTAAACGTACCTCTCCATTTATCATCTCTTTCTATCTGGGATCAATATTTATACTTCATTAATACTCAGTAAAGTTTAAATTTGTTTAGCTAAACCAGCCATCGAGGATCATTCACTAAAGGGTTTTACTTCCTGATTTCGATATATCCGTTGTTAATGATGGTACTTTCATGATTAATGTAGCCCGCAAAGGTTAGCTAACCTTTGTGGATAACTATTACCAAAAACCATAATTTTACATTTTGTTTCATTTTATTTATTGCTATTTAGTTTAGCTAAATAATTTATATTTTTCATGTATAAGCTGTGTATTTATCCACAGATTCTGTTAATAATATTGTGCATAACCTGTTTCTTTATTTTCTATATTATTGACATATGAAGTAGGGTTTATTGACATTTGAGGTAGACTTTCATGACATATGAGGTACGGTACTAATCAAAAATTATCATAATAAACAATTAGATATATCTCTTTTCCACATCCTTCTAACCAGATCTTTAACCCTATATATAACCAAAAAGATTAAAAGAATTATTAAAGCCTTAGCGTCGTTCAAAAAATGCCAAAAAAACAAATTTCCTGCAGAATAAAAACCCACTCAATAAAAAACTCTGTTGACATAACTATTTTTGCCAGTAAGTTTTAATTATTCTCAATTCATAACGTTGGTTTGCAAATTTTAGCAGCTAAAATTTTAGCAGCTAAAATCCTCTAATTTTTACTGAGAGATAGGTTCTTCGATGAAATCAGTTATGCCAGAACTTATAACCGTTGAAGAGTTGGCTTTTGCGTTAAAGAAAACCGTAAAAAGTATACGCAGTGATGCAACGCGAAATCCAAAATGTCTGCCACCAAGGTGCCGTCTTCCAGGTAATAAACGCCTTCTCTGGCGTAGAGAAGATGTCAAGGACTGGATAGATAAATCCGTTGAGTCAAAGAAAGAGAATGATGATATATCGAAAGAGATAAATAAGTCTCAAAGGAAACGTGGCAGACCACCAAAGCTCAAGCCGCAAGAATAAAAATATTCCTTGGGGTGTTCAAATAAGTTTCCTTTCAATAAACACATATGCTGCACTCTTTTACACGACTAATCCTGCACAAATGCTTTAGGAAAACACACTGAGTACACAGGAATACACAATACGTACACAGATTCACAACGGCAAATGTAGGGCAGGACATGTAAAGTTAGCTAACCTGTAAACAGGTTATCAACTTTACTCTCCCCGTATTCGCATCTTCGATGCTCAAGGGGAGTCCTGCTCTGCGAGGCTGATCGGCTACCGCCTATATAGAGAATGTGTTCAATATTAATAATCTGTTGAAATTGAGGTAAGCAAATGAAGTTAATGCTCCGAGTATTTTCATCACAAGGAGGAATTTTATCAGCTAAAAAGGCCTTAGTAGTTTCTTTAGTGGTGTCAATCATGGCATTACCGGCGACAGCCGGTATCCCGGTCATAGATGGTACTAATGTGGTGCAGACCACAATCAGCGCAGTCAACAACGTTCAGGCTGTGGCAAAACAGATCCAGCAGTACCAGACGCAGCTGCAGCAGTATGAAAACATGCTCAAAAATACAGTCGCACCTGCAGCCTATATCTGGGATCAGGCCAATTCGACCATCAACAAATTGTTGCAGGCGCAGGACACCCTTAATTACTACAAAAATCAGGCCGGGAGTCTTGATTCATATCTGAAACGTTATCAGGACGTGAATTACTACCGCTCATCACCGTGCTTTAACAGTAATGTTGAATGTACTGCGGATGAAATTAGCGTACTGCGCAAAGCTGAACAGAACAGCTCTGAGGCACGTAAAAAGGCCAATGACGCTATATTTAAGGCTCTCGACGAACAGCAGGATACGCTGCAAAGCGATGCTGACAACCTTGCAGATTTGCAAACTCAGGCAACCGGCGCACAAGGGCAAATGGAAGCTATTCAGGCCGCTAACCAGTTTGCCAGTGCTCAAACGAACCAGTTGCTGCAAATCCGCTCGCTTTTGGTAGCTCAGCAAAACGCTGCAGCAACACTGGCACAGGCTGAGGCTGATAAAGAAGCCCAACAAATAGTCGCTGATGAAAAAGCGTTAGCTGGCGAGAACACACCAAGCCCGAAGCGAATTTGGTGAGGGATAGCTGAATGAAAGATAAACTTTTGATCATTTTTATTCTAATCATTTCATTAATTATATGCTCTTGCGATAAAAAAGATGAAGGTTGTTTATCAACGCCAGAGAATAAATTGAACGAACATAACTACGATAAATGTGCCCTGCGTGGTAATAACAATCCTAGCCCTAAGCGAGAATGGTAATTATGAGAATAGTAAGCAATCTCACTTTTTTAGGCATAATTTTTTTGTTTTCTGTAAACGCTTACGCTGGTCAATTAGATAGTAGCGGATTACTTGATACGTTATTAGATAAGTTTCAACAAGTAGCCAGCGCATGGACTTTAGTAATTGGTGATTATGCAAATTGGCTCTTCTGGGGGATGGTATTGATAAGTATGGTTTGGACATTTGGTATGTTGGCGATGCAAGGGGAAGGTTTAACCAGTGCACTTGCAGAGATAGTTCGTTTTTTTGCCGTAATTGGCTTTTTTTATTATCTTTTAATCAACGGCCCAGCCATATCACAATCTATAATTAACTCAATGAGACAACTTGCAGCAAATGCTTTAGGAACAAGTACTGGTATTTCACCATCAAGCATAGTTGACATAGCCTTTGTGATATTAACAAAGGTCAGCTCAGCAGCATCAATTTGGTCACCAATGATTTCGACCATTATGATAACCGTCGCGATAATAGTATTAGTCGTAATGGCACTTATCGCGATAAATATGCTAATAATGTTAGTTTCTGCATGGGTGTTGTGTTATGCAGGAGTTATATTACTTGGGTTTGGTGGCTCGAAATGGACTTCTGACATTGCAATAAATTACTTACGCACTGTATTATCGATTGGCATTCAGTTGTTTACGATGACATTAATTATTGGGATTGGGCAATCATTTATAGATCAGTATTTTTCTATTATTAAAAATGATATTCCTGATCTTAATAGTCTTATTGTTTTACTTCTGGCGTCAATCACTCTTTTAGTATTGACTAATAAATTACCGTTGTTGTTATCAGGCGTTGTAGGAGGAGCGTCCTTACAAGGGATTGGTGGTTTTGGAGCAGGTATGATTACTGGCGCTGCTACTACTGCAATGAGTGGCGCTGGGGCAATGGCAATGAGCGCTACAGCCCAAGTCAGTGGTGGTGCTTCCGCTCTAAAAGCAGCATTTGAATCTGCACAAGCGGCGATGGCCGAAGAATCTGGTTCTGGTGATAGAGGCGGTTCAGGTGGAGGATTTGGCGGCGGGGAAGATACCGGTTCCATAGATACTTCTGGAGGACAACCATCAGGCGATTCCGGTGGATCGTCTGCAGGGAGCAATACAGGTAGCGCCAGCGGAGGAAGCCAAGGGTTTGCTTCATCATTCTCACGAGCTGGCCGCATGGCTTCTCACATGGCGAGCGGGCTGTCTAATGGAGCTGCGGAGTATCAGATGATGAAGGGAAGTACTAATTCTATCCGATCACAACAGACCGTTGGTGGGGAAATAGCGAATCAAATACGTAAACACACAGCCGATCGTCAGAGTAACCACGAACAGGATGAGTTTGAGGGGGATAGTTTAACTGGCAGTAAAAAATCTTGATTTAGACGCGTCAGTTAGCGCGGTAACGTTAACTGACGCTTCCACTAAACACCTGTAAGGAGGTGGATAATGGCTGATTATAATAGCTTTGTTTTGGAAGGAATAAAAATTATTTTTGCCGATAACAACAAAGAGTTTATTAAAGAGATTTGTGAACCATTGATAAATATTCTATGTATCGAAGAGTATTATTCTGCTACCGGAATTTATAATTATGATGATGCTGATGAGCAAACTGAGTTACTTAAAATTGCGCTAAGGGACTATAAAATGGCTCACTAGTGAGAAGAGGCTAACTGGATGTTAGCCTTTTTTAATTTGATTTTTAGTTTGTTCAATGTGATAATTTAATACTTTCTCTCTTTGCCTCTTCATAGGTTAGCTCTCCATTGATTACCTTATTTTTTATTTCATTAAAAAATGAGGAGCCTTTGGGATCTTTACTTGATAAAAAAAGACTGGCTTCAGCTCTCCGAAAAGCTTCTTTCCTTGCTTCTATAGAAAATGAATTAGCAGGGTTATTTTTGTTCATAAGTTGAAGTGCCCTTATTATTTATATTCGGGATGTTTTTATCTACAAGAGTTAGTCTTAACTCCGAGAATTTATTTCCTGATACTTTATAACACTGATTTTCATTTTTTTCAATATAAAGAGATTTGCTTTCTGGGCTACCACATGTCGTAGATGTTCTTGCATCAAGAAAAATAAACTTTTCTTGAAATCTTTCAATATATTTCATTGCTGTCATGCTAATAATAAAAAGAGCAACTGACACAGCAAAAAGGGATAAGCCTGATACTAAACGATTAAAATTAAATTTCCTTTTAATAACTAATGAACTGGCTAGATTGACCATGTTATAGGGGACCATAATTATGAGTCCTATTAATATTATTTTTTCAGGAAAATTGTTCACCTGTATATGATGTTGAGCCAAGTTTCCAATATATACTGAAATCATAGAGGATATTACTATTTTTGCTGGGGATACATCTCGCAAAAATATGTATATATAGACTGTAGTTGCACAAATCATTGCTCCTATTGGAAATGAGAGCATGAAAGCATAAGCTAATGTCGAGTAATTAAGATTTTCTGGGGCTATACCATAAGCTATGTCAAGCTTAAACTTTGCGATCCATAAGCATACTGAATATGTAAAGCCAGTTACGCCCCATTTAACCACTGTATTATTAAATACTTTATTTAATAAATCACGATATCCTATGTATACACTGGTTAATAAAGCTATAGATGATAGAAAAATTGGAGCGGCAATGTATATATTTTCTAGCCATAATGGGTTTTCTACAATCAAGTATCCAAAAGGTATTAAGTATATTATAGCCAATAGTTGAGGGTTGTTTAATTTGGGTGATGCATCAACTAACTTATTTTTATAATCCATACAACGTCCTTATTTCAACTTTAACGCCAAATCTTCAGCTTTTGGATGATAATACCGCATTAGCATTCTTGGATCTTTATGTCCTGTAATTTTGGTTAGTTCATGCATAGGGAAAATTTCAGCTAGTCGAGAAGTTGCTTCATGTCGAAGGTCATGGAATCTTAAATCTTTAAGGAAAGATTCATCACATAATGAGTTTGTCTTCTCGTATCGTTCTCTGGCTCGTTTTACAGCTCGGTCAAAAGCTCGGGTAATCGCGTCTGCACGCATATCAAAAACCTTATCAGCAGTTGGCTTAGAATGTTCCTTGAGACTGGACAGTATCGTAATGGCTTTCGTTGATAAAGGGACATCGCGGGCATTACCATTCTTAGTATCTGGCAGATGTGCAACTCGCCGATCAAGATCAATAAAGCGCCATCGAAGTTCTGCGATTTCGCTACGGCGCATGGCTGTCTCTAACGCCAGAAGAATGATTGCTGGCAATACTAATGAATGTGTTGCGGCGATGATATGTTCGATCTCGTTGGCTATTTCCTTTCCTGACGTAACACCGGTTTTCTCAGAAACTACAGGCAGCGCTTCCAAGCGTCTGGTCCTGGAGTTCTTGGGTTGGGGTTTGCGAATGGCCTCTACGGGGTTCAGCAGGCTCTCCATGCCCCATTCTTTCCGCGAAACATTGAATACATGAGAAAGTAAGGCCAAACGCCTTAAAACGGTTGCAGGAGCATAGATTTTCTACCATTCATCTCTCAGCTTGGCGACATCGGCACTCCTGATGCTGGCCATATAGTTTTTCGCCAGCTGAGTGCTTTTTAGTATCCGCACCAATGATCGGTCTTGCACTGCCCCTTTTTTGCCGGGAACAATCTCTTTTTCATATCGCGTTAGGGCTTCATACAATGTCGTAGATTCCGCTTCGCTGCGGCTAAGCCAAACTCCTCTCGCCATTTCTGACTCGATCATTTTGGCCCAAGCTTCTGCTTCCACTTTGGTGTTAAAGGTTTTGGTTTGAGAGGGAAAACCACGTTTACGGATTTGAGCTTCCCATTGGTAGTTACCACGTTTGCGTATAGTCGCCATTTCTGTCTGATTCCTAACGAACTGTGGCAATATTGTGGCAAAAAATCCATTTAAATTCGATAGGCATTGATTTTACAAGATCAATTTACGCATTCGTAATGCGAAGGTCGTAGGTTCGACTCCTATTATCGGCACCATCTCAACTTCCCCAAACGTCCGTATTCATCCATAAACACCCTGATTTATTATGGACTGCGGTTCTAGCCCGTATCTTATTTCTTGCTATCAACCGGACTCAACCGGAATCAAGTTACAGTTGAGGGTATAAGTTGGGGCATTCTGTGTTCGGTCCAGGGAGATGCTCCCAATGAAGATTTATGAACACCCTTCATGAGTGTGCGGTGAAGGGAATGCCTCCATAAGGAAATCGCCGATGCTCAAAGAAAACTTCAACGAATTGCAAATCTTTCTTGTGGTGGCAAGGGAGCGAAGTTTTACCAAAGCAGCGGGTAAGCTGGGTGTTTCTCAGTCTGCACTCAGCCATGCGATGAAGGCCCTGGAGGAAAGGCTAAATATCCGCCTTCTGACCCGTACTACCCGAAGCGTTGCCCCTACAGAAGCCGGTGAGAGAATTATTGCCTGCCTTGAACCTCGTATTGCCGATCTTGAGCAGGAGCTGGAATCGCTTGTTCAACTGAACGGCACCGCCTCCGGCAATATCCGTTTATCTGCCGGGGAGCATGCCGCGCGAAGTCTGGTATGGCCGAAGCTAAAGCCTTTTCTGCGGGAATACCCGGAAATCAATCTCGAACTGGTGGTGGATAACGGCTTTGTCGATATTGTTGAGGGGCGTTTTGATGCCGGGATCCGCCTGGGCGAAAGCGTGGATAAGGACATGATTGCGGTAAGAATTGGCCCGGACATGAGAATGGCTGTGGTGGGAGCACCGTCTTATTTCGCTGCAAACCCTGCACCTGAAACGCCGCACGAGTTACAAAATCATCGGTGCATCAATATGCGCCTGCCGACTGCCGGTGGACTTTACCACTGGGAGTTTGAGAAGGAAGGGAAACCGTTACGGGTCAGAGTGGAAGGGCAGGTAACGTTTAATCTGCAGGCAGAAAGGATTGATGCTGCTTTATCCGGTTTTGGCATCGCCTGTATACCTGAGGATAGGGTGCAGGATTATATAAAGTCAGGAGAGCTTATTCAGATTCTGCAGGACTGGTGTCCGTCTTTCCCCGGATATTATCTTTACTACCCGAGCCGTAAGCAGCATCCACCTGCTTTTTCGCTGATGATCGATGCACTTCGCTACTCGGAATAACGGATCCGCCAATCTCAGCGGACCCGTCCGGGTATTAACGGCCTACGCGAGCCTGGTGCTCAGGAGAGTAACGTTCGCCGACGATTTTAATCGTTTCAAGCGCCTGTGTTATCTGACGTGAGTCATCCTGCGAAAGAAGGATGTCGGCAGCGCCCAGGTTTTCCTCCAGCCGATGGAGTTTCGTGGTACCAGGGATGGGAACAATCCACGGCTTTTGTGCCAGTAGCCATGCCAGCGCGATTTGCGCAGACGTCACGCCTTTCTCTGCAGCCAGTTCACCCAACAACGAGACCAGCTTTTCATTCGCTTCAATCGCTTGTTCGGCGAAACGCGGCACCTGGCTTCGGTAATCATCCTTCCCAAAAGTGGTTCCTGGCTTAATTGACCCCGTCAGGAAGCCTTTGCCTAATGGGCTGAAGGGCACAAAACCAATGCCCAGTTCCTCCAGTAACGGCAGGATCTCCTGCTCAGGCTCGCGCCACCACAGGGAGTATTCACTTTGCAGGGCAGTGACCGGTTGTACAGCATGCGCACGACGAATGGTTTGCGCACCCGCTTCGGACAGACCGAAATGTTTGACTTTGCCTTCAGCCATCAGGTCTTTCACTGTACCCGCAACATCTTCAATGGGGACATCCGGGTCGACACGGTGTTGATACAGTAGATCAATGACATCAGTCTTCAGACGGCGTAATGATCCTTCCACAGCTTCACGGATATGCTCCGGACGGCTGTTTAAAATCTGCTGCTTGTTGTCATCGCCAAAGGTAAAACCAAACTTGGTGGCGATGACCACACGGTCACGAAACGGTTTTAAAGCTTCACCGACAACCTCTTCATTAAGGAAGGGGCCATACACTTCGGCGGTATCGAAGAAGATGACACCACGTTCAACCGCTGCGCGAATGAGCTCGATAGCCTGGCGAGTATCGGTCGCCGGGCCGTAGCCGTGGCTTAAGCCCATGCAACCGAGTCCAAGCGCGGAGACTTCGAGTCCGGATTTACCCAAATAACGTTTTTGCATTGAATGAATACCTCTTTTAACGCGACTTAAACATCAAGTTTGCGGCCAGTCAGCCATTCCACCATTGCTGGGTCGCGGTGAGAGAAGAAGGCGCTGGTTGCGGTGTCGAGTGCGGTAAGCTGCAGCATATCTTCAGAACTGAGTTCAAAATCGAGAATGTTGATGTTCTCTTCCATACGTTCTTTCCGCACCGATTTCGCCAGTGAAATGATGCCTCGCTGGAAGATCCACCGCAGCACAACCTGGCCCACGCTTTTGCCGTATTTCTGACCAATTGCCGTTAACACGGGATGCTGGAACAGACCATTTTTACCCTCAGCAAACGGTGCCCAGGCTTCCGGCTGAATGCCACGGCTTTGCATCCATGGAACGGCATGCAACTGCTGGTTGAAGGGGTTAACTTCAACTTGGTTTACCGCAGGGGAGACTTTGTTGAAGGCGATAAGGTCGGCCAGTCGGTCAGGATGGAAATTGCTAACACCAATGGCGCGAATTTTGCCTGCCTGATGCAGTTCTTCCATGGCGCGCCAGGCCCCATGGACATCACCGTATGGTTGGTGAATCAGATACAGGTCAACGTAGTCCAGCTGCAGGCGGTTCAGAGAGCGTTCGAACTGGGCTTTAGCGCCTTCGTAATTTGTATCCTGCAGCCAAAGTTTGGTTGTTACGAACAGTTCGTTACGTGCGATACCGGTCTGTTTCAGTGCGTTCCCGACCTGGGTTTCATTCTGGTAAGACGCAGCGGTATCAATCAGGCGGTATCCCGTATCGATGGCGTCAATAACGGCTCTTTCGCATTCGGTTGCATCCGTCATCTGAAAGACACCAAAGCCCAGCAGAGGCATTTCAATACCGTTGTTTAGTTTTATAGTTTGCATGGCGTTATCCTTTGGCTGTTGTCCAGGAAAAGCATAACGCAAAGTGATTTATTCGATTAGGTGGGGTAATTCGCTAGGGCTTATTAGATGTGTTCATTAATTTAGAGGGTGCTCACGGTCGGCTTTGTGCCAGGAGCGGACATTTCAAATTAGCCCCACCACGGACATCTGAACTTAGCTTTGACAAACAATGTAACAGCAATACTCTGATATCACTTTTAACCACTAGCGATGTTTTTTATGGCGGTACTTGATTCATCCTCTGACATCGAACAGCCCTGAGTATATTGCGCGGGCTGTTCATGCCTGATAGCGAAGGGGGTTGCGACAAAAAGGCAGGGAAAATAGCCCTTTCGTTTGCGTCATCTACATCGTCAACACAATTTTTCCTGTGTTCAGACCGTCTTCCATACGCTGGCGAGCTTTACAGGCGTTGACCAGCGGGAATACGCTGTCAATAACCGGGTTCAGCCCATCTTTACCGAAGCGGGTTAACCAGCACTCTTCAAAGCGACGGGACATCTCATGCTTCACTTCTTGCGAACGTGATTTCATTACCGTACCGATAATCTGCACATGGCGGTACAACACCCGGTCCAGCGGGATCTTCGCGTTTTCAATGCCTCCCATAATGCCAATCTGCACCAGGCGGCCACCAAAATTAAGTGCGTTCACGTTTCGTTCAAAATATGGCGCACCGATAAAATCAAGGATGAGATCAACACCCTTGTTATCGGTGATTCTGGCGACCACGTCGGCAAAACAGTAGGCTTGCCCACACGTAAATCAAGTGACTCACACTGTATCAGACTATGAATCCGCCATTCTGCGAGCAGCAAAATAGTGCGCTGGCGTGCTGCCCATCGTTTTTCTGAACATGGTAATAAACGCGTTAACCGACTCATACCCCAGGTTTGCCGCCACGTTTTGTACCGATACTCCGCTTGCCAGTTCCCGAAGGGCAATAATCAAATGCAGTTGCTGACGCCAGCGACCGAAGGTCAGACCGGTTTCACGCAGCATTAAGCGCGCTAATGAACGTTCGCTGAGCGCCAGTCGCTTTGCCCAGACTTTGAATGTGCTCCGATCTTCCGGATTGCTGACCAGCGCATCGGCCATAGCGCGAATTTTAGGGTTCGCAGAAACCGGCAGGCTCAATTTCTGCTGCGGCATGGTCACGAGTTCATCGAGCGTCACTCTGGTCAACCTGCCAACATGGCTCTGCGGTGCGTAATCAACTTCTTCATTTGTTAAGCGATCAATTAACTCTTTAATCAGCGGTGAAATTGCCAGCGTGCAGCATTTTTCCGGCAGCGCGACTGCTCCGGGTTCAATAAACAAGTAGTTAAGGTGCGCATTCCAGGTCGCTTTGGCGCTATGAGGAACTCCGCCTGGGATCCACACCGCGCAATCGGGTGGCACTATCCAGATATCATTTTCCGCACGACAAATTACCGCCCCGTACAGGGCAATAATCAACTGCCCTTTGCGGTGCGTATGAACCGGCACTTCTGCTGCGTAATCCACGAAATCAATATGACGTGCGACTGCCGGGCTCGGCGTGCTGTCGGGATCAAACAACGTATTGGCAAGGCGGGATGTCATGTTATTGGCAATATTTAGGTATTTTTTGACAGAATAGAGTATTTAGTGACGTGCGCAAACCGGGAATAATTCCCGGCATGAATAAAATCATCCCCCATCACATCCCTTTTTGGCACGCGATACGCCGCTGGTCAGGCCGCATCATCACTCCCATGCTACTGAGCGATGCCCACGCTCTGCTCTATTCCGTCAGGAGTTTTGCCGCAGCCATGCTCGCGTATTACATCGCCCTGTCGATTGGCCTTGAACGCCCCTCCTGGGCCATCATCACCGTCTATATCGTTTCGCAAACGTCGGTCGGGGCCTCACTGAGCAGGAGTCTCTATCGCCTGGCCGGCACCGTGGCTGGCGCTGGGGCAACGGTGCTGATCGTGCCCACATTTGTGAATATGCCCGTGTTGTGCAGCGTGATACTGACAGGCTGGATCACGTTCTGCCTCGGGTTATCCCTACTTGAACGCACACCCCGTGCCTATGCCTTTGTGCTGGCCGGTTACACCGCGAGCCTGATTGGCTTTCCCGCCGTTTCCGACCCAGGCTCGGTGTTTAACATCGCCATCATCCGGGTGCAGGAGATAATGATCGGCATCGTCTGCGCCGCACTGATTCACCGGTACATTCTGCCCAGTCGGATATCAGGCCTGTTCAACAGCAAATTAACGCAGACGCTGCACGCGGCGCGACAGCGTGTTGCCGATACACTGGCGGGCAAGTCTGATGCGGTGTCAAACCCCTTGCACCTCGCGCTGGCATTGCAATTCCTGCAGGGCATCAGCCACCACATCCCGTATGATTTTGCCCTTTCGGTTCCGGCCCGCCAGGCCAGGAAAGCACTCCATGACAGGCTGGCGCGATTAGTCATCGTGAACGGTGAATTATGCGATCGCTTGCAGATGATCGCGGATATGCCCGCCGACATGCAGACACTGCTGGATGATGTTCAGGCCTGGCTGACCTGCGGCGATAGCGGGAAACGCAAGAATACGGCGGATGCGCTACAAAAACGCAGCGCCCGGTTGGCACAGGAGCGTGCGGTACAGTCGTTGACCTTTGAGGACGCGCTTCGGGTGAATTTCTTAGGCTACATAGCGGAGTTGATTAGCCTCATTCACCAGTGTGAGCAACTTTCGGAGGCTATCTACCACGCCAAACCCGCACCTACACGAACGGAAGATAACACAGCGAAAGGGTATGTTTTCCATCGCGATCCCCTGAGTGCTGCCCGCACGGCACTGGGCGCGTTTGTCATCATCCTCAGCGGCTGTCTGCTATGGATTTACTCGGCCTGGCCAGATGGCGGCACGGCGGTCTCCATTCTTGGGGTCTGTTGCACATTGTTTGGCAGTTTCGACACGCCAGCACCCCATATTGTGAAATACATTATCGGCTCCATCTGGGGCGTATTAATCAGTCTTATCTATAGTTTTGCCCTGCTTCCCCAGCTCAGCGATTTTCCCGTACTGGTTGCCGTGCTTGCTCCGGTCTACCTGCTTGCCGGGTCACTCCAGGCGCGGCCACCCACCACTTTTATGGCGATGGGAATAACGTTAACGCTGCCTGTGTTGTGCGAGCTGGGTGCGCACTACAGCGGCAACTTCGCCGATGCCGCTAACACCGCCATCGCGCTATTTTTCGCGACCGGTTTTGCGGTCATTAGCATGAGCTTGCTGCAAACCGTGCAAGCCGACGCGGCGATAAACCGACTGCTGAAACTTTGCCAGCGTGATATCCGCCGTAGCGTGAACGGTGTGTTTAAAGGCAATGAAACGCACTGGACCAATCTGATGATTGACCGGGCCGCCCTGCTGTTGCCGCGCTTGCCGCGTAGCGGGCCGTCATCCGCTCGGGCACTTGCTCATCTGATGCACTTTATGCGCGTTGGCCTCGGTGTGATGCACCTGCGCCGCTGCGATGCGTCCTCAGGCTGTTGTGAGATCAACACCATCCTTTATGACCTTACCCGCTCAACGGAGACAGAAGCCTTACGCGAGCGCATCGCTGCGATAACCGATCTCTGCTTGCCCGCAACTGATGAACCATCGCGCCAGTTAGTCGACAAACTGGTTGATCTGCACTGCGCGTTACGGACGCAGGACGAGGAACCCGCCAATGATAAATGACATCAATATCGGGGGTGTTTTTATCCCCGGCCTGCTGATGACTGCGCTCATCGCGCTGATCTGTACGCTGTCACTCGTACCGTTTTTCTCTTTCAGCAGGCTTTACCGCCGTTTGCCCTTTCGCCCGTTGATTGATTTTTCAACCTTTATCATTAGTTTTTTCCTGCTTTTGCAGGGCCTGACCACTCTGGGGTTATTCGCATGAAATCTTTACTCTCTTTGCTGGGTCGCTATGTGCTGACGTTAAGTGCCGTAGTGGTGGCGACGCTCGTGGCGTTTATTTTCTGGAAACAGTATGCGCAGACACCCTGGACGCGCGACGGGCGGGTTCGTGCCGATGTGGTGCAGATTGCGCCGGATGTTTCCGGGCCAGTGAGCCGCGTGGCGGTCCGCGATAACCAGTGGGTTAATCGTGGCGATGTTCTCTATGCCATCGATCCGCACTGGCTGAAGCTGGCCGTGCTGAGTGCACAGGCTGACGTTGAGGCAAAACGTCATGAGATGCTGATGCGCCAGGATGCGGCCAGGCGACGTGCACTGATCAAAGGGGTGATTTCCAGTGAGGACATCCAGCAAACAGGCAGTGCGGCAAGCATCGCGGCGGCCAATTATCAGGGGGCACTGACCGCGCTGGAACTGGCGCAGCTTAATTTAGCACATGCCACCGTACGCTCACCGGTGGATGGCTATGTCACGCATCTCCGTCTTCGCCCCGGTGACTATGCCACTGCGGGAGAGACAAAAGTCGCCATTGTCGATGCGCACAGTTTCTGGGTGGTGGGCTACTTTGAAGAGACCAAACTGCGTCATATCCGTGTCGGAAATACCGCGCAGATTGTGCTGATGGGATTTGATCCACTGATCACGGGGCATGTGGAGAGTATCGGACGTGGGATCGGTGACAGCAACGACGAGACGGGTGGACTTGGGCTACCGGATGTTAATCCCACCTTTAGCTGGGTGCGGCTGGCTCAACGCGTACCGGTGCGCATCCAGTTAGATACCTTGCCTGCGGGCATTGAGTTAGTGGCAGGATTATCCGCGAGCGTGTCCATCATGCCTTAAAAGGTATTAACAGCCCTGACCTTAACAGGATTGAGGTTTCGGTGTATGAAACACCGGCCATCCCATGACTTCTGCGGACCTATAATGTTTATTTATTAATGAGCCAGGGAGTAACACGATGGGTATTAGCCATATTTCTATAAAAGAGGTGAAGCGTGACAATTTTGGTGAGATAGAGGCTTGAATCGCCACGGGTTTAACAGACACCTCAGAGTCATTTTTGATCTGCTACCCGTTGATAGACACAGAATGCTACTGGCAATGTCCGCTTCTCGCTCACAGCAGCCGCTCCTAAAGGTTTTCCATATAATGAAACGCTTTCATTAACTCATCTTCTGTAAGCGGCGATACCAAACTCGCCCCTGTATCTTTCTCAACCTTCATCAATAGCTCGCTGCGGGTTATGCCCAATCTATTCGCAACGTGGTTAGCGCAACTTCGTGCGTGTGACGCTCTATGCGCAAGAAGGCCTTCTGCGTCTAAAACTTTTCTTCTTGATGACGAATGTGACATTGATTCCACATTTAGCCGAAATTATTCCCCATACAAGCATTATGCGATAAGAAAAATAGCGATGTTTCTCGCTAGCTTCTACCGGGATACACCGTAAGCGCAACTCCGTAAGCCACAATAGCTGAAGTTGGTAATAGTATCCGCTTCTCGCTCATCGCAGCCTTCTGATGTTGCAGTAGATTGCTTCGTGCTGGTAGTGAAAATTCAAAAAATTATCGGGTGTTAATCGACGGGTAACTGAGAAGTAAAGGACTCATGAGAAAGAGGCTGGCAGGGGGATATACTCCCGGCCTGACAGATTAATTTGATAAAGCGAATTCAATAGCCTGTCGAATAGCGACAATCTGTGCCCGGATACATTCCTCCGGAGAGGTTTTAGCGCTGTCGGGATAAACCTCTGTTGTTGTTGCAAGGGAGGTGCCAGTGATCGTCGCGCATATGTGAAATGCGTTATTGTCGAATTCAATAACACCGGGGCTCACTACAGGAAAACCGAGCAGATTGCCTTCATTATCAGAAGGGGCAATATGTGTCACTTCTGCAACAGCAGAAATGATTGCGTTCAGGAAGTCGTGTCTTGAATTCTGCTCGTCACCGACCAGATAGAAGCCATCAGGGATACTCACCGGTACATACTGCGCCCCATCTCTGGCGGCCAGAGCTGGGCTGAACTCACTTTCGTCCGTATCTGTCGTTTCGTGCAAGTCGATGTGAACAACAAATCGGCCTCTCAGCGGAGAGATGAGCGCCATCAACGCCAGGGATTCTTCCGCCTTGCCTTCCGGGAAAAATTGTCTGTTAGGGTCAACAGCATCGTAGTTCCATCGAACAATACGCTCATATGCCCAGGGGCTGACACAGGGGACAACCAGGAGATTCACTTTACCCGCATACTCACTCTGACATTCCGATAAAAAATACAGTGAGCCCAAAACGCCGCTTGTTTCATAACCGTGAACACCGCCGGTAATGAGTGCGACAGGAATATTATCGTCCCAGTTTTTTGATTTTGCGGCCATCAATGGATAAATATCGTCGCCGTAACTCAATTCCCCATACTGAATGAGCGCATAGCGGTGTTTTAGCTGATGAAGGACATCAAGGACATCGTTCTTATAGCACCGGGAACGTGTCTGAGCCTGTTGCCACTGATGCTTTTCACGTTCGGTCCAGGGTTGCCCTGGGGTACCGATTGGGTAAAACTGTTTTGTTGTCATATTTCACTCTGAAGAATTCTGAATCGCCACAGTTAACTTGCTTCGGAAGACCTGGAACCGAATGTAGACATCACTAAATCACGGTCTGTTAATCAGAGTAGGTCAATATATCCAAGATCCACTATACATGCTCTTTTTAAAAAGTTGATTATGACTGATTTTAAATCAGGCTCTGCCTGGTTCAAAAAAATGGAGTAAAAGAGAATACCTGTCCATAAAATCTCGGGAGCGTTTTTCAAAGGTATGCAGTTGGAGTGGCCCTGTCCTGCATGTGGTCAGAAGACCCGGCAGATCATTAGTGATCCCTCCACCAAATGAAAGAGTCATTTTAAACTTCCGCTTCTCGCTCAAAGCCGACCGTCACGTTCAACAGTTTTCCGCCAGGATTAGGCTACTTTATTTTTTATAAAGCGGATGTTTGTGTTGAGCCCTCAATAATGAAGGCTCGCTATTATCCTCGTCCTACTGCAGATTTTTTTCTTTCAGGAACTGGCTCACCAAATCAGCAATCTGCACATTATTTAAATCAGAGAACGGGAAGTGGGTATTACCTTTGATTCCTGACTCAGGCAGATGCGTCACAGTGACATCCCCGCCATGCTTGTTCACCACGTCACGCCATTCACGAGCCATTGCCAGACGTACGCGCCAACTGTCCTGCGCGGGCATGTCCACAGGTTTGTCCGGTATGTTATCGCCGTAAATAATCAGAATCGGGATTTTAGTCAGTGCCATAAACTGCTCCATCGGCACTGGCTCACCCTTCAGCGTGTCGAACGCGCTTTGTAGTGGCACAGTAAATTTGGCCACCTGATTAAAGGTGATATTCTCACCACAACATAAAACAGGTGACTTAATGAACAAGAAAACTAAGCGTACTTTCACCCCTGAGTTCAGGCTGGAATGTGCACAGCTGATTGTTGATAAGGGCTACTCATATCGACAAGCCAGTGAAGCGATGAATGTCGGTTCTACCACGCTTGAGAGCTGGGTGCGCCAGCTCAGGCGAGAGCGGCAGGGGATTACGCCCTCTGCAACTCCCATTACTGCAGAGCAGCAACGTATTCGCGAGCTGGAAAAGCAGGTTCGCCGCCTGGAGGAACAGAATACGATATTAAAAAAGGCTACCGCACTCTTGATGTCCGACTCACTGAACGGTTCACGATAGCCGCCAGACTGAGTGACAGCCACACGGTTGTCAGCCTTTGCTCCGCGCTGGAAATACACCGTAGCAGTTACCGGTACTGGCGAAAACGACGCGATACTGTCAATCCGGCGCGAGTCAGGTTGTACAGCGAAATACGCCGGGCGTGGAACCAGAGCCGGGGCTCAGCAGGCGCACGCACGCTTGCTGAAATGCTGGCTCAAAATGGCGTTCCGATGACCCGTTACCGTGCCGGGCGTCTGATGAAATACCTAAGCCTGAGCAGTTGCCAGCCCGGAAAACATCAGTACAAAAATGCCCGTCAGGAGCATACCTGCCTGCCGAATCTGCTCGAGCGTCAGTTCGCTGTACCGGAGCCAGACCGGGTATGGTGTGGAGATATTACGTATATCTGGGCTGGAAATCGCTGGTGCTATCTGGCGGTTGTTATGGATCTTTTTGCCCGCAGGGTTATCGGCTGGAGTCTGTCAGCGAATGCCGATACCGCACTGATAAGCAGTGCTCTGCGGATGGCCTATGAGACGCGTGGTCAACCGCGTGATGTCATGTTCCATAGCGACCAGGGAAGCCAGTATACAGGCCTTAAATATCAGCAAGTTCTCTGGCGTTACAGGATAAAGCAAAGCGTCAGTCGTCGGGGGAACTGCTGGGATAATAGCCCCATGGAACGCTTCTTCCGTAGTCTGAAAACAGAATGGGTGCCGACGAATGGTTACGCAGGTAAGGATGAGGCCCGGCGACAAATCGGCGGTTATATCCTGAATTACTACAATAGCGTCAGACCTCATCATTACAACGGGGGGCTAACGCCGGAAGAATCAGAGAACCGATACCGTTCTTACTGTAAAACCGTGGCCAGTATTACTTGACCACTACATGAAAACGATGAGCCTGATGTGACAGGATGGATCTGGAGAGAGTGAATCATGCACTTCAAATTACTTTCAGGCGGAGAAGCAAATGAGTTCGCAAGAGCCAACATTTAGTGGGGGTAGTAAAAAACAGGTACTCGGCAAGAGCCTTTCTTCCATCTCCTATCCCCAGCGATATTCTCGGCTATTATCAGCTTTTCATTTTGTACTCGCGAGGGATCGTAAATTGCAAATTTGCATGATGGACTATAGCCGTCTTTCATCCGACGGAAAAAGAGCCAAATTAAATTGCTATGTGTCGGCTCATTTGATGTGTTGTCTGGAATAGATAAATACATTAACAATCCGAATTGTTCCGATATCGAAAAGGCAGCCATTCCTCCTGGGACCTATTGGATTAGGGAGTATCGCCAATCAGCTTCGAGCAGAAGCCATCGATCTCATGCACTTGTATAAGAATCATCACTCACAATGGTTTGGGTTATATAACGCTCAGACAATGAGTGATCATGTTTATGTCAATGGCACCCGCCGTGGCAGTTTTCGTCTTCATCCATTCAACGGGAAAGCATCTTCTTCATCCTCTCCGCAGCCTGCAAGTCCGCCAGCGTATCAATGTCATGCGTCATCCTGTAATCAGACAGAGAAAGGTCAAGTACCTTCCCTCGATCCCGCGCGGCTCTCACAATTGCGCGCGCACCGTGTCCCCTGATAGCGCTGTTAGCGACGGGATGGCGCATGAAAAGTAAAGATATAACCACAGGTGGGGCGGGAGAAGGGGAGTGAGCGGCATTGTTTGCCGCCCTTTTTCATCAAAAATCAGTGGTGCAGCATCTCTTCGATGATCTGGTCTTTCGTCATGTTGTACGGATAGTAAGTCGGCCAGTTATCCATCTCTTTCAGCAGCGCTTCCTGGGATTCGTTGCCCATAAAAATATGGAAATGCTGCGACTGGCGCGGGGCAATAATATGGTCGCTGAACTGCACAAATTTCGGTGCGTTGGATTGCGGGTCTTTACATTCAAACAGATAGCGCACGCCTTTTTTGCCGGAGGTATACGTCAGGATTTTATAACCGGCGTAATCATAGTGGCAGCTGTTGACGGCTTTCCCGACGTGGAATTCCATCACGTTGTTTTCAATGCCGATCATCTCGACATCCGTGGCATAGCCTTTTTTGTAATAGTCCCGCCAGGCTTCCACCGTTTTATCGCCTTGCCTGGCCTTTTTCTCCAGTACCGGATCCAAATCGCCGTTCAACAAATACGGGTTCAGCGACTGCCAGATGCCGTCCCAGTCGGACAACGCCCGATCTTTCACGTCTTTATCATCAATGAGGCCTTCACTCGCTTTGCGTTCCACTTCCGTCAACGGTTTGCCGTGGTGATGATCGTGAGCAAAACTCTGCGTGCCGCTCAACAGCACGCTCATTCCCAGAACAAAAGCCGATTTCTTCATGATCATAGTGTGCTCCCTGGTTATCATTTGTTACGAAATGAAATGTTATAATATAACAAAATGAATTGCTACAGGTTTGCGGCTGCGCTTTGACTAATTCCCATAAACAACCAGGCTTAAGGTTCGAAGGCGATCGATATGACGCGACTGCCATATTGATCATTTTTTTAAACGAGAAGTGGAGGAATAACATGGCCGAGCACAGAGGCGGTTCCGGTAATTTCGCTGAAGATCGTGAGAAAGCCTCAGACGCAGGGCGCAAAGGTGGTCAGCACAGCGGTGGGAATTTTAAAAATGACCCGTCACGTGCATCCGAAGCCGGTAAGAAGGGCGGTAAAAGTAGCCATGGTAGCGGTCAGAAATAGCGACCCTGCGGTTATTTTTTAATTAACATTGCCTTCTTTAGGTTTCTGAACGACAGCGAGCCGGAAACGGCTCGTTTAATTTTGACTAAGTCGAGTAAATATCTGAGCAGGGCATTATCTGTCCGTTATCCCCGTTATTTTGTTTCATCCTCGCAATGACCCCGCAAAAAATCCCCTCAGGAACAGGAAATCCGATCTGTACCTGAGGGTATGCAAGTGCATCTTCGTTACTCACAATGAGTTTGTTACTTATCCACAATATGAATACCAGAATAGGCTGACGAAACCGGCATTTGTAATGAAATTTTACGATCTTTATGAATGAAAATTTTCATCGATAACGCGTTGAAGTTACTCAGTTTTTGACTATATTTCAGGCGAATTTTTATTTTATAAACCCCTGGTTGTTCATATTTGTAACCGCTCTGGCTGGGCGTTTTTTTTCTCCTGCCGCCTGGTTTCATTGATCGCACTTATCCTATATTTATTAAACATACGTCCACAAAAGGAGGTTTTGTGCTGAATAGTGAAAAAGACGATCCACGCGATGCGCCGGAATCTGGCGACAAAAGACCGCAACCGGTCAAGAAGTAACCTCCAGGGTCGCTACGGCGGCCTTTTTTATGGCTTACTTTTGCACCGCATCGTCAGTCAACGCGCCAATTTTTGCGCGTGATGTGATTTATTCATGTAACCATTGCATTTGATAATAGTTATCATTACTATCCGAATCGATAATATGAGAAGGGATTTGCAGCACTTAATACTGTCTTAGCAAAATTCCACGGATTTTCTGGAAGCGTTACGTGAGCCTGATACTAATAAATTCTAAGGCTTGCAAAATATGTCTACATCGCAACTTTCCCGGTTTTGCTTCAGGAAGAGCATGCTGGCGACTTCACTGCTCGCGGCGCTGTACCAAACATCGGCATTCGCGGCTGACTCAGGGACTCATCCAACCGCGTCCAACGACGCACAGCAAGATATGGCAGAAGAGATGTTGGTTACCGCGCCCGCGCCGGTTTTAAAAGCGGGCAGCAGCCATTCGCTCAGTGCGCAGGATCTGCAAAACAAAGGGGCGAATGATTTTGGCTCCATCATGCGTTATGAACCGCTTATCAGCGCCACTGGCGCGAGCGGCGGTTCCGGCAACGGGAAAAGCGGTTTCGACAGGGGCGGTTACACCGGCTACAACATTCGTGGACTGGAAAGCAACCGCGTAGGCATTGATGTCGACGGTATTCCCCAGCCGGACGCCACCGGGCGCAGCTATGCCAGCCGCGCTGGGCTCAACACGTTTGGCATTGGTCGCGATTATATCGACCCGTATATGTACGGCAGTGTGGAAATCCAATCCGGCGCGACCCCCACCGACCAGGCCAACGCCTCGATTGGCGGGAATGTTTCATTCCAGCCGAAATCCGCCGACGACTACCTGCGTCAGGGCAAAGAGACCTATTTTGGCTACCAGAGCGATTACGATTCCAGCGATCGCAGCTGGCACAACGGTGTAACAGGCGCCGCGGGGGATGAAACCCTGCGCGGCATCTTCGTTTACAGCCGCCGCGATGGTCAGCAAACCCGCAACAACAGTGGCACGATCGGCGCTTATCCCGCCAACTGGCACTCAGACGCGCTGCTCGCTTCCGGCATCTGGCAGCCCAATGATGCGCACAAACTGACCGGTACGGTGGATTTTTACCACAAGGCCAACCACACCCATTACGACGCCTGGAACAGCGCGGGCAGCGCCATCATCGGTAAAGCTGAACAAACCAGCCAGACCCGGCGCTGGGGCGCCAGCCTGAAAGATGAGTGGACGCCAATGAACGACTGGCTGGACAGCGCCTCCACCAAAATCTACTACCAGCACACGGAAGCGCACGACCGCACGTATATGCCGGACAGCACCACGCTCGCCATGGAAACGGTCTACTCCAATTACGACACTGATACCTGGGGCATCCAGAATACGCTGGCGAAAACCTTGGGCCGCCACGATTTAAGTGCCGGTTTCAACGCCAGCACCAGTAAAACCCAACGTCCGTTTGAGCAGTCGCCGGTACCGAGCATTTTTAGCGAGATCATGCAGCCGGAAGCCGACAGCCGTGGCTATACGCTGGGTGCATTCGCGCAAGATCAAATTAATTTTGACGCCGATGGTCACCTTTTCGCCATCATTCCCGGCGTGCGCGTCATTCATCAATCAATGAAGCCAGATAATCTCTCCAGCCTGACCACCAACAGCAGCGTGCTGGACGAAGCCGATGTTGCCACGCTGTACAGCAAAAACGCCGATACCCAGTGGCTGCCGTCGTTGACCTTGCAGTATGACCTCACGCCGAGTTTGATGACCTACCTGCAATATAAACGCGGCGCGCAGTTCCCAAACGCCAGCCAGCTGTACGGCTCCTGGAACCTCGGTTCAAGCTATGCGGGCAGCGCGCAATATGCGCTGATCGGCAATAGCGAGCTGAAAACGGAGACCAGCGATAACCTCGAATGGGGCATGAAAGGCGACGTCGCCGAAGGCGTCACCTTACGCACCGCGCTGTTTTATAACAGCTATAAAAACTTTATCGCTTACACCCGTTATCGCCGGGCGGATAACCCGGACAAGTTCGTCAACGTGCCGTCCAACATCTACACCAGTTACCAGGCGGAAAACCGCGATAAAGCCTTTATTTACGGCGGTGAAATCAGCGCCAAATTCAATTTTGGTACGTGGTTCGAACAGGTTGATGGCCTGAGCGCCACGCTGGCCTATGGCTATACCGAAGGGAAATCCAAATCCCGTTATATGGGCGACAAATACATCGATCTCGATAGCGTCGCGCCGATGAAAGCCATTGTCGGTGTGGCCTGGGACGATCCGGCGAAACGCTACGGTACGGCGTTGACTGCCACTTTTGTGAAAGGCAAACGCGCCACCGCGACCAGCCGCGAATCCTACCTCAACAGCGGTTCGGCGATCGCCAATTCCAGCACCGAATATATGCGCGTGCCGGGTTACGGCCTGCTGGACTGGACGGCTTACTGGCGGGTGGCGAAACACGTGAGAATCAACGGCGGTGTGTACAACATCACCGACAGGAAATATTGGGATTACCTGAACAGCCGAACTCAGGAAGAGTCCACTAATCAGGATGCGTACGAAAAAGCGCTGGCGGTGATGCCGGGGCGCAGTTGGCAATTGGGCGTCAATGTCGATTTCTGACGGCGATACTCATTACTTAACCCCCCGGTGACACCACCGGGGATAGTTAACTTCATAGAGGATGTGAATATGTCTAAATCTTCCCAAGATTTTGCCGCTATCTGGCAGCAGTATCAGACAATTAAAGCAAGGGATCCTGCTAAATACGCCCGCGATATTGCCCGCAACATGGCAATCAGCGAGGCGGAGCTAACCCAATCCCGCATCGGGCACGATGCCGTGCGCCTGGAAGGGGTCATGCGCGAAATCCTTTCCGCGCTGGAACTGGTTGGTGAAACCCGCTGCATCTGCCGCAATGAATTTGCCGTGCATGAGCAGACCGGCAGTTTCACTAATTTGCATCTCAGCGAGCATACCGGGCTGGTGCTCAACCCGCGCGCGCTCGATCTGCGCCTTTTTATGAACCAGTGGGCCAGCGTGTTTCACCTGCGCGAACAGACCCCGAATGGCGATCGCCGCAGCATTCAATTTTTTGATCACCATGGCGAGGCGCTGCTGAAGGTCTACGCCATCACGCAGACGGATAGCGAATGCTGGGAGGAGGTGGTCGCGCGTTTCACCGCCCAACGCGATTTACCCATCAATGCCGCCGCCGTGGAAGAGAAACAGTACGCGGAAAAACCGGATGCGACCGCGCTGGAAAATGCATGGCGGGCAATGACCGATGTGCATCAATTCTTCGGCCTGTTGAAAAAGCATAACGTCTCGCGCCAGCAGGCGTTTCGACTGGTGGGCGACGATCTCGCTTGCCAGGTGGGTAACGATGCGCTGCGCAACCTGCTGCACACCGTGACGAAAGAAGGCAATGAAATCATGATCTTCGTCAGCAATCGCGGTTGCGTGCAGATTTTTACCGGCATGCTGGAAAAGCTGGTGCCTATGGAGAGCTGGCTCAACATCTTCAATGAAAAATTCACCCTGCATCTGCGTGATAAAGAGATCCATGAAAGCTGGGTAACGCGCAAACCGACCGCCGACGGCCACGTCACCAGCCTTGAATTGTTCGCGCAAGACGGCACGCAAATCGCCCAACTGTACGGCCAGCGCAGCGAAGGCCAGCCGGAACAAACTCGCTGGCGAAGGCAAATGGACACGCTGGCAAGCGAAGGAAGAATCGCATGAAAAAACTGCTGATGTTACTTACCGCGTTGCCACTGATGGCGAGCGCCGCGCCCAAAATTGTCGCGCTCGGCGGGGATGTCACCGAAATCGTTTATGGGCTGGGCGCTCAGGCGCAACTGGTGGGGCGCGACAGCACCAGCACCTGGCCTGCGGGTGCGCAAACGCTGCCGGATGTCGGCTATGTCCGGCAGTTAAACGCCGAAGGCATTCTCTCCCTGCGCCCAACGGTGGTGCTGGCAAGCAGCCAGGCGCAGCCATCGCTGGTGTTACAAAAAGTGCAGGATAACCACGTCAATGTGGTGCCGATTCCGGGCGGTTTTCGGCTCGCCGACATCGATAAAAAAGTGCAGGCCATCGCCCATGCGCTTGGCAAAACCGCCGAAAGCGCGGCCGTACGTAAAACGCTGGCGGCCGATATCGCTGCGTTGCCGGGGAAACCGTTGAACAAACGGGTGCTGTTTATTCTCAGCCACGGCGGCATGGGCACGCTGGTCGCCGGACAAGATACGGCCGCCGACAGCGCCATCCACGAGGCGGGATTACGCAACGCCATGCAGGGCTTTACCCACTATCGCGGAATGTCGCAGGAAGGGGTGATCGCCAGTCAACCGGATCTTGTCGTGATTTCTGCCGAAGGCGTCAAAAACATGGGCGGTGAAGAGAATCTGTGGAAGCTGCCAGGCCTTGCGCAAACACCGGCTGGACGCAACAAGCAAGTGTTGCAGGTCGATGATATGGCGCTGTTGGGCTTTGGGTTGCGCACGCCAAAGGCGTTGCTGGAACTGCGCAACAAAGCGGAGCAATTGCCCTGATGAACCGCGCCGTCTCCTGCAAGCTTTGGGGATTGCTTCTGCTGCTGGTGATGCTGACAGGCCTGGCGACGACGCAGGGCGCGATGCCGCTGCCGCTCGCCAGCCTGTGGCATTCCGGCGATGAGGCGCTGCGCCAGATTTGGCTGACCATTCGCTTGCCGCGCGTGCTGCTGGCACTGTTGGTCGGCGCGGCGCTGGCGCTTTCCGGCTGCGTGATGCAGGGGCTGTTTCGTAACCCGCTCGCCGATCCGGGCCTGCTTGGGATCAGCAGCGGCGCATCGCTCGCTGTTGCCTGCTGGCTGGTGCTGCCACTGTCGGTTCCAACGCTGGTGGCGCTCTATGCACCGATGCTGGCGGCGTTTATCGGCAGCCTGGCGGTGATGGTGGTGATTTTCCTGCTCAGCAAAGCGGGGGACAGCGCATTGTCACGGCTGTTGCTGGTGGGCATCGCCATTAACGCAGTATGCGGCGCGGGCGTCGGCGTGCTGTCGTGGGTCAGCAATGATGCCCAACTGCGACAGCTTTCCCAATGGGGAATGGGCAGCCTCGGGCAGGTTGAGTGGTCAACATTAACGGTCGCCGCCACGCTGATCATACCGGCATCGCTGGTTGTCTGGCGGGTGGCAAAACAACTCAATCTGTTGCAACTCGGCGATGAAGAAGCGCACTACCTCGGCGTCAATGTGGCGCTGCTCCAGCGGTTGTTACTGCTGTGCAGTGCGCTGCTGGTGGCGGCGTCGGTCGCCATCAGCGGCATTATCGGTTTTATTGGCCTGGTAGTGCCGCACCTGATGCGCATGGGGTTAGGGCCGGATCATCGCGGCGTTGTACCGGGGTCTTTGCTGGCGGGCGCGATACTGTTGCTGGTTGCCGATACCGTGGCGCGTACGGTGGCCGCACCTGCCGAGATGCCGGTCGGTTTGCTGACCAGCATGCTGGGCGCGCCGTGGTTTTTGTGGCTGATTTTCCGCCAAAGGAGGGCTACGTATGGATAACGTATTAACCGCTGAACATTTACGTCTGACGCTCGGGCAACGGCAATTAATTGATGATGTGTCGTTAACGTTAAATTACGGCGAAATGGTGGCGTTGATTGGCCCCAACGGCGCAGGAAAATCGACGCTGCTGCGGCTGTTAACCGGCTTTCTCGTACCGTCGCAGGGCCAGTGTTATTTGGCCGGGAAGCCGCTTAGCCAATGGACATCAACAGCGCTTTCTCGCAGCCGGGCGATGATGTTGCAGCAAACCCTGCTGCGTTTTGACTGGCCCGTCGAGGAGATTGTTGCGATGGGGCGTGCGCCCTGGGGGCCAAAACGCATGTGCGACATTGTTCATGAAATTATGATGCTGACGGGCTGCGAAACGCTGTTTGGTCGGCGCTATTCCACGTTATCCGGCGGTGAACAGCAGCGGGCGCAACTGGCGCGTAGCCTCGCGCAATTGTGGCATAACGGTGCGCCCGAAGGCTGGCTGTTTCTTGACGAACCCACCTCGGCGCTGGATCTCTACCATCAGCAGCATTTGCTGCGCTTGTTAAAGACGCTGACCGCAGGAAGGGCGTTGCATGTGTGCGTGGTGCTGCACGATCTGAACCTGGCCGCGCTGTGGGCCGATCGGATTTTGCTGTTGCACAAAGGCAAACTGGTCGCGCAGGGCGCGCCGCAACAGGTGCTACAAGCCGAAGCCATTGCCAAATGGTACGGTGCCGAAGTCTGTGTCGCCGCGCACCCCGGTAGCAAAACCCCGCATGTGTTTCTCTCCCCGTAGGCGGATAAGGCAACGCCGCCATCCGGCATCACCGTGCGATCGCCGGATGGCGCTAAACGTTTATCCAGCCAACTGAACGGCGATCGAGGAAATATTGGTTTCAGATTATTCATTTTTATTTCTATGAATTTCCTCGCAAACCTGACGCTAAACAACTGCGCAGGCGCTTTCCAAAGCAGCAATGAATAATGATTATTCTAAAGTGATTGAGTATTTGAGAAATGATCCAACTTGCATACTCTATGAACCTTCGCGTCAACGAATAAGGTATCTCAATGAAGCTTAACGTACTGGTGATCTTAGCCGTAATGAGTGCGCCCTGGCCTGTGTATGCACAAACACAGATTACGCAGGGAGAAGAGGTGCGCAAATGCTACGCCACACCACGTTATGCAGAGATTTCTCCGGCAGAGTGCATTGAACAGGCGGCGGATGAGATGAATAAAAAGCTTAAACAAGCGGTTAAGGGAAAATTAGACCTTATTCATCATCACGCTGCTTACAATGAACCTTTTTCGATGGAGCAGGGCGGCGAGAGCATTAAAACGGTGTATGCCAACGCCTTTCTTGAATCCCAAACGCACTGGGAACGTTCTCGCGATAGTCTTTGCCACGCTGTTGCCGCGCCATCTGGCAATGCGACGGATAGCTACAATGCAGGCTTTATGCAGTGCATTATTAATCTCGACTATCGCCGGCTGGAAGAACTCACCATGATGCCACCCGCAGCAGGCGCTACAAACCGAAGCAATCGGTAAATCGTGTTTCTCTCCCCGTAGGGCGGATAAGGCAACGCCGCCATCCGGCATCACCGTGCGATCACCGGATGGCGCTAAACGTTTATCCGGTCTACAGGTTTGCCACCGTCAGTCCTCTTGCACGCACTCCCACCACAGGCGATGCAGTTCATAGTTTATATCGCCAGGCTGCGGGTATTTGTCCCACGGTTTGTCGATGATGTAGTGGATATTCTTCACCAACGAAAAATCCCACATTTTCGGGTGCTGACGTGGCAGGGTTTTCAGCGCGTTGTACCCGTAATGCAGCGGAAGCCAGCGATCACGGAACACCTCGTTGAGAAAATCCTGCTCGGCAAACACCCACGATGAAATGTCCTCTTTTGCCGCCAGGCGCGCCACCATCTGCTGATACACCGCGTTATCCGGCGTCAGCACCAGGAAACCGCCGTTTAGGTAGTTATCCACCGACGCGGGCGGATTGGCGTTCATTTGCGGATCTTCGCACCAGGAGTAGTAACAGTTTTCCGGGCGCCAGTTTGCCGGGTAACTCGCAATCTGGTTGGGATTGCAGCGACAGGCATGGCATGCGGCGATGGTGCCTTCAGCGAGCGGCAACTCAAACACTTCGTCCATATTTTGCACCACCAGCATATCGGCATCGAGAAAGGCCACACGCTGATATTCCGTTAACGTCCACACCGCCAGTTTGCTCCACACGTCGGCGAAACGCGCATTGGCGTAGCGGTCAGCCAGAGCCGGATCGGGGCCGATCACCGGCACGTCGTACACTTCACACTCCTGCGCCCACAAATGTTGGCGCGTTATCGCATCAATATTTTCCGTGACCATTACCACCAGCGGCCACGGCGAACCGCTGGCGCGCAATGAGCGCTGCAACACTTCCACGCCCGGCAGGTAATCCGGCTGCGTCAATAAAGTAACCCAGGCGAAGGCGGCGCTCATGACAGCACCTCCGTCATAAATGTATTGAGGAATTTGCCGTGTGGATCGAAACGGCGGCGGATGGCCTGAAATTCTGACCACTGCGGGTAGAGCGTTGGCCAGTCGTACAGCGTCGGATCAAAATATTTCCCCCAGTGCGGCCTGCCGCCTTCTTCCGCCAGCAACTGTTCCGCTGCCCGCAAAAATTCCAGCCCCTCTTCGGAAAGCGAACCATCTTCAGCGTAATAAACCACAAAACCAAAAAAGCAGGTTGGCTGTTGATACGCCGGGCTTAACCAGGCGCTGGACGCGCCGGTGCAGCGCAAAATGATCGGGTAGTGCATATGCGGCTGCGAATCGTTGTGCCAGGCTTTCATACGCTCAATCACCGCCGGCACGCGCGCCATCGGAATGCCAATTTCTATGTTGATTTGCGGCGTGGCGATGCCCCGACAAAAGACCTGGTAGACATCGCCAATCACGTCGGAGAAGTCTTTGAACCGCGTGACCGTGCGAAAAGGTTTCCCGTTTTCATCGACGATTTTCGTGTCATCGCGCATCTGCTCCAGCGTTTTGTCGACGGTGGCGTTCATCTGCTCGTCAGTCTCTTCCAGCGCCACAAGCTCGCCGCGATTATCCCGCCACAGCGTTTGCTCTTCGGCGTTGGCCTCGCGCGCATTCCACGCGTGGACTTTGTCCTCATCCGGGAACCACCAAGCCTTGCTGAATGTCCATTGCTGGTTCCAGTTGCGCAGATCGTCAGCCAGGGTATCGGCGCTGCTGGCGCTTTTAAAACAGGTAAACAGCGTCGCCGGGCAGGTGCGTAATGTCACCGCGCTGATGGCGCCAAGCGTGCCTAAGCCCAATTGCACTGCGCCAAAACTGGGGTGGTTGCGATCAATATCGTGAATGTGCCCGGCGGCATCCACTAGCCGAATGTTCAGCGCTTCATCGGCAAGCGAACTCTGTTTCATCCCCTGGCCGTGCGTGCCGGTTGAAATCGCGCCCGCCAGCGTTTGCGAATCGATCACCCCTGGCGAGGCGTACAACATGCGGTTTAAGGTTGTGAGCGTGGTGAAGACTTCATGCAGCGACGTCCCGGCGGCAAAGGTCACGCTCTCATCGTCCACCGCCAGCACACCGCGCAGGCGGGAGAGGTCAACAAGCACATCGCCAGGTTGGCTCAGCGCCAGCATTCTGCCGGGCGACATACTGCTGCCCATCATCCGCACGCTGCCGGTCGCTGTGGCAATCACCTCTTGCAATTGCGCTTCATTTTTTGGCTTCACCACGGCGTTGGCCGGTGCCAGTTCGGCGTTCCTGGCCCAATTCAGGATCGTCGGAGAGTGTGCGTTCTGTTGCGGATGGCGGCGCGGAAATAGTGCATGCGTCTCAGTCATTAGCGGCTCCTCGCTTCGTTTTTCTTCTCTCCACCAAGCGTAGTCGATCACAGAAAAGTGTGAAGTTTGTCGCTTCTTTTCATGTTATTTCGCGGATATGCAAAATAGGGCGAGATTCACGGCGCAGGCTGATATTCTTAGCGCAAAAGGACGATAGGGAGGCGACGCGGTGACAATCAAAAAATTAGCTGCGATTTTGGGCTTATCACATACCACGGTATCCCGTGCGTTAAACGATCATCCCGCCATCAGCCAGGCGACAAAAAATAGCGTGTTACAAGCGGCCAGGGAGTACGGCTACATTCCCAATAGTGCGGCCAGAGCGCTGCGTAACGCCAGCACCGGCGCTTTCGGTCTGGTGATTCCTGATATTCAAAACGATTTCTTTATTACCCTCACCAATGCGATTGCGCACCAGGCGGCGGAGCATGGCTGGCAGTTGATGCTGGCGATCACCGGTGATAAACCGGACATGGAATATACTGTGCTGCGTCGTTTACTGACGGCGCGGGTCGACGGCATTATTTTCGCGCCCACCGCCGCGCCGCTGGCGGAAACGCAGGAGATGATTGCCCGTTCAAACGCCGTGCAACTGTTGCGCCGCCATGAGAGTTTACAAGCGCCGGTGATTGCCATTGATGATCGCTACGGCATCGCGCTGGCGGTGCAGCATCTGCGCGATCTCGGCCATCAGCGCATTGGTTATATCGGATCGTCGCAAGTGCTCAGCACCGGTGCGGAGCGGTTACGCGGTTTTCTGCAAAGTTTCAGCCACGATGAGCAACTCGCCCTCAACGATATTATTGACGTCGGCCCGCCGCAGGCGGAATTCGGCGGCGAAGCGTTTCAACGCATCATGGCATCGGCAAACCCGCCGAGCGCGCTGGTGCTCGGCAGCCCGCGCTACGCGATGAGTATTTTGCTGGCGGCGAAAGCGCTGAATATGCGCATCCCGGACGATTTATCGCTGGTGGCCTATGGCGATGTGGAGTGGGGGCGCTTGCTGGAAGTGAAACTCACCACCATCACCTTGCCGGAAAAAGAGATTGCCGATGCCTGCGTGGCGATTATCCGCCGCCTGATGGAAGCCGATTCGCCGGTCACGCCGGAGGCGTTTTACGCCACCACCGACAGCCGTATTTTTACCCCGACGCTCATGCCGGGGGGATCGACAAAAGCTTTCACCCCCCGCCGTTAACGCAAAAAACCGGATGCAAGCGCGGCTTACATCCGGAACAAGCTGCCAATACTAAGTGCTTCGAGGAACCTATCTAAACTTCGCCAGCAGGTGTTCAGCGCCTTTGGTTAACAGGCCCTGATCGGAACCGATAGCGACTATCTGGAAACCCAGCTCAATGTAGCGGCGGGTTTGCGTTTCATCCGTACAGAGAATGCCTACCGCTTTGCCCGCCGCCTGCACGCGACGGCCGGTCTCTTCAATCACCCGCACCACCTCCGGGTGCATCGGTTGGCCGATATACCCGAGGCTGGCGGCGAGATCGCCGGGGCCGATAAAAAACGCATCCACACCGTCAATGGCTGCCATTGCTTCGATATTCTCCAGCGCCTGGCGAGTTTCCGGCATCACGATCAGGCAGATTTCCGCGTCGCAGGCGGTGGCGTAATTTTTGATGCGCCCAAACCCGGAGGCACGCGGCGCGCCGCAGTAACCGCGCACGCCGTGCGGTGGATAACGCACGGCAGAGACCAGCGCTTTGGCCTGCTCGGCGGTATCGACCTGCGGCACCATCAGGGTGTTCACCCCGGCGTCGAGGTAGCGCTTAATCAGCGAAATATCGTGATTGGGAATGCGCACAATCGGCTGCGACGGGCCACCGGCGGCGCAGGCTTGTAACTGCGCATAAATGTCGAGGTATTCGCTCGGGCCATGTTCGCCATCAAGGCCGATAAAGTCATAACCGCAGCCCGCGAGGATCTCGGCGGTGATCGCGCTGCCAAGCTGCGTCCAAATGCCAAGCTGGACGTCGCCCTTTTTGAGGGCCTGTTTGAACTGATTTTTAGCGAGTTCCATAACTCATCCTTAAAGTGAGGGTACTTTTTCGGAAGCTGTTTTTTTATTCGGCAAAGCGGGCGGCAATCGCGCCGATGCCGCTTAATTCGGCGGTGAACACATCGCCGGGTTTGGCGGAAATCGCCGGGCCCATCGCGCCGGTAATCACAAATTCTCCCGCGCGAAGCGGCCTGCCGGCGCGCACCATCTCATCGGCGAGCCAGGCCAGCGCCTGTAACGGGTGGCCGAGGCAGTTGGTAGCAACCCCTTCGGAGACGATTTCCTCGCCGCGTTTGGTCACCATCTGGCAGCGCGTGATGTCGCAATCTTTCAGATAAACCGGTTTGGTACCCAGCACCACAAGGCTTGCGGAGGTGTTGTCGGCGACAAAATCGCAGGCGTTCACGTTCCAGTCGATCATTCGGCTATCGACAATTTCAAACGCGGCCAGCAGGTAGTCGCAGGCGTCAATCACATCCAGTACCGTGTGTTGGCTGCGGGTGAGATCTTTTTTCAGCACCACGGCAATTTCGGTTTCTACGCGCTGGTCGCTGAGCGCGCGCTGGGTGATTTCCGCGCCGTCCGTCAGCACCATATCGGCGTAAATGCTGCCGTGGCAGGCCTGCGAAATACCGAACTGTTTCTGTACTGCTTTGTTGGTCAGCGCCAGTTTGCGCCCGACCAGGCGGCGGCCCTGCGCCTGCCACTGTTTGTCGTTATATTCCTGCACCATATAGGCGGTATTGATGTCTTCATCATCAACAAGGTCGCGAATCGGCTTGCCCGCAACGCCAATTTGATGGGCTTTACGCAGCTGGTCGCCCGCTTTTTTAATTCTGTTTTCCACGATCAATTCTCCTGGTGTTGGCAAAAATTACTTTTGATCGACCCGGTTTTGCGACACGCCGCTGATAAAGGCTTTGACGTTATCGACGGTGGTGGAAAGAATACGCCCGCGCGCTTCCACCGACGCCCAGGCAATATGCGGCGTGATGATGCAATTTTTGGCGCTGAGCAATGGGTTATCTGCGCTGGGCGGTTCTTTAGAAAGCACATCCACCGCAGCGCCAGCGATACGGCCTTCATTCAGCGCTTCGGCGAGATCCGCTTCATTCACCAGATCGCCGCGCGAGGCGTTCAGCAGCAGCACGCTTTTCTTCATCTTTTGCAGCGCGGCGCGGTTGATCATGCCTTTGGTTTCCGGCGTCAGCGGGCAGTGCAGGCTGATGACATCGGCTTCGGCGTAAAGTGTTTCAAGATCGACATAACGCAGTTGGGGGTTTTCTGGCGCGTTTTGCGGTCCTTCCGAACAGGCCAGCACGTTCATACCGAGCGCCTGAGCGACAGCGCCAAAGGCCTGGCCGATACGCCCATAACCGATGATGCCGACATTTTTTCCCGTCACTTCGATCATCGGTCTCAGCCAGTAACACCAGTCGCTGCTTTTGCTCCAGCCGCCCGCGTGGACATCGACGTCGTGCTCGCCCACGCGGTTGCACAGCTCAAGCATCAGGGCGGTGGTAAATTGCGCCACGGTCGAGGTGCCGTAAGTAGGGACGTTGGAGACGGCAATGTTGTGCGCGCATGCCGCATCGAGATCGACAATGTTGTAGCCGGTGGCGGTCACGCCGATGAATTTCAGATTTGGGCACTGGCTGAAGAGGGACTCGCCGAGCGCCACTTTATTGCTGATGGCAACATCTGCATCCTTGAGGCGCTCAACCACCTGATCAGGTGCAGAATTGTCGTAAACGGCCACCTCTCCCAGTTGCTCAAGCCCGCCCCAGGACAGATCGCCAGGATTGAGTACACCGCCATCTAACACAACAATTTTCATAAATTACCCATTTGGTTTTTTTATCGACAGTACATCAACCTAGCCGATGTACTGCCGCGTGGTAAGCACTTTCTTAATGCAATTCAACGCGCTGGTTGATGGCCGTTTGTTTATGGTCCAGCGTCAGCACAGCGATCAGGCTTAATACGGCATTGAAGCCCAGCCAGACGCCGACCATCGCGTTACTGTTGAAGGTGTGGTTGAGCCAAGTACAGATCGCCGGGGTTAACCCGCCGAGTACCGCCGCCGCGACAGCCTGGGCAAAGGAGTAACCGGCGGTGCGTGCATGAGCCGGAACCAATTCGACCATCGCCGCGACCTGCACGGAGCTGTAACAGGCGTACATAAACGAGAACCACAATTCAAACACCACAAACTTGAACACCGTCGGATCCGCCGCCAGCCAGGAGAGCAGCGGCCAGGCGGAAAGCGCGCCGACGACGGTGACGACAATCAGCATGGTTTTTCTGTTCACCCGGTCGGCGATCATCGCGGTGATTGGCAGCCAGAACAGAATCGACAAACCGACGAAGAACAGGGTGATAAACCCAACATGTTCACCGAGATTCAGGCTTTTAATAAACGTTGGCGCATAAGTGGTGACGGTCTGGGCGGTGACGGTTGCCATCGCCACCATGCCCATACAGGTGACAATCACGCGCCAGCCGGTCACCAGGCTGCGGCAGATCTCTTTCACCGTCGGTGTGGTTTTCTTCTTAGCGAACACTTCGGTTTCTTGCAGATTGGTCCGCAGCCAGAACATCAGCGGGATCACCGCGCAGCCAATCAGCAGCGGAATACGCCAGCCCCAGTCGTGCAGATCCTGCACGTCCATGGTGTAAAGCATCACCAGACCAATCAGCGAGGCGGCCATTACCGCAAACTGCTGTGAACCGACCTGCCAGCAGGTGTAGAACGCCCGGCGGTTCGGTGGCGAGATTTCTGCCAGATAAACCACCACGCCGCCCAGTTCCGCACCGGCAGAGAAGCCCTGCAGCAACCGACCGAATATGACAAGAATCGGCGCGGCAATGCCTATCGAAGAATACGTTGGCGTGAGCGCAATACAGAGAATACCAATCGACATTAACGTCAGGGCCATAATTAACCCTTTGCGACGCCCGTGGCGGTCGGTATAAGCCCCTAAAATAATGGCGCCGAATGGCCTTGCGAAAAAACCTAAGGCAAAGGTCATTAAGGTGAGCATTAACGACACATATTCATTATCAGATGGGAAATAAGCCTGGGATATATAACGGGCGTAATAGCCGTACACCATAAAGTCATATATTTCCAGCGCGTTACCCGCGCCCACTTGCACAATGGGTTTTACCTGAATTTTCTTTCTGGCTGCGGGCAACGCCTCGCCGCTGTAATCGGTCATTTGAATCTCCTTCAAGTTGTAAACACAATTTTGAAAAACTCATACAACCAGAACAGACATTGCAGAAATTCAGGTGTAGGGCCTGAGGTATAACGCCTGTCCACGTTTCCCTTCGTATTTCAAGCCGCCTCTTTGTTGGCTGCCGCCGCGATGCAACTCGAAATACTTTGGGAAGGCTTGATTAAGAGAAAAATTAAAAAACTATTTATGGTTTAGGGCATTCACGCCAAAAAACGCCAGGCCGTAGGTGTCTTCCAGACGAATGGCTTCATTCCATTTTGCGGTGCGTTCGGCGCGAGCCATTGAGCCGACTTTTAATTGCCCGGCATTCAGACCAAGAGCCAAATGCACAATAATATGGTCTTCGGTTTCACCGGAACGCGCGGAAACAATCGCGCCGTAACCGGCTTTTTTCGCCTCGCTAAACGCGTTGCGTAATTCGCTAATGGTGCCGGCCTGGTTGGCTTTTAATAACACCGCGTTGCAGGCGCCTTTTTCTGCTGCCTCTTTCACGCGCTGCGCGTTAGTGACGAAATAATCATCGCCAACAATTTGCACCCGCGAACCGGCAGCCTGCGTAAAGGCAATCAGACCTTGTTCATCATCTTCCGCCAGCGGATCTTCGATGGAGACAATCGGGTATTTATCCAGCCAGCCGAGCAGTAATTCGCACATGCCGTCGGAATCATATTCTGTGGATTCCAGCGCCAGCCGATAACGGCCGTTTTTACCGAATTCTGACGAGGCAATATCCAGCGCGATAGAAACATCCTGGCCGGGAATATAACCCGCGCCTTCAATGGCTTTCACCAGCGTATCCAGCGCCTGTTCGTTACTGGAAAACTCCGGCCACCAGCCGCCTTCATCCGCCACGCCGCTCAAATGGCCGCGCTGTTTCATAATGCGCCCGGCGCTGTGGTAAACCTCGGCGGTCATCTCCAGCGCCTGCTGGAAAGAGCGCGCGCCATTGGCAATCACCATCAAATCCTGAATATCAATACGTCGTCCGGCATGCGCGCCGCCGCCGAAAATCTGGATTTGCGGCAAAGGCAGCGCCACTTTTTGATCCCCGGCGAGGTATTTCCACAGCGGTAAACCCGCGTTATTCGCCGCCGTATTGATGGCGGCCATCGAACAGGCAACCGCCGCATTGCCACCCAGGCGGGAGAATGTGCCGGTACCGTCCAGCTCAATGAGAATGTTATCAATCAGTTGTTGATCGTGAATGTCGATGCCCGCCAGCGCGGGTGCAATCTCATTTTCGATATTCAGCAGCGCTTTTTGCACATCTTTGCCCGCAAGCGTGGTGCCGCCATCGCGCAGTTCCACCGCTTCGTGCATGCCGCAAGATGCGCCCGCTGGCGCCAGCCCGCGCCCCATCACGCCATTTTCCAGGTGAATTTCCACTTCCACCGTCGGCCAGCCGCGCGAATCCCAAATGCGACGTCCCAGTACTTTTTTAATTCGACTCATAACCCGATCTCCTTCCTCCAGAATGATTGAATGTCTTGCAAGCGGTTAAATTGGCGCTCTAATAAGGTGCAGCTCGCCCGGCGAACGGTTTGTGCCTGCGCTTCGTTGAAGTATTCGACCGGCGATTTGCCATCGACTCTGGCGAGCAGTAAGCAGGGCAGCAGGGTGGCGACACGCAGTTCAAAGGCGTCAGTTTCTTCCCAAGTGACACGCTGGAAATAGCGCTGATACAGCGCGTCGAAAGCCGCCAGCAGTTGTGCTTGTTGCGAAGCATTCGGCGCCATTACGCTTTTCAGCAAGAAATGGTTTAAGCAGAAAGCGAGGTCGAACGCCGGGTCGCCATACCACGCGCATTCGGCATCCAAAATGACCGGGCCATGCGGGCCGCAAAGAATGTTTTTCGGACTGATATCGCCATGTACCAACGCGCGTTTGGTGGTTTGCGTGCGCGTTAAAATCGCCTGGATCTGTTCGGCATAACGCGGATGTGCGCGGGCGATTTCGCCGAGATACGGGTCTAAACGCAGTAAGAAAAAGTTGTCGTCCCAGGCGAACTGTTTGGCAAGCTGGCGGTTATTCGCCGTATGCTGGTGGATGGTGCCGAGCACGTCGCCCATTTTCGCCGCGAAATCGGTATCAATATCGCCCGCCAGCAAGCGGGTTTTCCAGTTGTCATATTGTTCCGCGGGCAGGTAATCCATCACAAAACAGAGCGCGTCGCGATCGACGCCCTGAATATGTGCTACCGCGTGCGGCACAATCGTGGCGACGGTTTGCATCCAGTCGATTTCCGCAAACACGCGCTCCAGTGGCGCATGCCACTCTTTGGCGACTTTCAGTGTTGGCAGTGCCTGTTTTAGGCAAAATTGCTGGTCACCGGCGGTGATTTTTAGAATCGTTGACGATACGCCACCGGTAAGCGGGCTAACCTGTAATGTCTGTTGTTCTGTTATCAATGCCATACGCTGTAACACATCGCGAATAGCATCCTGATTCACTGAAAGATCGTTAAATCGCGTTTCCATGCATCCCCACATTTATAATGTTGCTCAGGAATGCAATTAGTTATGCACACGTGTGCATTAAAAATCAACCAACGATTTTTGTAATTATTGTGATATTTGTCTAAATGGCGGTAATTTTAATATAACAAATTGATATTTAAGTATTTTATTAAATGTGATCGCTATCATATTTATCATAATAAGCCTCATTGTGTTCTTGAATTATAGGATTAACATTTTTGCAATATTAAAAGAAAAATGCCGGGAGAGAATTATCTGGCGAAATCGAAGCGCGGCAGAAATATAAAAATGTTAGTTGTTTAATAATGTTATTAATGTTGCTAACGCATACTGCACTGCTTGATCAATAACCCGACGGCAATCGCCCTCGAGAGGTTGTTTGGCGGTTAATGGCCCGCTCAGCCACTCTGCGTGGGTATTCTTAGGGCGAATTTTTGGGGATGATGGAGATATGGCCATTGCGCTCCAGAATGGCGAACTTGATCTCCGCCAGATCGACAATGCCCTGATTATTACGCGCTGACAGCATAATGTCGGCACGGGAAATATCCGCTTCGCGCATGTTTTCTGCCACCATTTCCCCGTTTTCTACCAGCACCACCGGCGTGCCGTCGATCAGGTTTTCCGCGCCTTTGACATACTTTTTCAGCGTGCCGAACAGAATATCGATCACCACCAGCGTGATGATGGTCAGCGCCGCGCCCGTGACGGAAAAGTCATTGCCGAGCAGCGCTTGCTGGGTCGCTTCACTGATAATCAGCAGCAAAATCAAGTCAAACGAGGTCATCTGTAACAAGGTTCGCCGACCGGCGATTTTAAACACCACCATCAACACCAGATAGATCGCTACAGCACGCAAAACCATGTCCATTGCCATCTCCTCAGGGCCAGATAAATTGCTTCACCGCCACCGTTGTCGCGCCATTCAGTACAATTTTCTGTTCGCTGCGCCCAACGCCGCGCGGTGTTAACCCCAGCCACACGGTAAAAGGCTGGTCGGCGTGCGGGCGGGCATACTCCAGCACCAACTCGCCGTTCTGGCTGTACATTTTTTCCGGTTGGGGTTGTAGGGTGCGGATCTCAAAATCATGCATAAAATCACCGCCGAGGGTGAAGACAGTGCGGCTGTTCAGCGTCGCGCTGGCGGTGACTTGCATATCAATGTCGCTTTGCAAACGGCCATAACGGTCGTATTGCACGGTCAGTTTGCGATCGCTGCTGCTGGCCGTTTGCGCGCTCAGCCAACCTTGCGAGAAAAGGCCGCACAGCCCGGCCACCACAATGAATAAAAGTGTTATGGCGCCCCATTTCTGCACCTGCATTTCAACATGCAGCCAGAAAGGGCTGTCGGTCACGGGAAAGTGGTACTGTTTTCGCGCCATGCATCCTCCACGGGTTCGCCATCAGCCACGTAGAGAGTTTAGATGAGCCGCGAAGAAACAGCGCTTCGCGATGAAGCGCTTCGGAATTTACTGAGAAAGGCGGGGCGTCACGCGACCGTGCAGCGCCGGGTTGTCGCTCTCATCTTTAAGCCGCACGCCAGTCAGGCGGCGCAAAAAAGCCTGCTCCAACAGCCAGGCGAGCTTGAAGGCGGCGGCGTCGAAATTCAGCCCTTCCGGGCGAATGTTAGAGATGCAGTTGCGTTCCGATTCAATGCGTTTGCGCTCGGGTTTCCAGGTGAGGTAAACGCCCAGACTGTCTGGCGAAGATAAGCCAGGACGCTCGCCAATCAGGATCGCCACCGCTTTGCTGCCCAGCGTTTCGCCGATGTCATCGCCCAGCGCCACGCGCGACTGATGCGCTAACACAATCGGGCCGAGGGAAATACCCAATGTTTCCAGATACGGCAGCAGGGCGCTCACCAGCGACGCCGACTGGCGATGCACGGCGTGGGAAGAAAGGCCATCGCCAATCACCAGCAGTAAATCATGCGGCGCAATGCGGCGGGCGGCGAGCGCGCTACGGCTCTCGTCGCTTAACATGCGCCCCAAATCCGGGCGATTAAGATAAGTGTGCCGATCCGCCGCTGCGCTGTGCGCGTCGAGGGTTTTAAGCCCCATTTTGTGTAACTGCTGCGCCAGGCTTTCGCTGTCGAACGGCTGGTGGATAGCGTCGCGCGCTTGCGCGTGGGCAAGGCCGAAATTCAGCACTTCCTGCGTTGGCAGGCTTGCACCGCTGCGCCCGAGCGCGATGCGCGCATCGGTAAATTCACGCAGCAACGACCAGGCATCGGGTGGGTTCATGCAAGCACTCCTTGTGGCAAAACGGTCAGCAGCGGATGGTTCGCGCCCGTCAGACGCAACTGCCCGCGGCTGTCGATAATCTGCATTTTAGTGAGCCATTCGGCGAACTCCGGCGCATGTTTCAACCCCAGCAAGCGGCGGGCGTAAAGCGCGTCGTGAAATGAGGTGCTCTGGTAATTGAGCATGATGTCATCCGCGCCCGGCACACCAATCAGGAAAGTCAGCCCGGCGGTGCATAGCAGCGTCAGCAGGGTGTCCATATCATCTTGATCTGCCTCGGCATGGTTGGTGTAGCAAACATCGCAGCCAATTGGCAGCCCCATCAGCTTGCCGCAGAAGTGATCCTCCAGCCCGGCGCGGATAATCTGCTTGCCGTCATAGAGATATTCCGGGCCGATAAACCCCACCACGGTATTCACTAATAGCGGATTGAAGTGGCGCGCCACCGCGTAAGCGCGCGCTTCGCAGGTTTGTTGGTCGACGCCGAAATGGGCATTCGACGACAGGCAACTGCCCTGGCCGGTTTCGAAATACATCACGTTATTGCCTAATGTTCCGCGTTTGAGGCTCAGCGCCGCCTCTTGCGCTTCCTGCAACAGCGCGAGGTTGATGCCAAAACCGCTGTTCGCCGCTTCCGTGCCCGCCACCGACTGGAACACCAGATCCACCGGCGAACCGCGTTCGATCAACTGCAAGGTGTTGGTGACATGCGTCAGTACGCAGGACTGCGTGGGAATCGAAAAGCGCTCAATAATCTCCGCCATCATATGGTTGAGCTTATCGAGCACCGGCAGGCTGTCGCTCGCCGGATTAATGCCGACCACCGCATCGCCCGCACCATACAGCAGGCCGTCCAGCATACTGGCGGCAATACCTTTGAGGGAGTCAGTCGGGTGGTTGGGCTGCAAACGCACGCTCAGGTGACCCGGCAGGCCGATGGTGTTGCGAAACCGCGTAATCACGCTGCATTTGCGCGCCGCGAGGATCAGATCCTGGTTGCGCATCAGTTTGCTGACCGCCGCCGCCATTTCTGGTGTGATGGCCGATGCGACCTGGCTGAGTATGGCGGTGTCGGTGGTATCAGCCAGCAGCCAGTCACGAAATTCGCCCACGGTTAAATGGGCGATCCGCGCGAAAGCGGCGGCATCATGGGTGTCGATAATAAGGCGCGTTACCTCATCATCTTCATAAGGGATTAATGGGTTCTCGAGGATCGCGCGCAGTGGGAGATCCGCAAGGGCGATTTTCGCCGCCATTCGCTCCTCCGCCGACTGCGCCGCGACGCCGGCCAGCACATCCCCGGAACGCGCCGGGGAGGCCTTTGCCATCAGTTCTTTCAGGCTGGCGAACTGATACGTACGGTGCGCCAGTGTGGTTTTATACATTCAAACTCCTCAGGAGATCGCGCGCAGTTGCGGGTCCATTTCAGCACGTTCACGGGCGTGCGCCGTTTTGCGAAACCACATGTAGCCGCCCAGCATCATAATGGCGAAAATCAGCGCCAGCAGGGTGTTGTACCAAACCATCGCCACCAGGCAGAGCACCGCCATGCCGAGGGCGAAAGCGGGGGCATATGGAAACAGCGGTGCTTTGAATGGGCGCTCGAGTTCCGGCTCGCTGCGGCGCAGCTTAAACAGCGCCGCCATCGACGTGATGTACATAACGATAGCCCCGAATACCGACATCGTCACAATACACGCCGTGAGCGGCATGCCGCTGATGGTAATCAGCGAGTCGGAGAAAATCGCCGCAATGCCCACCACGCCGCCAGCGAGGATCGCCAGGTGCGGCGTGCGAGTTTTTCGGTTGAGGTTCGCAAGGCTCGCCGGGAGATAACCCGCGCGCGCCAGCGAGTAGATCTGGCGGGAGTAACCCATAATGATGCCGTGAAACGACGCCACCAGGCCAAACAGACCCAGCCACACCAGCATGTGCAGCCAGCCGCTGCTGTTGCCCACCACCACTTTCATCGCCTGCGGCAGTGGATCGTTAATGTTCGACAGCGCGCGCCAGTCGCCCACGCCACCGGCAAACATCATCACGCCAACGGCCAGCACGGTAAGGGTCAAAATGCCGCCGCCCAGCGCGCGTGGGATGGTGCGTTTCGGGTCTTTAGCTTCTTCTGCCGCCATCGACGCGCCTTCAATCGCCAGGAAAAACCAGATAGCAAACGGAATGGCGGCGAACATGCCCGGCAGCGCCAGGCCGCTGAAGCTGTCTGCGCCTGCCCAGCCGTTGGCGGTAAAGTTGCTCCACGAGAAGCCCGGCGCTACCACGCCCATAAACACCAGCAGCTCGAAAATGGCTAACAGCGTGACGATCAATTCGAAGGTCGCGGCGATGCCCACACCAAGAATGTTCAACGTCATAAAGATGATGTACGCGCCGCAGGCCACCCATTTCGGATCCCAGGAGGGGAATTGCACATTCAGGTATGCGCCAATCGCCATGGCGATCGCCGGGGGCGCGAAGACGAATTCAATTAACGTTGCGAAACCCGCGATAAACCCTCCCGTCGGCCCGAAAGCGCGGTAGGCGTAAGCGAACGGGCCACCGGCGTGGGGGATCGCGGTGGTCAGTTCGGTAAAACTAAAGATAAAGGCGCAATACATCGCTGCGATGGCCAGCGCGACAATCAGAAAGCCGAGCGTGCCTGCCTGCGACCAACCATAACTCCAGCCAAAATATTCCCCGGATATCACCAGCCCGACGGCAATGCCCCACAGACGGAAGCTGCCGAGTGTTCTTTTAAGTGTTGTTTGTGTGCTCATTATTTACTGCCTCGCCATTGAATACAGTTGCAAACAGGAGTGCAAAGGCAGTGCCAGGAAAGTGTATCGCTTTAATTCATAGGGTTAAGTCTTGAGAAGAGAAACGGCATGCACTGCGGCGGATCGCATTTTGGTGCAGGCTGCCCTGCGATGGTGAAAATTAAATCTGACTATTCTTAAGTTATTTTGATGAGTTCGGGCTTTAATTAATTCAGCGACGCTCAAATTTTAAAAAACAATTTACATTAAATTAACCAGCTGATTTTAGAGTTAAATTTTATTTAGCGTGAGCCGATACCTCTATTATTCATTTCAACATCCGACGCTGATAAATAAGCAGTGTGAAGGAGAGAATATGGCCTGGCGACCCATTTTATATGTTATCTGGACGCGCAATCCGCGCCTCAACAGCAGGCGCGCGCAGTTACGGTTGGTGCATGGTTAGGCCTGGCAAAAACGCCTGATGGCGCTTCGCTTATCAGGCCTGGGCGCGGGTTTGTCATCGGCAGGCCGCCATCCGGCAGGAAAACTACTCCGCGTGCGCAGGCAGATGCACACCAATATAGCGTTCATAGCGGTGGGGTTTCAGGCGGGTTAAATCCACCAGCACCAGGCCATCAACGCAGTTGTTGAAATCCGGATCGCTGCCAAAGTCAATAAACTGCACGCCGCCAGGTTCGCAGAGTTCAGAATATTGCTTGTACAGCGGTGGAATACCGCAACCCAAATTGCCCAATAATGATTTCAGGCGCGTCAAATCTTCGGTGTAATCCTCGCCGGTAAACTGCGCGAGCACTTCTGGCAAGGTGGCAGGCCACGGGCGGCGCGAGGCGGCGAGCGGCCAGATTGCCGGGAACCACAGGCGATAAAACGCCACCAGCAGATCCCGCGCCGCAGGCGGCATACCGCCGGAAATAGTGACCGGGCCAAACAGATAGCGATACTCCGGGTAACGCGCCAAATAAGCGCCAATGCCCGACCACAGATAATCCAGCCCGCGACGTCCCCAGTAGCGCGGCTGAATAAAGCTGCGTCCCAGCTCAATCCCCCCGCGCAGCACATCCGCCATCCGCTCATCGTACTGGAACAGACTGTGGCTATAGAGCCCTTCCGGCCCGTGGGCAGCAATTTGCTGTGCGGTGGGCATAAAGCGATACGCGCCGACGATCTCCAGATCGGCATCATCCCACAGGATCAAATGCAGGTAATCGTCGTCATATCTATCCGTATCACGACGTTTACCGCTGCCTTCGCCCACCGCGCGAAAGGCGATCTCCCGCAGACGCCCCAGTTCGCGTAGCAGCGGCGCGTCTTCCTGACCTTTGCGCTGCCAGAGGTAAATAATTTTGCCATCCGCCGTGCGCCCAAGGCACTCGGCGTTGTTGAGCTCGCGGCGCAGCGTGGCCCTGTCTTCCGGGCGGGCGATGGCGCATTCGGTTTTGAACGTACCGGGCAATCCCTTGCCCAGGCGCAGGACATGCTGGCGACACTTATCGGCCAGTTCGCGTGGCGCGAGCGCCGTTGTGTGCCAGCTATCCCAGGGAATGCGTTGGCCGATTTTGATCGGCAGGTTACTGTCGCGGCGACGAAACATCTGCTGCATCAGCAACAACAGCGGCAGGGTTTCCGACACCATCGCGCTGGCATAAAACAGCGCGCTGTTGTGGGCATCGATCCACGTGGGCAGCAGCGGAGCGCGGAATTTGTTCGCCAGCTTAATAAACCCGGCGTGCCAGCTTTTATCGCGGATCCCTTTGCGGGTCACACGAGAGACTTCCCCGGCTGGGAAGAAGATCAGCACGCCGCCGGCTTGCAGATGGTTTTCCATTTGTTGCAACGAGGATTTGCGCGTGCGCCCGCCCATATTATCCACCGGGATAAACAGCGAGCTTAGCGGCTCAAGATGCGCCAGCATGCGGTTGGTGACCACTTTCACGTCGCGGCGCACGCGGGAAACGGCGTACATCAACGCTAGCCCGTCGAGCGTGCCGGTGGGGTGGTTAGAGATGATGACCAGCGGGCCATGTTCGGGGATTTGTTCGAGGTCGTGAGTGGGAACGGCGCAGCGGATCTGAAGGTGTTCGAGTACTTGCTCCACCATATCCAACCCTTTCAGATGGCGGTGTTTGGCGGCGAACTGCTGGAATTCCTGTTCGTAAAACAGGCGCTTGAGTAAACGCTTTTGCCAGGGGGCGGGTCTGGCGTGTGGCCAGAGATCCTCAAGTACGTTATCAAGACTAAACATGATGGTTTCTCCTCCCGTCTTGCCGATGACAGTAAAGGTCGAAGATGACGCTTACATTTCATTACAATGAACATCTGACAAATAGAAGACGTGAGTGCAGTCACGATTTGGAAAGCGGAAGGAGTGGCGGGTTTTGCGGTTACGCCGGATGGCGGCTGGCGCCTTATCCGGCCTACAAATTACAGCTTGTGTAGGCCTGATAAGCGCAGCGCCATCAGGCATTTTACAAGGATTAGATAAGCCCGCGTTCGGCGAGATCGAGTGCGAAGTAGCTGAAGATCAGATCCGCGCCGGCGCGTTTGATGGCGCTCAGGCTTTCCAGCACCACTTTATCTTCGTCAATCGCGCCTGCCTGGGCGGCAAACTTGATCATCGCGTATTCACCGCTCACCTGATACGCCCCGAGCGGCAACTCGGTGCGTTCGCGGATATCACGCAGGATATCCAGGTACGCGCCGGCCGGTTTCACCATCAGGCAATCTGCGCCTTCCGCCTGGTCGATAAGCGACTCGCGGATCGCTTCGCGACGGTTCATCGGGTTCATCTGGTAGGTTTTGCGATCGCCTTTCAACGCAGTGCCCGCCGCTTCACGGAACGGGCCGTAGAACGAAGAAGCGAACTTGGTGGAATAAGACATGATGGCGGTATCGGTAAAGCCCGCGGCATCCAGCGCGTGGCGAATCGCCTGCACCTGGCCGTCCATCGCGGCGGACGGCGCAATGAAATCCGCACCGGCGGCGGCGGCAACTACCGCTTGTCGACCGAGGTTCAGCAGGGTCGCGTCGTTATCCACGCCGTGATCGCACAGCACGCCGCAGTGGCCGTGCGAGGTGTATTCGCAAAAACAGGTATCGGACATGACAACCATTTCCGGCACCGTCTCTTTGCAGATGCGCGACATCCGCGCCACAAGGCCATTTTCCTGCCAGGTGTCGCTGCCGGTTTCATCGGTGTGGTGGGAAATACCAAACGTCATGACCGAACGGATCCCGGCGTTGGCGATGCGCTCAATTTCCCGCGCGAGGTATTTTTCCGGAATGCGCATCACGCCTGGCATGGCGGTGATGGCTTTGTAATCATCCAGCTCTTCTTCAACAAAGATCGGCAACACCAGGTCGTTTTTGCTCAGTGTTGTTTCTTCAAACAGGGCGCGCAACGCAGGTGATTTACGCAGGCGGCGAGGACGGGTAATTAAATCGGTCATGGTATGCCTGATATTTATGGAACAGATGGCGGCATTGTAGCCGATAAGCTAGCCAGATGTTTTACCAAAATCGCCGTTAAGTGCGAGGCAGGCCGCAATGGCGACTGCCTCGTACGGCATCAGGACGCGGGGATCACCACAGGCTTGTTGCTGCTCAATTCGCTGACCAGATCGTTCACGCCGTCGCTCATATTGGTAAAGCGCGTCAACGGTGAACGGGTGATGACCACAAACACGCCGACATTATGCTGCGGCACCATCGCCATATAAGTGATAAAACCGCCGCCGCCGCCGGTTTTTTGAATAATGCCCGGATGGCCCTCTTTCGGCGCCATATAGACCCAACCCAGACCGAGCGCATCGGCTTTGCCCGGCACATCCATACCGATCACTTTGGTCAACTGATTACGCGGGTAGATCAGCGTCTGCATGCGATCCGCCTGCGCATTGCGGGTGTAGAAATCCGACGACAGGAACTGCTGCATCCAGCGCATCATATCGCCAGGCGTTGAGTACACGCCGCCGCTGCCAATCGCCGCCAACGTATTGTTACACGGGCTGGCGCCTTTCTCGGCCACCATCAGGCGTTTGCACTGATCCGGCGACGGGGTAAACGTAGTGTCTTTCATCCCTAGCGGGCGGGTGATCTGCTCTTCAAACAACTGCGGATAAGGCTTGCCGCCCGCTTTGGCGAGGGCATCGGCCAGCAGATCAAACGCCAGGTTGGAGTAAGCGGCTTGCGTGCCGGGCGCGGTTTTCAGCGCGGCGGTGGAGAGCCAACTCCAGCGTTGCTCTTGCGTCGGCCAGACAAACACCGGGCGCTTCGCGGCGCCGCCGGGTTGTTCGCGCGGCAGGCTGCTGGTGTGCGTCGCCAGGTTAACCAGCGTAATCGGCTCGCCCTGGTAGGTCGGCACGCGCGTACCGGGCGGCGCGTATTTGCTTAAGGGATCGTCGAGGCGCACGCGGCCCTGATCGAGCAGTTTCACCAGCATTTCACTGGTCATCAGTTTGGAGAGCGACGCGATGCGGATAACGGAATCGAGCTGCGGGCGAACATCGTTGCCCGGGCGGGTTTCACCATAACTTCTGAACACGCGCTGGTTACCGTCAATCACCACCAGCGCCATGCCGGTCGCGCCGCTACCGTAAAAAATATGGTTGGCGTAGCGATCAACAATATCGGAAGCAAATACCGGGTCAGGGGATTGTTGCGCCGCCTGGACGCTGGTCAAGCTCAGCGCAAACAACATCGCGGAGAAAAGCAGACAACGTTTCAACGAAGAGATCCATTAATAACGGGGAAAGATAGAGCGTATTTATACTACTTAGCGTCCCGTTGCAAAGGGCGAATAAGCGTAATGTTTCGCCGTAATCCGTAACGATGGGTAAATATGAAATATTTTCCCTATGGCGAGCGCGGAAAAGGCCTGTGATAAGCTCCTTTTTTCCCCGCAAAGGAGTACGGCAATGGCAGGTCAACGGGTAGTGATGGTCGTGGATATGCAAAACGGCGTCTTCGAGATGCCGCGCCTGGCGCGCGAACAATGCGTGGCGCGTATTAACCAACTGACGGCGGCGGCAGACAACGTCATTTTTATTCAGCATGCCGAAGAGGGCGGGCTGGAAGAGGGCAGTAAAGGGTTTGAGATATTGCCAGAACTCAACCAGCCCGCGAATGCGTTGTACGTCACCAAAACCGCCTGCGACGCGTTTTACAAAACCCAACTGGAAAACGTGCTGCGCGAGCACGACATTTCGGCTTTTGTGATGTGTGGCTGCGCGACCGATTATTGCGTGGATACGACGCTGAAAAACGGTGCCAGCCGGGGTTATGCCATTACCGTGGCGCAAGACGCGCACACCACCGCCAATCGCCCGGCGGCGCAGGCCGCAACCTTGATCGATCACTACAATGAGGTATGGCGAACGTTAACGGTGCCGGGAAATCCGGTGTTGGTGAAAACTGTCGAAACAATTGTTCACGAATGGCAAACGAACTAAGGGGTTAACCTTAGGTCAGATTAAGCGAACCAGCGCCGCATTGCGGCGCTTTTTTGTCACTGCTGCGCGGCGGGCAAATCAGAGACACAGCATTGTTGTAAATAATAAGAAATGAGCAGGAGAGTCCTATGTTTAAATCTTTCTTTCCGAAGCCGACCGTGTTCTTTGTGTCGGCTTTTATCTGGGCGCTGGTCACTGTCGTTTTCTGGCAGGCGGGCGGCGAAGCCTGGCTAATGCGCTTAACCGGCGTCTCGGCGGAGGTGCCGATCAGCGCCACGCGTTTCTGGTGCCCCAGCTTTTTGCTTTTTTATACGTACTACGCGGTGTGCGTCGGCATATTCACGCTATGTTGGGTGACGTTATCGCCGCATCGCTGGCAGTACTGGTCGATTCTGGGCACGGCGTTAATCATCTTCGTCACTTGGTTTTTGGTGGAAGTGAACGTCGCGATTAACGCCTGGTACGAGCCGTTTTACGATCTCATCCAGAAAGCGCTGAGCGCGCCAAACACTGTCAGCCTGCAACAGCTTTACAGCGAAATTGGCGTCTTTTTGTGGATCGCGCTGATCGCCGTCACCGTGTCGGTGCTGAACAGCTTTTTTATCAGCCACTATGTGTTTCGCTGGCGCACAGCGATGAACGAATATTACATGGCGCATTGGGAACATCTTCGCCACATCGAAGGCGCAGCGCAGCGCGTGCAGGAAGATACTATGCGTTTTGCCTCGACGCTGGAGGATATGGGCGTCAGCTTTATCAATGCGGTAATGACCTTGATTGCGTTTCTGCCGGTGCTGGTGGCGCTGTCGCCGCGCGTGCAGGAGTTGCCGCTGGTGGGGCATGTGGCTTACGGCCTGGTGATTGCGGCCATTGGCTGGGCGCTGTTCGGTACGCTGCTGCTGGCGTTTATCGGGATCAAGCTGCCGGGGCTGGAATTTAAGAATCAACGCGTGGAAGCGGCGTACCGTAAAGAGCTGGTGTACGGCGAAGATGACGCCGGTCGTGCACGGCCCAATACCGTTGCTGAGCTATTTAGCGCGGTGCGCCAAAACTATTTTCGTCTCTATTTCCACTATATGTATTTCAACATCGCCCGTATCCTGTACCTGCAAGTTGATGTGGTGTTCGGCCTGGTGGTGCTGTTTCCGACGATTGCGGCGGGAGCGATCACTTTTGGTCTGATGCGCCAAATCACCAACGTATTTGAGCAGGTGCGCAGCTCGTTCCAGTATTTGATCTCATCCTGGACGACGCTGGTTGAATTGATGTCTATCTATAAACGTTTGCGCAGTTTCGAGCGCGAACTTGATGGGCAGGACATCACGCCTGTGCCTCATCATTTTGGTTAACACAAGGAACGTTATGTCCTGGGTACCCCGTTTTGGCTGGCTGCTGGCAGCACTGATTGTTGCCGGTTGTACTACGCAAGGCCCGCTTTCTAAAAAGGAAGCGGAGAAAGAGCAAGAGCAGGAAAAGCCGCTGGATGTCGCGAGCGTGGTACGCCAGAAGATCCCCGCCAGTGTGAAAGACCGGGATGGCTGGGCGCAGGATCTGGCAACCACCTTTGAGAGCCAAAAAATAGCGCCGACGCTGGAGAACATCTGCTCGGTGTTGGCGGTGGCGCAGCAGGAGTCGAATTATCAGTCTGACCCTGTGGTGCCGGGGTTAAGTAAAATCGCCTGGAAAGAGATCGATAAGCGCGCCGCGCGGTTGCATGTCCCGGCGCTGCTGGTGCACACGGCGCTGAAAATCCCGTCGCCGAATGGCAAAAGTTACAGCGAACGGCTGGATCGCGTGAGAACCGAGAAAGAGCTGAGCGCTATTTTTGATGACATGATTGGCACGGTGCCGATGGGGCAAACTCTGTTTGGTTCTTACAACCCGGTACATACCGGCGGGCCGATGCAGGTCAGCGTGGCGTTTGCCGAACAGCATACCGAGGGTTACCCGTGGGAAATCAACGGTACTGTGCGCCAGGAAGTGTTCAGCCGCCGGGGCGGTTTGTGGTTTGGCACGTACCATTTGCTGAACTATCCCGCCAGTTATCGCGCGCCGATTTACCGTTTCGCTGATTTTAATGCCGGGCTGTATGCCAGCCGCAATGCGGCTTTCCAGAATGCCGTGAGCAAAGCGACCAGCGTGAAACTGGCGCTCGACGGCGATTTGATCCTTTACGGCAGCAGTGAAGCGGGTAGCACAGAAAAAGCGGTACGCAAACTGGGCGCGCAGCTTTCAATGAGCGACCGCGATATTCGCCGCCAACTGGAGCGGGGCGACAGCCAGAAATTCGAAGAGACGACACTCTACCGTGAAGTCTATCGATTGGCAGAAAAGAAAAGTGGGAAAACGTTGGTAAGAGAGATGTTGCCTGGGATTCAATTAGAAAGCCCGAAGATCACGCGCAACCTGACAACAGCATGGTTTGCGAAGCGCGTGGACGATCGTCGGGCCACCTGCATGACGCAGCACTAACGGGAATGGCGGTGTCGCCAGCGTAAAACCAAGAAGATAACCCCAAGCAGGGCGCTTCCCGCAATAAAAGGCACAAGACCGAAAATTGTGCCTACGCCCATCCCCATTTCAACGTGGGGGCGCGTCACATCCTGCGCCTGCATCAAATGTTCAAACACGCCAGGGGCGTGCACCAGCAGGTTCAGAAGTTGCGCTCCCGCCCAGAAGCAGAGCAAAACAAAAACGGCGTAAGCGATATTACCCGGTCTGGAGGTGTCACGTTTTTTTGCGCCCTTGAAGGGTTTTGCCAGGGTAAAGTCAGCCATAAGACCTCCGGTACTCTTCACTTTTTTCAAACGATGTTCACTTTCAAACGCTCGAATTAATCGGTGCGGAAGGTGTAACTGAGGCTAATTCTGGCACCACTCCTGGATTGTCAACATCAGAATGGTGATAATTTCATACCGGGAATGATCCCAACCTATCGATTTTTGTTCGCGCTCACATTTTTGTAACGTTTTAATTACTCACGTAACATTTAAGAATTTCCGCATACGCCACAGACCGAAAGAGTGTCCTGTGCGATGATGGCTTTTTAACTGCCGGAGTTGTCATGAAGCTGCCTGAGAAAATTCGCCGTGACTGGCACTACTACGCTTTTGCGATTGGTTTGATTTTTATTCTGAATGGAGTGGTGGGCCTGCTGGGATTTGAAGCGAAAGGTTGGCAAAGCTACGCGGTGGGGCTGGTAACGTGGGTGATCAGTTTCTGGCTGGCCGGGTTGATTATCCGCCGTCGCCCGCATGATGAGGAGACGGCAGATAAACCGGAGTAACGCTTAGTTGACCGAAATTTTCAGGGCGCTGTTAGCCTGATGGCGCTCAATCGCTAACTCAATCAGTCGCGTGATAAGTTCGGCATAACCAATGCCGCTTGCCTGCCACAGTTTCGGGTACATGCTGATGTTGGTGAAACCCGGCAACGTATTGATCTCATTGATTACCACGTCATTATCTGGCGTTAAGAACACGTCAACGCGCGCCATCCCTTCACAACCTAACGTCTGATAAGCCTCAATGGCGATTTCGCGGATTTTGTCATTCACTTCGGCGCTTATTGCTGCAGGAACCACCACTTTCGCGCCATTATCATCAATGTATTTGGTGTCGTAGGCGTAAAACTCGCTGTTCAGCACGATCTCGCCACAGGTACTGGCCTGCGGCGCGTCATTGCCCAGCACCGCGCATTCGATCTCGCGACCTTTAATGCCTTGTTCCACCACCACTTTTTTATCGAACTCAAACGCCAGGCGCACTGCGTCATGATATTGCGCTTCGTTCGTCACTTTGCTCACACCAACAGAAGAACCCTGGTTGGCGGGTTTCACGAACAGCGGCAGACCAAGCTGCGCCTGGACGTCGTTAAAGGTGATGGTTTCGCGGTTCGCGCGGGTCAGCGTGATAAACGGCGCAATTGCCAGACCGGCGTCGCGCAGTAAACGTTTGGTGACATCTTTGTCCATGCAGGCGGCGGACGCGAGCACATCGGAGCCGACAAACGGCAAGTTTGCCAGGCGCAGCATGCCTTGCAGGGAACCGTCTTCGCCGAGCGTGCCGTGGACAATCGGGAAAATCACATCGACATTGGGCAGCGGCGCGCTGTTTTCCGTCTGAATCAGCTGTTGCTGTTCAACCCCCGGCACCAACGCCACGCTGTTCGTCGAAGGATTCAGGGCGATCCGCGCCGGATCGCTGGCGTTGAGCAAATAATTATTCGCATCGCTAATATGCCACTGCCCCTGCTTATCGATCCCCAGCAGCACCACATCAAAGCGCGATTTATCCATCGCATCGACGATATTTTTCGCCGACTGTAACGACACTTCATGCTCCGCCGATTTGCCGCCGAAGACGACCCCTACCCGCAGTTTTGCCATTTCTACGTTCACTCATACTGTATTCAGAAAGCCCATACCATAGCACGTCAAAACGCACGATTCGCGGCCTTCTGCCATAATGTTTTTTGCACAGCAGAGGGGATTGATGTGAGAGGGAAAAGCCTGGTCGTAATCTGCATTCTTCTGGCGGTTATCTTTGTGGGTTACCGTTATCTGCCGTCGTATTACAACCCGTTTGCGCCATTGCAACTGAGCGATCCGCCGGGGCGCATTACCCAGTTCAAGTTACGGCGGTTATCGCCACAAGATTGCGCGGCGCTGCTGACGCAGGCCAATCAGCAGCGGCTGATTTCGTCCGCACCGGTGGCGAACAGCGGCGGCGATTGCCCGTTAACCGATGTGGTGCGTGTGCGGGATTTTGGGCCAGTGAAATTGAGCAGCAGCTTTCTGGCGAGTTGCCCGCTGGCGCTCAGTTCCGCGTTGTTTGTCGAGCAGCAGGCGCGCCCGCTCAGTCAACATATGATGGGCAGTGCGTTGACGCGCATCGATCATCTGGGAAGCTATGCCTGCCGCAACATCTATAATCGGGCAGACGCCCGACGCAGTGAGCATGCCAGCGCGGAAGCGCTCGATCTGAGCGGCTTTCGCCTGGCGAACGGCGAGCAGATCACGGTGCTGCGCGGCTGGCGGCAGGCGCGTACGCAGCCGTGGCTGCGGGCGATGCTCAGTGCCAGCTGCGGCTATTACGGAAACGGCCTTGGGCCGGAATATAACGCCGCGCACGCTAACCATTTTCATTTAGGCATGCGCGGGTTTGGTCTCTGTCGCTAAGCATAAATCACTGAGCATTGTGTGGTTTTTTTGCGCTGGCTGCGGCGCTAAGTATAGCCAGACAGATAAAACACCGAAATTGCGCTAAGCGCATCTCTGGTGACTCATCGCCGGCGCAAACTTGTTACTCTGTGCGCCGTTTGCCAAAACCTGAATACTTACGCGTACTTATGGAATCCTGGAAGGTTAATCTCATCTCGGTGTGGTTCGGTTGTTTTTTCACCGGCCTCGCTATCAGTCAAATTTTGCCTTTTTTGCCGCTGTATGTGGCGCAACTGGGCGTGACATCCCATGAAGCTTTATCAATGTGGTCGGGCTTAACTTTTAGCATCACCTTCCTGGTGTCCGCGATTGTCTCGCCGATGTGGGGCAGCCTGGCGGATCGTAAAGGGCGTAAGTTGATGTTGCTGCGCGCCTCGCTCGGCATGGCGATCGCCATTCTGTTGCAGGCTTTCGCCACCAACGTCTGGCAGCTCTTGATCCTGCGCGGCGTGATGGGCCTGACGTCGGGTTATATTCCCAATGCAATGGCGCTGGTGGCTTCGCAAGTGCCGCGCGAACGCAGCGGTTGGGCGTTGAGCACGCTTTCTACCGCGCAAATCAGCGGCGTGATTGGCGGCCCGCTGATGGGCGGTTTTCTCGCCGACCATTTAGGGCTGCGCACCGTGTTTCTCATTACCGCGCTGCTACTGATGGTGAGTTTCCTGGTGACGCTGTTTCTGATTAAAGAAGGGGCCAGACCGACGGTGAAAAAGGGCGATCGGTTGAGCGGCAAAGCGGTGTTCTCCACATTGCCTTACCCTGCATTGGTGATCAGCCTGTTTGTCACCACGATGGTGATTCAATTGTGTAATGGCTCCATCGGCCCCATTCTCGCGCTGTTCATCCAGTCGTTATCACCCGATACCGCGAATATCGCGTTTCTCAGCGGGCTGATCGCCGCCGTGCCAGGCATGTCGGCGCTGCTTTCCGCGCCGCGCCTTGGCAAGCTCGGCGACCGCATTGGCACCTCGCGTATCTTAATGGCGACGCTTGCCTTCGCGGTGGTGCTGTTTTTTGCCATGTCGTTTGTCACGTCGCCGCTGCAACTGGGCATCCTGCGTTTTCTGCTTGGCTTCGCCGATGGCGCGATGCTACCGGCGGTGCAGACATTATTGTTGAAATATTCAAGCGATCAGGTCACCGGGCGGATTTTTGGTTATAACCAATCGTTTATGTACCTCGGGAATGTCGCCGGTCCGCTAATGGGCGCCACGGTGTCGGCGATGGCGGGTTTTCGCTGGGTGTTTGCCGCCACCGCAGTGGTGGTGCTGATCAACCTCTGGCAGCTGGCGTTGGCATTTCGTCGCGTGTGTAAATAGGGTTTAAACGCGGTCGGAAATTCACCTTCCGGCCGCTACATAATATTTTCTTATAGCAATACGCCCTTTCATTATTTTTTTTCTCTATCGCAAAAGTATTAACTCTATTTGCCTTACGGTGCTTTGAAGCGTTTCGCTGACGCTATTTTTTGAATCTACTTACTGCGTTGTGAATTAATTCGCAAAAATAGTACATGCATCCACTTTGCAACAACAAAATCGAGTGTTAACGTCTTTCGACATCACATAAGGAAATCCTGCCATGAAAAATCTCATTGCTGAGTTGTTGGTTAAGCTTGCGGAAAAAGAAGAGGAATCGAAAGAGCTCGTCGCGCAAGTTGAAGCGTTGGAAATCGTTGTTACCGCACTGCTGCGCCGCATGGCGGCCGCTGAGCAACAAGCGCTGATTTTGAGCATTGAAGGCGCGCTGGAAGAAGCGCTGCCGGGCGATCAGGTTTCACATCAGGATACGGAGCTGTTGCAACAATACGTAAAAAAGCTTTTAAGGCATCCGCGCAACTGAACATAAGTTAGCCGGACAGAAACTGTCATCTCACTGTCATCTGCGCTGCATATAGTCGCTTTGTTTTATTTTCTTTAAGTATTTGTACATGGAGAATATTAAAGTGAAACAGAGCGCATTATTCCTCGCTTTATTACCGGTGTTGTTTACCCATAATATTCATGCGGAAACAACTGCATCACCTGTTCTTGATAACCGTGCTGCACAAGGCGATATTTCCACGCCTGGTGGCGCCCGCCGTTTAAGCGGTGACCAAACCGCCGCTCTGCGCGATTCCCTGAATGATAAGCCCGCGAAAAATATTATTTTACTGATTGGCGATGGCATGGGCGATTCCGAAATTACCGCCGCGCGAAATTATGCCGAAGGCGCGGGCGGATACTTCAAAGGTATTGATGCTTTGCCGCTGACCGGCCAGTACACGCACTACGCGCTGGACAAGAAAACCGGCAGACCGGACTACGTGACCGACTCTGCCGCTTCGGCAACGGCGTGGAGCACCGGCGTGAAAACGTATAACGGCGCGCTGGGCGTCGATATCCACGAAAAAGATCATATGACCATTCTGGAGATGGCCAAAGCCGCCGGCCTGGCAACGGGCAACGTCTCCACCGCCGAACTGCAAGATGCCACGCCTGCCGCGCTGGTGTCGCACGTCATTTCCCGCCGCTGCTACGGCCCAACGGTCACCAGCGAGAAATGCGCGCTGAACGCGCTGGAAAAAGGCGGTAAAGGCTCGATCACCGAACAACTGCTAAATGCCCGCGCGGACGTCACGCTGGGCGGCGGCGCGAAAACCTTCAGCGAAACCGCGACGGCGGGTGAGTGGAAAGGCAAAACTCTGCGCGAACAGGCGCAAACGCGCGGTTATCAAATGGTGAACGATGCCGCGTCGCTCGCCGCAATTACCGAAGCGAACCAGGATAAACCGCTGCTTGGCCTGTTTGCCGATGGCAATATGCCGGTACGCTGGGAAGGGCCGAAAGCGTCATTGCACGGTAATATTGATAAGCCAGCCGTGACCTGCCAGCCAAACACGCAACGCACGAACAGCGTGCCGACGCTGGCGGCCATGACCGAAAAAGCCATCGATCTACTGAGCAAAAACGAGAAGGGCTTCTTCCTGCAAGTGGAAGGCGCGTCGATCGATAAGCAGGATCACGCGGCGAACCCGTGTGGTCAGATTGGTGAAACCGTCGATCTCGACGAAGCGGTGCAGAAAGCGCTGGCGTTCGCCAAAAAAGACGGCAACACGCTGGTTATTGTGACCGCGGATCACGCGCATGCCAGCCAAATCATCCCGCCGGACACCAAAGCGCCGGGGTTGAGCCAGCTGCTGAACACCAAAGATGGCGCGGTGATGGGCATTACCTACGGCAACTCGGAAGAGGAGTCGATGGAGCATACCGGAACGCAGATTCGCATCGCGGCTTATGGCCCGCACGCGGGGAATGTCGTCGGGCTAACCGATCAAACCGATCTGTTCTACACCATGAAAGCGGCGTTAAGCCTGAAGTGATGGCTGCCCGGTGGTAAATCTTTGCCACCGGGTGGTTTTTTCACCAATTAGGACCATCCTTAAAGGGCTCATTGACAGGAGGATGGTGCGATGAAAATAACATTACTGGTTACCCTCATCTTCGGTCTGCTGTTTGTCACGGCGCTGAGCGCCGCCGATGAAAAGACACTGACCCCGCAACAACAACGAATGACCCTCTGCAACCAACAGGCCACGGCGCAAACCCTCGCGGGCGATGCCCGTAAGCAATACATGCGCGACTGCCTGAGAAACACCAAAACCGAACCCGGGCAAAAAAGCCTGACGCCGCAACAGCAGCGGATGCGCGAATGTAACGCCCAGGCGACCCAGCAATCGCTCAAAGGCGATGACCGCAGTAAATTTATGAGTGCCTGCCTGAAAAAACAGCCGTAGTTCAACAGGGTGAGTGTTTTTCAGCGCTCACCCCGTCCGCCGCTTTTCCCCGCTTTGTTGCTCGTTGGCTAATCTCTGCCAGGCTTAATTTGTGAGCTTCGTTTTATTTTTACCCTTCATTGTGGTTGTACGCCGCCTGGCGTTACGCCCGTTTTGCTACACGAATACGGGAGCAATATTATGAATTATCAATATGTTACCGAACTCAATTCTCTACCAGAAAACCAACCGGTCAAAGTCGACGTCGCGGGGACGTCGATGATTTTGATTCGCACGCTAAACCAGGTGCGCGCTTTTCAGAGCAAATGCCCCCATGCGGGCGGGCCGCTGGAAAAGGGCGCCATCTGCGACGGCAAATTGGTGTGTCCGTGGCATAAAGCCGCGTTTGATATCACCAATGGCGAGTGGCGCGAGCCGCTGGCGCTGCAAAATCTGAAACAATACCCGGTGCACATTGAGCAAAATCGTGTGCTGGTGAACCCGCGTCCGCTTTCTCCCACCAGCCATACGCAGATCCGCGGCGAGCGCCCGCAAACGGCGGTAATCCTCGGTACCGGCGCCGCAGGCAGCGCGGCGGCGATCACGCTGCGTGATGCTGGATTTAACGGCCACCTGATCCTGATCGACAAAGAGAGCGAAGCGCCGTACGACCGTACTGCGCTGAGTAAATTCGTGCCGGCTGGTAAAATGAAAATCAGCGAAGTGCCGCATCTGTTGGATGAGGCGTTTTACAACCAGCCGGGTGTCGAAAGCCTGCGCGAAGAGGTGACCGATCTTGATTGCCACAACCATCAGCTGACGCTGGCGGATGGCCGTGAAATCACCTTCGATAAGCTGCTGCTGGCAACGGGCGGGCAGCCGGTGTGGCCGGATATTTCCGGCAATCACCTGGCGGGCGTGCATGTCTTGCGCGACATCCACCAGGCGCAAACGCTGTTGAATGACGTGGAGCACGAACAGAAACTGGTGATCATCGGTAACAGCTTTATCGCCATGGAACTGGCGGCGGCGCTGCGCAATCAGGATGTCGATGTGACGGTACTGTCGCGCCACGCGCTGCCGTTTGTGCCGCAGTTCGGCGAAGAGATGGGCCAGCGCTTTATGGACATGCACAAACAAAACGGCGTTAAATTTGTCACCGGTGAACCGGCGGCGCTGGAAGGGGATGGCCATGTGCAGGGCGTGACGCTGAAAAATGGCCGCACCTTACCCGCGCACGTGGTGGTGTTTGCCACCGGGGTGCAACCGGCCACGGAACTGGTGCATGACCTGCCCCATGAAAAAGACGGCAGCCTGACGGTGGATGAAACCCTGAGCGCGGCGCCGGATGTCTGGGCGGTGGGCGATATCGCCAGTTATCCCGCGCCGGAAGGGCGTCGGCGCATTGAGCACTGGCGCGTCGCGCAGCAGCAGGGGAGGATCGCCGCCTTTAATATGCTTGGCGAACAGCGCGCGTTCGACCGGGTTCCGTTTTTCTGGACCACCCATTTCGGTACGCGCTTCGAGTACCTCGGTTACGCCCGTGAATGGGACAGCATGAAAATGTTGGGTTCGTTTGAGGATAAACGTTTCGCCATGTTGTACGGCGAAGAGGGTGTGTTGAAAGCGGTGCTGAGCTGCGGGGAGTACAGCGAAACGGCGGGGCTACTGCTGAAAATGCAGCAACCAATCAGTATGAATGCCGCAAGCCAAATGCTCTCCTGATGGATGCGCCACGGCAATCGATGCCGTGGCGCAAAGTTTCAGCTGCTGAGTTTCTCGGATTTCGCCATGCAGGCGCTAATTGCTTCGATTACCGCCGAGCGGAAACCTTTCTCTTCCAGCACTTTCACCGCTTCAATGGTGGTGCCGCCAGGCGAGCAAACCATGTCTTTCAGTTCACCCGGATGCGTGCCGGTTTCCAGCACCATTTTCGCGGAACCCATCACCGCCTGCGCGGCGAATTTATAAGCCTGCGCGCGCGGCATGCCGCCCAGCACGGCGGCATCGGCCATCGCTTCAATAAACATAAACACATACGCGGGCGCAGAGCCGCTGACGCCAACCACCGGGTGGATCATCCCTTCGGCAATCACTTCGGCTTCGCCAAAGCAGCGGAAAATATTCAGCACATCGGCGGTATCTTCCGGCGTGACCAGCGCATTCGGGGTAATTGACGTCATCCCGGCATTGACCAGCGACGGCGTGTTGGGCATAGCGCGAATGATTTTGCGATCGTGCCCCAGCGCACGGGCCAGTTGATCGAGCGTGACGCCCGCCGCGATGGAAACCACCAGCGTCTCTTTATTCAGGCTGGATGCCACATCGCTCAGCACTTTGGCCATGATATTCGGCTTCACCGCGCCGAAGACGATATCGGCAATCTGCGCCACTTCCTGCGCGCTTTGCGCGGCATTGACGCCAAACTTCTCTTGCAGGGCGGCAACTTTATCCGGCGACGGGGTGTAGACCCAAATCTGCCCCGGTAGCACTTGTCCACTGGCAATCAGGCCGCCCACAATTGCCTTACCCATGTTTCCGCAGCCGATAAAACCGATTTTCTTCTCCATCACGTCCGCCTCTTCACTTGTAATTGCTTGTGGCATATAGCTTAACGTGGAATCTCCGCGAGGGCGAAAGGATCTCTGCTTTCCCCGACGGGCAATTAAAGCGACAATGCGCCGGACATAATAAAGGAGCGAGCATGGCGATTTGGGTGGATGCGGACGCGTGTCCGAATGTTATTAAAGAGATTTTATTTCGCGCCGCCGAGCGCACACAAACGCCGCTGACGCTGGTCGCCAACCAGAATCTGCGCGTTCCGCCGTCGCGCGTGATTCGCTCGTTACGCGTTCCAGCCGGGTTTGACGTTGCCGATAACGAAATTGTGCGTTTGTGCGAAGCGGGCGATTTAGTGATAACCGCTGATATCCCGCTGGCGGCGGACGTGCTGGCGAAAGGGGCGGCGGCGCTGAACCCGCGTGGTGAACGCTATACTGAAGCAACCATTCGCGAAAGGCTGACGATGCGCGATTTTATGGATACGCTGCGCGCCAGCGGCATTCAGACCGGTGGGCCGGACAGCCTGTCGCAGCGCGATCGCCAACAGTTTGCCGCGCAATTGGACAAATGGCTGCTGGAAGATCAACGCCGTCAGGCAAAGTAATTGCGGGCTTGTCAGCCTGCGGTTCATTCAGTAAGGTTGCCGTAACACTCGATGCCACAGAATCTTTACAGTGAAGGCCTTTATCTACGCGGCTTTTCCCCTATGTAGCTACGGGGTTCGACACAAAACTGTAACGTTAATCTTACGATGAAGTTTGTACTAGTTTAGTGATATCATCGCCGTCTTATTTTCCGTCCCAGGCTCATGGGACCCGGAGGGAACACCTGCTCATGACGTTACCCATTTTTCTTATCGGCGCACGCGGTTGCGGCAAAACCACCGTGGGACAGGCGCTGGCGCAGGCGCAGGGATGCCAGTTTGTCGATACCGATAGCTGGTTACAGGACACTGCGCAGCAGACCATCGCCGACATCGTGGAAAAAGAGGGTTGGGACGGTTTCCGCGCCCGCGAAACAGCGGCGCTGGAGGCTGTCACCGCTCCATCTCAGGTGGTGGCAACTGGCGGCGGGATTATCCTCAGCGACTATAACCGCCGCTTTATGCGCGAAAACGGCACGGTGGTTTATCTTTGCGCGCCAGTCAATGTGCTGGCAGGGCGGTTGGAAGCTTTCCCGGAAGAGGGGCAACGCCCAACGCTTACCGGTAAACCGATCAGCGAAGAGGTGAGCGAAGTGCTGGCCTCGCGCGATGCGTTATATCGTGAAGCTGCGCATTATGTGGTGAACGCGGCGCAACCGCCTGCGCAGGTGGTGGCAGAGATTAAAGCGGCACTGCAACTGGCGTGCGCCAGTTAGCGAAACGATTGTCTATACTTATAGCTCTATTCGCAAAGTGAGGAAGAGCTATGCCGACCAAACCGCCTTATCCGCGTGAAGCCCGCATTGTTGCTGTTGAAAAAGGCGCGAGCGGCGCGACTGTCACCTGGTATGAACTGCGCGCCGATCACCCAAAACCGGATTCCTTAATTAGCGAACATCCCACAGAGCAGGAAGCGCTGGACGCCAAGAAGCGTTATGAAGACCCGGACAAAAGCTAAGGCTGCGGCTTTTGCATGGGATCTTTCTGAACATGATAGAAACGGACTTTGGTCACACTTTTTGACTGGCTGAATGCCAGTCACTGGTTAAAATTCATTGGTATTGGAATTTATAAGAACATGGGAGTGGCATGTTCTCTTTACAGGGGAGCGGTGATGGCTTACTGCATTATCGGTTCACCACCGTAGCGAGAACCAATAAGAATAAGCAGTGTTGAAAGGCGGAAATCAGAAATGAGTGCAACCTTGGCGATCCTCACCATTGGTGTGGTGCCGGTAAAAGAGATCTTCCCGCTCCTCACAGAGCATGTCCCAGAACAGCAAATTACCCACATCAGCCTGCTGGGTAAAATGGACCCCGACGATGTACGCAATGATTATTGCGTCGATCCGGGGGAGAGTGCTATCCCCACACGTCTGAGCGACGACAGCCTCGGCATGGTGTCCCGAGAAAAAGTCGAGCGCGATCTGCAAAGCGTCATTGAAGTGCTGGATAACCAGGGCTACGAAGTCATCGTGTTAATGAGTACCGCTGATATTCGCGGTTTCGTCGCGCGTAACGCTATTCTTCTGGAACCACAACGCATCATTCCTCCGCTGGTGGCTTCCATCGTCGACGGCCATCAAGTTGGCGTCATCGTGCCGATCCCTGAACTGATGGCGCAACAACAAAAGAAGTGGCAAGTGCTCGAAAAAGAGCCCTTTTTTGAGCTGGCGCACCCCTTTTTGGCGAGTGAATCAGAGCTGATCAACGCCGGAAGAGCGTTGCTGGATCGCGGTGCCGATGTATTAATGCTCGATTGTCTTGGGTTCCATCAACAGCACCGAGATTTGCTCCAGAAAGCGCTGGATGTCCCGGTGTTATTGTCTAATGTTCTGGTCGCGCGACTGGCGTCTGAACTGCTGGTCTAGGCCGCAGAACGGCGCAATTTAGCGTGACAGAAGCGAAGCCCGGCTTCTATAGTGTTTTTCCACACATTTTTTTAAGGGCCAGTTCATGCTTCAAAGTAACGAATACTTTTCCGGTAAAGTGAAGTCCATTGGGTTTACCAGCAGTAGCACTGGCCGCGCCAGCATTGGCGTGATGGTGGAAGGTGAATACACCTTTGGAACCGCGCAGCCGGAAGAGATGACGGTCGTCAGCGGTGCGCTGAATGTGCTGTTGCCGGGCGAAACCGAGTGGAAAACTTACGTTGCCGGTGAAGTGTTCAATGTGCCTGGCCAGAGCGAGTTTCATTTGCAGGTTGCTGAGCCGAGTTCGTATCTCTGCCGCTATTTGTAATCTTCTCACTGCGTAATTTGCACGTAGGCCGGATAAGGCGTTAGCCGCCATCCGGCAAAAAAATGCCTGATGGCGCTGCACTTATCCGGCCTACGCGATATTACATGACCTGGAAGCGCGCTATTAACGCTGCGCTTCGCCGCCCAAACCTTCCACCAGATTTTGAATCAATGCCGCCAGCTCGCCGGTCATCAAGATAAAATCGGCATCAAAACGCTGGGCGAAATCTTCCCGGTCGATATCTTCGTTCTGATCGCGCAGTTCATCGCAGAATTTCAACCGCTTCACTGAACCGTCATCGCACATCAAAAACTGGATGCGTTGCTGCCAGTCGAGCGCCAGCTTGGTCACCACTTTTCCGGCTTCAATATGCACGGCGATTTCGTCGCTCACCAAATCCTGTTTCTTCGCGCGGATCACGCCGCCATCTTCCAGCATCGCTTTCAGCTCTGCTTCGTCCAGCAACTGGAAACCCTGCGCCACTGTGCCGGAACGTACCCATTCGGTCAGCGTCAATTCGATGGGGTTTTCCATCGCCAGCGGCACAACCGGCAGCGAACCCAGGCTTTTACGCAGCAGCGCCAGCGTATCTTCCGCTTTTTTGGCGCTCGCGCAGTCGACCATAATCAAACCGTTAACGGTATCGATCCACATCATCGTCTGGCTGAAACGGCTGAACGCGCGCGGCAGCAGCGAGTGCAATACTTCGTCTTTCAGGGAGTCTTTTTCGGTTTTTTTCAGCTTCCGACCCTGCTCGGCTTCGAGGCGTGAAATTTTCGCTTCCAGCGCCTGTTTCACCACCGGGGTGGGCAGAATTTTTTCTTCTTTGCGGGCGCAGATAATAATCTGGCCGTTGTGGGTATGGGTCAGCGCGTCGCTGTGTGAGCCCATCGGTGGAACCCATCCGGTTTTCGCCATATCCTGACTACCGCATGGAGTAAACGATAGCGGCGCAAGCTGTTTTTCCATCTCTTCCGCACGCAGCGCCACATCGCGGCTGAGACGGTATACCATTAAATTTTTGAACCACAGCATGATTTTTTCCACGGCCTTGTCGTTAAATGCAGCGGGCATGATAGCGAATTGTCGCCGCGGTTGCATGCTAATGCGTGGTCCACTATGAGGAGTTTGATGTGCGTATCGGTATCGATTTGGGTGGTACGAAAACTGAAATTATCGCGCTTGATGAGGGCGGCGAAGCGTTGTTCCGCCATCGCCAGCCCACGCCGCGCGACTATCAGCAAACCATTGAGCTTATCGCTTCATTGGTGGATTTGGCGGAAAAAGAGACCGGCCAGCGCGGCACGGTCGGCATGGGGATTCCCGGTTCTATCTCGCCTTATACGGGCGTAGTGAAAAACGCCAACTCTACCTGGCTGAACGGTAAACCGTTCGACAAAGATTTGAGCCAGCGCCTGAACCGCGAAGTGCGGCTGGCGAACGACGCCAACTGCCTGGCGGTTTCCGAAGCGGTGGATGGTGCGGCGGCCGGGGCGCAAACCGTGTTTGCGGTGATTATCGGCACGGGCTGCGGTTCCGGTGTGGCGCTGAATGGTCACGCGCACATTGGCGGCAACGGCACGGCGGGCGAATGGGGCCATAATCCGCTGCCATGGATGGATGATGACGAGCTACGTTATCGCGCCGAAGTGCCGTGTTACTGCGGTAAACAGGGCTGCATTGAAACCTTTATTTCCGGGACTGGTTTTGCGACGGATTACCAGCGCTTGAGCGGGCAACCGTTGAAGGGCAGCGAGATTATCCGCCTGGTGAGCGAGCAGGATCCGATCGCCGAGCTGGCGTTAAGCCGCTACGAACTGCGGCTGGCGAAATCGCTGGCGCATGTGGTGAATATCCTCGATCCGGATGTGATCGTGCTGGGCGGCGGAATGAGCAATGTCGAGCGTCTATATCAGACGGTGCCGGGGCTTATCAAAAACTGGGTGTTTGGCGGCGAATGCGAAACCCCGATCCGCAAAGCGCTGCACGGTGATTCAAGCGGCGTGCGCGGTGCGGCCTGGCTTTGGCCGCAGGACGAATAAAAAAGGTAGGCTGTAGGCCGGATAAGCGAAGCGCCATCAGGTGTTCGGCTCTTCGGGAATGACGCCGGATGGCGGCTGACGCCTTATCCGGCCTACCTCTTCATATTTCTACAAAACCGCGTATTTCCCGTCGAGTTTGCTGTAACCCAAGCCGTTTATTTTCTTCACTTTGATCTGCACCGGAATGCGCTCTTTCATCGCTTCCACATGGCTAATCACGCCAATGGTTTTACCGGTAGCATTCAGCGCATCAAGGGCATCCAGCGCGGTATCCAGCGTTTCACTGTCGAGTGTGCCGAAACCTTCATCAAGGAACAGTGAATCGATGCGGGTTTTATGGCTGACCAGATCGGACAGCGCCAGCGCCAGCGCGAGGCTGACAAGGAAGCTTTCCCCACCGGAAAGGGTGCGGGTATCGCGTACTGCATCCGCCTGCCAGGTGTCGACCACCTCCAGTTCCAGCGCTTCGCTGGCTTTGCGTTTCAGCAAATAGCGGCCATGCAGGCGGGTTAACTGGTTGTTCGCCAGCCACACTAAGTTATCCAGCGTCAGACCCTGGGCGAACTTACGGAATTTATCGCCTTCTTTAGAACCGATCAGCGCATTCAAATGGCCCCAATCATCGCAGCGGGCGATGGCTTGCTCAATTTGCTGCAACAGCGTTTGCTGACGCGTGCGGTTGTCCGCGTCCTGCTTCAGTTGCTGGCGGAATTCGCCCTGGCGGGTGGTGTTTTCACGCAACTGGCGCGACACATTTTCCAGCGCCAGCCCGGCGCTTTCTGCCGTGGCATTTTCTTGCAGATCGGCAGGGCGCTGCGCCTGATGTGCGGCAACAGCTTGCTCGGCACTGGCGGCCAGCACCTGTTTTTGCTGGCAATCGGCGTCCAGCTTCTGGCGCAACTGCTCAAGGCGCAAACGTTCGCCATCATCAAGCAACGCGCTGAGAAACGCCTGTTGATCGGCGAACACGCTGTTCACCAGCGCGTCGGTGAATTGTTTTTCCAGCGCGCTTTCCGTGTTGAACTCTTGCACCAGTTGCTGTTGCAGCGTTTGCCACTGGCTCTTAAGCGACAGGCATTCATCATGCACTTTTCGCCAGCCTTCCAACGCCACGGTTTGCCCGTCTGCTGGCGTGTCATCCTCCGGCAGTGTATCGAGAATCGGCGTTAACAACGCCACCCGTTCCTGTAGCGCGGCCAGTTGTTGCTGCTGGTGCTGCCACTGTTGCGCTTCTTGCGCCCGCGCGGCCAGCCACTGCGGCTCTTCGCCTTCCGGCGGCAATGCCAAATCCAGTGTGGCAAGGGCCGACGCCAGGCTGTCGCGACGGTTGGCGACGGCCTGTTGATACTGCTCGCTTTGCTGGCGTAATTCGGTAATTTGTTGCTGCAATGTCTGGCGCTGATTGAGCAGATAAAGCTGCTGCTCATAGGCATCCTGCGCGCTTTGCCAACTGGTCAGATCGCGATGCGGTTCAAGCGTGACATTCAGCATCGCGCAGGCTTTGGCCCAATCCTCTAACCAGGCCTGTTCTTCCTGCTGCAAGGTTTTGGCTTCGCGCTCATCTTTTTCATAGCGTTCGCTCAGCCCTTTAAGCCGCTCGCTCAAGGCGACGCCAGCTTCTTTCATCTCGCGCACTTCAAGATCCAGCGCGTTAAAACGGGTCTGATTGACGCCGGGTTCGATGGCCTGATACTGCGCAACCGCCGGATGTTCCGTCGCGCCGCACAGCGGGCAGGGGTGCCCCGGTTGCAGGCGCGCGCGTTCGCTCTCCAGATCTTTGATGCGGCTTTCCAGTTCGCAGATGGTGCGCACTTCGCTCAGTAGCTGGTTTTTTTCTTTATACAGATCGCGTTTACGCGCCAACTCGGCGTTGAGCTTTTCCTGCTCCGCTTTCAGATCCAACAAACTTTGTTGGCGCTGGGTTAGTTGCTTACGCAGCGGCGCGAAACGGGCGTGCAAAGCGGTAAGTTGCTGGCGCAGCGGGCGGTTTTGCGCGCAAAGCGCCATGGCGGCAGACGTCTCTTCACTGCTTAATTCCAGCGTCGAAGTCGGCAGCGTGCGCAAACGCGCTTCATGGCTTTGCACGCGTTGTTGCAAGCCTTGCCACTGTTTTTTCTCTTCTTCTAACTGATTGAACAGTACGCGCCAGCCGGTGAGTTCACTCTGCCAGCGCTCAAAACGCGCATGCTCTGTGAGCCAACTGTCCAGCGTTTTTCGCGACGCCAACAACGCGGCATGCTGCTGACCCGCGCTAAAACGAATGCGCGCGCGCAGCGACAGGCTGGCATGTAAGCGAGCATTCACTTCTTCACTCTGGCTGCGAGTGCGCGCCAGCGCTTTACGTTGTTCTTCGAGCCTGTCCCACAGCGGGCGCAACTGCTGCGCCGGTTGTGCCCGTTCCAGTGCCGCCAACTGCGGCTGAGCGCTGGCCAGCGACTGCTGTGCTTGCGCCAGCGCGGCCTGCGCCCGCCCGCGCGCGGCGTGTAATTCCGCATCGCGGTTCAGCCATTGCGCCTGCGTCTGCACGGCGCGTTGCCCGGCCAGCAAGGTTTGCTCTTCGTCAGTAAGTGCCTGCAAACTTTGCGTAAGCTGCTGGCGCTGCTCATCGTTGAGTAAAACAACGCCTTCAGCCTGCGCCTGTAAATTCTCCAACTGGGTTTTCGCGGTTTTGTGTTTCTCAAACACCATCGCCGAAATTTGCCCGTAAATTTCGGTGCCGGTTAGCTCTTCAAGCAACTCCGCGCGTTCGCGGGGTTTGGCATTGAGAAACGCGGCGAACTGGCCTTGTGACAGCAGCATCGAGCGGGTGAAACGCCCATAGTCCAGCCCGGTGAGCGAGGCAGTGAGATCGAGTTTATCTTTCACTTTATCGGCAAGGATTTTGCCGTCGGCGCAGGTGGCAAGCTCGACGCGCGGCGCCTGCAAGTTGCCATCCGCCAGCCCACGGGCGCGGGTCTGGCTCCAGAACGCCCGGTAAGCGACGCCTTTCACTTCAAATTCCACTTCCGCCAGGCAGTCGGCGGTGTCGCGGGTCATTAAATCGTTTTGCGATTGCGACAAGGTGCTCAGGCGCGGCGTTTCGTGGTACAGCGCCAGACAAATCGCATCCAGTAACGTGGTTTTCCCCGCGCCGGTCGCGCCGGTAATGGCAAATAAGCCATTGCTGGCGAACGGCTCTTCGGTGAAATCGATTTTCCACTCGCCTTTCAGCGAATTGAGGTTTTTTAAGCGTAAGCTGAGGATTTTCATGCGTCTTGCTCCTCATCCAGCGCCTGGCAGGTTTCGCTAAACAGCGCCTGTAAACGCGCGGTTTGGGTTTCGTCGAGTTCTTCCTGCGCGAGGCGGCGGGCAAAAACGTCTTCCACTTTTAATTCGCTCAATGTTTCACGTAATTCCCCGGCGAGAATGCGCTCCCGCTGCTCGCGGCTGCGGCGAACCAGCAACACTTCCACCGGTAAATCCTCGGTCACTTGTTGAATTTTTCGCTGCATATCCGCCAGATAATCGCTGCTGACAATTTCAATATCCAGCCACACCGGCGTGTCTGCCGGGGCATCGCGCCACTGCTCAAGTTGGCGACAAATCTCCGCAAAATCACCTTTTATTACCGCTAGCGGCTGGGTTGGCGGAACCTCCAGCGCAGTCACTTCCGCCAGCTTGCCATCGGTGAAGGTCACCAGATTGACGCTTTTGTTTTTGCCCGTTTCATCAAAACTTAACGGGATCGGCGAGCCGCAATAACGAATGTGCGCCTGACCGCCAATTTTCTGCGACCGGTGAATGTGTCCCAGCGCGATGTAATCGGCGGGCGGAAAGTTTTGTGCAGGGAAAGCATCCAACGTGCCGATATAAATATCACGTACCGCGTCACTTTTGCTGGCACCAACGGTGGTTAAATGGCCGCTGGCAATAATCGGCAAACGTTGTTCGCGGCGCAGTGTACAAGCGGTGGTGAATTGTTGTTGGTAGTAATCGGTAATGGCAGTCAGCAGATGTTGCTGTTTCTCCTGCCCGGAAAGCCCCGCCTGGCTGACGGTAATGTCGCGCGGGCGCAAAAACGGCACCGGGCAAAACACGGCACCGGGCGCGCCATCACGGCGGTAAAGCAGAAACGGTTCGATGCCCGCGCTGGCAACCACCGTGGTTTTCAGGTAGGCGAGGATCTCTTTCGATTCATTGAGGGTGGCCACGGAATCATGGTTTCCGGCCAGCACCACCAGCTGACAGCCGGTTTGCTGAAGCTTGACGACAAAGCGGTTATAAAGCTCGCGCGCGTAACTCGGCGGTGAGCCGGTATCGAAGATGTCCCCGGCGACGATTATCGCATCCACTTCGTGGCTTTCCGCCGTGGCGAGTAGCCAGTCGAGAAAGGCGTGGTGTTCGGCGGCCCGGCTTTTACTGTAGAAATTTTGGCCCAGGTGCCAGTCTGACGTGTGAATGATGCGCATAGGGGGTCCGTGGCAAAAAAGCGTAAAGGGGATTATAAACATTAAGCAGATAAGGGACATATCCAGGCACAAATTTGCGCTGTCACACTTCTTCGAGTGGAGTCATATGGCGGTCATCTTATTCATAAATCTGTCATAAAACTGACGCATAATGGCGCCGCTATCTATACAGATGACTAATTAAAACAGGGCAAATCATGGCGAGACGAATTCTGGTCGTAGAAGATGAAGCACCCATCCGTGAAATGGTTTGCTTCGTGCTCGAGCAAAATGGTTTTCAACCGGTGGAAGCTGAAGATTATGACAGCGCGGTGAACCAACTTAATGAACCCTGGCCCGATCTGGTTTTACTGGACTGGATGTTGCCCGGCGGTTCTGGCATCCAGTTTATTAAACATCTAAAGCGTGAAGCGATGACCCGTGATATTCCGGTGATGATGCTGACGGCGCGCGGGGAAGAAGAAGATCGCGTTCGTGGGCTGGAAACAGGCGCGGACGATTACATCACCAAACCCTTTTCACCTAAAGAACTGGTCGCGCGAATCAAAGCGGTAATGCGCCGAATTTCGCCGATGGCAGTGGAAGAAGTTATCGAAATGCAGGGGCTAAGCCTCGACCCATCGTCACATCGCGTGATGACCGGCGAAAACCCGCTGGATATGGGGCCGACCGAGTTTAAACTCCTGCACTTCTTTATGACCCACCCGGAGCGGGTTTACAGCCGTGAACAACTGCTGAACCACGTCTGGGGAACCAATGTTTATGTTGAAGACAGAACGGTGGACGTGCATATTCGCCGTCTGCGCAAAGCGCTGGAACACAGCGGGCACGATCGTATGGTGCAAACAGTGCGCGGCACGGGATATCGTTTTTCGACCCGTTTCTGAAATTTGACAGGAGTGTGATGCGTGCTGGAACGGCTGTCATGGAAAAGGCTGGTGCTGGAGCTCCTCCTTTGTTGTATCCCCGCCTTTATATTCGGCGCGATTTTCGGTCATCTGCCCTGGTTTTTACTCGCGGCGGTTATCGGTCTGCTGATCTGGCATTTCTGGAATTTGTTACGTCTTTCCTGGTGGTTATGGGTCGATAAAAGTATGACGCCGCCGCCCGGCACAGGAAGCTGGGAACCGTTGTTATACGGCCTGCACCAGATGCAGATGCGTAACAAAAAGCGCCGTCGCGAGCTGGGTAATCTGATTAAACGCTTTCGCAGCGGCGCGGAATCCCTGCCGGATGCGGTGGTTCTCACCACCGAAGAGGGCATGATCTTCTGGTGTAACGGCCTTGCGCAACAACTGCTCGGGCTGCGCTGGCCGGACGATAATGGTCAGAACATCCTGAACCTGTTGCGCTACCCCGAATTTACTCAATACCTGAAGACGCAATCTTTCGGCAAACCGCTCAATTTGGTGCTCAATACCGGGCGTCATCTGGAGATCCGCGTGATGCCATACAGCGAGCAGCAGCTGTTGATGGTGGCGCGTGATGTCACGCAAATGCACCAACTGGAAGGTGCGCGGCGCAACTTCTTTGCCAACGTCAGCCACGAGTTGCGTACACCGCTTACGGTTTTGCAAGGCTACCTGGAGATGATGCAGGAGCAAACGCTGGAAGGTGCACCGCGCGAAAAAGCGCTGCACACCATGCGGGAACAAACCTCGCGGATGGAAGGGCTGGTGCGCCAGCTGCTGACGCTATCAAAGATTGAAGCCGCGCCGACTTTGCCGCCCAATGAAATTATTGATGTGCCGATGATGCTGCGGGTTGTGGAGCGCGAAGCGCAAACCCTTAGCCAGCAAAAACACACATTTAGTTTTGAAGTCGACGGCAATCTAAAAGTGCTGGGCAACGAAGAGCAGCTACGCAGCGCGATTTCCAACCTTGTTTATAACGCGGTCAACCACACGCCCGCCGGAACGCACATTATTGTGCGCTGGCAGCCTGTGCCGCACGGTGCGGAATTCAGCGTGCAGGATAACGGGCCGGGCATTGCCGCCGAGCATATTCCGCGCCTGACCGAGCGTTTCTACCGCGTTGACAAAGCCCGTTCCCGGCAAACCGGCGGCAGCGGCCTGGGGCTGGCGATTGTGAAACACGCGGTGAATCATCACGATAGCCGTCTTGATATTGTAAGCCAGCCAGGCAAAGGCACGCGTTTTAGCTTTGTCCTGCCGGAACGCCTGGTTGCCAAAGTCGCCGTCACGTAACCTTTCTGTCAGCTTATCTTTCCAGCGGCCTGCGACAACGGGCCGCTGTTCCTCGTTATCCGCTTCGCCTTAAACGTATTTTGTACGCTTGCTGCTTTTTTGTTCGCATGATCAGCCATGTGTTTTTCTTATAAATGGAGTATTTCACTGGTTTTATTTATCTGTGTGGTATAACCATCTGGTTTTGCGATCCCGACTTGCCTTTAAACGTTATAAGCGTTTAAATTGCGCCCCAGACATTGTCAGACCGACTGTGTTTGCGTGGTAAATCGAAAAACTATTCTTCGCCGCGCTGTACTTGAAGCATTTCCCGCTGATTTAACGCGATATTGTTACGTTATTGTTCGGTTGGAAGAGCCGAAAAAATCATCATTTTTACGACACCACATCCACAGGCAGTAAAAACTTATGACCCATCACTTAAAACCACGCGACATTGTTGCTCTGGGCTTTATGACTTTTGCCCTCTTTGTAGGCGCAGGTAACATCATTTTTCCTCCCATGGTTGGCTTGCAGGCGGGTGAACACGTCTGGACGGCGGCTTTTGGCTTTTTGATCACGGCGGTGGGCCTCCCGGTGTTGACCGTGGTGGCGCTGGCGAAAGTGGGCGGTGGCGTTGACAGCCTGAGCACGCCGATTGGTAAAGTGGCGGGCGTGTTGCTGGCAACGGTCTGCTATCTGGCGGTTGGCCCGCTGTTCGCGACGCCGCGTACCGCGACCGTCTCTTTTGAAGTGGGTATCGCACCGCTGACCGGCGACGGCGCACTGCCGCTGCTGATTTACAGCATCGTTTATTTCGCGCTGGTTATCCTGGTGTCGCTCTATCCGGGCAAACTGCTGGATACCGTCGGCAATTTCCTCGCGCCGCTGAAAATCATTGCGCTGACAATTCTTGCCGTTGCCGCTATCGTCTGGCCTGCCGGCCCGATCAGCCACGCGCTGGAGGCCTATCAGACCGCGCCATTCTCTAACGGTTTTGTGAACGGTTATCTGACCATGGATACGCTGGGTGCGATGGTCTTCGGTATTGTTATCGTGAATGCCGCCCGTTCGCGTGGTGTGACCGAAGCGCGTCTGTTGACCCGTTATACCGTTTGGGCTGGCCTGATGGCGGGCGTTGGTCTGACGCTGCTTTATCTGGCGCTGTTCCGTCTCGGTTCCGACAGCTCCACGCTGGTTGATCAATCCGTTAACGGTGCGGCCATCCTGCATGCTTATGTGCAGCACACCTTCGGTGGTGCGGGCAGCTTCCTGCTGGCAGCGCTGATTTTCATCGCTTGCCTGGTGACTGCGGTTGGCCTGACCTGTGCGTGTGCCGAGTTCTTCGCGCAGTATCTGCCGCTCTCTTATCGCAGCCTGGTATTTATTCTGGGTATCTTCTCAATGGCGGTTTCCAACCTGGGGCTGAGCCATCTGATCCAGATTTCGATTCCGGTGCTGACCATGATTTACCCGCCGTGCATCGTGCTGGTGGTGTTGAGCTTTAGCCGCTCGTTCTGGCACAGTTCAACCCGCGTTATCGCACCGGCCATGTTTATCAGTTTGCTTTTTGGTATCCTCGACGGCGTGAAAGCGTCCGCGTTTGCTGAACACCTTCCTGCCTGGACTCAGCGCTTACCGCTGGCAGAGCAGGGGCTGGCTTGGTTGATGCCGAGCCTGGTCATGGTGATTCTGGCGGCAGTCTGGGATCGCGCGGCAGGACGTCCGGTGACTTCCAGCGCGCATTAACAGCGGCAAACACGGTGAGTTCAACCACGGGGTAGCGCACTCCGTGGTTTTTTATTTTTGTGTTGGATAACGGCAGTGGAAACGATGGAAAGTACGAATAAGCTGAAGCGTGGGCTAAGCACCCGCCACATTCGCTTTATGGCGCTGGGATCAGCGATTGGCACCGGGCTGTTTTACGGCTCTGCGGACGCCATCAAAATGGCCGGGCCAAGTGTGTTGCTGGCCTACATTATCGGCGGGGTAGCCGCGTATATCATTATGCGAGCGCTGGGCGAAATGTCCGTGCATAACCCTTCCGCCAGCTCCTTCTCACGCTACGCGCAAGAAAACCTCGGCCCATTGGCCGGCTATATCACCGGCTGGACCTACTGTTTTGAAATTCTGATTGTCGCCATCGCCGACGTCACGGCCTTTGGCATTTATATGGGCGTCTGGTTCCCGACCGTGCCGCACTGGATCTGGGTACTCAGCGTGGTGCTACTGATTTGCGCCATCAACCTGATGAGCGTGAAAGTCTTCGGCGAACTGGAGTTCTGGTTCTCCTTCTTTAAAGTTGCCACCATCATCATCATGATCGTCGCCGGTTTCGGCATCATCATTTGGGGGATTGGCAACGGCGGCGAACCGACCGGGATCAGCAATTTGTGGAGCCATGGCGGCTTCTTCAGTAATGGCTGGATCGGCACGGTCATGGCGCTGCAAATGGTGATGTTCGCTTACGGCGGCATTGAAATCATCGGCATCACCGCCGGTGAAGCGCAGGATCCGGAAAAATCGATTCCACGCGCCATTAACTCTGTACCGATGCGTATTCTGGTGTTTTACGTCGGCACGCTGTTCGTGATTATGTCCATCTATCCGTGGAACCAAGTGGGTACCGATGGCAGCCCATTTGTGCTGACCTTCCAGCATATGGGCATCACATTTGCCGCCAGCATTCTGAACTTTGTGGTGCTGACCGCTTCGCTTTCGGCGATCAACAGCGATGTGTTTGGCGTGGGGCGTATGCTGCACGGTATGGCGGAGCAGGGCAGCGCGCCGAAGATGTTCGCCAAAACGTCTCGTCGCGGTATTCCGTGGGTGACGGTGCTGGTGATGACCCTCGCGCTGCTGCTGGCGGTGTACCTCAACTACATCATGCCGGAAAACGTCTTCCTGGTGATTGCTTCGCTGGCGACCTTCGCCACGGTGTGGGTGTGGATCATGATCCTGCTGTCGCAAATTGGTTTCCGCCGTCGTCTGTCGGCTGACGAAGTCAAGGCATTGAAATTCAAAGTGCCAGGCGGTGTCGCAACCACCGTCGCCGGGCTGATTTTCCTGGTGTTTATCATCGCGCTGATAGGCTGGCACCCGGATACCCGTATTTCGCTGTATGTGGGTTTTGCGTGGATCGTGCTGCTGTTGATTGGCTGGAAATTCAAAAAAGCCGCCTGATGGCGAAAGGGTTTTGTAGGCCGGGTAAGCGCAGCACCACCCGGCGATGTTGCCCAATGTGATTCGTAGGCCGGGTAAGCGCAGCACCACCCGGCGATGTTGCCCAATGTGATTCGTAGGCCGGGTAAGCGTAGCGCCACCCGGCAAAACTCACACCACCGGCGTCAACAACTTCCCGTCGTTGAAATAACTCACCAGATTATTGATGGTGAGATCCGCCATCGCCTGGCGCGTTTCTGCCGTGTTGCTGGCAATATGCGGCAGCAGCACAACGTTTTGCACATCGCGCAACGCGGGCGGAATATGCGGCTCTTGCTCAAACACATCCAACCCCGCACCGCGCAATTTCCCCTCCTGCAACACGGCGATTAACGCCTCGGTATCCACCACGCTGCCGCGTGCAATATTCACCAAAATGCCGTCCGGCCCCAGCGCTTCCAGCACGTCACGACTAATCACATGATGCGTTTTCGCCCCACCAGGCAGCGTCAGTACCAGGAAATCCACCGCTTTCGCCAGCGCAACAAGCGAGTCATGGCGTTGCCAGGTGCTGTTACGCGCTTCTTGCGGGCTGAAATAGTGAATCGGCATGTTAAACGCCGCTGCGCGCTGCGCGACGTCATGACCAATATTCCCCATCCCGACAATGCCGCAGCGCTTGCCGCTCATCTTCCAGGCGCCGGGGAAAACTGCCTTTTCCCATTCACCCGCGCGGGCAAAACGGTCGGCCTCGCAAATTTTGCGCGTCACCGCCAGCATCAACGCCAGCCCGGTATCGGCCACACACTCATTCAACACATTAGGTGTATTACTGACATGAATGCCACGGCGGCGGCAGGTGTCGAGATCGGTCGCGTCCACACCAACGCCAAAACCGCTTATCACCTCCAACGCCGGAAGCTGTTCAATAAGCGACGTGCTGATGCCTTTCGCCGCACGCGTCAACGCGCCGCGAATGGTGGGCGCATGGTCGCGCAACTGTGTTTCGGCGTCCTGCTGCCAGTATTTGTGCACCACAAAGTGACGTTCGAGGGTATCGATCATCGGTTGGGGAATTTCTGTGATAACAAGAATTTCCGGTTTGATATTCATACTTATTTCCTGGCGATTATCGTTTTAACCAGTATAAAAACCCGCCAGGCGGCAGACTTCGGGCATTAGCACGAAACGCGCTGGAGAAAACTCGCACATATGCCCGGTGAATATCCGGCCAGATCACATCTGCGCCCTCGTTCTCACCCCCTTAAAAAAATCGAAAGAAGGAGGCGAGACGCGGTGCGCTATGAAACAGTGGCGTCATTTTGAGCAAAGGGGATTTTTGATGTTGAATGCATGGCACCTGCCCGTCGCGCCATTTGTGAAGCAGCACCAGCAGCAGTTGATCATTACCTTGTGGCTTAGCGGCACGTCGTTGCCGCCGCGCGTGACGTTACGGGTGGAAATCGACAACGAAGAGATGGCTGTGGCGATGCATCGCGGGCGTCAAACGCTGGAAAACGGCGTGACTGTCTGGCGAGCGGCAATCGATTTAACCTGCGGGCAACCGCGCCGCCGCTACAGCTTTAAGTTGCTGTGGGAAGACCGCCAGCTGTGGTTTACCCCGCAGGGTTTTAGCCGTTTTCCGCCCGCCAAACTGGAACAGTTCGCCATCGACGCGCCCGATAGCGGCCCGGCGTGGGTGGCCGATCAGGTGTTCTATCAAATTTTCCCGGATCGCTTTGCCCGCAGCCAGCCGCGTTCGGCGGATCAGGATAACGTCTATTTTCACCATGCGGCCGGGCAGCCGATCGTGCTGTGCGACTGGGATGAACCGCTCAGCGGGGAAGCAGGCGGATCCACCTTTTATGGCGGCGATTTGGATGGCATCAGCGAGAAGCTGCCCTACTTAAAAAAACTTGGCGTCACCGCGCTCTATCTCAACCCGGTGTTCGTCGCGCCGAGCGTGCATAAATATGACACTGAAGATTACCGCCATGTTGATCCGCAATTCGGCGGCGACGAGGCGCTGCTGCGTTTGCGGCACAACACGCAGAAAATGAACATGCGGTTGATCCTCGATGGCGTGTTCAACCACACTGGCGATTCCCACGCCTGGTTTGATCGCCATAACCGTGCGACGGGCGGCGCATGCCATAACCCGGATTCGCGCTGGCGTAGCTGGTACAGCTTTGACGAAAACGGCCACGCCCGTGACTGGCTGGGTTACGCAAGTCTGCCGAAACTCGATTATCAATCCTCGACGCTGGTCGAAGAGATGTATCAGGGTGAAGAAAGTATTGTGCGCCACTGGCTAAAAGCGCCGTGGAACATGGATGGCTGGCGGCTTGATGTGGTGCACATGCTGGGGGAAGACGGCGGGGCGCGTAACAACTTGCGGCATGTTACGGGCATTACGCAGGCGGCGAAAGCGACGCAGCCGCAGGCGTATATGGTCGGCGAACATTTTGGCGATGCGCGCCAGTGGTTGCAGGCCGATGCCGAAGATGCGGCGATGAACTATCGGGGTTTTACCCTGCCGGTGTGGGCGTTTCTGGCGAACAGTGATATGTCGCGCGACCCGCAAAACATGGATGCGCAAACCTGCGCCGCGTGGATGGATAACTACCGCGCCGGGTTGTCGCATCAACAGCAATTGCGCATGTTTAACCAACTCGACAGCCACGATACGCCGCGCTTTAAAACCGTGCTCGGCAAAGATGTCGCCCGGCTGCCGCTGGCGGTGGTGTGGCTCTTTTGCTGGCCCGGCACGCCCTGCATCTATTATGGCGACGAAGTGGGGCTGGATGGGGCGAACGATCCGTTTTGTCGCAAGCCGTTTCCCTGGGATAAAAAACGCCAGGATGCCCACCTGCTGGCGCTTTATAGCCGAATGTCGGCGTTACGTGCGCGCAATCAGGCGCTGCGTTACGGTGGATGCCAGGTGATTTACGCCCAAGAAAACGTGCTGGTATTTGCGCGCGTTTATCGCCAGCAGCGCGTGCTGGTCGCTATTAATCGCAGCGAAGCGTGTGAAGTGGTGCTGGAAGATTCGCCGCTCCTGCGGGCGAAAAACTGGCGGCTAAAAGAAGGTACAGGTACCCTACAAGACGGTGTGCTGACGCTTTCAGCTATCAGCGCCTCTGTCTGGTCTGCCTCCTGAGCCAAACGCGAGTGGAGACGGGCATTACGTCTCCTCTTTTTCAGCGAAGGCGAAGTTCATGGATGGTCTTGTCATATTTGGCGTGGTGGTACTTTTTCTGGCGCTGGTGGTGGTGCCCATTTTGGCTATCACCGCCTGGCGGCGCAGCGTCGCCACGCAGGCTGAACTTTTTCAGCTACGCCAGCGGTTAAGCATTCTCGAAAACCGTCTGGAGAGCAGCTCACAACCGGCAACCGTTGCCGCGGAACCCCCGCCTGTTGCGCCGGTTGATATACCGCAACCTGCCGCGCCTGCGGCGAATCCGTGGGGACGCAAAGCGGCGTCGCCCGTGCCTGAACCTGTCTCTGAAGGGCCTCAGCCTGCTGCGAACAAGCCGGACGCCGCCTCGTGGGGCATGGTTACGTCGCTGGCGCGCTGGTTTATGCAGGGCAACCCGCTGGCGAAACTCGGCATTGTGCTGCTGTTTATCGGCCTCTCTTTCCTGCTGCGTTATACCGTTGAATACGCTCTGTTCCCACTGGAACTGCGGCTGGTTTCGGTGGCGTTGGTGGCGATTGTGCTGCTGGGGCTGGGCTGGCGTTTGCGACATAAACAGACGGTGTTTGCGCTGATCTTGCAAGGCGGCGCAGTCGGTGCGCTCTATTTGACGGTATTTGGCGCATTCCGGCTGTGGCAGATGTTGCCGATGACGCTGGCGTTTGTGCTGTTGATGGTTATCTGCGCGGCAAGCGTTGGGCTGGCGGTGTTGCAAAAAGCACTAAGCCTGGCGCTGCTGGCGAGCCTCGGCGGTTACCTCGCGCCGCTGCTGCTCGCAAGTGGCGGCGGCAGCCCTATCACGCTGTTCTCTTTCTATCTGCTGCTTTCCGTCGGCATTCTTGCCATTAGCCTCTGGCAGCACTGGCGCGAGCTGAACCTGCTGGGGATGATCTTCACTTTCGGCGTTGCCGGGCTGTGGGGCTTGGCGAATTACCGCCCGCAAGATTACCTGAGCTGCCAGCTATTCCTGATTGCCAACATCCTCATTTTCGGTGTGCTGAGCGTCGCGCTTTCATTACGCGCGCAGCGCCGTGGCGAGCGGATCATCGACGGCGTGCTGCTGTTTGCTCCGCCGCTGGCGGGCTTTGGTATGCAATACGTCATGACGCAGCACTGGACATACGGCCCGGCGTTTAGCGCGCTGGGGTTTGGCCTGTTCTATCTGGCGCTGGCAAGGATTGCGTTGAAACGTTACCCCGCGGCTGGGAAGCCGCTGGTGCTGGCGGCACTGGCGCTCGGCGGTGCCTTCGCCACGCTGGCTATTCCGCTGGCGCTGTCGGCGCGTTGGACGGCCATGGCCTGGGCGCTGGAAGGGCTGGGGATTTTGTGGCTTGGCGTGCAGCAACATCAGCGACGCATGAGTTACAGCGGCACGGCGTTACTGTTGCTGGCGCTGATAAGCGCGCTGTGGGCGGTTTCCGATGGTATCAACGCCCGTTCAACGTTGCTGATTTTTGCCGTGCTCAGCGCGTGCTGGCTGGTCGGATCCGCGCTGTGGCGCGGTATGCGGCGTGAGGGAAGTTGGCTGCTGCTGGCGGGCGGGATTCTGTTCTGGATTATCGCCCTCGCCGCTGCCGCGCAGCTTGTCCTGCCTGCGTCGGTGCATGCCGGTTTTGGCGCGCTGTTCCTGCTGGCGCTGTCGGTGTGGCTGTGGCGTGCGGGCAGCCTGCGTTGGTCTTGGCCGGAGCTGGGTTATGCGCAGTGGCTGTTGTGGCCGGCGATGGCGTTGCTGGTCGGTGAACAAATTGACACTGGCGGCCATCTTCTGGCTGCGGGATGGCAAAACCTGGCCTGGTGCGTGGCGCTGCCTTCCGCGCTGGTTTTACTGCGCAAAGAGCACAACGCAGCGCTGCCACGGCTGTCACAAGGGCTGCATATTTCCTTGTTCTGGATGTTATTGCTGGCGGCGGGTTACGAACTGTGGTGGTTTGTTGAATCGCTGCCCTGGGGGGCTGAACCCTGGCAAGCAGGTCTGCCAATGGCGGCGGGCGGCGCGGTTATCGCACTGGTACTGGCAGCGATACGCCGCGGCTATTGGCCGTTTCGCGTCTGGCCTGCGCTGTATGGCGCGCTGGCATTGTTGCCGCTGGTGCCGTTACTGCTGTGGTACTTGGTGTATGCCAACCTGAGCGATGGCATCGTGATGGGGCTGACTTACCTTCCGTTACTCAATCCGCTGGAAGAGGGTGCCGCCTTCGCGCTGC